>NZ_CP078064.1:0-344046 GCF_024730625.1 Haloferax larsenii
GGTCGCCGTGTGGGTCCACCTCGGGTGACGCGAGAAACGATTCGAGGGCGTCGGCAAAGCGTGGGCTGATGTGGTGTTCGAGGCGGTCGCACTCGTCGTGGACTTCTTCCCAACCGTAGCCGAGGCACTCGACGAGGAACGTCTCCAGCAATCGGTGGTGCCTGAGGATTCGGAGTGCGAGCTGTTCGCCCGTGTCTGTGAGGATGACCGGTCGGTGCTTTTCCCGTTCGATTAGCCCTTGTTCGTCCAGTCGAGTGAACATGCTCGAAATCGTCGCCGGCTTTACATCGAGTGCTGAGGCGAGCGCGGAAGTGGAGACCCGACCGTCTGTCGTCTCTTGGAGGCGGTAGATTCCGGTTATCGCGTCCTCCATCGCAGTCGTGAGTTGTCGGACGGTCGGTTCGGACGTATTGTAACGTGACATCTGTGGTATGGTCTCTGTCGTGAATCGCTAGCGGGTGTTCTCACTTCGAACCGGGGCTCGAACGCGCTGCTTTGTGCCTCTCAGTCATTTGTTGGATGTACGCGGGAGGGTTCACACCTCTTGAGTCGCGGAATTCTGTATGGTTCCAGCGTACCTTTGCACCTCAAACCAGTTAATCGTTATTGCCAAATCTATAGTTTAGACATATCTAATATAGAATGTAGATAGTCAGAATTATATTCTTCCGCGGACCAGTTGTTAGTGCGTTCCGACAGTGTCGGGACGCAAAACGTACCGACTACCGGATGAGCTCCTGTAACACGGGGGTGGTCGAGTTCGTAGTTCAGCTTCTTCCCCGTGTTCACAACCAAATCATGAGCAACAGGAGTTTTCGTAGTCACTGCTCGGAAACCGAGTGGCGACGATTGATTCTCACTAGGATGTACCGTGGCTCTCGAATAGTTTGTGCTCTGTAACTGTGTGATTGCAGATGAAAACATATTGAGTATAGCGAAATATGATTTAACCAATCGAGGTTTCGGTCCTGTTGTAGAGTCTCACAAGAGAGTTCCGTGACCTCTCATCTCGTTACGGCGTCGTCGAGCCCGCTGGTCTCGATGTTGAGAATAAACATCGGCCAAAAATGTTTTCTAACCATACTTTTCTTCTCCCCTATTGCTCACAATTACATGTGTATTTTTGTAATGGATTTGGTCACCTTTCGAGATTTAGAATCCCTCCAGAAGAGAAGTGCCCGGTGGTACTCTAGCAGTTCGAACAACTACCGACGCGACTACTGCACCTTGCCTATTCGAATATTTCTGCAAGTGACTTTCGCATGGCTTCACGACGGAACTGGCGGCGTTTTTCTTCAGAGAGGTAGTTCGACATCACGACTGTTGCCGACGAACTCCCCTGGTCCTCAGCGACACCTTCGAGTTGCGTGAGTAACTCACCGACCGCAGACTGGTAGGTCGTATACCAGAAACGACGACACAACTTTGCCGTCGGAACCGAGCCATCGACTCGAACGTCGCACGCTTGTGCGAGGCGTTTGAATCGGTTGTTGATGGTATCGGTCGTCAGATGGCCACTGGTCGATTGCGACGACGGGAAGATGTACCCGTTCCACGACGGGCGTTCGTCGAGGTGGTCGATACGGTGATAGAGTTCGTCGACGCCGTACAGGAGTGCGACCGTCCCGGGACCGTTCTTTCGTTCGTCGAACGCGATGTACGGCTCTGTATCCTCCTCGACGTCGAGAACGAGTTGTGAGGCGTGCATAGACGCCAGTTCTCCCGGACGCAACCCCCAGGATGCGAGGCCCAAGACGAGGAGTTCGTCTTCCAGGGACGACGCTGCTTCGTACATCGCTCGAATCTGGTCGGCTGTCATCGTTCGGTTGTCTGGCGTCCCTTGTTCCCAGCGGAACTGCTTCGCGGCGTTCGCAACGGGGTTGTAGACTGCCCGGCGGAAGTCGACGAGGTATTCGTAGAAACTCCGGACCGTCTGGAGATATTTGAGTTTCGTCCCGTCGGTCGAGAGTTCCCGGTCGAACTCGTCGAGGACGCACAGGCAGCGGTCGATTTCTTCGGGCTCGTTGTCGCGGTCGTCGAGGCGGTCGAGGAGGTCGGCGCGGCCGTGCAGGTCGCGATAGACGCGAGCGAACCGCGCGAGATGGGTTTGTCTCGTCGGGAGTGTGGTGTCAGCGAGGCCGCGACGACGGTCGAGCATCGAGAGATAGGAGTCGAACGCTTCGATGGTGTCGCAGTCGTCGATTCCCCACTCGTAGGTGTCGCTGTCTCGGCCGTCTTCGAGGCCGACGACGTCAGTGAAGAACTCTTTGACAGTGAGGTCGTGGTGCTCCCGAAGTGTGTAGGCGAGCCCCGACCAGCCCTTGTCCGCGAGCCACTGATAGCTCGGTGGTTCGTCCGGGTCGAGGCCGTCACGCATCATCTGGGGGTTGATGGTGTCCCAATGGAACTCTCGCAGTTCGTCGAGCGACTGCTGCGACCAACGGTACTCACTCATCTGTACTGTAGCCGTGGATTTTTGGCTGGAGAAGCTCGCTTGCTTTGGCGGTGGGCGTTCGTGTGCGTCGCATTTGGTGGTTAACGGCCACACGTATCAGAGTCTAATAAATTCTCCTGATTTGGTTGTCCTGTGCAGACAACCGAATTTAGTAAAAATAAGGTTGGGTGGCGGCTTTTAGCCTATAAACCTCATTTTGCTATATTAAATCTCGACGCAAGTTTGAGCGCGACGATACCTGTGCACGTCCCGATATCGACTACGGTATCATCCCGCTCGATTACGGCGTGCTGAGTGCGAAAGGTCTCAAGAATCATCGCTGACACGTACTACCGATTCGATTCTGACCCGGGTGAGAACCTGCGTACTTGATTTTGAACTAATTGACCGCAGTGAATGTACGCGCGTTCCCTCGACTCAGTATCCCCATCTCGACCCTCAACAGCGATTTCAGTGAATTGGAGTGGGAGACTCGCCGAGAGGTAGAACCGCGGGTTGTCTTGGACCTGAAAGTGAAGGTGCGGTTCTGTTGAATTCCCAGAGTGGCCACACCGGCCAATCTCGTCGCCTCGGCTTACCGTGTCACCTTCGGATACACAAACACTCCCTTGCTTAAGATGTCCAAGAAAACTGTACTCCGCTGGAGCATGCTTGATAACGACACAATTCCCGGCTAGGCGGTACTGTAGCGGGTCAAGCCAGCCGGTCGTCCGGTGATGGTCCCTGTGACCATCGAGCGACCTAATGACGGTACCATCTGCAGGTGCGGTTACAGGCTCGTCAAAACAGTAGAACGACTCTGGGCCACCAGTTCCATCATGCGTCTGTCCTTGTTCATCAGTTTTCACGAAGTCGTATGCGTACCGCTGCTGGACCGGGAACCACGAGTGTGAATAGTCGGGGTCTGGACTCCCGGAATGCACCGTCCATTCACCGCGGAATGGCAGTGTATAGTCCACCGTCGTCTCATATTCGGATGGGGTTGGTAGGTGGCCCCGGTATCGAACGAACACGACGAGGCTGCCAAACAGTT
This sequence comes from Haloferax larsenii, assembly GCF_024730625.1. Lineage (NCBI taxonomy): Archaea > Methanobacteriati > Methanobacteriota > Halobacteria > Halobacteriales > Haloferacaceae > Haloferax > Haloferax larsenii. Next base: position 3,489 of record NZ_CP078064.1, read on the forward strand.
GCGCGGTGCCTCGCACCACCGTGTTCGGGTGAATCATGAACACGAGCGTCTGGAGTAATTTGAGTGGGTTGGGCTCGTAGCCGGTTGTCATCCAGTCTGTGGGGTCATCCTCGGTGCTGGCCTCAGTCTGTTCGCTCTCGGAGCGAGTATACTTCCACATGTATTGAGCGGTCACCAAGATTGGAGGGACGAGAAACAGGAGGAACAAAGCGTTGAAGACTTGCGCGAGTTCGAGAGGTTGCCAGAGCCACTGAAGGTGTTCAAACAGGCCGAGGACCCCGAGAAACCCGAGTCGCCAACAAGCGTTCCCAATTCGGGACAGTGTTCTGTCGATGGTTGAACCACTCGCACCAAATGGGTGTGATGTACTGGTAGACACGTACTGAAGTTCTATTGGTTGTCTCTGAATTCTCTGCTTACGTTCCGTCGTGTCTACTCGACCCGCCGCAACGCATTTTCTGAATTTTTATAAATATTCCAACTATTTAAATCACCAGCCCGCTCCTTCCTCAGAGTGGGTGTGGCTAGATAACGACTACTTTCACCCCACTAGGCTCACGTATTTGCGTTGGGAGTCCGTCAACAACACGACAGACAAACAACTGATGAACGCAAACGTATTCTCCCCCGATTCGAAGACAACTATCCAAACTCGATATCGACCGAACCAATGACCCGAGAGTCACCAGCACAAGACGGCAACGCTGACAGTGGGCTGTCGTTCGTGCTCGTTCCCGGTGCGTGGCTCGGAGGGTGGTGTTGGAAATATCTCACACCGCTCCTCAGGGAAGGCGGACACGAAGTGTACACACCGACACTGACGGGACTCGGCGAACGGGAACACCTCGCCAGTCCTGACACGGACCTCGAAACACACGTTCGTGACATCGTAAACGTCCTCACGTACGAAGACCTCGAAGATGTCGTCCTCGTTGGCCACAGCTACGCCGGACTGGTGGTTTTGGGGGTCGCCGAAGAAGTCCCGGAGCGACTCGCGCACGTCGTCTACCTCGACGCGCTGGTCCCGATGGACGACAACCCGGTCTCGGCCTCCGATTTCTATCCACCGGAGGAGTGGGCAGCGATGGAAGAAATTGCAGATGACAACGACGGCGGGTGGCCACTACCAGACGACCATCCTGGTTGGGTCGGAATCTCGGACGAAGACACGGCGTGGATGCGAAACAAGGCAACACCACATCCACTGAATACGTTCACACAGACCGTGGCGGCCGAGAACCCGGAGACAAAAACGGTCCCGCATTCGTACATCCTCTGTCGAGACAACGGGATGGACGAGAGTGTACTAGAGATGGTCCGACAGCTCTGTGCCGAACGAGCGTGGGAGTTGTCCGAACTGGAGACTGGCCACTGGCCGATGGTATCCGTTCCCGAGGAACTCGCCCAACACCTGCTCGACGTTCCACAGAACGTCTGAGTTGGACCCGCGAGACGCGAAGCGCGTCTCTCACTCAGTGCCGCGTCGGGACAGAGACGGCCACACGACGAACGCCAGTGCAACGAGGAGCCCGATTCCAATTTTGCCAAGCAAGCCTCCGGATATCGCCTTACCAGCGATGAGTGCGTCCACAGCGACGATTCCGAGACACAGCAGGATTAGCAACGCCAGTGCGACGCCCTCCTGCCGAGTAGAGAGGTGAGCCTCGGTTGATTTGAACAGCAGAATAGCGACCATCGTAATTGCGACTGCAGCCGCCTCGAACGGCCCCCATGGGCCACCCTCGGCGAGCCCGGCGCGCATCAGTACACCGATAATCAAGAGCGAAACCACTCCGACGACAGCGAATTTGACGCGCGTCAGAGACTGACTCATACAAATTGTCTTAGATTTGACTTTATATTAATCCAGCGCAATTGTCGTTGGAAGCGGAGGTGACAAGACGGATTGCGTCTCGTTAACGCCAAGATACACTGCTCTGATAACAGTACCCCCACGCAAAGAAGGAGTAGGTCCAGGTGGTTTCAGTTAGGGTAGCTACACGTTGGCCGCGTTCGTGGCACAGTCGAGACAGCTGCTACACTTGTTGATAGCTGTTGGGAGCTTACAGAACTGCCAGACACAGACGACCAAGAGCACAGCAGACGCCGCACCGATTCCCGACAGTGATGCCGAAGCAAAGATGCGACATTTGTGGCAGTTCAAGATTAAATCAGAGGCGGTGAACGCACAGTCCGTACAGTCTTCACCGCAGTCGCCGGCGACGGCTTCGAGACTTTCACCGACAATTGCTTGAGCAACGATTGCTTTGACGCCGCTTTTCGACAAGTTAGAGATTTTCTTCGCCCCGGGCATTTGTTTGTAGGGCTTGTGGTCGACCCATCCCTTGACGGCGTCTAGGTCGCCCTGCCATTTGTCGTAGCTTCCTTTAATGCCATCAGCAACGTCGTTGACTGCGTCAGAAACGTCGTCCAGGAAGCCACGGGTCTGAACCGTCCGACTCACCGAAGCGTTTTGCAGCGCACTTGAGGACTCTTTGAACACCGGATGAACGTCATCCTCTCCGTCGAGAGTCGCCCGGTACTGGAGTTGTTCGAGTTCGTCTGTTTTCTCGTTGCGGCGAACAAGGTCGACTCGGAAACCATCGTGGATGGTCGTCGTGGAGGCGACCATCGTACCGGATTCTGGGAGCAGTTGACCGATTACAGCTTCCTCGTCCTCTGTCGCCGACCGCTTAACGAACGCCTCGCCGCCAGTAGCTGAGACAAGTGGCTCTGTTCCATCGGGAATCGAGCGGAATCGCTGGGGTGCTGTGGACCCAGCGTCTTCGCCGAATTCGAAAACGACGTTCGTGAGGTCTTCGATCCGCCCGACGTGGAGCGTCCCGTATGGGAGTTCACCTTCCCAAATTTCGAACTCGACCGCTCCCTCGCCATCACCGAAAGAATTGGAGAGCTTTTGCATGTCGTCGGGGAGGGAATCCAAGCCCAGTTCAGAGAGGACCGCCTGGACGTTTGGTTTGCCCTCTAGCTCGTCGAGTTCCGATTCAGTGGGCTGTGCCCACGCGACTGGAACCTGACTGAGACCGGAGAGACCTGCAGCACCCCCAGCGGCTGATTTGAGAATGTTGCGGCGGCTGAAACTGCTACTTGAATCGTTGTTATCAGACATGTTAATCTGTTAACTTCGATAACCCATCACGAGTGACATTATATGAAATTGTTGATTCGATATCAGTTGGGGAGTGGTCTCGACGACGTCTCACTCGGGACGACGACGTGCTAGAAGCGTCCACCCGCCAATGAGCACAATAGCGACCACGAAGCCACCCAAAGTGACGAGGTCTTCCTGACTCACTTTCGCGCCGTCGACGAAGACGCCCCAAGCGACAGCCCCGAAGCCGAGGAAGAAGACCACGCCTGTGAGGATGTTCTCCTGTCGAGGTGAGAGGTACTCTCGTGCTCCCTTATGGACAGTGTATCCAATGAGGAGGATTGCGCCGACGAAGGCTTTGGCCGGCCCGGGACCGGTATCAGACAGCCCCACGAACATAGCTGCTGCGAGGATAGACGCAGAAAGCACCCCGACGACACCGAATTGAACGCGCGTCAAGAGGTCAGTCATACATGTTGTTGCGGTAGAGTACGACAGTAATATTGTGTGGATTTGTTCTCCATTGAGAGAATTACACCCGTCTGATATTTAATCTCAGCCTCAACCTATAAAATTAGATAGTTTGTTTATCTGACGGGGTCTACTCACGCATCATATGGATATCTGGAATAAGATATACGAGTGACAGATGATACTTGTCGGGGTTGGTGGTATCCTGCTAACACTATCTTTTCTCGGACCCGGAGAGTACATTGTTCGGACTGGCTCAGTTGCAGTGGATTTCTTCTATCCACTCCTCATTCTCTTTTCAGGTGTCGCTCTCTGGTCGGCTATCGCACTTCGACGTTCTTAATCGGAGGGTGATCTTCGGAGCGACTGCATCCACAGTCCTGACGAATGGCTTAGCAACGAACTGGCCGAGAGCCGTCGGCACCTCCTGCTGAACAGCCATTAGTTGGGATGCGTAATTCAGTGAACGTCTGTTCATACTTCTCTTTGTAGCAGTATAGACGCCCTCCACGCACAATCACTTGGTAGTCGTATCTTGTTCTCGTTCGTAGTCGCCCTTGTCGTGGGTCTTATAGTTGGATTCCTGCTGACTGAATCACCATGGAGTACGCTCTTTACGGCACTCGGTGTTGGTATCGGCGTGGTGGTTTGGGTGGCAATTGGTTGTCTTTCGGAACGTTCCGGCTAATCGACGTTTCAACAGACCTAACAGAGAATAACCGAAGCCAAGAGATGGCTTTAGTCTCTGAGCCTTCCAAACGCGCGCCGAAGCCGAGCGAAAAGCGAAGTGTATGAAACTTCTCCTCGTAGACTACTCAGAATCTGGAAGCGGGTGTTCGAAAAGGCGTTCACCCGAGTCCTCACACGTGACCGCGATGACTTTGTGAGAGCTACAGCACGACTCGACGACTTCCTCGCCGAGTTGGATGTCGCCACCCGTCGTCGGGCACGTTTCGAGGAACATTCGAAGACTGTTGAGAATCGGGCCTCGCTCTTCGGGGGCAAACTCGTTCCAGCCGAGGATTCGAGACTGAAGGACGCGACTCGCCGCGACATCCGCAATGAGCGCAGCACGAGAGGGCCACTGTCCGAGGGACGCAGTCTCCGATTTGAGGATTCGTGCCTCGTCGTTGGTGATGAGCTCGAACGTCTGGTCCGGCTCGTCGATACCAAAGGCGTCTGCAACTGTCTCTGCGGTGAGGTCTGTGTCGACGAGTGCCTCGGTTTCGTCAGTCCACGCGTCCTCGAAGTCGTCGGTCAAACAGAGGTCGTCGGTGTCCGCACAGGGTTCGAGGATGTCGTGATTCATAAAGAACGCCTCAAGGTCGTCACCGGGGGCGTCCTGGGCGGAGTCGGTCTCGTCACTGTCGTCGGCGACTGGTTCCGACGCTGACTCCGGTGGTGTCTGTGACGTCGATTCGGAGTTCGACGTGGTCCGAGAGTCCGTCGTCGAGGAACTCTGGGTGGTGGTCGAACCGAACCCAGATGCGAGGTCCGGTTCCGGGTCCTTTCCGAACCATTCGAGAACGGTTGGCGGGAGATACTGCTTCGTCAACGTCGGGGTTCCCGGGACGAGATACCCGCGGAGGTAGATGAGGCCTATCGAAGCGCCAACCGCAACGAGTCCGCCGAGCTTGGACTTTCGAGCCACAAGAGAGCCAAGGAGTCCAGCGATAACGAGATTCAACACCGTACACGGTTCACACCGGTTCTCGCCGGTGTACTCCGGCTGATGGAGGGAGTCAACTACGTCGATTTTCATGTGGTTTCCACAAATAGTCATGCTGTTATCAATTTTTGGATACCAGAACACAGTATCGTCAATAGCATTATATGATAAACTGTGGACAATCTTTATGTGTTATTCGAATATCAATTTTCACGTGGGTCGAAGAGATAGCCCCCAAGACAGTAGTATAGACCGCCGTAAATTATTGAAGAGTATCGGTATCGCGGCCGTCGGGACAGCCGGTCTCACTGGGCCAGTCAGTGCTACCGAGGAGGCAGTCAGCTCCGAAGAAAAAGAGCGAATTCTCGATAACGACCTCGTCTCGAACCTTCGGTCAGAGTTAAACAACCCGGAAGTGTCGGACGTATCGCGGAAGAACGTCGTCAAAGACGACGAGACGTTCACCGTCACGACGCTCCAAACGCCGGTCGGGAAGTTAGTGTTCGGCGAACACGAAAGTAAGAAGTCCGCTGTACAGTTCCACCTCGCATCAGACCTCAAGCCGCCAGAGACGCGGGAGCTTCCGAAGCAGTATCGAAAGCTCGCAAAGACGACTGGTGCAGTACTTATCTTGGACAACGACGAGAATATCGTTCAGCTCCGAGAGGCAACGCCTGACGAGCGCGCTCAGCTCGCCAAGGAGACGGGTGCCGACAAAAAGGAGGCCCTGATGTTCTACACCTCGACGCTCGACGGGTTCGAGGTCCACACGAAATCGGAGGCAAGTACGGCATCGACCGAGTCAGATACTAGCGAGGTCTACTTGGTGGATACCGAATCCGACGGAGCCATCGAGTCGGGAAGCGCCCGATTAGCAACGGACTCCGACGACGTGACAATCCAAGCCGACTGTGAGACGTGGGGCGACCGCTGTCTCCAACACATCTCTATCTGTACGGGATGTGCAGCGCTTTGTGCATCGGTTTCCATCGGTAATATCCCGGGTGTCGTCGCGTGTGCGACGTGTGTCGGCGGAGTGTGCCACTTCACGCTCCCAATAGCCTGTGGCAAATTGATCGAGAACTGCGCATAATTCCGGGACGATAACTCTATGACAGACAACACAGAATTCACTCCGAGTCGGCGAAGCGTTCTAAAACAAATCGCAGCAGCGTCAGTTGGTGTGGCTGGGATGAGCGGTATCTCGGCCGCAGAAAGTGCCGTCTCCACGGATGAGCGAGAATCGCTCGTTCAGTCGAAGAAGGTAAAACAGGTTCGACAAGAAGTCGGGAACCCCGAAATCAGAGAGAGCCGGAAGGTCGTTTCGACGGTCTCTGACAGTACCATCGAAGTCTATCGGTTCACCACCGACATCGGCGAGTTACGAGTTATCGACGTCGACGGTGAGCAGAATGCGCAGTTCATCTTCTCGGACGAGATTAAGAAACTGGACAAGGAGGTGAAAAAGAAGTACAAGAACGTCAAGAAAGTCGACTTCGCGACCCTCATCTCGAACAGCAGCGGGAAACTCGTCTATATCCGCGGTGTGACGAAGAAAGAACGAAAAAAGATACAGCGTCACACTGACGTCGAATCCGAGGAGGCGCTGACGGTGTATTCGTCTTACTCCGACTCGTACGAAGTCCTACACGAGACGGGCGACGACTCGGTCGAGAAGATTTCAGTTCCTGCCACGTCAGACACCAACTCCGTAAGCGGCAAGGAGTTCGTCACACCTGAGTCACAACAGGTCGACGTCCAAGTAGCGTGCGACGAGGATGCGTGTTGGGATTGTGCGACGTACCTCGGTGGCGGGAGCGTCACTTGTGGTGGGGTCTGTAAGTACATCGGGAAAGCTGGAATTCCAGGTATCCTCGCTTGCCTGGGCTGTCTGGCAGTCACGGGAGGCCTGTCGTACTCCGAGTGCGAACGATGCTACAACACGTGTTAGTTATCTGACTGCCACAAGGCATATTTTCGTCCCTTTTTTACATGGAGTATGGTTCGCGAACAGACGTTAGTGGCTATTGCTCTCCTCCTCTCGGCCGTAGCCTTGTCCAGCGCCCAGAGTGACCTCATCGTCTCGGTGGTACAGAACGGCCCACAGGCAATTCAGACTGTACAGGCAGCAGCCGGTCTCGGACTCATCGCTATCTCGGTTGTCGGTGCAGCGTACATCTACTACTACGTCGGTTCGTAACACCCATTCACGACTGTCGAACGAGTAAGAGATAGAGAGACGCTCGCTCAGTACTTCGGTTCCGCGCCAGTGATTTCGTAGACGTCCGCGAGGATGTCATCCCGCCTGTTCGCCCACTGTTCTAGTCCAGATGGCGACGCGGGATACTCACCGTAGTGCTCCCGCAACTCAGCGGCCTTCTTTTGGACCCTGTAGAGGTCGAATATCGTATCCCAGTGGCCGACTGTGCGGAAGAGGAGCTTGGCTTTTGTTCCGAGTCCCATCTTCGATGTCCCGGAACCAAGAACGTCGACGAGGTTGTCACCCGGGATTTTCGCAACGATCTGTGAGAGTGCTTCGACCGACAGCGCACCCCCTGCGATATTGTACAGGTCAGCAGCAGCGAACCGCGCCCCAAAGTTCGTCATAACCTTCCGATTGTACTCCCAAAGGTTTGCTTCGCTTACGGTTCCATCTTCGAGCGCCGAAATGGCTTGTCTCGTACACCAGACAGCAGATTTCGCTGCCGTGACGATACCACCACCAGTCGTCGGGTTGACGTGACCAGCAGCGTCGCCGGCAGCGACGTACCCGGGAGCAACAGCCGAGTCGTACGGTCGACGAGTCGGAAGTGCTGCACCGAGCTTGCTCGTGACGACTGCGTCGTCGAACTCTGGTCTGCTATTGAGGTCTCGTTTGAGAGCGTCGACTAACTGCACCGGCGGCTTGTTCATCTGAAATCCGAGACCGGCGTTGATTTCGCTTGACGACCGCGGGAAGTACCAGAGATATCCGAGCTCTTCAGTGGGTTTGAACACGAGTGCGTCGGACCACTCAATCTCGTCAGGAACTTCGACTATCTCTCGGTAGGCAGAGCAGAATTGAGTGTAATCTACGTTGGTGTCGAACGTCGACTCCGAGAAGTCCGCGTTGTCCTGTAGTATCGAGAGCGCACCTGCGGCATCAATCGTCACAGCGGCGTCGTACGTCACACGTGACCCGTCTCGAACTGCTTCGACTCCCTGAATTTTCCCATCTGATTGGACGACGTCTCGAACGACGGTGTCGTAATGAATCTCCGCACCGGCTCTGGAAGCTTCTTCGAGGAGTGCGGTGCCAAACGCGCGGCGGTCGAGAACGGTTCCCGGTTTGTCGAACTGTACTTCCAGTTCACTACTATCGACCGGGTTCTCGAAGATAGCTCGTCGTATCTCTCGGTTCGTAAACGACTCCGCTTCGACGTAGTCGGTGTCCATCACCGTCGGCAACTCTTGTTTTCCTTTGATGGCGTCACCACAGGCGATGTCGCCAGCTTCCTCCCGGGATTTACGTTCGAGGATGACGGTGCGAAGTCCTTCGTCTGCTGCGGTTGCGGCAGCGAATGCACCGGCTGTTCCGCCGCCAACGATGACGATGTCGTAGGAGTGGGGACCCATATTGCAACCACTCGTCACCGACCCAATAAATGTTTAGCTCTCTGACATTGGTCGAGGACCCACACGTGGTGAGGTGATGTCGGTAGGGCGTCGTTACAAGAGCCCACCACCGACGGAGGCCACAGCTACGAACGCATAGCTCACCACGACGTTCCATTCGACTGCTCGGCGCACTGTCTGGGGACGAAACCAGCCACTACCAAATCCGGCAGTAATCACGACGACGGCCCCAGAGAGACCGAACGGAACGAGAATCCAAGGAAAACCCCCTGGGACTGCCGACCCAAGGAGGCTCGCAAATACAACCGTGCAGACACCGACGATACCGGCGACAGTCGTTCGTGAGAGGTCCCGTCCCAGTGATTGGATGTCTGCTTGTGTATCACCGTCGCGGTCGAGGTACGCCCCAATCGTGTCGTGGGAGAGGTCCCAGAACCACGTCGTTGCAAAGACCACGACTAGGGAGACCCCAACGTCACCGTAGACGAGCCAGCCCATGCAACTCGCCATAGACACACTCGTCACCGTGACGAGAGTCGAAATCCCTGGAACGTCGAACTTGTTGAACACGAGTGGGTCGGACGCAAGAATCGAGAGCAACGCGATTACCGCAACGAGAAACCGTGGGCCAACGATGGCTGCGAGCCCCAGCCCGGCGAGAAGCATCGCGACGGCGATGAAAAGTGCCTGCCGCCTCGTTACGAGACCAGACGGAATCGGGCGGTATGCCTTCTCTATTGCATCCGCCTCTGCGTCGAAGTAATCGTCTAGGGTGAGTGCGGCCCCTCGAACGAACAGCCAACTCAGGAGCCCAATGGCTGCAACCGTCCCGACCGAGTTGTCCGGGGCTGCCAACACGACCGGCAGACTGAAGATAGCAATGTCAACAGCGAAGTACCGCGGGGGAGTCACACGGTTGAACTGGACGAACGCACGCGCGTAGTCAGTAGTAGTCACTCACACCACCACGCGAAGAGGACCGTCTGTACAGGCGGTGTCTCGAACTGCGAGAGCTCCAAGGTGAGAGTCGTCCGAGAGACATACAGACTCGTCACTCGATGACTTCGACACCATCGTGGTCGGCGCGAATCACCACTTCAGTCGAAACTGAGACACCAGTCTCCGCTTCGACTCGTTCGACCCCGCCGTTATCGCGCTTTTCGACGAGACAGTGTGCTCCCTCTACCGACGCACCGGCCTCTCGAATAGCGTCGATGAGAGCCGTCATCGTGCCGCCGGTACTAATCGTGTCGTCGACGATCGTCACCGAATCGCCACTGGTCACACCGTTCAGATAGAGCTGTCCGGAGTAATACTCCGAGTCCATCTCGACTTCGACCTGTGGCTCGTCTTCGACGTCGATTTCGTAGGTGTACCAACGAGCGACAGCCAGCGGTAACTGGAGTTCAGTGGCTGCGAGGACGCCGATAGGCAACCCTTTGTCTTCTTCGACAGCAATCACGTCTGTCGATTCGGAGATTCGACGTTGAACTAAGGTACTCGCTGCCGAAAGAGTCTCAGGCTGCAACGCGGGCAGTTGGTCGGTGAGTTGGTTGACCGTCGTAATGTACTCTTGAGACTGAGTGACCGACGCATTGCGGTACACGTCTCGAATTTGTTCAACCGCTTCTTCCGTATCACTTTCTGTGCAGATTTGATTAGCCATGGATGTGCTGAATCCACATCAGTCATGATGGTATCAAAACAAATAGTTTGTGATGGGTACACCGAATCAGTACATCAGTGACCGGATGCAACAGCCATTACAGGGATGCTGCTGTAATCTCCTACGACACGTGTGACCGACCCAATCACACCACGTGGGCCTCGGTCGTGCCGACTGTGAAAAGACAGCAGACCAGTAGAACTAATTGACACGAGTTGACATTCGTCGATGTCGATACCATGACGACACGAAACGAGGACTTCAGTCGAGAAGATATCGACCGTATATTCGAGGCGTGGGAAGACAAAGACCCAGTAGTTCCTGCGGAGTACTGGGCCGACGATGGCGTGTACATCGACCCACACTATCCCGAATCGCAGTACGAAGGTCCGGAGGAGGTTCGGCGCGTGCTCGAGACGTCGCTTCGGGAAATCATCGCGCAACCTCGACTGACTATCGAGAACCTCTGGAGAGACGACGGTGCCTTCGTCGTCGAAGTACAAACGAACCACCGTATGATGGATGGCTCAGAGGTCGATTACCCACAGGTGTTCGTCATCGAGACCGAAGGTGGCGAGATAACGCGATGGCAGTCGTACCTCCCGTTCTCTCGGCCAGAGTAATCGAGGCGAAGGCTGCCCCGTCAGAGGTGTCGCAGTACTCCTCCGATAATTACGACGCCAAACACACCGACGTTGATGAACGGGATTGCGAGATACAGGTCTTTGAGTTCCTTGTCACTCACCAATGTGTAAATGAGACTGACAGTGAACACAGACATCAGCGCAGCTCCGGGGATGCTCTCCAGAGCGATAAGGACTGGTGCAAGTACCCAAAGCCCGAGGAAGAACGCGAGTGTCTTCTCCCGTCCGAGGAACGTCGCGGTGGTCAGTAATCCGGCTTTCCTGTCTGGTTCGATGTCTTCGATGGCACCGATAATGTGATACCCCATTCCCCAAACCCAGGCACCTGCGATGATAGTCAGTGGTGGTAAGGACCCGGAGATAGCCGTGTACACCGCGATTGGCGGTATGAGGAGCGTACTCGTGATGAAGGCATCAACGAACGGCACCGCTTTCAGTCGAATCGGGGGGACATTGTAGACGATGGCTGCAACACCGAGGATTGCGAGAAGTCCGAGCACGACCGGGTCGGTGGTTACGAATACGACAGATGCCATGAGAAGTCCGCAGATGAGGATAACTGCGGTGTTGATCGTATCGTGTTCGTATATCACCGATGGCGTCTCGTCGTCGATTTTCCTCGGATTCACCTGATCTGTGTCGACGTCGAATGCGTCGTTCATACCATAGACGTAGAGATTACCGGGCAGAGAGAAGTACGCCAAAAACCAAAGGGAAGTCACAGAGAGAATCTGTGAGGCCGAATCCACCGCATAAAGGATAGCAAACGTGATCGGGAGCAGCATGTGAATCCACCAGATGGGGCGTGACATCTCGAATAGGTGTCTCGCCCGCTCGCCGATACCGGAATAGTCTGTACTACTCGCCGCTACAGCATTCTCGGTCATGTCACCTAGAACCAAGGAATGTCAATTAATCCTTTCGGAACAGGGAAGAATTAGCCAAACAGACTGCGCTCGGATGTTGCGACTGCTCTTCCCCCAAGACGGAAAAGAATTAATACGAAAACAAAACCACGACGACATATGCTATCAGAGGTACTCTCCCTCGTCGAGTCGGCTGACCGTGCAGTTGGGATTACGGTCTTTTTCGGGGCTCTACTCGGGGGAATCTACGACTGGACGAATCGGTCTCCGATACTCGCTCGAATCAAATCGATGCTCCCGATAACGTTCGTCTACATCACGTTGACCCTAGTCGGGGTCGTTTTCCAACTGGACACGGGGTCGTGGACCGACAGGTATCTGTTACACGTTACTATCGGAGTCGGCGCAATGGCGTTTGCACACTGGGGGCAGTGGTTTATCAACGATTGGACCGACACTGAAACCGACCAACACTCGAACCCAGACCGACCACTCGCGACGGGGCAGGTCACCGAGACACAAATCCTCGCGACAGGAATCAGCCTACTGGGTGTGGGGATGCTGTTTAGTGGGGCGGTCAAACCTGAAGCAGCGATAGCATTGTTCGGCTGGATTCTCGTCGCGATTGTGTATACAATCCCTCCGTTCAGACTGAAAGACGGTGCGTTCAGTAGCATGCTCTGCTTCGGGCTCTTGGGAACGGTTGCGATTTTGTTCGGCAGTCTATTGGTCGCACCCACGCCAAATCAGAGTGTCTGGATGTTAATCGCGGTTCTCATGGTCGTTATCCCGGTCAATAGTTCTTACCAGGACCTCCCTGACGAAGAGGGCGACTCGAAGGCAGGAATCGACAACTTCGTCGTGAGATACGGTTCGGGCCGGGTCAAACGGTTCCTCGCGGTTTCGTTCCCGATATCGTTTATCGCAACTGCGCTCGTCTTTGGATGGTACGCAGCACTTCCACTCTTCGCGGGGCTCGGTGGCGTGGTCACGTACCTCCTGGTGAACTGGCAAGGCGGCGACGAAATCGACCCTCAGATATCCACCGTAATCGGATTGTATTTCATTTCACTCGCCGTCTCGCAATACACGTGGTGAGTTCTCCAGTCACTACCACAGAACGGCCACGTTCGAGAGATAACACATTGACGACACCCAGATGAACACACGTATCCAGACTTTCGAAGACGTTCGCAACGACCTCCCAGACCCAGTAGTGACGTCAATCGGAGACGGTATCGAACTCGAAACACTGCATATTCCGGGGGAAGGACCGCCGCTGGTATTCATCCACGGCGGGCTCGGGTCGATGTGGAATCACTACCTCCAACTCGACCACTTCGCTGGTAATCGCGAACTCATCGCCTACTCGTTGGTCGGCTATGGACAGTCGTCGTCGCAGACAGTGAGGTCCGTCTCGGCACACGCGACACACCTCCGTCGATTACTCACCGCACTTGACGTCGAAAACGTCGTTCTCAATGGATGGAGCTATGGGGCCGCTGTAGCGCTTGAGTACGCGAAGCGGTGGTCGGTCGAGGGACTCGTTCTCTGTAGTGGTGCGGACCATGCACTCACACCGTGGTGGGAGCCACCGGTGATTCGATTCGCTATTGCCACGGGTCTATACAAGCTGTTTCGGGGCGAAACTGTGCCAAAGTGGTTCGCCCGGTCAGAGATATTCCACGGGTCGACGCCAGACCCAGTTGTCGAACAGTTCCTCGAAACCCTAGAGTTACCACTGCAGCGCTCCGCATGGGACGTCCTCGAGAGCTTTTGGGGATACGAGAAGAACGACGAACGTCATCGCATTACTGCACCAACGCTGGTAGTCCACGGCAGCGAGGACAGTCTCGTGCCCATCGAAGCCGCGAGACGAACTGCGGGTCGAATCCCCGATGCAGTTTTCTGTGAGGTCCAGCAGGCAGCACACGCAGTAATGGTCGAACGACCACAAACGTACAACACCCTCGTCGAAACTGTATTCGACTGTGTAGAAGAAGACGAGAGCCTGGTGCCTCTCGTGGCTGGCCGGGTTGCGTAGTCACTGCCCACTCCACGCGAGCGAGGGCTTTCGACATTCACGGTAGTAAGCGTGGGACCGGAGTAGACTATTCGGAGACGACACGCGTGAGGTTATAGTCCACTCTAGCGTGTCTCCCCAAGGTATCGACACCACGAGCGGTACTCATGGAAAATTGACTTCGATAACGACCGGAAGTTCGAACCAACTCAAGTGGGAGAGGCGAGGCGTTTCGGGGAATCTCGGAGAACTTCGCTGGCAGAAACACGAGTGTGGGACTAAACTTTACATTTCAATTATCTACCAAGAGGGCAACCTACATACATATTGATGTCCAATGTACAATTACACAAGTACTGTTGTAATATCATATATACTGTATTATAGTCATATTGGCGAGGCCCTGGTTCTGTCCGCCAGTTCGAACGGGCGAGAGTTCACGTGGTCGAGCGGCCGCAGAAGTAGTGCACCGACGACAAAGTGAAGTCGGGGCAAAAAGAGGAAAATGTATAATTGAACATAATTAACAATATATGACACAATTACCAAGGAAACCGAACCTCTGGTTCACGGGTGAATGCCGACGATTACTGGACAAACTAATGGGAGCTGCCGATACCGATTCAAGTGCTCGTTCGCATGCAAGCAACAAATTTAGACAACGTAGGGCCACACAAGCAGAGATTACTCCGAAGCAAGTGTGGAACGTAGGATATCTGCGGAGGAGAACGACCGATGTATCTGCCTCATCGCGATGGCGAAAGTGACTATGTCGACACTCACCTCAATCAGAATATATTGTTAGTTCTACACAATTCCACTGTGGGTTCGGACATCGAAGACGGAAGTTCGGAAAGACAAACCACCTGCTGTTACGGCAGTGGTAGTGTCGTGTCCACTAGCCACAGTGTTAGTAGCGCTATCTGACGTTCTTAGAAATAAAAACCAGACAGCATTTGGCAG
This sequence comes from Haloferax larsenii, assembly GCF_024730625.1. Lineage (NCBI taxonomy): Archaea > Methanobacteriati > Methanobacteriota > Halobacteria > Halobacteriales > Haloferacaceae > Haloferax > Haloferax larsenii. The sequence goes on from NZ_CP078064.1 coordinate 18,518, forward strand.
ATTTTCGAGTATTATCTCCAAAACTGGCTTGTGAATACACACCACGAACGGTACTCTCACCGTCGACGAAGGCGATTATGACAGCCTAGCTCTCAGTCGATTACGGTGAATTCCACGTCGTTGAGACTACTTGGAATTTGTCTCAGTTATCGTTACACTCGTACGTTTGTAATGAGCATCCATTCACTGGAGTAGCTGAACGATTTCTGACCAATCAAGAGAAGCTCACCTCCAAATCTTCTTGGTGATTTTGGTAATCTCGATAACGTGTCTATATTTGTGAAAGTTCCACAATCAAAACTACACGACAGCTGCGGATTTGCCGGTACAGACGAGCCTGGTCACTCGTTCGAAGAGCCGCTTTGCATGCCGGTCCGACGTTCCCTCGACCGTTACCCGAAGTTCTCCTGCTGTCCGACTTGGCCGAACGACGAACCACGCCTCGTCGTCTTCGACGAAGAGACCATCGTCCGTCTGAACGTCTTCGAACTGGTTCCGTGCTGCATCGGTAATTCGAGACATCGTACGGGTTGACTTGTCGACCGAAAACGACTCGAAATACAGCGAATAGTCGTCGATTCGTTGGACCTGTCTGGAGAGAGACGGTCCATCGTCGACGAGGCGTGCGAGATGAATCGCCGACAGTGCGGCGTCGGGACAGGGTGACTCGTCGGGCCAGTGGTGAACACCGCTCGGTTCACCTCCGAATACAACCTCGGTCGTGGACGCTGGTCCCGAACCAGGCATTCCGTCCATCTGTGTTCGAACAATCTCGCCGCCAGCATCGTCGACGACTTCTTCGATACGCCGACTTGCTTCGAGGGGAACCGCGACACGCCCGCTTCCGTCCGATTGTTCGACCGTCCGTTTCGCGAGGAGTGCTAACAGCGTATCTCCGCCGACGACGTGTCCACGCTCGTCGATTGCAACGATTCGGTCTGCATCTGGGTCGTGAGCCACACCGAAATCAGCAGCGGACGTTGCAACGGCGTTGCAGAGCGTCGAACACACGGAATCGTTCTGGGCGACCCGTCGCCGCGGGAACGCGTCGGAGGACGATTCGGTGACACGGTCGACAGTACACTCCAACCGTTCGAGCGTCTCAGCGACGTTATCGACACGATGTTCACCGACATCGACGACGACGTGCACCTCGTCGAACGACGACTGGCCGTCACAGAGGCGTTCGATGTAGTCTTCTGCTGCGTCCTCCAGCCACTGCTCTGTTCCGAGACTGTCCCACGATGCCAAATCGGCAGTCGTTCCGTTGACGCGCCGAACGAGGTGCCGTTGGCGCTCTCACGAGAGGCGCGACCCGTCGCTGTCGAACAGTTTCAATCCGACATCTTCGGAGGGATCAGGGGCTGCCGTGACGGCAATTCCACCGTCGGCGTCCAGTTGCCTGACGGCGGTCGAAACCGCGGGGCTCGCGACTGTACCGAGTCGATAGACGGTGCCACCAGCTTCGCGGATGCCCGTCGCGACAGCGTCTGCCAAGAGTCGAGCGTTCTCTCTCGGGTCGTGTCCGAGCGCGACCGCCTCGTGCCTGTCACCAAGTGTTCGGCCGGCTTTGAGAGCGAGTTCGGCGGTCATATGGGTGCCGTATGGACCGCGAATGCGTGAGGGTGCGAACATACTGCAACATCGGGTCTTGAGATGTTTACTATCGGCCGGGTAATGTACGCTTCTAGTCCTTAGTACCACCCAAATCAACAGTTTCAGACTGTATACGGGCGATTACGCGATGGTGGAAATCGACTCCCGCATGGTGTTTTTTATCCTACAATAAGCCACGAAGTCGCTCGAATCGCTTACTGCCCCGATAATAACGGCGCAAAAGAGCCTAGTCCCCGTGTGAGCACTGTTGCTACCCTCCGCGTTCCCGCATCGACGTTCATCCTCGACGATGCGCTCGCCCGTCACCCGAGCATCGAAGCGCGACTACTTCGGTCCGTGCAGGTGGATAGTGCAAGTACGACACCATCGATTTGGGTTCGGGGTAACGACGCGACATTGGTCGAACCGGCGCTCCGTAGCGACCCGAGTGTCTCGGCTCACTCGAAGGTCTTTTCGTCGAAACAAGGAGGCGTCTACCGCACCGGGTTCGAGGCGCTTTCGGACCCAATCCTTCGACTCTTCGCGGATACACGGCTGACTGTCGTCGATTCGTATGCGCAAGGTAGTGAGTGGGTATTTCGCGTCCTCGCGGAAAAACGCGAGTCGCTGCGGGCATTAACAGAGACGTGGGAACAGAACGGGCTTACACACACTGTCGAGCGCATCTCGGACTGCACGGAAGCCGCGGACCCCTCCCGCTTCGGACTCACCGAGGCACAACACCGAACGCTCGTGACTGCGTTCAGAGAAGGGTACTACGAAGTCCCCCGCGACTCCGATATAACGGGTGTCGCTAACATATTAGGTATCAGTCACCAGGCAACGTCCCAACGGCTCCGTAGAGGCCACGAGCGGCTCGTTCAGAATGCACTCGTCCAGCGACTCACCCCTGAATTCCCATTTTGACACCTTGCACATGCAACCCCAAATACGACGGTTCCGACGTATCAATACGGAAGCGGAGTGGGTACCTAACGTGTGGCGACAGACTCGACACTCCCTGCCCCCTGGCGTTGTGTCCAGTGTGTCCCAATCGCTGACTCCCCACCGGCAGTACGTTTCGCTGCCATCTCGCCAGTCTTGAATCGCGTGCCAACACAGAGGATTCAAACAGAGTTGGAGGCTGTTCGCTCTCGACGGTACCCATTCTCCCTACCCTCAACGCGTACGAAACGTGCGAAGGTACTTCCACCAAGGTGAATCTGACTATGCGAAAGCCCACAGTATCGAACGATAGTACGCAGATGCACGAATGGAACCCAAATATGATTGGTATACCATCTATCACAGTGAGTGAGAGATAGTATCTCCATGTCGAATCGAACTGAAGATGACACCCAATCTTCTGTCCAGGGAACCGAACGGACAGAAAGTGATTCTCGTTTCACGGCTCAGCGTCTTTCTCCACGTTCTCCCGTCGCGAAGCTCAGTCGGAAGCTCTGCAAGATTGTCTTGTTCTGTCTCGGACTGATTAGTTCCCGAACGAGTTCGAAGCCAGCAGGAGGGTCAGTTTCGGCGACAAAATCGGAGACAGAGCAGCCTCAGGCGGAGATTCGGTCAGACGTGTCCGGTCGCGACCCATCTGGCAACCACTTCGATTCGGGTTCGCACCACGTCGATGCCGACGCTGACCATCCGCTGTTAGGGGTCAATCCCGAACTCCTCAATCCCGAACGGCGAATCCTCCAACTCCTCCACATCGAAGGAGGGAGTCTCGAACAGTCCGCACTAGTCGAGCACACTCGCTGGTCTGAATCGACGATTAGCCGAACGCTCTGTCGGATGGAGACCCAAGAACGAATCGAACGACATCGACAGGGGAACGGTAAGCGAGTCTTCCTTCCACAAAGTCGTGGAAAACCACGACAGCGTGTCCGTTCAAAGAGCGAGCGTCACCGTTCCGCAGAGTAAAAATAAGAACACGAAGCGTCGAGCCCGAACCATCGACAGGCCGACCTGACGAGCGTGTCCCAAACCCGACGTGACCAGTGCAAGCCCGACGAAAGCGGCACTCACTGGAACAAACTGTCCCGTCAGCATTAGCCACACTCCGTCGGGGTGGTCGCTTCCTGTGTGTCGACACAGCCGAGTTCTCCCACATTCATCACGAACGTTCGTTGAATCCGTCACTACTTGCTTATGTTGGGTGTAAGCCCGTCGAAGACCTATCTCGTTGGACGAGTCGTTATCCTAGACTCCCACCAAGGAGGTTCGATTCTGGAACACGTCAGTCTTACAGATGTGATAAGTCACATGAGGAAACACCAGAGTCGCAGTCTCGGGAGCGTCGGCACCGAAATTCCGTCTGTTCAGCTCCTCAGACCCCTTATCTTGCCCATAATAATGCCCTGATAGTGTCTGGCTACCCACAGCGGTAACAGAACCGCGGGATACCCTATGAAAGAGCTACACCAGACCCCCGATAGCCATACGCGATGGTCTAGCTGTGCTGTGAACAGTTCGACGGGAGGACGAAGCGACCGATGAGCGATGATATCAACATTGCCGCCCCCATACTTGGAGACGACGAACTCTCTCGAATCGAGACCGTCGTCGAGTCCGGGATGATTGCGGACGGCCCAGAAGTTCGGGAGTTCGAATCGGAGTTCGCAGACGACTGCGGCGTCGACCACGGTGTCGCGACGTCGAATGGCACCACCGCCCTTCACACGGCTCTCGAAGCAGTCGGCGTCGGCGATGGTGACCGGGTACTCACCACCCCGTTTTCGTTCGTCGCGACTGCGAACGCGATTCGGTTCGCCGGTGCAGAGCCCGTGTTCGCGGATATCGACCCAGAGACGTTCAACCTCGACCCGGCCGCTGTGGCTGCGAAACTCGAAGCGCTCGACGGTGACGTCGAAGCGATGGTTGTCGTGCACCTCTATGGGCTCCCGGCACCGATGGGAGAGCTACGCGAAATTGCAGACGAGTTCGACGTGACGATTATCGAAGACGCTGCACAAGCACACGGTGCGACGTACTTCGGAAGCCCGGTCGGGTCGCTCGGCGAAGCCGCGTGTTTCTCGTTTTACCCGACGAAGAACATGACGACCGGCGAAGGCGGAATCGTCGTCACCGACGACGAACACGTCGCCGAAAACGCGGCGAGTTTCATCAACCACGGCCGCGAGGCCGACGGCTACCGGCACGTCTCTCTCGGGCACAACTTCCGGATGACAAGTATCGCCGCCGCAATGGGGCGTGCACAACTCGAACGTCTTCCCGGCTTCGTAAAACGCCGTCGTGAGAACGCGATGCAATTAGACGACGCGCTCGCGAGCACGAATGCAGTGACGCCGACAGTCCCCGACGGATACGGTCACTCCTATCACCAGTACACAATCCGCGTCGGAAACCGAGATGCGGTCGCTGACCAGCTCGACGAACACGGCATCGGGAGTGGCGTGTACTATCCGCGATGCATCCACGACCAGCCCGCGTACGACGACATCGACGTGCGTGCGCCCGTGGCCGAACTCGTCTGTGACCAAGTGTTGTCGCTTCCGGTCCACCCGGCACTCGACGACGACGAAATCGAACGAGTCGGGACCGTACTTCGAGAGGAAGTTTCCATCGAACCACCGAGTAGTCCGACGAAAGAAATTATGGAGGTGACCAATGACTGACGAAGTCGTGAACGCAGGCGTCATCGGGGTCGGGAGCATGGGACAGAACCACGCTCGCGTCTACGACGAACTCCCGGGAACGAATCTCGTCGGCGTCTTCGACGTCGACGACGAGCGCGCATCAGGCGTTGCGGCGCAATATGGAACGACCGCACGGTCGATGGAGGGTCTGCTCGAAGCCGCGGATGTCGTCTCTATCGCCGTACCGACGCAGTTCCACTACGAGAACGCCAAACGGGCGCTGGAATCAGACGTCCACGTCCTCGTCGAAAAGCCGTTCGTCGACGACCCCGAAAACGGAAGCGAACTCATCGACATCGCGGACGACCGTGACCTCACGTTACAGGTCGGACACATCGAGCGGTTCAACCCAGTCGTCCAAACGCTCCGAGACCTCGTCGAGGACCTCGATATCTATGCTGTCTCGACCGAACGGGTGGGACCACCAATCGACCGCGCAATCGACGACTCGGTCGTGATGGACCTGATGATTCACGACCTCGACATCGTCTTGGATATCGTCGACGGCGACATCGATTCGTACAACGCGGTCGGGACGCCCGACTGTCGCTACGCGAACGCCACACTCCGATTCGACACTGGTGTGACCGCGTCGCTCACGACGAGTCGCGTCACACAGGAGAAGGTCCGAGGGCTCACAATCTCGGCGGAAGACTGCCGGGTCAAGGTCGATTACATCGACCAGAGCATCGAGATTCACCGCTCGTCGGTCCCGGCGCACATCGACGATGGCTCGCTCGTACGCCATCGCCACGAGAACTTCGTCGAGACGCTCACCGTCGAGCAGAAAGAGCCACTGAAGAGCGAACTGAGTTCGTTCGCCAACGCTGCGAAGACGGACTCCCAACCCGTCGTCGATGGAGAACAGGGGCTGCGTGTGCTGAAGCTCACGAAGGAACTCGACGAGGAAGCGAAATCGATACCGGATCAGAAGCGACGAGTGCAGGTCGACGCCCAGTAATTGGGAGTCACCACTGCTGTAACTCATCAGTGGCCGCTGCAACGATTCGATTTTCGCTGAATATCGACGAGATGCTGTCAGACATATATCAGATATTTTATGTTGTCGCTGTCTGCCGATTTTTGGCGTGAAACAGTGTGAAACAGTAGTGCAATTAACAGAATTAGTAGTAACTCAAAGCGTAAGTGGGCTGCAACATTTGGAAAATAAGAAACGAAGTCACCGATTTATTTGGTACCGAAATAACGGTCTGGGCGAAGATGTCTGCCCAAGTTACCGCCCCAGGTGAATCGCTGGTCGACCAACGTACTGATGCGGACGAAGAGACGACCGACCTCGGAAAAGACGAGATATACCATCTCCTCCAAAACGAGCGTCGACGGAACGTACTCAGGTATCTGCGTGGCCGCGAAGGCCCCGTCCAGATGCGCGACATCGCAGAGCAGGTCGCTGCGTGGGAACACGATACGACAGTTCAGGCGTTGATGTCCGACCAGCGTCAGCGCGTGTACATCGCACTGTATCAGGCCCACCTTCCGAAACTCGACGAAGAAGGAATCATCGATTACAACCAGAGCCGAGGCATCGTCGAGAAGAAACCGCATGCAAACAGACTCATCGAGTATCTCGAACGGCCGGAGGACTCCGATAGCGACGAGGAGAAACAAGAACCGTCGACGGAACGTTCGTGGGGAACGTACTATCTGGCAGTGTCCGCCCTCAGTGCAGTCGCAATCGGTGCGTCCGGGCTCGGTCTTCCCGGATTCGAGGCAGTCTCGCACCTCTTTGTTGCCCTCGCCATCATGAGTGTCTACACGGCGCTTACCTTCTGGCAAGTCCTCGACGAATTCGAGATGGCGGAAGACAACTGACGTTTCACGAATTTCGCCCGCGTGTTCGACGCTGTTCGTGAGCTACTCGTGAGATGTTTCTGTGGATGTGTCCGGTCTTCGAACCGATTAGTTCGTGTCGTTTACGCTGGCACCGAGTGAACCACAAGCACATTCTGCCGTGAGATTCATATTGCTCAAGTATGATTTTGGGACATATCGCACAATTAGTACCATGAGTACAGACGCCCCCCGCCAAACTGACCGAGACCCGAGTAGGTTCGATACGCGAGAGATAGACGATGGTGTCGGATTACATGCTCTCCAGAGTAGATACGCCAGTATTGGGGTACACTCTCCGTGACGATGACACAGAGACGAGCCCTGTTCGTGATAGGTATCTGTATTCTGACGACGCTCGTCGCTCCAGCCTCCGTCGCCGCGTCGCCGGACGGGACGGAGGATACGGCGTTCGTCGAAGGCGAGTTCACGAATACGGTCCCAGTCAAACAGTCCGACGACTCGGCGTACCTCTGGGAAACTGAATCTAACACCCTGGAAGTGACGTTCAACGCATCGAACGAGTCGAACCTCTACAAGCTCTGCGTCCAAGCCGAAGACGGAGAGCAGATTGGCTGTCAAGACAAGAGTGCAGCCGAAGGCACACAGAACGTGACGTTCGAGTACGAGAACCTCTCGACGTTCGAAAAGTCGGAGAACGTCACGGTCGTCCTGTGGAACAACTACCCCGGCCAGTCCGAGAAACTCGGCACCGACACAGTCAACGTCAGCATCATCGAGAAAGAAGGTGACATCGACAGTGACGAACTCTCCAATGTGAACGAACTGTCGAACAACACCTCGATGTTTCTCATGGACACCGACAAAGACAGTCTCGAAGACGGTGCCGAGGTGAAGAATTACGGGACGTCACCGACAGATGCCGACACCGACGGTGACAATCTGGGAGACGCGATGGAGTTGTCGAACTCGCTGTCACCGACAGACGCCGATACAGACGGTGACGGCATCCCAGACGGTGTCGAGAACCGCCTCGGAACGCCCCCGAAAGACCCCACGGCCGACACCGACAACGACGGGCTGAGCGATGCGTACGAGTACGCACACGATAGCAACCCCGTCGTCGCCGACACAGATGGAGATGGGCTCCGTGACGGACTCGAAACCAAACTCGGGACGAAAGTCGACGATGCCAGAACCACACCGTTGCTTCTGTTCGCAGGTGGGACGCTGCTCGGCGTCGTCGCGGTCGGAACCCGGTGGGTTCGCGTCTCTGAGACGTATCCGTTCAGTGGGTCGCTGAACAGAGTGATGAGGAACCGGGAAGCCGGTGGCGACAACGCGGCTGTCGAGTCGGAACCCGAGCCCGAAACCAGACCAGACACCCGTCAGTCCTCACAGCGCCCGGAGGTGTCAGAAACCCAGCAGCCATCGAAACCAATCTTGACCGACGAAGACAGAGTCGTGCAGTTGCTTCGAGAGAACGACGGGTGGGTGTACCAGAGTACAATCGTCGAGAGCAACAACTGGTCGAAGTCGAAGGTGAGCCGGTTGCTCTCTCGGATGTGTGACGACGGAACGATAGAGAAGATTAGCGTCGGCAGGCAAAACATCGTCGCCGAGAAGGGGTCGATGCCCGAAGGAGTCGCCTCTCCCCTCGAAGAGTAGTCCCGACAGTCAGGCGCTCATTCGATTCTGGAACCCTTTGACCACGCTGAACAAGAGACCCGGAAGCTGACCGATACCGGGTGTCGTGCCCGAGCGGAGGAATGCAAGTCCGGGTTCGAAGCGGCCTTCGCGGAGATACAACGACGCGAGGGCGTAGTGGTGAGTGCCCGTGACGTCGTACCCGCGGGTTTCGAGTTCGACGACGTCTTCGGCGAACGTCTGGAGATAGTGGCTGTTCGCCTCCCGGACGGCATCGGCACTCGGACCACCCGACGGATACCGAAGTAAGAGCGGTTCGTCGACGTAGGCGAGTTTCCCCTGTTTGAGAACCCGAATCAGGAACTCGGTGTCCTGATAGCGGTCGAACGACTCGTCGAAGCCGTCGATTTGGTCCACGACCGATTGCTCGACGATGAGGGTCGAGCCAGCACTGGTGTGGAGGTTCTCCATGAGAATCTCCTTGATGAGTTCCTCGCCGCCTTCCGCACCCTCTCTCGAACTGTGCCCCCCGACGAGCGATTTGAATCGCTCCCACAACGGATTTGCCTCCTCGTCGTCGACGATGGTCGTCCCGCAGTAGGCAGCGACCCACTCGTCGGAGCGCTGTTCGAGCGTTTCGACCTGTCGTTCGAGCTTCGTCGGTGCCCACCTGTCGTCGGAGTCGAGAAGCGCGATGTACTCGCCCTCAGCAATTTCGATTCCGGTGTTGCGTGCCGCGCTCCCGCCCTGGTTCGTCTCGTGGGCACGGTAAATCACGCGTGGGTCGTCGTAGGAGGTTACGACCGACTCCGTCTCGTCGGACGAGGCGTCGTCGACGACGATTACCTCGACGTCAGACAGCGTTTGGTCGAGAGCACTGTCGATTGCCCGTGGTAACACGTCCGCTCGGTTGTACGTTGGAATGATGACGCTCACTGTCGGCATCGAGTATCGACTGCTACTCACCACTCTGTGGCCTTTATTATCGATTTGGTAACGGTTCGTCGGGGCGTCAGTACGCATCGATTCGGACCGCGTCGCGCCTGTGTATCGTCTTACCCGAGCGATAAGTTCGAACTATCCACTCGATAATAAGGATGGGTCGGTGTGATAGGTGGGCAACAGCAGATGGAATTGACAGTGAAACGTTACCTGCGTTCGATACGTTGCCATGGGTCGTTGACGGCGTACCCGAGCCCACGAGTCAGGCGTGCCACGAGGGGGCGATTTCTATGAACCGTAACATGGTTACGGCGTTTCTCTCCATCGTCGGCGGTCGAATCTTCATCGTACTCTCTTCGGTGGTTCTGACGCCAATTCTCATCACGACTCTCGGGTTCGAACTCTACGGTCGGTACAGTACTCTCACTGCGGTCTTCGGTATCTCGACGATATTGATGAGTTCGGGTATCAACAGCGGGGCTCGGAAGTTTCTCGCCGAGGACCGGTCGATTAGCGATTGGAAATCTCACGTCTTCGGCTACTACTTCCGACTTGGAACCGTGCTGGCGGTGCTGACTGCAATCGCGTTTGCCCTCGCGGCCTGGTCGGGGCTCGTCACCCGATTCCTCGGGAGAGAGTACGTCATCGGGTTCTACGGGCTGGCTGGCTTGACTATCGCGACACAGTTCCGCGAGTACTCGCGGCGGTCGCTGATGGGACTCAAGCAAGAACACCTCTCGGAACCACTTCGGGTGTTCAACAAAGTCGGCTCCAGAGTCGCACTCATCGGTATCGCCTATCTCGGGTTCGAAATCGGGGGGCTGATGGTTGGCCTCATCGTCGTCAACGGACTCGTGGCGCTCCTCGCGATGTGGTGGCTCCGAAGTAGTATCTCACTTCGTGGTGTCGTCTCCACGCCGCCACAGGAGTTCCCGACGAAGGAACTGTTCAGCTTCAACCACCTCTCTGTGGTCTATATGTTGTTTCTGACGTCGATGTACCACGTCGACGTCCTGATGCTCGCGTCGTTCGTCACGGAGACACAGGTCGGATACTACAAGTCTGCGCTTGTCATCACGCAGTTCCTCTGGGTCATCCCGCGTTCGATTCAGTCGATGCTCATCCAGTCCGTCTCGGACCTCTGGGCCGAAGACCGCATCGAGCAGATTAACGAAATCGCATCGCGTGTCACGCGCTACGGGATGCTCGTCGTCGTCCTGCTGTCGATTGGACTCGGGGCGCTCGCGAAGGACTTCGTCCCACTCTATCTCGGCGACGGTTCGATGCCGGTGGTCACACCGCTTCTCATCCTTCTTCCTGGAACGATTGGATTCGCGGTCGTCAGGCCGATTCTCGCGATTAGCCACGCGAAAGCGGACATGAAGCCGCTCATCACGGCGACAGGCGCTGCGGCCGCGCTGAACCTCGGATTGAACGCACTTCTCATCCCTCGATACGGTATTCTCGGCGCGGCAATCGCGACGACGACTGGCTACTCGTCGCTGCCGCTTTTCAACCTCTTCAGTGCCCGGTATCTCGGGTTCAAGCCGTTTGCAGACGCCCGAATCAGTCGAATCTTCGCGACGGGATTCATCGCCGGCGTTCCGATATTCCTGCTCTCGATGACGCTCGAACACAGCCTCGTCGCGCTGGTAGTCGTGCCACCGATTGGGTTTCTCGTGTACGTGACGGTGGCATTCATGGTCGGCGCAGTCGGCGTCGACGAAGCGCTCGACGTGATGGCTTCGCTTCCTGACCCACTCGGTTCGTGGGCGGCAGGAGTGCAAGCACGCCGCGGTGAAATCGAAACGACGAGCGGGCCGACGTGGGGCAACGAGTCGTGGGCCGAACGGCACAAAGATACGCTTCAGTACGCGCTGCTCGCTGTCGGCGTCTTGCTTTCCCTCTCGGGGGTCGCACTCGCGATGGGCGTCCCCGGTGTCGACGTCGGACCATCTATCGACGGCGACTCGCCGGTTCCCGAGGTCAACAACACCTCTCCGGTCACGGACACACCGATGCCGCCCGGAACAGGCACGCCGTCGATAATAGACAGAGCGCTCCCGACACGGACCCCAACGACGACGGCGAGCAACCAGACGACGGCGACTAGCTCACCGACCACGACGACAACCGACGACGGCGGGTTCTTCGGCGGTGGCGACGACGACGATGACGATGAGGACGACCACGAGGACGACGACAGCGGCGGTGACGACACGCCGACCCAGGCACCCACGTCGACAGCGACGACCACCGACTCGCCGACCAACAACACGACGACAACGACCACCGGAGCGCCGGGGAACAACACCACAACCACAACCACAACCACAACCGCAACAACGACGACCGACTCGCCCGGAAACAACACGACGACCACGACGACCACGACGACTGATTCGCCGGGGAACAACACCACAACGACCACCACGACCGACACACCAGGGACCACCGCAACGACGACAGCGACGACGACCACCAGCACAGACACGACGACGACTGACACCACAACCACGGACACGACCACAGACACCCCCACCGGCACGACGACGACCGAGACGACGACCGAGACGGCGACAGCGACGACGACAACTGCGACGACCACCAGCACAGACACGACGGCGACAGACACCACAGCCACGGACACGACGACTGAAACGTCGAGTGATACGACGACCACCGAGACGACCGACTCGACGGAAGAGACAACGGCAACCGACTCCACGGCGTCTAGTTCGGCGGAGGAGAGTGCCCTCACTGACTCGACCGATGGGTCGACGCTGTTGATGGCCACTCCGGCGGCTGTGAGCGACCTGCTGCCGATACAGTGGCTTTCGGCGGGGTGGCTTCCGACTGGTGCGGTGTGGTACCAGACGATGCTGTTCGTCGGTGTCGTCGCACTCGCCGGGCGGAGCGCGCGCTAACTGCGACGCCTTTCGTTGAGACGGAAGCGACAAGCGTGAGAAAGAAGACGGCTGCCGCGCTGAATTCTGGCCTGAATACCGGCCGCGGACTCTTAGTGGACCGTCGAGACGGCCGACCTCTGAGACTCGTCGAGCACGTCTACGTACAGGTCGGCGAGCTCTTCACACACGTTTTCCCACGTGAATTCGTTCGCGTAGGACTCGATGGCGTCGGCGTCCCACTGACGGTGGAGTGCCTCGACCACCGCGTCGGCGAGTTCGTCGTGTGATTCCGGCCCTTCGACGAGGAGTCCGTACTCCTCGCTCGTGACAACCTCTTCGCTACCGCCGTTTTTGGTGGCGACGACGGGCGTTCCGCACGCCATCGCCTCCAGTTGGACCACGCCGAAACTCTCGCTATAGCTCGGGAGGACGAACACGTCTGCGGCGTTCATCCAGTCGTTTAGCGTCTCCGACTCCACGTAGCCGAGGAGGTCCGTTCGGTCGGCGATGCCGAGGTCGGAAGCGAGCGATTCGAGTTCGTCGCGCATGCCACCCTGACCGCCGATGACGAGGCGAGCGTCGGGGTCGCTTTCGTGGACTCGCGTCATCGCACGCATCAGGTGTTGGAACCCTTTCCGCGGCTTCAGCGTCCCGAGGGCGAAGACGACCGGGGTGTCGTCGTCGAGACCGAGTCGCTTTCGCGCCTCGTCTGTGGCAATTCGCTCGAAGATATCCGTGTCGTAGCCGTTCGGGACGTGGACCACGTCGTCGTTGTACGGTTCGAGCTTCGAGCGGTCGCGACGATTGACGCGAATAAGGCGGTCGGCAGCGGACCACGCCGTTTCCAACCGCTCGTTGTCGGACTGGAGTTGTCGCTCGAACCAGTCGCGGTTGGCGTGGACAGTCAGAAGATACGGGATGTCGAGTTCGTCCTTCAGTCGCGCACCGACGTAGCCCGAGGTCCACGACATGTGGCAGTGAATCAGGTCGAACGAGAGAGGGTAGTCATCGAGTCTCTTCCGAACTTTACGGGCGTGCTGTTGTCCGAGGAGATGCTCGCGTTGGATATCGACCGGGAGATACAGAAGTGGCGTCTCGATGACGTGGACGTTGTCAGGGACGTCGGCCCGCGAGATTTTCGCGTCCTTTCCGAATCCGTCGCCAGCGTCTATCGGAAGCCGCGATGCCACGTCTGCGAACCAATTGTATCTGACGCAGACGGTAATCGTGTCGAAGTACGATGCGAGAACGTCTACCTGCGACTTGACGAAGTGCTTGTAGCCGTGTGAGACCACGAGGAGGTTCTTGTCGGCTAACCGGTCGGTGTCCATGCGTTACTGCACGGTGCTCACTCCCGACTCATGATTATCGGGTGGGTAAGCCACCCTCGTCCCACTGAGAGACGCGTTTAGGCGGGGGGCATCTCGGTGTTGTCGACGACGAAGCCCTCTGCACCCTTGTCGATGTAGCCGCCGTAGAGGGTGGAATCCATGACGACTACGTCGGTTCCCTCGGCGTACAGTTTGGCCGCCTGCCACCCGCCGTACGAACGCGCAGTGACCTCGTCGAATCGGGTCCGACTCCCCTTGTTGATGAAGGGATGGTGGGTCGACTGGTAGGTACCACCGACGAATAGGTTGTCGTCCGCGAGTATTTCCACGCACCGGCGGTAGTTGTCTCCAGGTTGGTCGACGACCAAATTCTCGAATCGCCCGTTCGCGCGCTCGACACGTATCGCTTCACGGGCCGAGTCTCCCGGTGCAGGACCAGTAATGGTGACGTTTCTCAACAGGGCCATCGAGTCCTGTGAGTCGTTATTCCCCTGAAGGTACACCGCAAACTCAGACCCGTAAACCTCGATGGTCGTATCCAAGACCTCGACGCGCCCGGCGTTTTCGGTCAATTGGATTCCCCGAGCACTTCCCTTGGCGTCGTTCAGAACGATAGAGCAGTTTTTAATCGTCGACGTTTCGGCATCGTCGAGGACGCGAATCGCGTTTTCCGCCGGACCGGTGACTGTGACCGTCGTATCTTCGACGAGGAAGTCCGCGCCGTCGTCGAGGCGGATTCCCCGTTGGCTAATTCCGGACACCAACTCGTCGATGATGATATCGACGCCACGGATGCTACTCCGATAGCCCTTGAGCCGAATCGACGTCACGGTGCTGTTTTTGTACGTGCCGCCTTCGACGTGAACTGTTCCATTCGCTCCCGAGACGTAGAGCCCATTGTCCGGAAACCGCCCGAGTTCACAGTCGACTAGTCGAAGCGTCCCGGCGCTGTTGGGGTCGATGAGAATCCCGGTCGGCCCGAGGTTGATGTCTCCGATTGTATCTTTAGTGAACGCCGCACCGTCAGGTGCCTTGAACCGCTCGACGACGCCAGACCCGTTTGCTGTGGTGACACTGAACAGCGCAGGACCCAGGGTGCCGGTGTCGTGTTCGCCGACGATAGTGACGTCACGAACCTCCAATCCATCGGTGACGTAGGCCTCGATAGCGCGAATCCCGGTCTGTTCCGGGACGAAGTCGAACGTGAGCCCCTCGAAGAGCAAGTCCTTTCCGGGGGCGTAGATGACACCGAGACGGAAGAACCGGGCAGCACCCGTGAACTCACCGTCAGTCACGACGTTGTTTTCTATCGCGTCGATTTGGCCGTGAGTGAGTGTGGCATTGTCCCCGTAGAAGCCGATGTTTTCGTATCCAGTCTTTCGGAACTGACTGTTCATCAGGTACCGCCCTTCGGGAAACACGACGAGCGTGTCGTCTGCGACGGTCGAATCGAGGATATCGTCGATAGGCTCCGTTCCGGTTGGGTCTGCACCCGCGTCGACGATGTTCACGATGTTGTCGAACCGGTCGAGGTACTCCTGTGGAAGTTCCACGGTGAGTGTATCAGCCCGAGCGGACTCGGTCGAGGTTGCAACGTAGCCGCTGAAGCCGAGCGCACCGACCGTACCCAAGAGGTACGTCCGTCTGGTGACTTTCGACCCGACCGAACCGACACGTGGTTCCCCACTGCCCGATGGAGTCTCCGAATCTGGTTCGTTCATACTCAGAACAACGACTAATCATAACCAGTGTCTGTGCCTTCATATAGCCACTGTTTAAATACTAATTGTAGACCAACTGATTGGTAAACGTGCTGTCGGCCCGTCGTTATTCAGTGGGAACTGTGGTGTCGTACGTCGTGTCGTCGACCTGAATTTCGAGTGTCTCGTTGTCGTCGTGGTCGAAGACCATCCCGAGAAGGAGGAAGATGGCACCGAAGAGGAAGCCGAGTACCCAACTGCCGAGCCCCGACGGGGTGTCTTCGTCCCCAACGACGCCCGCCGCGACGAGTCCCATGAGGGAGATACCGGACACAGCGGTTCCGAGGAGGTAGAATGCCGCCAGAGGGTGAAAGTCCCGAAGCAAGTACTTGTTCTTCACTCGCCAGAAGTAGTTCTGGAGCAACATGCCGGAGACGCGCGGGATGTACTCACCGTAGTCGATGTGACTCTTCCAGTCGTCGTCGTAGAGATACTCGGCAGAACACGCCACGTCGGCAACGCGGAGGTTTTCGACGTTGAGTTTGACGAGGAGGTCGTTGCAGTACCCGTAGTACTCGTACATGTTCTCGATATCGGCCTCCTTCAGGGCCTCGTAGGAGATTGCCGTGTACCCGTTTTGCGGGTCCATCGTCTTCCAGTAGCCACTTGCAATCTTCGTCAGATACGAGAGCATCGAGTTACCGACGAGGCGGAAACTCGGCATCGCTTCGAGGTCTTCACGCTTCATGAAGCGGTTGCCCTTGGCGTAGTCGGCGTCTCCCTCGGCGATTGGGTCGAGGTACTTCGCGAGTTGGTCCGGGTCCATCTGGCCGTCGCCACCCAGTACGGCCGTGATATCGACCTCGTCTTCCAGCGCCTGCAGATACCCGGTCTTGAGCGCGCCGCCGACACCGCGGTTTTCCTCGTGTTGAATCGGCACGATGACGTCGTCGTAGGCGGGCGAGTCCGGCGAGTGTTCGGCGTTGAACGCCTCGGCGTGGCTTACGATTTCGTCCCACGTGCCGTCTGTGGACCCGTCGTCGATGACGTACGCGACGTCGACGAACGAAGGCATCGTGTCGATGACGGCTCCGACGTATCCCTCTTCGTTGTACGCTGGTACGACGACGGCGATTGAGTTGTCTTTGTACATTGTGGTCGGGAGAGGTACCAAAGTGTCGTGCTCTGGGTGCCCTTATTATGTGGACCGTAGTCGGGAGTGCCGAGACACCGACGCCGGGGGCGCGTTGTCGTCTCAGTCCTCTGAGACCCTTATCATCTACATAATAACCCCTATCGCACCGATATAACGGAGTATCGATGAACGAGGGACCCGCGTCAGAGCCTCGACCGATTTATTTGGAGATTCACTTCGAGGACCCACAATTGGTTCTGTCGTCGTTTACTGCAGAGCGCCCCGAACCACTCGAACTCGAATACCAACCCACCGAGGGCCTGGGGTGGGACTGCGTGTTCGTGACCGCCGAGGGTGGAGACGTCTCGTCGTTGCGAGCCGACCTCTATTCTGACCCAACAGTCGAGAGCGCGGAGTATCTCGGGTCGATTGGTGAGGACCACAGATTCAAAGTGCTCATCTCGGGGGGTGTCCCGCTCGTTCCCCCAGAGACGACGCGGTTGGGTGTTCGACTCATCTCCATCCAATACGACCAAAACTCGTGGCACGTCCAGATGCACCTCCCGGTTCACTCGGCACTCCATCGGGTCCAATCGCACTACCACGACCAGAACATCACGTTCCGCGTCAAACGACTCCACGTCGCCCGGGAGACCGATATCGGAGCCGAGACGGTTCTCCTGCCCGGGCAGCGCGAGGCACTCGTCGTGGCGTATCAAAACGGGTACTTCGACGTCCCACGGACGGAGTCACAAAGCGAGATTGCGAACCGCCTCGGTATCTCGAAGTCCGGGGTCTCACAACGGATTCGCCGTGCTATCTCGCGGCTCGTCGAAGCGACGTTAGCACCGTAATCGTGGCTCGTCGAAGCGACGAAATACTCGTCGTCCTATCGCTCAGGGGTACGAATTCCCGTCGTAGGTCACACTGACCTCTCCGTCTTCCCAGATTCCGTTGTGAATTGTCGATTCGGCGAGTTCGACGCCAGAGGACCCGTCGAGAATCTTCATCCCCTCGTCGTCGTCGAGTGAGCGCGCAGTGACGCCGTGGAACGTCGTCTCGTCGGCGTCGTTGACGATGGGAATGTGCGTCGTGTTGTACTCACCCCATTTCAGCGTACACCCGTCGCCGAGAATTTTGATTCCACGTCTGTAGTCGTCTCCGGTCTGTTCGACATCGAGGCGGTCGAACAGACAGTTCCCTCGTTCTGCACGAACTGCGTGGCGGCCGTGCGAGCCGTCTCCACTCCCGGTGATAGTGGTCTTCAGAACGTACACTGGGTCGGCGTCTGCACTGCTCGGTCCCTGGATGTGGAGCGCCTGTCCGGGCGCGTCGAACTCGACTTCGGTGTTGAGGATATCGACTTTTCCCGTCTGTGGTGAGACACAAATTGCCCGCGTCGGGGCGCCGTCCTCGACGACCACGCGACAGTCTTGAATCCGGGCCCACTTGACGTCGTTCTGGATGCTGATTGCGCGTCCATTGGGCTGTTTCAGATAGACGTCGGTGTTTTCGACCCAGTTGTACGCACCGCCATCGAGTCGGATGGCACGCTGGTTGATGTCGTTGTCACGCTGGTTGTCCACGATGACCGTCGCATCGTGGATGGAACTGTAGTCACCCGAGAGTCGAATGCTCGCGATGTTACTGTTCTTGAACAACCCGCCTTTGACGACGACGCGACCATTTTCCGTCGAACAGTAGAGTCCGTTGTCCGGCCACGGTCCGACATCGCAATTACGGACCCAGAGTTTGCCCTCGTGATACTGCGAGACGATAATCCCGGTCGGCCCCACGTTGATATCTCCCGGCGTGTTCTCGGAGAACTCCCCGCCGTCTGGGAGCCGAACGTTCTCTATCGACCCGATACCCTCCGGGTGGGTGACGTCGAAACAAAAAGGTCCGTACTTCCCGCTGTCGTGTCTGCCGGAGACTGCTAGGTCCTGGACGAGGAGGTCGTCTTTGACCTGTGCTTGGACGACGCGAAGACCCGTCTCGTCGGCAGAAAAGTCGAACGTTAACCCCTCGATGTAGAGGTCCTCACCGGGTTCCTCGTACGTTCCTAACTTAAACAGCCACCGTCCATCGTAGTCCGGCGCGGGAACGATAGTCGCGTTGTCGCCACGGAGTTCGAACCCGTTGAAGCCGACGTGGCGGAACATGTCGTCCATCAAATATTCTCCTTCCGGGAAGTAGAACGTCGTGCCGTCCTCAGTCGTGAGGGCGTCCAAGATTGGAGAAAT
The DNA here is from genome assembly GCF_024730625.1 of Haloferax larsenii. Taxonomy (NCBI): domain Archaea; kingdom Methanobacteriati; phylum Methanobacteriota; class Halobacteria; order Halobacteriales; family Haloferacaceae; genus Haloferax; species Haloferax larsenii. The sequence goes on from NZ_CP078064.1 coordinate 37,501, forward strand.
CGATTCCTCACCGGTCGGGTCGGCACCGACGTCGACGACGTTTATCCATTCACCGTCCGCCGTTGCGTTCCTCGAAAGTGAAACCGCTGCGACCGACCCGCCAATTCCCGTGAGTAATTTTCTCCGTGATAAAATGGTCCTGTCTGTGTTTCCACTCTCGTCTTGCATCAGAGAACTGTCTCTAGCTCTGTGTCTTGAACTTTTTCGGCATTTATCGTATTATTCAGCTGTTAGGACGAGAATCCCCAAACAGTTGAATAGGATTTATTTGAATAGGAGTGCCGATTCACCCAATTTTTACGATCCACGTTGACACCCATCTAATGACTCGTGGTAACAATGCGTCTTGCCCACCGGATTCCCGGCGTTCCATCGAGAATCCAAAGGACGGCGACAGCGCCACAGAGAGTGACGTATCCGAGGACCAGAACCGTGTTTTCAGGGGCCGTCATCTGCGCGACGAACGTCACGAGATAGACGGCGAAGCGCTCTACGAACCCGAGGTCGCTGGGGTACGGTTCGTAGGTGACGAGCGGCCACAGAAGGCGACCAACGATAGGGCCATTCGCGCGAAGGGCGAGTACGTCGCCGACGAGGTGTGAACTGTACCCGACGACGAGCGCGACTCCCACGCGTGCTTTGTCGCGCGTCCACGCGAGCCCTGCGACGACGAGCACCGCCGGAAATCCGAGCAGAAGTGAGTGTGCAGGCCCGTACCCACTCGTGACGAGGCCGAGTGTCCACGAGAGCGGCTTGTCGACGAGGTCAGGAGCCTGCGTAGAGAGGGCGATAGTCAGACCGATGCCATCAGTAATCGGCGTGCGCCACAGGGTGCGGTTCAGTATCGAATACCAGATGTACCCGAAGAGCAAGTGCTCCCACGGCCACATCAGCTACGCGCTCCTCCAGTGTTCTGCGACCGATTCGACTGTCTGGTAGCGTCGTCACCGACGGTTACCATGAGTTGTACCGTTCGGTAGGCGGACGCTCGGTCGGGATTGTCGGGGGCCTCATCCGTGTAGACGAAGAAGACGAGTCGCAGTGAATCGCCAGTCAACGTCGGCCGCACGTCACGCTGGAGATAGGCAGTTTCACCGCTTTCGACCGGGCGCTCCGTCCGAGAGAGTTCGCGTTCTTGGATGACCCGGGTGCTGTTGTTCGTGCGCTCGATTCGCTGAAGTTCGGTGACGACCGAGTAGGTCACCGTCCGGTGTTCGTGGTTCTCGATTGCGAGCGTTATCGGCGTCTCGTCACCCTGTGAGAGTGTTCGGGGATAGTCGCTCGCGTCGTACTCCGAGCCGTTTTCGGTTACGAGATAGACTTCGGTGAAATCAGACTCGGGAGCCTGCGTTTCGACCATCGCAAAGCCCACGCTACTGAGAAACGCGACGACGCTCACGACCACGAGCACGTTGACGAGAAGTGGGACCGGCGAGTCTCGGGGCTCGGTGGAGAGTGGCGACTTGATGTGGCCCGCGGCCGTCGCTGCACTTGAGTACGCAATCGAAAACGACGGGAGTCCACTTCGGACTTCGGCCGGAAGCATCGCGCGGCGAACGAACGCACTGGCGGTCAGCACCATCGTCACCGCGAACAGGCCCAGACTGGTGTTGGTTGCAGAAAACCCCAGTCCGAGGAAGTTCGTGAGAAGTGTGATACCGCCGACGATGGTGAGACTCGACGCCACCGAGAGAACGAGGCGAACGGAGTAGAGGAGCCCCGCAGTGTGGGGTGTCGGTCGCGTCAGAATCTCTTTTTTCGGCATCGTGTCCGAATCGACGTCCGAACGTCGCTCTGGGAAGGCGGCAGCCATGAGCGCGTACCCCGGATACAAGACGATAAACGGGACGACGAACAGACTCCGGACGACCGACCCGGGAACGTCGAGAAGCAGGACCGCGAGTGCGGCGACCGACCCCGCCACGACGAGGAACAAATCGAGCGTCCAGCGACGGTGAGACGACTTCATCGCCCGCGGCTTGTCGTTCCGTGCTCAAAAATGGGGGCGACCGTTCACGGTCGAAAAGACCGGAACACGGAGCTTACGCGGCTGGTAAGTCAGTTCTGAACTCCCGACTCACCCCTTCGAGGGGCGATAGTTCGATACATCGCGGACTCTCACGGCCGGGTTGTCTCGGCGGACGCACTATCGAGTCCCAAATATCGCGCGACTGTGAGCGACCGACCCCTTATCCGCCCGATAATAATGGCCGTCTCGCGTGACTTGAAGTTCGAATCGCGGGCCACGGCGGTCCGCGGAGGTAATCTATGCGCACGAAAACCAAACTCGCCGCGATACTCGTTGCACTGCTCGTCGTCGTCACCACGCTCCGTTCGACCGGGAGTAGTAGCCTGCCAGGAGAAGACGAAGACGAAGCGATTGCAAGTTCGACGTCTGCATGAGGATGTACGTCACGGGAACCGGATGTGACATCGACGACGACGTCACCATCGGCTACGCTGCGGGTGACGACCCGGACCAGACGGTCATCGGCGACGATGCCCGCATTCGCTCGGGAACGATAATCTACAGCGACGTGGACATCGGTGATGGATTCATCACGGGCCACGACGCGCTCGTCCGAGAAGACACCGAAATCGGCGACGACGTCGTCGTCGGAACCAAGACCGTCATCGATGGAACGTCCGACATCGGGTCCAACGTGAGCCTCCAGAGTCGAGTCTACGTGCCGACCGACACCACCATCGGAAGCAACGTCTTCGTCGGTCCCGGTGCAGTTCTGACGAACGACCCGTATCCGGTTCGGCAGGACGTCGAGATGACCGGGCCGACCCTCGAAGACGGAGCCTCTATCGGCGGGAACGCGACTGTTCTGCCCGACGTGACTGTCGGGGAAGACGCGTTCGTCGCCGCCGGAGCCATCGTCACCGAGGACGTTCCGCCCGAGACACTCGCAGTTGGAGCGCCCGCTGAACACCGCCCACTCCCGCCGAAGTTACAGGGAGAAAACTCGATATGAGTTCGAACGTCTCCGCCACACGCCTGTACGGTTCCACTCGCCCCGAAGATGAACAGATTTCCGCCCTCACCTCCGGTGACGTTCCCGTCGGCGTCTACGGACTCGGTAAGATGGGTCTGCCACTCGCTGCCGTGTACGCCGAAACGACCGGCAACGTGACCGGTGCCGACATCGACCCCGAGGTAGTCGAGGGAATCAACGCCGGGCGAAGCCATATCGTCGGCGAACCCGGCCTCGACGACCTCGTCGCAGAACTCGTCGAAGACGACGCGCTCGCGGCGAAGACCGAGCCTCGCAACGTTGCCGCCGAAGCGAGCATCCACGTCGTCATCGTCCCGACGCTCGTCGACGACGGTGGGCATCCAGACCTCTCGGTCATCGAAGCGGTCACCAACGACATCGCGGCGGGACTCGACGAGGGCGACCTCGTCATCTTCGAATCGACGCTTCCACCCCGGACGTGTCGCGACGTTCTCCTGCCGACGCTCGAAGCCGAGAGCGGCCTCTCGCTCGGCGAGTTCGGTCTCGCGTTCTGTCCGGAGCGAACGTCCTCCGGCCGTGCCCTCGAAGATATTCGGGGCGCATATCCCAAGGTCGTCGGCGGTGCCGACGAAGAGAGCACCCGCGCTGCGGCGCTCGTCTACGACCAAATCTCCTCGAACGAGGTTATCACCGTCTCGGACACGACGACAGCAGAGGCAGTCAAGGTGTTCGAAGGCGTCTACCGCGACGTCAACATCGCGCTCGCGAACGAACTGGCCACCCACGCCGACGAGTTCGAAATCGACGTGACCGAGGCAATCGACGTAGCCAACACCCAACCGTTCTGTGAGCTACACACACCGGGTGCTGGTGTCGGCGGGCACTGTATCCCCTACTACCCGCAGTTCCTCATCAACGAGTTCGAAACCGACGCACCACTCATGCAGACCGCACGGGACGTAAACGACGGGATGCCGCACGTCACGGCCCAGTCGGCACTCGACGAACTGCAGACGCTGGGCGTCGACCCCGAAGACGCCTCCGTCCTCGTCCTCGGACTGACCTACCGCGCCGGTGTGAAAGAAATTCGAAAGGCGCCGGCGCTCCCCATCGTCGAGCACCTCGCCGAAGTGGGTGTTGACGTGCTCGCGACCGACCCGATTCTCGACGACACGAGCGCCTTCGAGGACGCGGGTGCGACCGTCGTCGACGACGTCGACACAGACGCCCTGACGGTCGATGCCGTCGTCCTCGTGACCGCCCACGACGCGTTCGAGGATATCGACATCCCGGCACTCGGCGGCGAATCACGTCCCGTCGTCTTCGTCGACGGACGACAGGCCGCAACTGCGTACCGAGACCACGAGAACGTCGTCTACGAAGGAATCGGCCTCCATGACTGAGACAGTCTGTATCGTCGGGCTCGGCTACGTGGGCCTGCCGCTGGCTATCGAGTTCGACCGCGTCGGAAAGTCTGTCATCGGCTACGACGTCGACCAATCGAAGGTCGACGCGCTCAACGCTGGAACCGACCCGACCGGAGACGTGACCGACGAGGGCGTCTCGGAATCCGACGTCCTGTTCACTACGGACCCAGCGCACATCTCCGACGCCGATTTCGTCATCGTGACGGTCCCGACACCGGTCGACAGCATGGAGAATCCCGACCTCCAGTTCGTCGAGTCGGCCGGTGAGACCATCGGCGAACACATCTCACCCGGAACCACCGTCGTCCTCGAATCGACCGTCTATCCGGGTGCGACCGAGTCCGTCCTCGTTCCCGCACTCGAATCGACGTCACCGTTCACTGTCGGCGAAGACATCTTCGTCGGGTACTCGCCAGAACGCGCCTCGCCCGGTGACACCGGTCGTGGCGTCCGCGACGTGGTCAAGGTCGTCGGCGCGAACACCGACGACGTTCGTGAGGACCTCGCAAACCTCTACGAGAGTGTCGTCGATGCCGGTATCCACCGCGCACCAGACATCGAGACTGCCGAGGCGTCGAAAGTCATCGAGAACGTCCAACGCGACATGAACATCGCGCTGGTCAACGAACTGGCCATCGCGTGCGACCACATGGACCTCTCGACATCGGACGTGCTCGAAGCGGCAGGCACCAAGTGGAACTTCCACGACGGGTACTCGCCGGGGTTCGTCGGTGGGCACTGTATCCCTGTCGACCCGTTTTACCTCACGTATCGGTCCAAGCGCGAGGGGTTCTCACCGAAGCTCGTGTTGCAGGCCCGTGAAATCAACGAGTACGTCCCCGTTCACGCCGCCCGAAAGACGGTCAAGACCATCAACGACTCGGGGCGCGTGCTGAACGAGACGCGATTGCTCGTGCTCGGACTGGCCTACAAGCCCGGCGTCGGCGACATCCGAAGTTCGGAAGTCGATACGATGGTGCAGAAACTCCAAGAGTTCGACATCGACTGTGTGGGCTACGACCCGCACGCCGACCCGGCGGAGTCCCGAGCGGTCTTCGGTATCGACGTGGTCGAAGACGTCGACTTCGAGGCCTACGACGGTGTCGTCGTCGCCACCGGACACGAGGAGTTCGTCGACTACGACCTCGGGGAGATGGCCGACGCGCTTGGCTCCGACCCGGTGATGGTCGACGTGGCAGACGTGTTCGACGGCGAGAACGCCGCTCGGCACGGCTTCCAGTACGCCCAGTTGTGAGGAACTGACAATGGACATCCTCATCACGATTCAGCATCCCGCCCACGTCCACTTCTTCAAACACGCAATCGAGGAACTCGACGCCCGCGGCCACGAGGTTCACGTCCGGGCGCTCGACAAGGACGTGGCGCTGTCGCTGCTCGACGAGTACGACATCGACTACGACGTCCTCGGGTCTCGTGGCGGGTCGCTGCCACGCGTCGCGCTGTCCACGCTCGCAATCGAGTACCGACTCTACCGCGACGCGAAAGCCATCGACCCGGACGTGATTGCGGCTATCGGCGGCTTCGAAGCGTCTCACGTCGCCCAACTCGTCGGCGCACGGTGTGTCGTCTTCACCGACACGGAGCACGCGACGCTGTCGAACACGCTGACGTTCCCCTTCGCCGACGAAATCGTGACGCCCGACTGCTACCACGACGACGCGGGACCGAACCACTATCAGTACCCGAGTTATCACGAGTTGGCGTATCTCCACCCGGACCGGTTCGAACCCGACCCGTCGGCCCTCGACGACCTCCCGGTCGACCCGGACGACACGTACGTCGTCCTCCGGTTGGTCAGTTGGGGCGCAGCACACGACATCGGCGACGAAGGACTCGACAGTCTGTCTGCGTTAGTAGAACAACTCGAAGACTCCGGGGCCGAAGTTCTCGTCTCCGCCGAAGACGACGCGTTGCCTTCAGAACTCGATGGATACGGGATGAACATCGAACCACACCGCATCCATCACGTTCTCGCCTTTGCCGACCTCTTCGTCGGGGAGAGTGGGACGATGGCGTCCGAGAGCGCGGTTCTCGGAACGCCGACGGTGTACGTCCACAGCGCGAACCCCGGCCTCATGCGCGACCTCGACTCGTTCGACCTGCTGTTCGGCTTCCACGGCGAGCGGCGAAACGAACACGCAGCGAAGCAGGCGGTGAAAATCCTCGAATCGTCCGGTATCGACTGGGACGAACGTCGGAAAGCACTACTCGGACAGAAAGTCGATGCGACGGACGTAGTCGTCCAGCGCATCCTCGCGACTGCCGGGTAGCGTCTCCCGCGACGTTCCGCAATTGCGCCGAATTTCGTTGTCTCACGCTTCTTATCGACTACATAATAAGGACCCTCCGGGGCCCCACATCTGCCGATGACACTGCTGGATACCACTCGGCCTTCGAGTCGGGACGACGGCATGACCGTGCTGGTGACCGGCGTGGGGTCTCCCGCCACGTCGGGCATCATCAGCGCACTCCGCCAGACCGACGCGTTCGACGCTCGTATCGTCGGTGTCGATACCGACCCAGATGCGCGCGGATTTCGCCTCGTCGATACGGCGGCTACTGTACCGACAGCCGAGAGCGGCGAGTTCGTCCCGGCTGTGGCGGAGATTGCGCGCCGCGAGGGAGTCGACGTCTTGCTCCCGCTCGTCGCATCGGAACTGCGACCGCTCTCGGAGGCCACAGACACCTTCGAGGAACTCGGAGTCGAAGTGATGGTCTCAGACCCCGACACGCTCGCCGTCGCGTGCGATAGCGGGGAGCTCTATGGCACACTCGTCAAGCAGTGTCACCCAATCACGCCCGAGTTTTACCGCGTCTCGTCGTCCAAAGAGTTCATCGACGCAGTCTACGCCCTCGGCTATCCCACCCAGAGCGTCTGCTTCAAGCCATCCGGCGAAAGCGAGATGCGCGGGCTCCGGATTCTCGACCCAGACGCCGAACAGGCGGATGCCTTGGTGGAGAAGACGTCCAGCAGTATCGTGACAACCTTAGACGACGTCATCCCGGTCCTCGAAGAGACGGCCGAGTTTCCGAACCTCGTCGTGATGGAGTACCTGCCCGGTGAGGAGTACTGTGTCGACGTACTCGCCGGAGCGGACGACGTTCCAGTGGCGGTGTCGCGAACCCACGACGAGACCAGCGACCGAGAATGCGTCGAGAGCACCATCGAGGAGTGTCCGAGGCTCATCCGGTATGCGCGGGAGCTCAGTTCGTCACTCGGCCTCGAATACAACGCCACGTTTCGATTCAAGCGGGACGCCACTGGGCACCCAAAACTCGTCGAACTCGCTCCCCGTCTCTCTGGGTCTAGTTCAGCCTGCGTCGGCGCAGGCGTCAACATGCCGGCGCTCGGCGTCCAGTACGCCCTCGGGCAGGACCTTCCCGAGGTGGACGTCGAATGGGGCGTCCACGCGACGCAGAACTATCACGACGTGTTCTCCTCCACCGACAGAGAGACGACGACAATCTAATTGCGGTCCCGAGTCGGCATCGAACGCCGATTCGGACGCTCGAATTCGTTACATATGAACCTACCCTCATCACTATACGGTCGGTTGCGACAGGCAGAGCTCGACGTACTCACGGCAGTCGTTGGTCTCGTGCTCGCCATCGGACTGTTCCCGCTGCGGTTCCTGTCGTCACAGATTTTCATCGTGACGCTGCCGCCCATACTAGGGACGGGGTGCGTGCTGTATCTGCTCGCAGCCCGAGGCACAGGAACGACGGCTGGTCTTCCAACACTGGCACCATCCATCAGTAGACTCCTGTCTGCTGGGATTTTCTTGGGACTGGCCGCGATGGTCGTCATCGCCGTCGAGCAAGGCGAACGAAGTGTTCTCTTCCTGCAAGTGGGCGGAGTCGTCGGTGCCGTGCTGCTCGGGCAGATACTCCTCTCTCCGGCCGAGGAACTCCGCCCGAGCGTGTTCCTCACCCAAATCCTCGTGTACTCGTTTGTGGTTCGGTTCGCTGCGCTCTACACGACGACTGGCTACATCGGAATCGACATCTGGTCGCACACGACGTTCGTCCAGATGGTGCTCGAAGCGGATTCGCTGGCTGCAATCAGCGACATCAAGTACTACGCCTCGCCGCTTTTCCACCTCGTCACGGCCGCGGCGACGAACCTGCTCGACGTGTCGCTTCGGAACGGGTTGTACCTCTCTCTCGGTGTCGTGATGCCGCTCATCCCGATTTTCGTCTACGGGACCGCACGGCTCCTCGTCCCGCTTCGCTGGGCGCTCGTCGCGACCACGCTCTACGCGATGGGCGACCAGGTGGTCCGCTGGGGGATGCACCTCATCCCGACGAGCATGGGGCTGGTGTTCTTCCTCGCGTGTCTCTACAGTCTCGTTCGAATCACGCACGCGAGCGAACGCTGGCGCGACTTCGGACTGCTCGTGCTGTTCAGCACCGCCGTCATCCTCACCCACCAAGTGTCGTCGTTCATCATGCTGGTGCTTCTCATCTCGGGGTTCTTCGCCCAGGTACTCCTCCGATTCGACTTCTTCACCGAGAACCCCGACCCCCTCTCGTTCACAGGTGGCGGGTCGAACCCGGTGAACCTCGCCGGACTCGTGGTGTTCAACCTCGGGCTCATCGTGTTCACGTGGTCGTTGACCCCGTACAAGGGAGACACCTTCCTCGAAACCGTGCTCAATTACTTCTACGTGAACCTGTTCAACGCCGGGTTCCTGACCGGCGTGAGCGGAAGTGGTGGCTCGACCGGTGCATCCGGTGCGAGCGGGAGCGCCGGCCCGACGTTCCTCTCACAGGTATCGACGTACGTCACCGAAGCAGGATTCCTGTTACTGCTCTTCGCCGGCGTCATCGGTTGTCTCACGGTGCTCAAGCGGTCGCGGTCGAACCAGACGACGTACACCTTCGTCGGGAGTATCGTCACGATGCTGTTCGTCGTGCTCGGTCTCCCGCTTTTCGGTATCGAGAGTTTCGTCCCGGGTCGATGGGTCGGGTTCCTCTACGCCCTGCTCGCTATCGTCGGCGTCGTCGGATTTCGGCACCTCGCCAACCGAACCACACTCAAGGTCATCGGTGTCGTCTTGCTCGTCTTCACACTGGTCTACCCCAACGTCATGATTATGTCGAACGACGGGGCGATGGACAGTCCAGTGTTCACCGACCAGCACGAACGCCTCTCGTACACCGACCAAGAACTCGCCGCAGTGGAGACGTTCAGTTCGGCTCGCCCGACTGGTGAAGGCGGTGAACTGTACACCGACCTCCCGTACGGAACGGTGTGGGAGCGAACAGATTCCTATCCCGCCGAACCGCTGCCCACGAGCGACGGCAGACCGATGCCACAGGGAATCACGGCGTATCGGTCGTACCAATCCGAAAGCGCGTCGTACTTCAAGCGGAATCAAACCGAGTCGGTTCGGAATCTGAATCCATCCAAGACCGAGGTGTGTCCGGGGGCGACGAACTACGTCTACTCGAACGGCCACGTCACGATTTGTACGCGCCCGGTACGCTGACCGAGAGCGTCAGTTCGCTGGGAGACGGTATTTTATCGGTACTGTAAGGCGTCCTTCGACTGTTTCTGGGGAGCGTAAAGTGGGAAAATCGGGTGGTCTACGAGCACGAACCGCCACACGTGTATCTCGTCCGACTCGGCGCGGATTCGCCAGATTTCGGCGTCGAAGCCGCGGCTTAGCGCGTCTATAGTAATGGGACTTTCAGCACATGGGGACTGCAAGGGCACCCTCTCGCCCACTGGTACCCCGAAACCATGATACGTCGGACCCAACACTCGAACGAGACGACACCAGTCGCACCGCACCATTCGACTACCCCGGCTACGCACGACAGCCGGGACGCCGACACCCACACGGCGGTGTTCTGAAATGTGTGGAATCATCGCGCACGTCGGCTCAGACCGTGCTCTCGGTCCGCTCGTGACCGGACTCGAAAAGCTCGAATACCGCGGCTACGACTCGGCCGGGGTGGCAGTCAAAAACGGGAACGGACTCGACGTCTGGAAGTGCTCGGGTCAGGTCTCGGAACTGAAAGATACCATCGACACCGTCGAGAGTAGTGCGACGCTCGGTATCGGCCACACTCGGTGGAGTACGCACGGACCGCCGAGCGACGAGAACGCACACCCACACACCGACGAGAGCGACCGTGTCGCGGTCGTTCACAACGGTATCATCGAGAACTACGAGTCTATCAAGCAGATACTGCTCTCCGAGGGCTACGAGTTCACGAGCGAGACCGACACGGAAGTCATCCCGAACCTCATCGCGTACTACCTCGACCGAGGGAACGAACCGCTCGCCGCGTTCAAGCACACGGTCGCAGACCTCGAAGGAAGTTACGCAATCGCCGTGGTCGTCGACGGAAACGACTCCATCTTCGCTGCCCGGCAAGGGTCGCCGCTCGTGCTCGGCGTCGAGCAAGACGGCTACTACCTGGCGAGCGACGTGCCGGCGTTCCTCGACTACACCGACACCGTGGTCTACCTCGAAGACGGCGACACCGTGGAGGTACGCACTGACGGCGTCGACATCGTCGACGAGAACGACCAGCATGTCCAGCGCGAGGTACAACAGGTCGACTGGCAACCCGACGAGACCGGCAAGGGCCAGTACGACCACTTCATGCTCAAGGAGATTCACACCCAACCGACGTCGCTGCAGAAGACCATCGAGGGACGAATCGACGCCGACGAGCACGTGACCGACCTCGACGTGGATTTGGACCTCACGGACATCGACACCGTGCACCTCGTCGGGTGCGGAACCTCGTACCACGCCGCCCTCTTCGGGTCGAGCATCTTGAACCGGTGTGACGTGTCGGCGCGTGCGATTCGCGCCAGCGAATACGACGTCAACACCGGAACGCCGCCGGAAAACACACTGTTCGTCGCAGTGACCCAAAGCGGCGAGACGGCAGACACACTCCAAGCACTGCGGCAGGCAAGCGACGTGGGAGCCTCGACGCTCGCCGTGACGAACGTCGTGCAGTCGACCGCAGCACGCGAGGCGGACGAACCACTTTACATCCGTGCCGGTCCCGAAATCGGCGTCGCCGCGACGAAGACGTTCTCCTCGCAGGCGGTGATGCTCACGATGCTCAGCCAGCACATCGCTCGCGTCAACGAGACGGCGACCCGCGTGAACAACGTCGGGCAACTGCTTTCGGACCTGCGAGCGCTCCCCAGTGCCGTCGATAGAATCCTCCAGTCGAGCGACGCCGCCGGCCTGGCTCAGGAACACCTCGACAAGAACGCGTACTTCTTTATCGGCCGCGGACTCGGCTGTTCGGTCGCCAAGGAAGGGGCGCTCAAGTTCAAGGAGATTACCTACGAACACGCCGAGGGATTCGCATCGGGCGAACTCAAGCACGGCCCGCTCGCGCTCGTCACCGAGCGGACGCCGGTGTTCGCAGTCTGTGCCGACGACTGCGACAAGACGGTGACGAACGCCAAAGAGGCCCAGACGCGCGGCGCACCGATTGTCGCCGTCTCGCCGCCGAGCCACAAAATCGTGGATACGGCCGACGCGCACCTCTCGGTCCCGGACATGCATCCCGTCTGTTCGAACCTCCTCGCGAACGTCCAGTTGCAGTTGCTCTCGTACTACTGTGCGACCGAGCTCGACCGCGCGATAGACAAGCCACGGAACCTCGCAAAGAGCGTCACCGTCGAATGAACGCGACCGAATATCGAATCTCCGAACGATGAACAAAGAACTGTTTGGCGTGCTCGAAGACGACGGCGCGTTCGACGAACTCGCCTCACGGTCGAGTTTCGACTGGGTCGGAGCGGGCGAAAACGCGACGGTCGCGATTCGCGACCCTGCGCTCGGCTTCCCCGGTCGGTCGGCGACCTACAGTGACGAGCGAGGCTATTGCGTCCTCTGGGGTGAGGTTTTCCCCCCGGACGACGTTTCGGCTCCGCTCGCCGAGTACACACTCGACCGATACGAGGAAATCGGCCGCGATGCGTTCTCGGAACTCAATGGGTCGTTCCTCGCGTTCGTCGAACTGAACGGTGACGCAATCGTTGCGACCGACCCCATTCGAACGTGGCAGTGTTTCTACGCCGACACGCCGAAGGGGCGTGTCTTCGGGACGAACCCGAGACGAGTCGTCTCCGCGGTTCCGCACACGGACGTCGACACGCGTGGGTTACTCGAATACGTCCACATGGGGGTCGTCGTCGACGAACGGACCGTCTTCGACCAGCTCAACGCCGTCCCGTTCGACGGCTTCCTGACCGCCGACGAGGCCGGAACCCTGTCTCGGTTCATCTACGACCCGGCAGACCCCGACGAATTCGACTACGTGGACGAACTCGCCGCACGACTCGAACGTGCTATCGCCCGCCGGTCGAACTACCCGGGGAAACAGGGACTGCTCTTGAGCGGCGGCTACGATTCGCGGACAATCGTCGCGCAGCATCCCGGTATCGACGTGTGTTACACACTCGGGACGCCGAACCATCCAGAGGTCGTCGTCGCCCGGAACATCGCGAACCAGTACGGCGCAGACCACGAGACGCTCGTCGCGAACGACGACTATCTCAACGTCGACGAGGGCGTCATCAAGTACTGCCTCGGGACGCGAGAATCGGTCCACGTCCACCACGCAGGATGCGACGGTAAGGTCGACGCCGACACCGTCTTCCACGGCCTGTTCTTCGACACGCTCCTTCGGGGGCACTTCCTCCCCCGGAACGTCGTCGACATCTTGGGGAACAAGTTCCCGCTTCAGGGGCTCGACCCCAACCCCAACGCGACCAAGGTGCTGTCGTCGAAGTTCGGCTATCACCCGGCGTGCGACCACGTCTTCCCCGAGTGTTACGACGAGTTCGACACGAGCATGGAGTTCATCGACGAGGTCGTCCACGAACAACTCGACAAGTGGTCGGACCGCTACGACAACATCTACGACAGCATCGCACTCGTCGGAATTCAGAATCAGCCGACGCTTCCGTTCCACTTCGAACTTTCCGACAACTACATCGAGTCGTTCGTCGCGGCCGACGCCGAACTCATCGACTGGCACCTGAAGACGCCGCCCGAAGAGCGGAACACGGAGACGATGAAGCAGGCTATGCGGAAGCTGAACCCGGACATCTTCCAGCACCGCCCGCCGGACCGCCCGCACCACTCCTTCAGGAAGAACCAGATAGAGAAGTTCCTGCGGCGGAAACTCCCCGGTGTCGAGCCGTTCAGCACGCCGTGGCCGGACATGGACGCCCAGTACGCGGAGAACGAACTCGACCGCAAACTCTTCCCTGGGTACCCCAGAATCCACGAACTCCCGGTCAGAGTCAAACTCCGCATCAACGACATCACGACGTGGATGAACTCCGCCGTCGATACGTCGCTGCTCACGCCGAACGACGTGCTCTGTCCGCCGGAGCGACTTCTCTCGAACCTCTAACCCAGCCGGGCTATTTCTGCGCCGACGGAGTTCGGGGTTCTACCGGGCCGATACTGGGCCAGCTATCGGGATGACTATCGGGCCAACTACCGGCGCGATACCTAGAAACGAACCTCTACCGAATCAGCTACTGTTAGCGGTCCTGAGAGACGGCTTCTCCGGGTTTCGTTCGTGCCCCAGCCGATAGTTTCACGCCGGGGTCGAGCGCAGTGTTGATACCCGTCTTGACACCGTCGCCGACGACGGCACCGAACTTCTTCCGACCAGTCGAAACGGCTTCGCCTTTCACCGTCATCGACACGACGTCGCCGTCGTGACGAAGGTTCGCGACGTTCGTCCCGGCACCGAAGTTCACGTCACGTCCGACGACACTGTCACCGACGTACGAGAGGTGTCCGACGGTGGTCCGTTCGAGGAGCACGCTGTTTTTCACTTCGACGGCGTGGCCGACGTGGACGTCGGGTGCGACGTACGTACAGCCCCGAATGTAAGCGTTCGGCCCGACGGTCGCGCCCTCGGAGATGTACGCTGGACCTTCGACGACGCTCCCATCGCGAACTGTGGCACCCTCTTCGACGACGACGCTTCCCTGGATGGTCGCGTTCCCGCTGACGTCTCCCTCGACGCGGCGTTCCACGGTTCCGAGTTTCCACTCGTTCGCTTCGAGGAGTTCCCACGGGCGGCCGACGTCCATCCATCGGCTGAGCGTGACGGGCGTGACGGTGAACTCCGCGATGACTCGGTCGAGGACGTCGGTGAGTTCACGCTCGCCGCGCTCGCTCATCGGGACGTCGAGCATGTCGCGCGCGTCCTCGGGGAAGACGTACGCGCCGCCGTTGACGAGGTCGTTTTGGGGGGCCTCGGGTTTCTCGGTGATTTCCGCGACTGCGCCGTCTTCGACGTTCAACACGCCGTAGTTCGAGGGGTTGGGAACGCGGAACGAAGCGATGCTGGGCGCTTCCTCGAACAGTCTCGCGATTCCCTCGGGGTCGTAGAGGTTGTCTCCGTAGAAGACCGCGAACGGACCGTCGATGTGGTCGCTCGTCGCTCGAACGGCGTCGGCGGTACCCTGCTGTTCGTCCTGGACGACGTAGGACACCGGGACTCCCTGGTAGGATTCTCCGAAGAACTCCCGGACCTTTTGTTCGCCGTAGCCGACGACGAACACGAGTTCGTCGGCACCGGCTTCGACCGCGGCGTCGGCCGTATGGGCCGCAATTGGACGCCCCGCAACCGACAGCATCGGCTTCGGAACCTCGTTCGACAGGGGCTGCATTCGAGTACCTTTGCCGGCAGCGAGTACGATAGCCTGCATAGACTGACGTAGTCGAACGAGAGGCCTTATTATACGCAATATAAGCGGCTGGGACGGTAGAAAACCCGACTGTTGGAGAAATTAGGACCGTCGTAGGTGCGATTCATCCGAGGAGGACGTCGTGTCGCCACAGCAGGTCGCGTGCGAGAGCGACACCCCACATGACCGCATCTTCGATGTGGGTCTCTTTTCGCGTCGTCTCGACGAGGTATCCCGGGAGGTGCAGGTCGCCATACACCTTGTGGATGAACAGCGGCCGCGACCCATCGAGCGTGTTTCCGCGCTTGAAGTCGTAATACGACGGGTAGACAGACCGTTCGATGTAGTAGTTGTTGGCGAGGTCGCAGGCGTCGACCGCGTTCTGTGGGGTTGCACGGGTCGGGAAGATGGCCTGTCCGACCTTTCCGTCGTGTTTGTAAATTCCGCTCGAACTGTGGAGGTCGACGACCACGTCGGGGTCGTGTTCGAGGAGTTCGTCCCAGATTGCCTGTGCGAGCGTGCTGGTCGGGTCCGACCCGGTGGGGAACTGGCGATTGAGGTCGCCGTCTTCGGTGTATCGCGCAGCGAGGTCGACCGCCGGCCGGTTCGCGTACGGAATCACGACGAGTTTCCCCCCAGTCGGACGGAACCGGGTCATGTGCTCCGCAGCGATGTACCCCTGCGGTTCTTCACCGTGCATCCCGCCGACGACGAACGCCGTGGGACCGGGCTTCCCCGAATCGATGACGTACACGGGCGTCTCGTATTTCGTGTCCGGGAGGAGCGGGTGAATCTCGACACTCCCCTTGGAGACTCTGTCGAGACGGGTCTGGGTCCAGCCCAAGATATCCGCGTAGTTTCCGTGTTTGTGGTCCCGAAGCAGTCGAACCCGTGGCACGTCCGAAATCCCGTATCGAACGGCGTCCTCAGTCGCCGCACGGACGAGGCTGTTGTAGCGTCCCTCGTACGCGCGGTTAGCAATCTTCGTGATGTTCCGAACCCCTGCCTGGTCCATGCAGGACTCCAACCGGTCGTGCGTGTAGGTCTCGGTCGTGAAGTTCCAGAACATGAACTCGAAGAACGTCCAGAAGTTCTCCGGTTCGACGTTCCAGACGCCGTACGCGGCACGAGCAGCACGAGCCTCACCCTCGTCGTCGCCGACGAGGGGCGAGTCGAGCGAATCCGGTTGGTACGACAGGAACCGAAGTTCGACGTTGAGGTCGCCGGTGAGGACGTACTCGCGAACGATGTCTTCGAGGTTGTGCTGGACGAAGTACTGCGATTCCTCCGAGAGGAAGTTCACGTAGACGACGAGCGTCGGGTTGGTGTCGCTCGTCCCCATCGTCGGGTGGAGACGGTCGCTCAACATTGGTGCAGTTCCGACGAATCCCGGAGCGAATCCGGCAGTTGCAGTTCGAGTACCGACCGTGCCCAGTAGGGCGAGTCCGCCAGCGGCAGTCAGTATGTTTCGGCGAGTGGTTCTAGGCTCCATGAATCTTCAATTAGATGTACAATACACTAGAGTGTGAAATTCAGTCTTCATATGTTCAGCATTGAAATACCCGTGTGTGATAGTAACATTCTATTAGAATGGGTTTTAGCAGTGCGGAGAACTCGGATTGAGCGGGATGATGCGTGAAGTAGCTACACTGAGAGCGACTGGGTCGCTTGTTCGACGACCCCTACCGCCTCGTCGAAGAGGTCGTCCGCATCACTCTCAGTGCGTGCCTCTGCGGTGACGCGGACGAGGGGTTGTGTCCCACTCGCCCGGACGAGGAACCAGCCACTGTCAGTCGCGACACGGACGCCATCGCGGTCGTCGATGTCGTCGTACCGCTCGCGAACGACCGTCTCGACACGTTCGAGGACGCTGGCTTTGTCATCCGTCTCGATGCTTTCGCGCCGGAGGGGATAGGTATCGACTTCGGAGACGAGAGTGGCTAACGACCCCCGTTTCGAGACGAGTTCGGCGAGTTTGCAGGCCGCAAGCGGACCGTCAGGACAAGGTGTTTCGTCGCTCCAGACCCACGCGCCGGAGGGTTCTCCACCGAAGACCACGTCCGGTTCGGCGCACTTCTCGGCGACGAACACGTCACCGACGCGGGTTCGAACGACGTCTGCACCGACCATCGCGAGCGCGTCGTCGACCGCGAGACTCGTATTTACGGGCACGGCGATTCGGTCGCCTTCGGTGGCCGCTTCCCGCCCGAACAACGCGAGGAGTGTGTCGCCGTCGACGAACGTTCCGTACTCGTCGACCGCCATCATCCGGTCTGCATCGCCGTCGTGGGCGATTCCGAGGTCTGTGCCAGTCAGGGCAACGTGAGTCTGAAGGTCGTGACACGTCTCTGCGGTCGGTTCACTGGGTCGGCTTGGGAACCGCCCGTCGCGCTGTCCATTGAACGTCGTGACCGAACAGCCGAGGTCGGCGAGGACGTCTGCGGTGAGTCGTCCGGTTCCGTTTCCGATGTCGACGAGGACCGAGAGGGAGTCTTCGAGGTCGATACTCTCGCGGAGTGCCTGTCGGTGGCGGTCGCCGATGTCTCGGTGTCGTTCGCTGCCGATACCGTCCCAGGCCGCGAGTTCGTAGTCCGACTCCCGAACACGGCGCTCGATTGCGGTTCGTCTGTCAGTGCCGAACGCGCGGCCAGATTTCGTCCACAGTTTCACGCCGTTGTCGGTCGGAGGGTTGTGCGAGGCGGTCACGACGGCGCTAGCGTCGGCGTCGAACCACTCGGCAGCCCGCGCGACAGTCGGCGTCGGGTGTGTTCCGACGCGAATCACGTCTGCCCCACATTCGAGAAGCCCGGCCGCGAGTGCGTGCTCGAACACGACGCCACTCTCTCGTGCGTCGCGTCCGACGACGACGCGGTCGTATCCTTCACTCCCGAGCGCACGGCCGATTGCGACCGCAAGTTCCGCCGTGACGTCTTCGCCGACTGTTCCGCGGACACCGCTGGTTCCGAACATAGTTCGGACGAAGAACTCCACATTCCTTACTATGATATCAGTAAGGAGAAGAGATGGGAGGGGAGAGTAGCCCAGCCACGCGCAGTGGCAGGCTCTGGCACCCTGACAGCCCCAGTTCGCAGGTCGGCACGTACCGGAGGGGGGACGGTGTGTGTCGACCCACGTCTATGATGTGCAGGCACCACCATTACTATCAGGAGACTAGAACCGGGGGTCGACAGTGGTTGGGTGGGGAGTAATCGCTTGATAACGACAGTTTCGGGGCTTATAGAGTCCTTTAACCGAAGCAACAATCTGGGTGGTTCATGTGTGACGGACTCGTGTCGGCAACCATGGATGTACACAAATTGACCGCGATTCAACGCGATTTGCTCTTCGTTGTGAGCGGGATGGACGAGTCTTCGGGGCAAGCAATCAAATCGGAACTCGAACAGACCCAGGGGCGAAGCCTCCTTGCGGGGCGGGTCTACACGAACCTGAACGAACTCGTGGACAGTGGTCTCATCGACAAAGGCAGTCGGGATGGCCGGACCAACGAGTATTCCCTCACAGAGGAGGGACGCGAAGCGGTCAGGAATCGTCAGCGCTGGGAGAAACGCTACGTGAGACAAACGGCTTGACCACGTCTGTTTCGTGAAAGTGAACTATCAGCATCTGTGCGGGACGATTTCGGCCTGTGAGGGGGTGGTTTCCTTACCCTAAAAATAATAAACAGCAGTTGCGGGCAATGCCCTGTCGATGTCAGAACGACAGTCGAACCGGAGGCGGTTCCTCCAACTGACCGGTGCAGCAACACTCGCAGGACTCGCTGGCTGTTCGGGTGGTGCGGCCGAGCAACGCCAGACAGCAGGGGCTACGACGGCGACCGAGACGAATTCGACGACATCGACGGACACGGCAACCACCACTCCACAGGACGAACAGAACGGTCCGCGAAAGGGTGACGACCTGCCGAAGGACACCAATCCCTCCGACGGGTACCCACCGGAGTTCGACACCGTGCCGGAAGAGCGGGCAATCGACACGAGTTCGTACGACACGGTCGTTCGCGAAATCGACGAGACGTCCGTCGAAGTGCCACTCGTGTCAATCGAAGACGCCTACTACTGGTATGCGCGAGGGGAAGCCCGCTTCGTCGATTCACGCAGCGAGACCAACCACGACGTGTCCCACATCTTCGGCTCGGTCCTCAGCCCCGCACCAGATGGTCGGGCGTACGACCCCACGGAAGACTGGAACAAGGCAGACCGCGTCGTCACCTACTGTCAATGCCCACACTACCTCTCCTCGCTTCGGGCGGCGGCACTGCTCAATGCGGGGTTCGAAGAAGTGTACGCTATCGAAGAAGGCTACGAGGCCTGGCTCGACCGGGACTACCCACTCGCGGGGAGCGACACCAGCTACACCTACGATGTGCGAACTATCGACGGGAAGACGAGCCAAGGCGACGCGAACGGAACGGTCTGGGCGTTCCACCCGCCGACCGGCCAAGTAGAAGCGACCAAAATCGACTCGGATGGGTCGTACACGCTCGAGCTTCGATTCGTCCAAGTGGACGCACAGAGCACGATTCAAATCGAGACGCCGAGTTACGCCATCCAAGCACCACTCGGTGAGGTGACGAGCGGGACGGTCACTGCAGACACCGGGTCATCAGTACCGGCGACGAAATCGACTGGAACGAACTCGACGGACGCGACGAACACGACGTCGGCATCGACGAGCGCGACGAACACGACATCCACATCGGTCCCGACGAACGCGACGGCGACTGGCGACACCACGGCGACCACCAACACGACATCCGACGACGCGACGAGTAGTCTGTCGGACCCGTGGCAGTGGAACAGCTAGGCGCTCACCAGTTGCGGACAGACAGAACAGTGTCGTCAGCTGTCGCGCTCTCGTTCAATAAAGCGCCCCGCCGGTCGGTACCTCCTTCTCGGGAGTGACGAGGACGGGGTTGCCATCGTCACCAGGGACGCCCACAGTCAACGCCTCGGATTTGAAGCCCGCAATCCGAACCGAACCCAGGTTCGTTGCACAGAGTACTTGGGTCCCGACGAGTTCGTCGACGTCGTGATGATAGCCGAGTTGGGCGGCCGATTGGAGTGTCTCGTCACCGAGGTCCAACCAGAGTTTGACCATCTTCGGCTTGTTCGACTCGGAGAACTCGGGTGCTTTCTGGACGGTGGCGACGCGGATTGTCACGTCGAATGGGGATTCGGTCATGGAGAGTGAATACGAACGTCCATTGCGTAAGTTCCACCGGTCACTGCGAGACACGCTGTTCGACTGGATGTGACTGAAACGCCAGTGGCGCGCGAACGAACCACTCGACGGCGACGTGTTACGACTCTGGGGGATCAACACTATAGCTAGAAAATATAGATATGAGGTATAGCTATAAATTATAAGTGTGCTTTTGATATTACTTTCCATATCATCTAGGAGGGCACTGTCTAGGTACGGCCAGTTTGAGAAGCAAGAAGATCGCTTCCATCATTCGTGGGTGGGCAGTCACGGAAGCGTCCACGGGAAGTTCACACAATTTGTGCAATACTATGATTTTCAGAACCGCATCAATCGCTCGATGGACGAACACCGGTTGAGGAGGTCACTAACTAACAATGCCCTATTTAATGACTATAAACAATCTAGTGTAGCGGACATTTCTTCGACCTGTTCTTCATCGTCATCAAATAGCAATATTTGGCGCGTAGCCATCTCTCCTTTGTTCAGGTCAGCTAGTTCAAAATAAACCCCAAGCGCAGAATCTGGAACATCCGGACCAAAACTCGGATTATTAGCAGAGGGTGTCTCAGTAACCCCTACAAAAACATCTTCGTTATCACTCGGGAGGGTTTTGTTCTCATTCGCCATTGGTTGTTCAGACTCAGATGTACTGTTCGCACTCCAGCGGGCGACGGTCTCGTTATCTGGTGCCTGGACTTCGATCCTAGTAATAACCTCTGTATTGATCCACAACGTTATCTGGAAACAACTATTGGCTGTCCACCGGCTACAGCTGCCTCCTTTATTGACATTGTTGCTCGTGGTGCCAAGATCATACATATAAATGTGATCCTCTTCTTCGTTATGATCATACGATAGTGAGCAATCTGGCCCATTACTAAACGGAGCCATACATCCTGAAGAGACTACAGTAAGGCCAGTCGCGAGAATAGCCCGTCGAGATGGCAAATATTGATTAGCCACGTTGAATACTTTAATTGAGCAACATGAAAAAGTATGGGATATAATACTTCCTTCATCCTAAATAGAGATTCCACACCGACTCCGTTATGAACAGACTGGGAAGGCCATTGTCAATTCCACGACTTTAGTCGTATTATGGCACCGCCTAGTTACGCCAGTTTGAGGAACAAGCAAGTCGTTGAGTTAATTGGGTAGATTGCTTGCAGACCTTCTCAGCGAGTGCATTTCGGCGGGACTGAGAAGACACGTGGGAATGTGGGCAGCGGGAGACATCCCAAACTCACGAAGCGCGTTTGCGGGCTCGAAAGCAGGCGGCTTTCGAACTTTCCACACGAACAACGCGTTCGTGTAGGCCACTAACACGACGTTCTGGAAGCCACCGACAGATTGCGTCCCACTAGTCCACCCTACCGCAAGACTAAGACAGCGCCCACTCTCGGTGGCGAGTCAAACAAGGACACCTCACGAGCACGACGGCCAACACGGGACTCACGGTCGCTCGGCACTGCCCCAGCGTCTGCCCACGGCCCGTATGATCCAAGGTGGGTCCGCCGCCAGACACTTCACCACCTCCTCGAGGGACAGCCATTCCAGGAGACATTAGTAGCGAACCAACCAATACATGACATCCAATAATCAAATTCGACATACAATTACAGCAGTACTACCGTCATAGAGGGAGACAGACAGGACGTATAATATATTCAACTGACAGGTGTGGTCAGAGTGCAGCATCAGTGACGTGCCACAGACTGTTAGAGAACACACCAACCGACTGAAGATATGACGACAGTCGCACCATTCTAGCGCACCCACAGAAGGCTAGCAACACTCACCACCCAAACCGCAGAGAGCCACACCCACCGAACCAAACCCGCCACATAGCAGTTCCACTGGCACCCACATCCGAGGCAACTGGAACCGAGGTCACCTCGACAGCCCCAGTAGCACACCCACTCCCCCTCACCCCCACCGTGAACGACAGGAGCCCCCTTAAGACAGATCACAATCCGACCCACCACAGACCGACCAATGTACTGCACTCACGCACCCGACTGCTTCAGAGTGCGCACGACCCCCACGTCACACACCCATCCCCGTCTTACTGTCGCGTCAACTCGTACGTCTGCCCCCGGAATTCGAACCGCCGCGTCTCAGTAGCAGCGTCCACGACCTGATCAGCAACGTGCGGATCCGTCTTGAGAACAACTGAATTGATAGTCTCTAAGATGAAGGCGAGTGTGTTTCTGAGCCCTCGGTGCCACGGACGCCTCACTTGCTCGGGGATGAGTGACTCGACAGTCACGTCGACCGCCGACAGAGTGTCAGCTATACCCCAAGCAACTGTATCCCAAGGCCTGTCGTCCGACGAGTATCTGCCATGTGTTGAGGAGCGACTCGACAGTCACAGTACCGACGTTGATCAGAGGTTCGACCAGCGGACTAGCGTATCAAGGGTAGTTCAATAAATACATCATTTAGAAAATATTATTTAAAATCCGCCGACGTCGCAGCCAAGTCGGGTCGCAGTCGACGAAACTGCTGTCAAAACCAACGGGGATACGGTCTTGATTATACAGTACAATAAACATCAATACAGAGGTGATTCTCGACATCACAGTGTTCAAACCTCACAGAACAGATCCGACGGCTGCGTGTCTCCATAGACTCACCGAGAAACATGATTGTTCAGAGACTGAGTTTTTGGCAGATTTCTTCGGTTATTGGACATCTATCACCCGATTAGAGTCGGACGTTCGGATCGATTACACAAACCGAAACCTGATTGAAAGGTTGTTTCAGATGTCCAAATGAGGATCGACCGTTTCCACAACCCATGAGCAGAAGTCATCTGAGTGCCCGCGAGATTCTTGCAACTATTATTCACAACTGTGACTTTCAGTGACCGCATCAAGCACCCGACAGACGAACACCAGTTGAGGGGCATTAACGAGACAGTTCCTCCAGTAGAATAATAATTATTCACTGACATTCCAACAGTAACACCAATGAATGGATTCGGTAAGTACGTAGACGGATACGTCGACGTTCGAGACCAGTTGTCACGGTAAGCGTTGGACCGTGCTGAGGACCACTTTGCAGCCGAACGCGCCGAAAAATTCGAAAACCATCGAGAACAAGTCCGGGAGACGTTTCTGTCGAGCATCGGCGGACTACCCGAGCGAATGGACAATCCATCGGTCGAGACAGTCGAGCGAATCGACCGAGACGGGTATTCGGTCGAGTCGGTCGTCTTCGAGAGTCGACCGAACTACCACGTGACCGCAAACTGTTACGTGCCCGATGGCGGAGGGCCACACCCGGCAGTTCTCTTTTGCTGTGGGCACCTCGACACGCCGAAAACAGGTTTCACGACGCGAGGTGCGAACTCGACTATTTCGACCAACGAGCCGACACAGATAGTACCAGAATCGGCGCCTATCACGCACTGTACACTGCGGCCATCGCAGAGAACGTGGGAGGAGCGAACTTCGGGACCTCGGCCCCAGTTTCGTTGAGATGGCAACCGAGTCGGACGTTCCGTTTCGCCCACAACTCACCGTGTTCGACGTGGTCGGTGTGTGCGACGTTCCACACGTCGCCGCTGCCCTCGACGAACGGGGTGTGCCTGTCGAGACAGAGTGACGAACGGCGGGGGTATTCTCAAAAACACGCACTGAAGCCATACAGTTCACCTACATAGTTCACCTATACTGTATAGCTATAACAAGTAGCCATATTATATGGCCTGAATCTAGCTATACTCTACGGCAGTATCCCGCTGTGCTGCTGTACCTGCGGAGCACCGTGATTATTCGTTCCGACAGGTCCACCAACGAAAAATCGAGGGCACAAGACTGGATAGTCTCCTGTAGGATGGCGCGCATTTGAGCCGGCCACAGCAATAGCCAACAGCCATGATTCATACCCAGAGTCCATAGCCGCAGCTAACAACTGTAGTTCACACCAGTAATGTATAGCTATACCCCACACACATATTTTACAACTATATTTTCCACCTATATCCAACAACTACACTCTACACCTACACCTCACACCCCTAGTCTGCAGATTAGCGTCCCAACTATGGTAGACACTAGACCAGATAACTGAGCCACGAACGATACCGCTCTACAGCAGTATTGCCCAAAAGTTGTAGGTACAGACCGTATCTGACCACAATCGCCACACAGCACACCCACGATAGTTGAACACACGCTGTAGCTAGAAACCATAGTTACAAACTATAGCTATACTCCATAGTTATAAATAATAGCCAGATATCATCGCTACGTTGTCTGACCTAGATTTATATTCACGGTCTCCAACTAATGCGCAAATGCTCACGTATGCGCCGGTTTCGGAGGCAGGAGGCGTCGGGAAGACGACGACCGCTGCGACGCTCGCGGCGAGTCACGCGCGCGCCGGACACGACGTTCTCGTAATCGACATGGACACACAAAACGGGAGCCTAACCTACTTCTTCGGCCCCGACTACGACCGCGGAGACCCGAACGTGGACAACCTCGTTCGGCACCTCGTCGGCCGACCGAAGGGGGGCTTCCACGACCTCGCTATCGAGGTCGAAAGCGGTATCGACCTCATTCCTTCCCACAACATGCTCGAAGACCTCCACGAATTCCTCCTCAACGAGAAACAGCAGGCCGAGAACTTCGGAGAGTCCTACAGCATGTATCACCAACTCCATCGCGTCCTCCGGGAGGCGAACGTCCGCGACGAGTACGACGTCGTCATCGTCGACTCCGCCGGGAAGGCGGGGCCGATTCTCTACAACGCGCTCGTCGCAGTGCGGAACGTGGTTATCCCGTTCGAAGCGACCGCGAAAGGACAGGAGTCCATCGAGGGACTCGACGACCTCGTCGACGGACTGGAACAGAGCATCAACGTCGACGTGGGCGTGCTGTCTGTCCTGCCAATCGGATACAAAGATACGCGCGACCAGCGGGAGATTCTCAGTGAACTCCGCGAAAGCGGCTTCCCGGTTCCGGTCGTCGTCGGCGAACGCGGGTCGCTGATGGAAGGGTGCTGGAAACAACAGTGCAGTCCTTACACGTACGTCGAGGAACATCGCGACCGGAAGCGCGACTACGAACTCGAAACGCTCGACCAGTTCGACGAACTGGCCCGACACCTCGAACGCGAGGCCGGTCTCGAAGCCCCCGAGGTGACTGCCTAATGGGACTCAAATCAGGGTCTCGGGACGCCGGTCTCGACGACACGGACGAAAAGGAACCACCCGCAGAGACCGAACAAGAACCTGCGGGGGCGGTGGACGAGGATACCGAACCTGAAAGCACGTCCGCAAGCCCTACTGAGACACAGACCGCTGAGGCGCAGACTGCCGAGACGGACGCTGTGGAGTCAGAGTCGGGGGGCGAGACGGAGTCAAAATCAGAGTCCGAGTCAAAGTCAGAGTCGCAATCGACGTCCCAGCGACCGACGATGGACTCGATTCCGTACAAGCTTCGACGCAACAAGGTAAACGAGGGACGCGAGCAGGTTCCGTATTTCCTCCGAGAGGAGGTTATCGATGGGGAAGCGGAACTCCAGGATACGCTCGAAGAACTCCTCGGAGAGAACGTCTACAAATCCGATTACCGTGAAGCCGCGATGGTCGTCGCCCAGCGGAATCCAGAGCTAATCGCTGGCGTGCTCCGAGAGTGGGGCTACGACCTCGATACCGCCTAAGAGGCCGACAGCTGCACGTTATTTCAGGCCCCTCACGACAGACAGCGCAGTCGCTATCGGCGACATGTGTCCTAAAAATAAGATATGAATGAGTTCTGTGAGTATCTCGCGCCATCGATGGACGACGCACGAAAAGTTCTCCTACGTGACTTTCTCTTGGGGGCATCTGGAGTGTGGATACTCTATCAGTTCGCCTTCTTCGGCGTGCCATTCGACATCTCTTTGACCCACCTGCTGACCGCCGGGGTCGTCGCCAGCGGTTGCGGTTGGTTCCAATACCTATCTGAACATCAAGCCTTCCCGCCTCGGTTCTACGATGTCCGAGACTACCTACGGAGCCACCCGCTGCAGACGGTTTTGTTCACCGCGATTGGGATTGTAACCCTCTGTCTCCCGCTCATGTTGAATTCGGCACTCGTGGGACTCTACTACGCCGGATTCACCGGCATGTATCTCGGATTCCTCGGGTATCGCTTCGTGTTCGGAGTGGTACGTCCGGTCCCCGAAGAGGCTCTCAACAGAATGTAAGAGCAACTCCTCACGTATCGACACTAATTATGTGAACAAACCAAAAGATGGAGTAGATGGTCCCCTCCAGACGCCGATTTCTCGAACTAACCGGGCTCGCCGTGACCGGGACACTGGCGAGTAGCGTCGTCGCAGGCGGCCCGAAGTCTGCTTCCACACCCACACCCGCATACGATTGGCCGATGGATCGGTACGACCCCGAAGGAACCGGGTTTAATCCCACAGCAAGTGGGCCAAAAGACGGCGTGAAGGTCGCGTGGTCGCACGACTCGACAGACTGGTTTCGCGGAACAGAGTCTCCGATTCTGCTGGGCGATACACTCTACGCCGTTGGAGAAGGGCTGCTCGCACTCGATGCCGAGACGGGGGCCAAAAAATTCGGCCACCCCGGTCCCTATCAGTCGCCGCCGGCCCGTTCTCACTCGTCAGTCTACAACACCGACACGCTGGCGGTCGGGTCCTCGGCTGGAGTGTTCGGCCTGAATGCTGACGGCGGGGTCGGACTTCCACTCACAGGAGCCCAGTTCGGGGTCGAACGGTGGAACCAACGATACGAGACAGGAGGCCTCTTCTTTGGTCCAGCAGAGCCGGTGGCACCGGTCGTCGCCGACGGGGAAATCTACACGCCAGTTCCGGGAGAGAGCGACATCACTGCACTCGACCCAAACGACGGAGAGACTCGATGGCGAACGACGATAACCGAAGACGACACATTCGGTGCCGACTTCAACAGGCCCGCGGTGAAAGACGGACTCGTCTACGTCACGTACTGGCCCAATGGAGTGGCCGCGCTCCACACAGAGTCTGGAGAGAAACACTGGCAACGCAACGTCGACGAGCAGTTACTCTTACCGCCAATTGCGACCGAAGCAGGTCTCGTCGTCCCCTCCCGTGAAGTGGTTTGGCTACTGGACCCCAACGATGGGACGACACTCTGGAAACGCACGCTAGACGCGAACGCGACCGAAAGCACACCGGCGGTGGCCGACGGGAAGGTCTTCGTTACCGACGAACTGGAGTCGCTGCACGCCCTCGACCTCGAAACGGGAGAGACGCTGTGGACCGCGCCATTCGGTGGCGCGACGGCACCGGTCGTCGCCGACGGCGTCGTCTATGCTGTCAAAGAAGGCTATTCCCTCGTCGCGTTCGACTCCGAAACGGGTGCCAAGCGGTTCGAGTTCCAACCTCCGCAGGTCCCGCTCTCTGCGCCGGTCGTCGGCGACGGCGTTCTCTATGCAGTGAACCGCGAGCGCGTCATCGCACTGGAGGAAGCAAAATGACGAGTAAGAGAGAACACGGCGCGGCCGACACCGAACCAACGGCCTCGGAGTCCAGACGATGGCTGTCGACCCCAGTCATACTCGACGCGGTGAAAAGGCACGTCAGTCGCGACCCGGGGCTCGTCGTCCCGTTCATGGTTGTGGGCCTCTTCGTCGCCTTCGCCGACTGGGTTCGCATGCGTGACCCGATTCCACTGTCGGCGTCGGATGGACTCAGTCAAACGTTCAGCATCCAATATTCCGTGTTTCCGATGGGGACCGCCAGAACAGCCAGACGCGCCGCCGTGTTCGTCGACCTCCGACTCCCGTATTTGGTCGGTGGCCTAACACTCGAACTCCTCGCGGTGCTAGCCGCTGGAGTCGCTGGCTGGTTGACGATTACTCGCGCACTCGGCGTCGAGCGGTGCCGCAGTTCGCTCGCCAGATACCTCGGCGGGATGTCGACAGTGACGATTCTTCCCTGGATGCTCGGCTCTCCGAGTATCGACGTTGGGAGCCTCGTACTCGGGGCACTGTTGTTTCTCACCTTCACGCTCGTGCTGGTTCGGGTCTTCCTCGTTCCCGGATTTCTGGCCGCAGACGAGGGGTTCAAGGTGGCACTCTGGAAGAGCGCCCGAGCGTCGAGTGGGATTCGCGTGACGCTGTTCTGGCTGCTGAGTCTCTTCGGCCTTGCATCGTGGGGACTCGCACAGATACCGGTCGCGGGCGGGCTTCTGAGTACGGCCGTGGTCGGACCGGTTCACGCCATCTCGCTTGCCGTGGTGGTGCGCCAAACACGGATGGAGAACGCCGCTGAGAGAGACGGCTGACTACTGAAGCAACCAATCCAAACTGGAGGCACAGACCGAAGACCCACTCGCGCCGTCCGGTTCGAGCGTCAACCGGTGTTTTTGTTCTCGCTCGGTGCAGGTTTTGATTTCGGTCATCGTGTGCGTCTCGTTGTCGCCGAGGTCCTCGACGATGTACACCGTGACGTTACCGGGTTCCCACGCCTCGATAGTCGTCGTCACTTCGTCGCCGGGTTCGACCGTGACACGCTGCGTTGGAATCCCGTCGTCCGCCAGTGTCACGTTCCGATATCCATCGGGCCAAACCAACTGCGAGAGCGTCGCAAGACGACGTTCACCGTCTCGTGTGGTGACTTCGAAGTTCATCAGGAGTGCGGCTTGCGTACTCTCTGCGGTGTACGCAGTCACCCGATAGGTCGTGTTGTCTTCGTTCGAAAGTGTGAACGTCGGCGGTGAGTCGATAGCTTCGCTCGCAGCGACAGAGACGCCGCTGAGGAGAACCAGACCGACGAGGAGGAACGACACTCGGCGAGAGACCATAGAAGGTGTGAGGAAGGCCACGGAAAAATAAGCCCGGCATCTATCGAGAGCGGGTGCGGCCGAGAGACTACACCGAAGTTCGGCCAAGTCACTGCTGAACCCGCTGGGCACGTTTCTGTCCTGAATGTTTAACATATCACCACCGCCACTCGGACTCTATGGCACGTCAACTCCCACTCCCTGCGGTGTCTCCGACGCAACTGTACCTCTCGAAACCGAAGCTCGTCGAGGTACTGGAGTGGTTCGACTGCGACGACCCACAGTACGACCCACTTCCCGTGTTCGAACACGAAGGGCAGTGGTATCTCTCAGACGGCCACACGCGGGGCTTCGCAGCAGCACTCGCTGGCGAAGACACGCTCTGTGTCGAACGAGACGAAACGCTCCGCGAGGAGTTCGATTTCGAGGCGTATCTAACCTGTATCGACTGGTGTGAGGAGGCTGGAGTCCAGTCAATTCACGACCTCCACGGCCGAGTCGTCGAACAAGACACGTACGAGAGAAAGTGGATTAGTCGATGCCAGCGCCTCGGCTAGAGAACCGATTGCTGCTGGCAGGATGTGAAGATTCACCGAAATTATTATCTTGTCGTAAACTCCGTTGCCTAGCGTGGTTTACGAGACTGGTAATCAGACGGTCGACGAGTCGGTCGCCAAGGTTCTCGACGGGGACCAAATCGACCGGACAGAGGCGTTAGCGCTCATCGCACAACCAGTCGAAGACCTCGCACCAGCCGCCGACGCGGTGCGAGCACACTTCGGAGATGACACGGTCGACGCCTGCAGTATCGTGAACGCGAAGGCGGGCAACTGCGCGGAGGACTGCGGGTTCTGTGCGCAATCGGTCCACTTCGATACCGGCATCGAGACCTACGGCTTTCTCGACCCAGAGGAGATTCTCGACGCGGCGAAGCGCGCGGAACGAGACGGCGCACAGCGATTCGGTATCGTGGTCGCCGAGAAAGGAGTGAGTAAGGAAAAACGCCCGGACGAGTGGGCCGACGTGTTGCGAGCAATCAGGCTCGTCCGCGACGAGACCGACATCGAAATCGACGCGAGCCTCGGCATCCTGACCGAAGAAGAAGCCGAGATTCTCGCCGACGAAGGCATCAATCACTACAATCACAACATCGAAACGTCACCGCGATACTTCCCGGAAATCGTCTCGACGCACCGATTCGAAGACCGGGTGAAGACGCTCGAACGTGCAAAGGCGGCGGGCATGGACCTCTGTGCCGGCGTCATCCTCGGCATGGGCGAAGCCCCGACCGACCGGGTGGACGCGGTGCTCGCCCTCCGCGACATCGGCATCTCCTCGCTCCCGGTGAACATTCTGAATCCGGTCGCCAAAACGGAACTCGGCGACGAACTCGGCGACGCCGCGGACATCACGACCGAGGAGATTATCAAGACGATTGCGGTCTACCGGCTCTTGCTCCCGGACGTTCGCGTTCGGTTGACCGGCGGCCGTGAGGTCAACCTCGACAAAGACGAACAGCACCTGCCATTCGAAGCAGGGGCAGACGGCATTCTCACTGGTGACTACCTCACGACCGAGGGGCAGTCACCCGGAGACGATATCGAGATTGTCGAGCGAGCGGGACTCAAGCCCAATATGGAGGCCAACGAGTTCGACCCCGAAGCGGTCAAAGCCCGCTCGAAGGACGTGGCCGACGGCGTAACAGAATCAGCGACCGCTGGGGGCGACGCCGAGCTCGACGACTGAACAGCAGACGAACACGCATCAACCGACGACCAACTGACGAACTAACGGACGACCTACCGACGACACGACGATGAACGACGTTACATTCGCAGTACTCGGAACGGGTGGTATCGGCCGACGGACGCTCGAAGTTTCGACGCACAAAGACGAACTGACACCGGTCGCGGCGTGTGACCGCCACGGCGTCGCAGTCGACCACGACGGACTGGACGTAGACGAACTCCTCTCGGCGACGGAAGGAAACATCGCCTCCGACGGCGGCGCGACAGCGGTCAAAGAGACCGGCGAGATGAAAGGCGTCGCCGCCTCGACGCAGGCGGTTCCGACCGACACGCCAATCGACGATATCATCGAAGAAAGCGACGACATCGACGCGATACTGATTGCGCTGCCGAACTTCGAACACGACTTTATTCCGCGGGTCGCCGACCGCTTCGTCGATGCGGGCTACTCGGGCGTCCTCGTGGACGTTCTCAAGCGCTCTCGCGTCATCGGGATGCTCGACGAGCGCACCGAAGCGTTCGAGGAATCGGGAATCACGTTCGTCTGCGGAGCGGGTGCGACGCCCGGGTTCCTCACGGGTGCAGCAGCGCTCGCCGCACAGTCGTTCGTCGAAGTCGACGAGGTCGAAATCTGGTGGGGCGTCGGCCTCAAATCGGGCTACGAGGACAACCGCGGCACGGTCCGCGAAGACATCGCGCACCTCCCCGAGTACGACATCGACGACGCCCGCGAGATGAGCGACGAGGAGATTGCTGACGTCATCGACGAACACGACGGCGTCATCGAGTTCACCGATATGGAACACGCCGACGACGTGCTGTTGGAACGCGCTGGCATCTGCGACGCCGAGGATGTCACCGTCGGCGGCATCCTCGACGTGACCTCGGACGAGAAGCCCACGACGACGACCGTTCGCGTGACTGGGACGACCTTCGACGGCGAACGCGGGACCAACACCTTCCAACTGGACGACAACACTAGCATGGAAGCCAACGTCAACGGCCCAGCACTGGGCTACTTGAAATCGGCCGTCCGACGAAACCGCGCGGGAGAGTATGGCGTCTTCGGCCCGGCAGAGTTGCTGCCGCGGTTCTGACAGGTCCACGATGACCGAACAAGCGGACCTGCACGCTGACGCCGAGGTGGGAGGTTCCAACCACGGATTCGACCCCGCCGCGCGTCTCGCCGAGCGACGGGACCGAAATCTCGACCGCGACCTCCAACCGGCGGACCGCGTCGCGGCGCGAACGCGGATGGCACCAGACCCACGCGGTACCCGGCCCGACTACGGCGACGAGCGACTCGTCTTCGCGGCGAACAACTACCTCGGACTGGCGCAGGACGACCGAGTCGTTCGCGCTGCACAACAGGCAGCCAGGTCGGTCGGCACCGGCGCTGGGGCGAGTCGGCTCGTCACCGGAGATACAGGGTTACACCGCGCGTTAGAGAGAGACATCGCCGTGGCGAAAGGGACCGAACGCGCCCTACTCTTTTCGTCGGGATACGCGGCGAACGTCGGAACCATCACCGCACTCGACCCCGACGTGATATTCTCCGACGAACTGAATCACGCGAGTATCATCGACGGCTGTCGGCTCTCCGGGGCCGAGACAGTCGTCTACGACCACTGTGACCCGAATTCGCTCGCCGAGGAGATGGCCGCTCGCAGCATTAGCGGCGAGGCCGACGAACAGTGTGACGCCAATGTGCAGCGCGACGCCGACGAGTCGTGGCTCGTCGTTACCGACTCGGTGTTCAGCATGGACGGCGACGTGGCTCCGCTGGCCGAGATTTGCGACGTTGCCGAACGGTTCGGAGCGTGGGTCATGGTCGACGAGGCCCACGCGACGGGTCTCTACGACGGCGGCGGAATCGTCCAACGCGACGGACTGGCAGACCGCATAGAGGTACAGATGGGAACGCTCTCGAAAGCACTCGCCAGTCAGGGCGGCTACATCGCCGGAAGCGAGCCCCTCGTCGAACACGTGGTGAACGCCGCGCGGTCGTTCGTCTTCTCGACCGGTCTGGCACCGCCCGCGGTCGGTGCTGCCCGCGAAGCCCTTCGAATCGCCCGCGAGGGCGACCGTCGCGAGCAGTTGTGGGACAACGTCGAGTACCTCCGCGACGGTCTCACGTCGCTTGGGTACGACGTGCTGGGCGAGACGCAGATTCTCCCGGTGCTGGTCGGCAGTCGCGACGACGCAGTCGCCCTCGCAGACCGCATTCGAGACTGCGGCATCGTCGCCCCCGCGATTCGCCCACCCACCGTTCCCGAAGGGACGAGTCGCATCCGCGTCGCACCGATGGCGACCCATACGACAGCCGAACTCGACCGCTGTCTCGACGCCTTCGAAATCGCAGGACAGGAGCGTGGGTTGCTATGACCCGAGCCGAGACGTTGGACAACGCGTTCGCCGTCGTCGGGACAGACACGAACGTCGGCAAGACGTTCGTCACAGCGGGGCTCGTCGGTTGGTTGCGTGAGTTAGGGTCCGACGCACGAGGTGTGAAACCGGTTCAATCGGGCTATCCACCGGACGACGACGCGTCGTTCATCGCCGACGTGTGTGGGACTGCCGATGCGGCGACGTGCCCGCGACGACTCAAACCCGCGCTGGCCCCCGCCGTCGCCGCCGACGTTGCGGGCGAAACGGTCGAATACGAGACGATTCGAGACGACGCCCGCGCGCTGCTCGCCGACTCGAATCCGGGCGTGCTGGAAGGTGTCGGTGGGTTACGGGTCCCACTGGCTGACGGCCGCGAGGTGATTGATTTGGTCGCCGACTTGGGCATTCCCGCAGTGCTCGTCGCTCGGTCGGGACTGGGAACGCTGAATCACACCGCGCTGTCCGTCTCGGCGCTCCGGAATCGAGGTATCGACGTCTCGGCAATCGTGTTGAACCACTACGAAGGCGAGACACTCGCCGAGCGAACCAACCCCGACGTGCTCGCTGAGATGACCGACTGTCCGGTGTACACGCTGCCGCCGCTCGACGTTTCGGAGCCGTCAGATGTGGTCGCAGGCGTCCGGAAACACCTTCCGCTGGACGTGTTTCCCGAACGTATCGTTTCGGGGGGCGCGTCCCTCGCTGACGACTAGGTGAAGCCGACGTGGATATTCTGAAGTCGTACACCTACGTCGAGAGGTTCTCTGACGGCACCCATCCTTCCGCACCGGACGACGTTTCACACCACTCCCAGTCCGCGAGCGATTCGTGAGAGACGACAGTCTCACCAGCCTCGACGCTCAGTTCGACCGCAGAGTAGTGGTTTATCGCAGGCCAGCAGTGCTGCTCGCCTACAGCAGGCCAGCGATTATACCAACTACAGCAGGCCAGCGACGACCAAAAGCGCGACTGAAACAGCACTTGCACTGCCGAACCATGGGCGCGCTGCAGCCGCCACGTTCGCACCAGACTGTTCGTCAGTGGGGGCAGATAGTCGTCTCAACCCAACGCCGAGGAGCACCGACAGGAGAAGCCAGAGACCGAGCATTGCGAGGACGAGGGTTCCTCTGCTCGTCGATTGGAGTGATTCGAACGTGTAGAGCGTTCCGGCCAGATGCCCGCCAGTGGCCATCAGCAACACCACCGACGCAATCGTGAGATAGGAGAACCGCCGGGCGATGAGTGAGATTGCCTGTGTCGAGAGCAGGCCTTTCCGAGCGGCTGGAAGGACGGCACCAGCAATCACGAGTGTGCCGCCGGTCCAAACCGCAGCAAAGAGAGTGTGGATGGAAAGCACGATGTCGAGCATCGACATCATGGCCGTCCCTCCGGGGGGAGATGCATTTGGAACGCGCTGTTCTGATAGGACAATCGAGTGTGTCTGTCGCGGATAATCATCGTCACCACCGAGTTCGACGACGGGAGATAAACACCGCTGGAAGGGTCCCAAGATGTGGGACAACTGGGAGAGGGACAGGATACTCGAAACGTGCAGACAGTCTTACTAGTCTAACGTTCTGGGACAACTCCATACACCTAAACCGACGCGGGTACCAAGACGAGAGTACCAGACGTCGTTTCCGAGCACCGATACACGACACCTTTCCCGAATGACTGAAAAATATCTCACTCCACGTCGGCTCTCTTTGATACCAACACGTGCGAATAGGACCGAAACGGCAGCCAAGATGGGCCAAGGGACAACCGAGAACGAAGACGAACCACCCGTATCTACGGTACTGCAGTCACTGGAGGACGACAAGTGTCGGGTGATACTCGAAGCGCTCCGCGAGCCGAAATCTGCGAGTGAACTCCAGAATAGCTGTGAGTTGCCGCGCTCGACGGTGTATCGGAAACTCGAACGGCTCAGCGACGCGGCCCTCGTCAAAGAGTACACGGAGATTCGGCGCGACGGGCCGAACGCGACGCTGTACGAACGGGATTTCACCGACATCTCCATCAGCATCGACGACGAGGACGAGTTCGAAGTCACAATCAACAGACCGACAGGCGATGCAGAAGACCGTATGGCTGCATTCTGGTCCGCGATGAAGGACGAATCATGACCGAGAGTATCATCTACCTCGTCGGCGGCGTCAAAATCGCAGCACTCCTCCTCGGGAGCGTCGTCACTTGGTTAGCGTATCGGGCGTACCAGCGAACCCAAATCGAAGGGTTGCAGTACTTCGCACTGGGCCTCCTCGTCATCACGATTGGAACGTTCCTCGTCGGTATTCTCCACCATATCTTCCACGTCCCGAGTATACAGGGAATGCTCTACGAGAGCATCATCGCCTGTGTCGGGTTCGTGGTCATGATTTACGGTCTCTACGGGCAATAGCCCGCGTTAGGGGGTGAAAGTCCGTGGTCACGGTTTCATCGAATCGAGAGCAGGCAGTACTTCCTGAGCTACGTACGACGGCGTTCGTCTCGTAGTTGTCCCACGTTTTGGGACGCCTCCTTCGTTCCTTATCGACAGTACGCGGAGGATGTAGTGATGAAGGATACAAGGATACCACACAGTCGGTCGTGCTTCATCTCACACCGACCACGGAATCGGCGGGAGGCAGGAGCGCGATGAGACGAACGGTCGCTTCCAGATTCAGTGAGGTACTCGTCGAGCGGAGTGTACCCGTGATTGTCCTCGTGCTTCTCCTGACCGCCGCGGTCGGTGCAGGAGCAGTGCTTGGAACGACACCAGAGCAAGATATCGACCAAACGGGAATCGATTCCGAAGAGCAGGCTGCACTCGACCGTATCCAAGCGACGTACGAAACCGACGATACAATGGTGAGTCAAATCGTCGTCAAGGATACCGACACAGACGTTCTCAGCCGCGAGTCCTTACTGCGGAGTCTTCGAGTACAACGAGAGCTACGCGAGGACGAGTCGATTAATGCGACACTCCAAACGAAAGCAGGCATCGTCGGAATCGAGAACGTCGTCGCCACCGCCGCGTACGCTGCGGACCGACAGGCCGCGAACGCGGAAAGCAACACAGGACTACAACAGTCTGAGACGCGGCCAGTTGCACCGTCGCTCGACGAACAAATCGAGGCGCTCGAATCGCGCTCACCAGCAGAAGTGGCGACACTCGTCGAGCGCGTGCTCGATTCAGGGACGACCACACCCGGTCGCGACCCAACGAGATTCCTCCCGTCGTCCTATCAGTCGGGGACGACCGACGTCGACGCGAGGGTAACGTTCGTCTTTCAATCACCCGAAACTCCTGGCGCAGGCGAGACTCCACAGGAAGCCTACGACGCACAAGTGGCGATAGCGACAGTTGTCGACGAGCGGTTCGAAAGCGCGTTCGTGTTCGGTCGCGGGATTGTCGATTCAGCCTCGTCACAGGCTGTCGGAGACAGTTTCGTCATCATCACACCCATCGGGCTCGTGCTCGTGCTTCTGGCGCTCAGTATCGCGTACCGTGACCTCGTCGACGTCGTCGTGAGTGTGTTCGGTATCGCCATACTGCTGGTCTGGGTCAGTGGTATCCAGGGCTGGCTGGGAATTCCGTCGAGTTCGATACTCATCGCAGTCCCGTTCTTACTCGTCGGGTTGAGTATCGACTACTCCCTTCACGTGGTGATGCGCTACCGCGAAGCGCGTGCCGGGAATAACAAGGACGAACAACCCACCGCAGCGCCACGAGACCCAAAATCGGCCATGCGAGTCGGGATGGCGAGCGTCGTCGTCGCACTCGCCACCGCCGCGTTCACGACCGGAATCGGGTTCTTCGCGAACTACGGGAGTCCGCTCGGGTCGATTCGGGACTTCGCAGTGCTGAGTGGAACCGGTATCGTCGCGATGTTCGTCGTCTTCGCGGCACTCGTCCCGGCGCTGAAACTCGAAGTCGAGAAGCGACTCGTCCGTCTCGGACGCCCTCGCGAGAAGACCGCTGT
This sequence comes from Haloferax larsenii, assembly GCF_024730625.1. Taxonomy (NCBI): domain Archaea; kingdom Methanobacteriati; phylum Methanobacteriota; class Halobacteria; order Halobacteriales; family Haloferacaceae; genus Haloferax; species Haloferax larsenii. Next base: position 74,729 of record NZ_CP078064.1, read on the forward strand.
CGGAACCGAACCGGGACCGCTCGAAGGAGTGCTTTCGCGCATTGCAGTCGTGTCCAGACGGGCACCTCTCGGAATTCTCGTCGTCGTGCTGCTTGTGGCCTCGGCAGGAGCGTACGGCGCGACCGGACTGGATACAGAGTTCAACCAAGCTGATTTCTTGCCGCAGGACGCTCCCGAGTGGGCGAAATCGCTTCCAGAACCGTTCGAGCCGAGCGAAACCGACGTCCGAAGCGACCTCGAATATCTAAGCGAAACGTTTCATCCAGAGGGGCAGAATTCGGAGGGACAGATACTGATACGCGGGGCGGTGACGTCACCTGACTTCCTCACAGCAGTCGATGAGTCGAGCGGTAGGGTAAACAAAGGTGGGACAGTCGCCCTCGACGCCCGTGGGAAAGCGATGGGCCAGAGTCCAGTTTCCGTCCTGCGGTCTGTCGCCGCCGAAAACCAGACCCTCGCGACAGCAATCGACGACCGAGACGACGATGGAGACGGCCTTCCAGATTCGAACGTCTCAGCGGTGTACGACGTTCTGTTCGACGTCGCCCCGGAGCGAGCAGCGACAGTCCTACACCGGACGGAAAGCGGCTCCTACGCCTCCGCTCGGATGGTCGTCGGTGTGAAGTCCGACGCGACAGCCCAGTCAGTCGCGGGCGACGTTCGAACCATCGCGACGGGAATCCAGTCTGGTGCGCCAGTGACCGCAGTCGCAACCGGTGGCCCGGTCATCACAGCCGTGGCGCAGAACGCATTGTTCGAAACGTTGGTGACGGGGTTCGCAGTTACGATAGGCGTCATTTTCGTCTTCCTCGTGGGTCTGTACTGGTGGCGGTATCGTGCGCCGGGGCTCGCGTTCGTCTTCCTCGTTCCCGTCGTCCTCGCGCTTGCGTGGCTGCTCGGTGCAATGTCGGTGCTCGACATCCCGTTCAACAGCGAGACGGTCGTCATCACCAGTCTGGCTATCGGGCTCGGAATCGACTACACCATCCACCTCGGTGAACGGTTCGTCGACGAGCGCAGTCGGGCGTCCTCACTCGACGACGCGCTATCTGCGTCCCTCACGGGGACTGGTGGAGCACTGTTCGGGAGCGCACTCACGACGGCCGCAGGGTTTGGCGTGCTCGCCCTCGCGCTGTCGCCTCCACTCAGACGGTTCGGAATCGTGACTGGGTTGAGCATCGTCTTCGCGTTCGGGGCGTGCCTGACAGTGTTACCGAGTCTGATCGTGCTTCGTGAACGCCTCGTCGGCGAGGTCATCAGCTAGGCAGGTCTACGACGAGGCCACACTGCCTGCTACTGGCAGTCGAACGCTCGGTCAGCCATCGACCAAAACGACCACACACACCCCAGCGACCGCAGTTGCACCACCAGTTGCGACAAACGGCACGGCGAAGCCGACTGTCGAGAGGACGCCGGTAACGACGGGGCCGACCGCGAATCCAATGCTGAAGGCGGTTGTTACGAACCCCATCTGAAGACCGGTTCGACCGGCGTCGGCCAAGTCCGCGGCGAGTGCGTAAACTGGGGCGATGACACCGGCGAGCGCGACACCGAGCAGCGCGCGCAGCGCCACGAATCCCCAGAGCGTCTGGGCGAAGCCCATCAGTGCGACGAGTGGTGCGCTGAGAAACAGTCCGGCCGCGATGAACGCCATCCGGCCGAAGCGGTCAGTCGCACGACCGACTGGAATCTGAACGACGAGGCGAGTAATCGTGGTACTCGCGAAGACGAGTCCGAAACCCGCTTTCGACCCGCCGATTCGTTCCAAAATCGGCATCTCCATCGAAATGACCGCAGAGACGCCAATCATGACGGTGATGACGGCGACGACGAGTCCGCAGAACGACCGCGCCTGCGACCACGAGGAGAAGACGCGTCCAGAGTCAGCGTCCGCCGTGTGTTCGTCCGTCTCGTCGCCTGCGGTCGAAACGTCGGGGACGCCGACTCGAATTACCACGACCATCGCCACGATGAGCACTGCACCGAGGGTGAAGGTGGCCTGAAGGCCGTATGCGTCGGCGACTGCACCGCCGACGATTGGTGCGACCCCCCAGCCGAGAGTTCGAAGCGACGAGAAGAACCCCATCGAACTACCGCGGGACTCACCGACAGTGAGCCGTTCGAGAAGCGCCATCAGCGCCGGTGTCGAAATCGCGAGTGCGACGCCGTGGAGTGCGCGTACCGACAGCAACACGCCGAGTGACCCGGTGATACCGTACGCGTAAATGACACCGGCAGTGACGAGCAATCCGGCCTCGACGAACGGTTTTCTGGCACCGATTCGGTCCGAGAAGTGCCCCATCGGAAGTTGAACCGCAGAGCGAACGACGCCGAAGACGGCGAAGAACACGCCGACCTGCACCTCTTGAGTGACGCGAATCCCGGCGACCGTCGCAGGAACCATCGGCGACTCCACACCGGCCACGAGCGGAGCCAAAAGCGGGATAATGAGCCCAGCACCGAACGACGCCCCTGCCTGCGAGATCGACAGAATGGCGAGGCTCCGAGAGATACCCCACCGCTCGACCACAGCGGTAACGAACCTCGACCGCCACGACGCGCCGGACTCCAGAGACATCAGTCGGTGGACAAAGACGTGCGTTCGGCGAGTGTGTTCATCGAGACGCGTCAGTCGTCGCTTCGAGGTCGCTCCCGATGCGTTCGATATCGTCGAGGAGCGACTCGACGTCAGCCCACGTCGCTCGGGGGTTGAGCAAGGTGAACTTCAGACTCGCGACACCATCGACCTCGGTACGAGCGACGACGGCACGGCCCTCGTTCAGGAGGGCGTCCCGAATGCGCTCGTTGAGTGTGCCGACGTACTGGTCTGTGTCGGTATCGGATGGAACGTGTTCGGGCACGTATCGGAAGACGACCGCGTTCAGTGTCGGCGTGTGAAGACACGCGAACCGGTCGCTATCTTGCAGATACGCCGCGGTCTCCGAGGCCAGTTCGAGGGTCGAGTCGACGAGTTCCGCGAGTCGCTTTCGACCCAGTGTTCGGAACGTCACGTAGGGTTTGAGGGCGTCGAACCGGCGAGTCGTCTGGACCGACTTCGAGACGAGGTTCGGGACGCCAGCCTCGTCGTCCGATTCGGGGTTGAGGTACGCCGCGTGTCGCTGAATATACTGGTAGTTCGTTCCGTCCTGCAGGAGGAACGCACCGCAGCTAATCGGTTGATAGAACAACTTGTGGAAGTCGACGGCGATAGAGTCAGCACACTCGATGGCGGCCAGTTTCTCGTGGTGCGTGTCGCTAAATGCGAGTGCGCCACCGTAGGCGGCGTCGACGTGGAACCACAGGTCGTGTTCGTGCGCGCGAGCAGCCAGTTTCGGAAGTGGGTCGATGCTGCCGAAATCAGTCGTTCCGGCAGTCCCGACAAGCGCGAAGGGAACGAGGTCTTCGTCGTCCAACCTGTCGAGCGTCTCGTCGAGCGCGTCGACTGACATGCGGTGTTCGTCGTCGGTCTCGATAGACACGACCGCGTTCTCGCCGAGTCCCAACTGCGCCGCCGACTGTTTGGCCGTGAAGTGGGCGTCTGCCGAGCAGAGAATCCGTAGTCGGTCGGCCTCCGGGGGCAGTCCGTCTTCGGTCACCCAGTGGTCGAACCGCTCGTCCGCCACCTTGTTGCGGGCCAAGAGCAGCCCCATGAAGTTCGACTGCGTGCCGCCGCTCGTGAAGACGCCGTCGGCTTCGTCGTCGTATCCGAACGTCTCAGCCAGCGTCTCCACCATCCGCTGTTCGAGGATGGTCGCCGCACCGCTTTGGTCCCACGAGTCGAGCGACTGATTCGCAGCCGTCAGCAACACCTCGGCCGCGAGTCCCGGAATCACCGGCGGGCAGTGAAGGTGCGCACCGCATGCGGGGTGCGCAACGCGAATCGTCTCCGCGAGAATCTCCTCGGAGACGTGGTCCAGTGTCTCGTCGAGTCCCACGCCCTCCTCGGGAAGGCAGTCGAACGAAGCCAGTTGCGCTTCGACGGCTTCCGGGCTCGCACCCGTGTACGGCGAGTCGGCCTCGCCGAACGCCTCGGCGACGATATCGACAGACTGCTCGATTGCGTCACGGTAAGACTCGGCTCCGACCTCGCTCCCGAGGAAGAGCGAATCGACAGACTCTGCGTCGGAAGCGGAGCGAGACTCGGGCGGAGCATCGAGCGACTCGTGGCTCATGCTGCCCCCTGGAGTGGCTTTCGAGCCTCGACCGCAGCGCGGACCGCCTCGTGGAATCGGTCGGCAATCTCGTCGATGTCGGTCTTGTTGACGATAAGCGGCGGGAGGAACCGAGCCGTACAGCTGTGCCGGCCGCCGAGTTCGATGATAAGACCGCGGTCGAAGCACTCCTCTCGAACCCGCTTTGCGAGTTCTGGATTTTCTGGGTAGTATCCCAAGGAATCTGGCTCGCCAGTCGGGTCGACGAACTCGACGCCGAGCATGAGTCCGCGTCCGCGGACGTCGCCGACGACCTCGTAGTCGCGGTCGAGGTCTTCGAGGTGGTCACGCAGTCGTGCACCCATGTTCGCCGCATGGGTGTGCAAGTTGTTTTCGACGACGTGTTCGATTGTGGCCCGACCGGCAGCCATCGCGACCTGATTCCCGCGGAAGGTTCCGGCGTGCGCACCGGGCTCCCAGACGTCGAGGTCCTCGCGGTAGAGGACGACAGAAAGCGGGAGGCCACCGCCGACAGCCTTCGACAGGGTGACGACATCGGGGACGATATCTGCGTGCTCGAAGGCGAATAGCTCGCCCGTGCGCCCGAGTCCCGTCTGAATCTCGTCCACGATGAGCGGGATGTCACGCTCGCGAGTGATGCGGCGAATCTCTCGCGCCCACTCGTCGGGGGCGGGAACCGCGCCACCCTCGCCTTGGACGAGTTCGAGAATCATCCCCGCGGGGTCGACGATACCCGACGACGGGTTGTCCAGCAAGCGTTCGACGTACTCACTGGAGACGCGGTGTGACTCGTCGCCGCCGATACCGAACGGACATCGGTATGCGTACGGATACGGCAGGTGGTGAACGTCGCTCATGAGTCCCGGAACGGACTCTTTGGGACCGGTGTCACCCATGAGGCTGAGCGCCCCGTTTGTCATGCCGTGATACCCGCCCTGGAACGCGAGCATGCTCCGGTTTCCGGTTGCAGTCTTCGTCAGTTTCATCGCCGCTTCGACGGCGTCGGTACCGGCGGGACTACAGAATTGAATCTTCGCGTTGTCGGCGAACTCGGAGGGAAGGCTGTCGAAGAGTTCGTCGACGAACGCCTCCTTGACCGGCGACGTGATGTCGAGTGTGTGGAGCGGGCGTGTCTCCGAGAGCACTCGCTCGATTGCGTCTGTGACCACGGGGTGGTTGTGGCCGAGCGCAAGTGTACCCGCCCCTGCGAGACAGTCGAGGTACTGGTTCCCGTCCATATCAGTGACCGTGATACCACGGGCCTCGTCGATGGCGAGCGGGAGGTGACGTGGGTACGTCCGCGCGTTCGACTCCCGGACTGCTTGTTGGCCCAGGAGGCTGTCGTCCGATGCGTCCACGTACTTCATCGGTTCTCACCCACGGTGTCGCCGTGGTTCGTCCGAACTGTGATGCCTGCCAATTGTTGCTGCATATGTTTTAGGCTAGCCTAAACCAATGTAATGCGTTTCGGTTTTAGGTTGGCCTAAAGATATTTGTGCAGTCCCCTACAACTGTTGGAGTTGTCGTCGTGAAGCGGTGCTCGAAGCCACGGTGGGAGGTCGTAGATTGAGTGGGGTGGATGAGGTTGAGTGGAATGAGAGGAGATGGATAAGAGGAGATAGGAGATGGGAGAAGATAGGATAGGATAGGATAGAATAGGATAGAATAGGATAGAATAGGATAGGATAGGATAGAATAGGATAGGATAGAATAGGATAAGAGGAGAGAAGATGGGCTGCGACGAGTGGTGGAAAACGGGAGACAATTCACCAGTCACTGGCCTTCGTATGGGGAACCACAGCAGAACAGTTGATAAGATAGTACACAAGCAGATGCAGAAAGATAGGAGGAAGACAACGAGAGATAAAACTGAATGTCGAAATTAGTCAGTTAGAACTCACATTCAAAAACATTGGTGATTCCAGACACACATCTTAAATCAGAGTACATATAGAGAGGATACTTCATCAGCAGGCATTCAAATTCAGTGTTTGGGACCAGAGCAGAGAAATTTGATAGTATACATTTCTTGAGGTTTCCTGTCTACAGTTGAATTCTAGTTTCGGGAGAGACAATTCGTGAGGGGAAAACACATAGTGTCACCTAGATAGTAAACACTCCCCAATAGTGTTCTAGTTATACAACTACACCAAATGACCCCATTACAGACATACGTGTGTAAATGGTAATTACCAACTACAAACAACACAACCTTCGTTTGTTCACGAAGTATCTTCGTCCGTCCACGGCGTCCGTCGTGGCCGGACTATCACGTCAACAGACTAAAACTTGATTATCCAAGCTGGTGAATGGGTGAGTGTGATGTACAACCACATCCTCATCCCTATCGACGGGAGCGATGGGTCCATGCGCGGTGTCGAGTACGGCCTCGATATCGCACAGAAGTACGGCGCGACTGTGCACGCACTCTACGTCGTCGACCGGCGAACGTACGGCGATACGCCGGCACTTTCGAGTGACGAGTTGTTCTTCGAGCAGGTCGAAGACCACGGTGAAGAGATGCTCGGGGCAGTCGAAGAGAAAGCCAACGAACTGGGACTCGAAACAGTCACTGTCTGTAAGCGGGGGCTCCCGCACGAAACCATCCTCGACTACGTGGAAGAACAGGGAATCGACCTCATCGTGATGGGAAAACACGGCCACTCGGATTTCGAGCTTCCACACATCGGAAGCTGTACAGACCGCGTGGTTCGGTCGGCGAAAGTTCCGGTCCACCCAATCTGAGCGGTGCGACCGAGAACCGTTCAGTTCACTTTCTCTGACGCCTGCTTGACCCAAGCGGTCACGCGCGAAACCGGCACGTCGATAGCGTCTGCAATCTCCGGTGGGTCGGCCGCAGCCAATGCGGCCACAGACGGGACTCCCGCGTCGGCGAGCCGTTCCGCATACGTCGGTCCAACACCGTCGATGGCTTCGAGTCCGCCTGCGTGAGCGCCGTTCGACTCATCTCCCTGCGACCCGCGCGGTTCGTCCGGGGAGTCAGGTGTATCCTCGTGTGGCTCGCCTGCCGAGTCGGTTGCATCCTCGTGTGACTCCTCGGCCGTCGTAGGTTCGTCTTCAGCCTTCGGCTCTGGTTCCTGCGAGTGGGTTGGCACCGAACGCTCGGCGAACCAGTCACTCACGGCTGGCCACAGGTCTCTGTGGGACCGCGACGAGACAGAGAGGCCGATGTGTCCAGTCGCTCCTTCGATGACGTCCGTGTCCTCGCTCGGAACGAGGTCGTTGAAGGGTTTGCTCGCCTCCGGTGGGATGAGGTGGTCGTACTCTCCCACGATTTGAACGATGGGCATGTCGAGTCGTGAGAGGTCGATGTGCTTTCCATCCAGTTCGAGTTCGTTGTTGGCGAGTTTGTTGCCCTGATAGACGTCCTCCAAAAACTGCGTATACGTCGCGCCCGCGACGTCGATACCGTCTGCGAGCCAACGCTCCATCCGGGAGAAGTTCTCCACGAAGGACTCGTTTTCCACGTTTTCGAAGAACCGGACGTACTTGGTGACGAAGTTTTCGACGGGGTCCATCAGCGCGAATCCGACGTCGAGGAACTCCGAGGGAACGTTGCCGAACGCGCCAGTGACGGCCGACGGTGAGTAGTACTCTTCGTCACCCCACTGTTCGAGAACGCCACCCGTGTCGTCGAAGACGAGTCCCGCAGCCATCAGCCCGAGGTTCTGAACCTTCTCGGGGAACAGCGAGGCGTACATCACGCTCATCGTGCCGCCCATACAGTATCCGAGGAGGTTGATGGAGTCCTGTCCGGAGCGGTCGCGAACGACGTCGACGCAGTTGTCGATATACCGCGAGACGTAGTCGTCGAGCGTGAGGTGTCTGTCGAGCGGCGACGGCTCACCCCAGTCGATGAGATAGACGTCGAACCCCTGTTCGAGAAGCGTCCGAACGACGCTTCGGTCGGGCTGGAGGTCGAGGATGTACGGCCGGTTGATGAGCGCGTACACGATGAGAATCGGCACGTCGTGTTGTGTCTCGGTCTGTGACTCGTAGTGGAGGAGTTCGAGTTTGTTCTCCTCGTAGACGACCTCGCTCGGGGTTTGCCCGACTTCGACCTGAGACATCGTTTCGGTACTTTCGGAGGCAGACGCCGCCCTATCGATGAGTTTGGCGGCCTCCTCCCACTGGCGTCGCTGCAGGTCCAACGTGAATGTCACCGGTGTCATTCCTCCACGTCCATCGCATCGAGGATTCGGTCGAGTTTTTTCTCGACGGCGTGCTGACGACGTTCGAGTTCGACGAGACGTTTCGCGACTTCGTCGATATCGTCCTCCGTGGCGAACCCGAGCGTGCGTAACGTCGATTGTGCGGCCTCGTCGACCTCTTGTTGCATTTCGAGGACATCCTCGACAGTCTGTCCAGTCGCGGCAGCGAACGCCGAGGTACCCATCACTTCTTTGAACGCCTCGTTCGCCGAGTTCAGCCAGATATCACGGAACTCGTTGAGAGAGACGTCCTCGCCCTCGAACGCATCACTCGCACGCTCGAACTGTTGTTCAGCAGCCTCCATCCACACTTCGTACGCTCTGGAGTAGCCATCGAGCCCCTCGTTCAGTTGCTCTGAAGACATTTCAGGCGTCTCGTCGAGTACGTCGAACCAAGACTCGACGAACTGCGCTTGGGCTTCGAGGTTGCGTTCGAGTGCCGCAATCATCGTCTCGTTCATCTCTTCTGCATACATCGTCCACTCGTCGCCGGATTGTCTTGACATTGTTATGATGTACTTTCGGCCGGGGTAAAATAGTTCCTCAGCGAATTACTCTGAGGCGTCTGGCGTGACCTGTGCCGAGGCCTCTTCTGCGTCGTGCAGGCCTTCGAGGTAGACGTCAGTCGCCTCGTCGAGGTACTCGACAGAGTGGTCCATGAACTCGTCCATGGCCTCTGCGTTCTCCTCGAAGCTCTCTTCCATGACCTCCCAAGTCTCGGCGGTCATTTCGTCGATGTTGTCGAACTGGTCGTCCATCATCCCCTTCATGTCCGCGTACATGTGGGCGTCTCCCGGCATCGCCGAGTCCATCATGTCGAGATACGACTTGAAGGCGGTCCGGGCGAAGTCGGTTCCCTTCCGGTTGACCGACTGTTGTGCCTTCATGCCGTCGACCATCATCCGGGTTAGCTGTTTTTGGAACTCGATGCCCTGATGCATGCTTCGCTGCGTCTGTTCGATTGAACGGCGCTGCATCTGGAAGAACTGTGCGAACGGATTTGCTTGCTCACTCATTTGAATCACCACGTGGTTGTTTGATTGGGACGACGAACGCTTGGACCAGGTCTCCTTCCTCGATGTCGAGAGCGTCGCGCTCTGCGTCGGGGATACTGATTCGGCCCCCACTCTGCACGCGCGTCTTGAACACTGCCGTCTGCAGACTCATCGACCCGAGGTCGGGGAAGTCACCCATCGGGGAACCGTCCGACATGCCCGAACCCGCCGTCAGTAATTCTTCGAACAGTTGGAGTTGCTGCTGGGTGAACTCTTCGCTGGCTTTCTGCATCTGTGATGCGAAAAGCGCCGGCGGCCAACTCGCATCGTTTGCGTCGTTCGTCATCTCCTATCAGCCTGTTGTGGCCAAGACAACAAATAGATTCCCATAGATACCATTTGATGGCAACAGATGGTATTAGATGGGTCCAAATGTCTCGACGTGTCATTAAATTCACTCGTTGAGAGGTGTGAACACACCGAAGTGAATAAGTTGGGTGGGTGCTGACCGCAGAAACGACCGTAGAGCATGCCCCGCGAGAACACCGCCCCAGACAGAACAACGCCTTCCCCGTCGACAGGAATGCAACAGCTGACGAAATCGTGGCTCCGCGCCTCGGACCACCTAGCAAACAGCGTCCTGGAAGCAAACCGCGCGACGCTCGCCGCCCTCGGTTTCAGTAACGGTGGCCAAAGCGAGAAGAGACAGACGAAACCGAACGTCGAGTCCGTCGCGTACGACGAACAGGACTGGACAGACACGAGAACCGTCGAAACGCCCGAAGACATTCAGCCGGGCGACGTCGTCACGTTCTCCAAGACTATCAGCGAAGAGGACGTCCACTCGTTTGCGAGAGCGAGCGGCGATACGAACCGGCTCCACTTGGACGACTCGTTCGCATCGGAAACGCGATTCAAAGGCCGTATCGCCCACGGAACCCTCGTCTCGGGACTCATTAGCGCAGCCCTCGCCCGCCTCCCGGGAGTCGTCGTCTATCTGTCCCAGGACACCCGGTTCCTGAGTCCCGTCGAGATTGGGGAGCGACTCACTGCCGAAGCCGAAGTCGTCGAAGTGCTGGACACGGACCGCTTCCGCCTGTCGACGACGGTGACGAACGAAGACGAAGAGGCCGTCATCGATGGCGAAGCAGTCGTGCTCGTCGACCCGGCCCCAGACGGAGGCGAGTAACCAGACCTGCGACCGGAGGTATCCACTCTGCAGGCCCGTGGTCGAGACAGTCACGACTCGTACGCAAAGAGACTCACTCTACGCCGAGTACGTGGATACTCCGGAAAATGTGAGCGTGCAAAGAGTTTTTGCGAAGTTCAACGTAGTGACAATCCCAGCACCTCGACTGGTAGAACTCGATATGACCACGAACACAGACGAAGCAAAGCACGTGAAGTTATTCCTCCGCGCCGACGCGGAGGTCGGCGTGGAGCGTACGAAAGAGGCAGCAGTCGAGAAGCTTGCAGAACTCGACGCCGCAGGTCGAATCGACGACTACGACGTCCACGTGTGGGGCCGTGAACTACGTGCCGACGGACCTCTCACGGATACAGGACACGGAGCCGAATTGCTCGGCTACGTCGAGGCGTTCAGAGAGTGGGCGAGAGAACACGACGTCTCGTTCGAATCGACATTCAAGGAGCGCACCATCGAGTCCTCGTTCGCCGACGAACAATACGAAGTCGTCTCGCTGCCCACTATCTGTATCGCCATCTACGAGGGCGAACAGGTAGCCAGCGTGTACCCCTGCCACACCGGAGAGCAGGACTGTTCGGCCGTCGAGTACCTCGAAACCTTCGAGAGCAAACGGCGACTCTCTACTCCGCCGGCTTAGAGTCGAGTGAATTTCGATACGTTCTGCGTCAATCCTTCGCCATATTCGTGACAGCCGTGCACATCCAACACATTTGGTTGAGGAACATAGTCAAACGACTAAGTATCATCAATCTAACCGGAGAAATTACTATATGCAATGACGGCGAGTTAACAATTGAAGTGGCGTAAGACTACCACGCAGGCGATACGTCCGACGCGCCCCGAGATATCGAGTATAGAACAGGGGCGAGACAGACTCGTGTGCGAATAGTGACTACTACACAAAAATGAACGATTTGACAACGCAAACGTGCCTGGTGACGGGTGCATCGAGGGGAATCGGTCGGGGAATCGCGACGGAGTTCGGAAAGGCGGGGGCAAACGTCGTCGTAAACTATCGCAGTTCCGAGGCCGAAGCGTACGACGTCGTCGACGAAATCGAGGAAGCCGGTGGGACCGCCATCGCGCTGCAGGCGAACGTCTGTGAGTTCGACGAAGTAGCGGCGATGCGCGACCGGATTCACGAGGTTCTCAGTCCAGTGGACGTACTCGTGAACAACGCGGGCATCACCGTCGACCGGACGTTCGACAACATGACACGCGAGGAGTGGGACCGCGTCATGGACGTCAACCTCGGCGGCGTGTTCAACGCGACGAAAGTCTTCTACGACGATTTAAAGCAAGCCGACCACGGCCGTCTCATCAATATTTCGAGCGTCGTCGGCCAACAGGGCAACTACGGGCAGGCCAACTACGCGACGACCAAGAGTGGATTGTTCGGGTTCACTCGTACCATCGCGCTCGAACTTGCCCGGCACGACACGACGGCTAACTGTGTCGCACCCGGGTTCACGAAGACGGACATGCTCGCCGACGTTGGTGAGGAAATCCAAGACAAGATTCGCCAACGGATTCCGTTGCGGCGGTTCGCCGAGGTGGACGATATCGCCGGTATCGTCCGATTCCTCGCCAGCGAAAAGTCGGACTACATGACCGGGCAGGTGCTTGGTGTCAACGGCGGAATGGAATGGTGACGATGTACACTGAAGACCCCCGACTCCCGTCGTCGACACCGTCGTTAGACGCGGACGAACAGCTAGACTGGCTCGTCGAGCCGGTCCCCGACACACTCACGTCGTCGCAGACGAAGCTCGTCTACCTCTACCTGTCAATCCGGCGTGGCGGTACCGTCGAAGAGCTCCGAGACGCACTGGGGATGAAAACAATCACGCTCTATCCGGTCTTGGACCATCTCGTCGGCCTCGGACTCGTCGACCGAGACGACGACCGGTACGTGCTGCAGGCAGCCTGAAACGCCGAGCGTCGACCGACTTCTTTGAGCGACTGCGACGGAGCGACGGCGACGGAGCGACTGCGCTGCCAGCTCATCCGAAAAACGGAGAAAGAACCGATTACAGATTGTGCGGCGGACGCTGGGCAGGCACGTCCATGTTGATGAGCCCGATAATGTTCAGCGTGCCAATGCCGTCTCGGCTCATCTTGTTTCCGCCTCTGTATTGCGCGCCTTCGATGTATTCGTCGTCGGGACGCGGGTCGAAGACACCCTGGTCTTTGACCGTCACTCGAACCTCGATATTGTTGTCACCGGGGCAGTTCGGGTCGTAGACGTGGATTCGAGTGGTGTCCCCAGTCTCGATGTAATCGTACGCAAGAACCTGGTGGTTGTTCCAGATGTTTCCGTCGCCGGCGCGGACGTACACGAGTCCGAGAACAGTCGGGTCGCCGTCGTCCAGCGCCCGTTTCAGACTGCGTAGCTCCTCGACCGACCGCGCTCGGGTGAACGTGGTCGGGAGATAGAACTGGACGAACTTGCGCAGATGTCGGTAGGTGTGTTCGTGGTCGAACGTGTCCATCTGGCGCTTCCAGAGATACTCGAACAGAGGACCAGACTGTGGGGTTTCGTCGTCGGCGGTGTCCGGAACCTGGCGGTCGTAGAGGAAGAAGTCCAGCGCTGCGAGCGCCATCCCACCACACAGCCCGTATCTGGCGTCGATGTTCTCGATTTTGTCGTCGAGGTTGCCCGGGAGGTTGGGAAGGTCAGGAAGCTCGTGGAACGAGTTGACGAACTCGAACCCGTGACAACTCGGGTGGAACTCCGCTACCGACCTTCGGTTCCCGAGAATCAACTGCGGAGTCACGAGGTAGCCGACTGTTTCTTCGGTGTGCGTTGCGGAGCCGGCTTCCTCTTCTTGCAATCGGACCTCGGCTCCGTCAGAGCGAATGGCCTGGTTTCGCGTGACGACTGCGTCACCGCCGTTGTGAGTTTGACAGTGCGTGAGGAACACCGGGTTACACTGGAAATCACTGGCGAACGAGACGGTTCCGAATGTATGGTCTGTCTTTGTAGTCCCGACCTCGATGGGAACTTCGCCTTCGATTTCGTGGGCGCCTCGTTCGATTGCGACGTACCCGACCGACTCTTCGATGTGTGCCCCGTTGAGGGAGTCCCATTCTTCGATTTTGTACTCGAAGGAGTCCGAACCGACGTTGCGAATCCGCGTGTGACACGGGTCGCTTCCGTTGTAACTCATCACCTGTGCGAAGACGACCGGGTCCGAGTAGGATTCGTCCAAGTCGCAGGAGTGCCAGTGGTCGGCGGCGGGTTGGTGTGTCCGCACGACCCCTGCTTCGCCGATTTGCTCTCCTTTCTCGTCGAGGATTTCACCTGCTGACGTGGCGACGATTCCGACGTCTTCGGTGGTATGAGCCGTCTCGTCGTCGCCCGAGGTCTCTTCTTCGAGGAACAGTTCCATGCCGTGAGACCCGACATCTCGCAACCGAACACCGACCGTGTTTCCGCCGTTGAAGCTCTGTAACGACGCGAGCGCGACGGGTTCGGTCGATGGAATACCGGACAGCCCGACGGACGACCACTCCTCCGTCGCTTCGATAGTGCCCGTGGTGATATCGGCGGTCGTTCGCGGGGCGACCAGATAGCCGATGGTTTCGGTCGTGTGCTCACCGTCTCGCCCCTGTTCTTCCTGCAATCGGACGTCGGCCCCGTCCGCCGTTACCTGACGGTGCCGCGTGACCACTTCGTTGTGACCGTTGTACGTCTGACAGCGACTGATTACGACCGGGTCGCCACCGACGTCGCCATCGAAGTTCAGTCCAGTCCACGAGTCAGTTCCGTCTGTCGTCCCGACCTCGACGTAGCCACTGCCCGAAAGGTCGTGGCCACCGCTTTCGAGGACGATGTAGCCGATTTCCTCTTCGTAGTGCTCGCCATCGAGGTAGTCCCACTCCTCGATTTGGAACTCGAACGAGTCTGAGGCGACGTTCTGCACCCTGATGTGGCAGGGGTTGGTCCCCTCGTAACTCATCACCTGTGCGAAGACGACCGGGTCCGAATACCGTCCGTCGAGAGCGACAGAGTGCCACTGGTCGCTTCCGGGTTGGTCCGTGCGTATCACTCCCGTTTCGCCGACACGTTCGCCCGAGGAATCGAACAGCGGCCCAGTCCTGGTTTTGAAGAACCCGAGAACCTCCTCGGCGTGGTTCATCTCGTTGTCTTGGGAGGCCTCTTCCTCGACGAACACCTGCATCCCACTCGCACTGACGTTCCGCATTCGAACGTCGGCGGGGTTGGCACCGTTGTAGGTGTCGATAGAGGCGACGACGACAGACTCCGACGGCTGAGCCCCCGAGAAGTTCACGTCAGTCCACTCGTGAGCCGACGCGACTCGTTCGGACGTGTACTGAGAGAGCGTCTGCGGGAGGACCAGATACCCGACTGTTTCGTCGGTGTGCTGGCCACCGCGGGCCTCTTCTTCTTGGAGTCTCACCTGTGCACCGTCACTCGCCACACGGCGATTTCTGGTGACGACCTCGTGCTCACCATTTCGGGTCTGACAGTGCGTGATTAACACGGGGTCGCTTCCAACCTTGGCGGTGAAATCGACCGACCGCCACGCGTGGCCGGTCGTAGTCGTGCCGACTTCGACGGGAATCCCACTGGATAGCAGATGGACCCCCGCTTCGAGCACGACGTATCCGATTTCCTCTTCGTTGTGTGCGCCGTCGAGATGCTCCCACTCCTCGATTTGGAACTCGAAGGAGTCCGGGCCGACGTTCCGAATCCTCGTGTGACACGGGTTCCGCCCGTGATAGCTCATTACCTGTGCGAAGACGACCGGGTTCGAATAACTCTCGTCGAGGCTGACCGAGTGCCACTGGTCGTCATCGGCTTGCCTCGTCGCAACGACTTCCGACTCACCGATGGTGTGGCCGAATTGGTCGGTGATTTTCCCCGGTTCGGTGCTAAAGAAGCCAACTACCTCTCGGTTGTGGCGCGTCTCGCTGTCGCTCGACTGCTCTTCTTCCACGAAAAACTCCATGCCGTCGGAGTCGACGTTCCGTGTTCGAACTGCAGCAGTGTTATCTCCGTTGTACGTCTCGATTGACGCCAAAACTACTCTCTCGTCAGATTCACCGTTTGGAATCGATACTTCTGTCCACTCGTGTGACGACATCGCTCGACCTGACAACTGAGTTGTCATATTCTAATTATATTTATTTATCATATTAAATCTAGGCCGAGTTTCTGAATTGAGTGAACGAATGAACAAGGGGAGTCGAGACCAGCACCCAGACGGCTATTAACAGCGAGTTATACCAATTGTGAGATTCACAAAGTCCGTATATTGGCAGTTTACATCGGTAAGAGGTACTACCAAAATACGCAAGACAGCAGTCTGAGATAGCGCGTCATAGACCGCTTCATCTGCCACAAACCGATTGTGGGAAAAACACAGTTTCAATTTATTTAATCACGGACTCGGGGTCGCGCTTCCTCGCCGGACGAGACAATCGAAGTAGTGTGAGAAGGACCGTCGGTCTTTGTGACCCTCGCCCGATAGACACGACGAGCAAACGCAGCCAATCTTGTATATTAATAACATCTCTACATCCACTAATGCATTGTTCACAAATTTATGACCGAATAATATAATCTAGTGGTTAGGCCATCTATCTGAGCAATCGCTCATTTTTAGTGACAGAGTAGAATATTTCTCCGAGAGGAACCACACAGAGTACCTCACAGACCAGGCTGTTCCAGACTAATCGTGTCTTTTCAAATCAATACTGGTTCCTGGCTCTCAGCGACTGATACCGCCACTGGGGTGCTCACGAACGGCATCGACCTCCTCCTGCGTGACGACCGCCAAGTCACCGTCGAGTGTCCGCTTGAGTGCGGCCGTTGCTGCACCTTGTTCGAGTGCTGGAGCGAGGTCATCTCCCCGGATTCGAGCTGCGAGATATCCACCGACGAAGGCGTCGCCCGTCCCAATCGGGTCGAACGTCTCGGTCTCGAACGCTCCCTGCTCGTACACCGTCCCATCCGATACCGCTACCACACCTTCGTCGCCACGCGTGACCAGAACCGTCTCGAAACCGTACCGGTCTGCCAGTGCTGTCGCAATCGCCGACGCATCACCATCGAGGTCGAGGACGGTTCGCGCATCGCGAGCCGCGACGACGAGAACGTCGATGTGAGAGAACAGCGGTTCGAGCGCCTTCCGAGCCTCCTCGGGACCCCAGAGCTTCGTTCGATAGTTCAGGTCGAACACGGTCGTCGTTCCGGCTGACTGCGCAGTTTCGAGCAAAACCCGCGTCGTTTCACGGAGTTGGTCCGATAGCGCCGGTGTGATTCCACTCGTGTAGTAGTAGCTCGCATTCTCGATTGGTTCGGTCGGGAGTTCCTCGGGGGTGGCCGTCGTCACCGCGGCATCGCTTCGGTCGTAAATGACGGCCGTGTCTCTCGGGGCGCTGCCGTGTTCGAGATAGTAGGTGCCTTGACGATAGTGGTCCGTCCAGACGACTTCCGCGGAGACACCATGTCGGCGGAGGTCTGTAACGACTCGACGACCGAGCGCCGAGTCCGGAAGTTTCGAGAGCCACGTCGCCTCAGCACCGAGTCTGCTTGCGGCGATTGCGACGTTCGACTCCGCGCCCGCCGTGCTGAACCGAAGCGTCTCTGTCGTCTCCAACCGACTCCCGCGTGGCGGCGAGAGTCGAAGCATCGTCTCACCGAAAGTCACGAGGTCAGCCGTCACAGCGTCCACTCTCCTGGGGGGTGGTCTCCATATGCGTTTCTCGTGGAGTCGCGGCATAGTTCCTCTGTTTTCGACGATGTTTGCTCTGGTGTGTCGTCTTTCGCTGGGTAACCACGAACCGACCACGACTGGGACTGAGCACCTATTCCCGCCTGTATCCCGAACATTAAGAGGCGCGTCTTCGTGATACCAGTGATGTCCGCAGATATCGTCCAGCGAGTCGTAGAGACGGGTGTCGTCGC
This sequence comes from Haloferax larsenii, assembly GCF_024730625.1. Taxonomy (NCBI): domain Archaea; kingdom Methanobacteriati; phylum Methanobacteriota; class Halobacteria; order Halobacteriales; family Haloferacaceae; genus Haloferax; species Haloferax larsenii. Next base: position 92,272 of record NZ_CP078064.1, read on the forward strand.
AATCGTCCGCGGTACGAACCCCGAGAGGGCAATCGAGACCGTCGATGCGCTTCAGCGCGGTGGCGTCTCGGTCGTCGAGGTGACGGCGAACACCGACGGTGTCCTCGATATGATTCGAGAGATATCCTCGACGTTCACAGCGGACGAGGTGGTCGTCGGTGCGGGGACAGTGCTCGACAGCGAAACCGCACGGGCGACGACGCTCGCAGGTGCTGAATTCATCGTTACGCCGTCGTTCGATACGGAGACGATACAGACCGCGAACCGCTACGGGGTTCCCTCGGTGGTCGGCGTCGCGACACCGACCGAAGCCGTCGACGCGTACACCGCAGGGGCCGACATGGTCAAAATATTCCCGGCAGCGTCACTGGGTCCGGGGTTCGTTTCGTCGTTACAGGGACCGCTCGGCCACATTCCAACTGTTCCCACTGGCGGCGTCTCACTCGACAATGTCGGCGCGTTCATCGACGCCGGTGCGACCGCCGTCGGCGTCGGGAGTTCGCTCGTCGACGGCGAGGCAATCGAGCGCGGCGACTACGAGGTGCTGACGGCGAACGCACGGGCATTCGTCGATGCCGTCGCCACTGCCCGCACCGACTGAGCCGAAACAGACGATTCTGACCGCGTCTTCACGTCAGCCGTCCACTCACGCTTCGGCGACGACCTCGATTTCCACGTCGATATCGACCGGGAGTTTCACGACTTCGACTGCGCTCCGTGCAGGATACGGTGCCGACATGTGTTCCCCGTAGACCTCGTTTACCTCGTCGTAGTACCGCATGTCTTTCAGGAACACCGTCGCCTTCACCACGTCCGCGAGCGACGCACCGCCCGCTTCGAGGATGGCTTCGATATTTTTCAGCGTTCGCTCGGTCTGTTCGCCCGGTGTGCCCGGCACGACATCGCCGGTTTCGGGGTCGACAGGCCCCTGCCCGGAGACGTAGATTCGGTCTCCCGAGACGATTCCTTGCGAAAACGGTCCGATACTGTCCGGTGCGTCGTCGGTGGATAGCTCTCTCATTGGTGTCACTCGTGGTCGTTTCGTGTCGGTACGTCGTCCGTTTGGTAGACTTCGTTGATAAACGACGTCGGGAGGCTCGTCGTGAGTCCGCCGTCGAGGACGATGTTCTCGCCGGTGATGAAGCTCGAAAACTCGGAGGCGAGGAACAACGCCGTGTCCGCAACTTCGCTGGGTCTACCGAATCGGCCGAGCGGATACTGGTCGAGCCAGCGTTCTCTGGCGCTGGACTCTCCGGTTCGGCCCTCCGTGTTCTCCATCTCGTCGCGACGGGTGGCAGTCTCGATGGTCCCCGCGGAGATGACGTTCGAACGAACGCCGTGTTGGCCGTAGTGGGCAGCGAGGTTGCGCGACATCGAGAGCAGTCCGCTCTTCGCCTCAGAGTAACCCGAGAGTCCGATTCCGAACAGCCCGTTGACCGAGCCCATGTGGACCATCGACCCGCCACCGGCGGCGACCATCGCCGGGAGAACCTCTTTGCTCATCATGAACTGGCTCTTGAGATTCAAATCGAGCATCCACTCGAACGTCTCTTCGTCGCAGCGGTGGATGGTGTTAGACGGCTCGTCGGAACCGCCAGCGTTGTTCACCAGGACTCGAATTTCGCCGAACTCGTCGAGTGCGGTATCGACGAGGTTTCGGATTTGGTCTCGTTCCGTGACGTCGCACTCGACGGGAACGACTCGGCCGGGGTGTGCGGCGGTCAGTTCTTCGGCCACCGGCTCGACGTCCTCGTAAGACTGCGAACAGATAGCGACCTCTCCGCCAGCCTCAGCGAACCGGGCCGCGATTTCGCGGCCGATACCGCGAGATGCCCCGGTCACGATTGCTGGACGGTCTCGTAGTGATAACTCAACCATAGCAGGCAAATCGACGCGGTCGCACCTCTTCAACCTTGTCATGGTCTCTCACCGTGTCCGGTGCTTCGCTCGTCATATTCTGTACTCCTCGATTGCGTCGAGGTCGACAGAGATGCCGAGTCCCGGACCGCTCGGAGCGGGCAGACAGCCGTCGGTGACCTCGAACGGGTCGTCGATAACGTCGCCCTCCCAAGCGTAGTACGTCGAGTCCGGCGGGAGCGAGAATCCGGGGATACCGCTGACGGCGTGGAGAATCGCCGCCGTTCGAATGCCGAGGTCGAACGCGCAGTGGTGCGTGAACGGAACACCGGCGTCTTCGAGAACCGCCGCCTGTTGGCGAAGCCCGCTGATTCCACCCGCGGGCGTCAGGTCGATGACGCCGACGTCCATCGCCCCGGCTTCGACGAGCGAGGAGATGTTGTGGGAGATGTAGGTGTCCTCGTTCGGTGCGATGGGTTGCCGGAGACGCTGTCGTAACGCTGCCAGCGACTTGTGAGCGTCCACCCGAATCGGCTGTTCGAGGTACTGGAGGTAGATTCCCTCATCTTCCAGCATGGCACCGACGCGAACCGCTTGGTCGAGCGTCCACCCCTGATTGGGGTCAAGGCGGAATTCGAGTTGTCCGTCCGTCTCGTCGTGCATCGCCTTGATTCGGGAAACGTCCTGCCGCCAATCCTTCCCGGCTTTCGTCTTGAGCACGTCGAAACCGGCGTCCAGCGCCTCGCGCGCTTTGACCCGAGACTCTTCGGGTGAGAGAATACCGAGACAGAAGGCGATGGGAACCTCCTGTGGCGTCAGGTCGTTTTCGCCCATGTTCTCCCGATGCCGAAGCGTGCTTTGTGTCGGTGCGGTCCACCCGCCGAGGAGTTCGTAGACGGGACGGTCGAGTGCTTTCCCGACGATGTCCCAACAAGCCGTCTCGACGGCGGCGAAGAACATATCGACGTTCGTGTACTCGACGAACACCTGGCGACGAAGGCGTTCGATTTCGAACGGCGACTGCCCGGTAATCATCGGTCCGACGCCATCTTCGAGAATCGATTCGGTCGCAGACGGCGACAGGAACACGCGCATTTCGCCCCATCCGGCGATTCCCTCGTCGGTATCGACACGGACGAGCACGCGCTCCATCGAGTCGAGTTCGCCGTGGTTGGTCGTGTAGGGGCCGATACCCAGCGGTTCGTCGAGACTGGTCAGCGGAACGTCTACAGTAACCGCTGTCACGTCGGTTATCTCCATACCCATGGTTGTACGGGGTGGCGGTAAGAAAGTATCGTTCGTTACAATCTCGCAGAGTGCGTCGCCGCCCGAATCCAGTCGAGTGACTGCTCCGGCAACAGCCCGTAGTTGTAGAAGGATACCCGCGGAACACCAGCGGTTCGCAGTGCGTCCACGATGTCGACGAGCGTCTCCTCGTCGTGTATCGCCGGATGACCCGGCAAGAGTCCAACGTGAAGCGGGACATCCGGTGACAGCGCGTCGACGGCCTGGTAGGCGTCCATCACTTCAGCCGCCGACGACTCGTACGCCGGGAGGCAGTAGTAATCGACGTGCTCGGACAGCTGTTCGAGGTCCGCGCCGAGCATCCACTCTCGTCCGGGTTCGGGCGCACCGACGTAGTAGCCGAGCGGTGTCTGCCCGCTGGCCGCCGCGAAGTCAGCATAGAGGTCCGCCAGCGTCTTTGCTCGAACGCCGACGTACTCGGCGACTGCGCCGTGTTCGCGGAGCCACAACTCCGGCGAGAGGTCGTGTGGAGTCGAACCGGCGATGACGGAATCGAGGGCGTCGGCGACGGTGGTTCGAACGTCATCGACATCGATTCCGGTGTCTGCGGCGTTCTCCCGACAGTGGTCACAGAAGCACAGTCCGAAGAGAAACTCGCCGAGTGTCCCGAGTTGTGCGTGAATCTTCTGGTGGTGCCAGCCGAACCCGGTGCCGTAGAAGTAGTCGAACGTCTCCAGTTCGATGCGGTCGAAGTGCTCGCGGGCAGCGAGGTCGCGGACGAGTGCGACGAGGTACTCCTGGACGTCAGGATTCGACGGACAGAGGCCGAACACCAAGTCGTCGCCGTGGGCCGAGGTCAGCGTCACATCGGGATGCTGCATCCCGAGCTGCGAGTTGTGACAGCCGACCGTCCACGAATTCAGCCGGACACCGTCGAGTTCGGCGGCGATGTCGGCGACCCAGTCACCTGTCATTCCCTCGTACGGCACCGGTTCGAGACGCCCGTAGCCCTCACCGGGGTCGAAGTACGAACTCGCGCGGGCGAAGAACGTCCGGCGTTCGGGGTTGTGCGGTGCGAACGCCTGTACAGTGTGGTAGTTGGTTGCGAGGGTTATCTCACCGACGCCGAGTTCGTCGAGTCGGTTCGTAACCCGTGTCGGCCCTTCGTCTAACAGGTCCCACGGGTACGCCCAGAGAGCGAATTCCATACGATGCCGTCTCGTGGGCCGATAATAAATATGGAGGACGGGGTGAGAGCGAGCCTGCGTGAGCAGGCCGCCCAGCGGGGGGTGCAATCAGTGAAGGGAGTGAGGCGTGGTTCGATTCGTGCGTCAAGTGCCGAGGATGGTCAGTCCGAGGTGGTGAACGCGGCCGAGGTGGTGAACGCGGCCGAGGTGGTGAACGCGGCCGAGGTGGTAAACGCGGCAGAGGTGTGAGGAGTGGGTTACTCCTTGACTGCGCCGGCGGTCATCCCGGCGACGATGTACTGTTCGAGGAAGGCGAACAGGATGAGAAGCGGGATAATGCCGATAACCGAGACCGTCAGCATCATCCGCCAATCCGTCTGGAGCGCCCCGACCATCGAGAAGACACCACGCGGAATGTTGTACTTCCCGCTGTCAGTCAGGAACGTCAGCACGAACAGCAGTCGGTTCCACGCGTACAGGAACGTGTAGGTGATACTGGCGACGAGTGCGGGCTTCGTCAGCGGAAGGACGATTTTCGTGAGCACCTGTAACTGGTTGGCTCCGTCGATGCGAGCCGACTCCTCCAGTGCGACAGGAACCGTCTTGAAGTAGCCGTAGAGCATCCAGATGTTGAACGGCAACGTGAACGCCGCGGCGGGGATGATGACGGCGAGGTAGGTGTTGAACAACCCGAACTGCGTGATGACGTCGAACAGTCCGACGATGAGTACGACCGGTGCGAACATCTGGACGACGAGCACGGCGAGCAGGAACGTCCGCTTGCCGACGAAGTCGTTCCGCGCACACGAGTACGCGGCCGGAATCGCGAGCAGGAGCGTCAACACGACGGTTCCGAGCGAGATGACGAAGCTGTTTGCGACCCACAACACGACGTCGGTCTGCGTCCAGACGTCGAGGTACGCACTGACAGACGGGTCTGACGGCACCAGCGTCGCCGGAGCCGAGAAAATCTCTGACTCCGGTTTGAACGTGCTGGAGAACATCGCGTAAAACGGGAACATCATAATCCCGAGGAGCGCGATGAGGACGCCGTAGACTCTGACCCGACGGAGACCGGACCTATCGTGACCTGCCATCGTCATAGCTCGTCACCTCCGCGGGTGTACACCCGCAGATAGACGATTGCGAACAACAGGAGGAACAGGAACCCGATGACGCTGTACGCAGCGCCACGGCCGAGGTTCCCGTTCTGCAGGCCGACCTGGTAGATGTGGATGACGAGCGTCGCGGTCGTGCTAATCGGCCCGCCACCGGTCATCGTCCAGATGACGTCGAAGCTGACGAACGTCCAGATAGTCGAAAGCAGCGTGGCCATCAGGATGACGCTCTTGAGTTGCGGCAGCGTGATGTATCTGAACTGGTGCCATCGCTCGGCCCCGTCGATTGCGGCCGCCTCGTAGAGGTCCTGTGGAATCGACTGGAGCCCCGCGAGGAAGATAATCGCCATGAACGGCGTTCCAATCCAGATGTCGGCGACGACGACGCCCAACCACGCGATGTCGGGGTTGCCGAGAATGCCGATACCCTGTTCTATCACGCCGAGTTTGAGCAACACTGCGTTGAGGTAGCCGAACTGCGGGTGCTCTATCCACCGGAAGACGACAGCAGAGATGGCATACGGGATACCCCACGGGATGAGAAATGCCGTCCGGAAGAACTTCCGGCCCTTGATATCGCCTTTCAGGTGAACTGCGATGAGCAGTCCGAGGAGGGTCTTGCCGGCGACGCCGACCAGCACCCAGCGACCCGTCTGCCAGATGAGCCGGTAGAAGATGTCGCTGTTGACGATTTCGACGTAGTGTTGCAGGCCAACGAGCGTCTCGATAGTCGAGTCGGCCGGTGAGCGGTACAACGATAGGCGGAACGTCTCCAGTATCGGGTAGCCGACGACGGCGAGCAAGAACACCGCAGCGGGCGCTATCAGGAGATAGGCGCGTCGGTTCCGCCTGAGGTGTGCAACGGACTGCGAGAGGCGAGAGTCCCCGTCCGTCCCGGTGTATTCTTCAGCGAGACTCATGTCTTTCACTCATCAGTTCATCGCGTCTTCGAGGTCGCTTTGAGCGTCATTCAATGCTTTCTGCGGGCTCTTTTGGTCGGCGAGCGCCTCCTGAATCGCTTGGACCATCCGGTCGTTGAACTCACTGAAGTTACTGAGCTTCGGCCGGGCGCGAGCGTACTGCCCCGCCTCGACGAACGGAGCCCAGTTTTTCGAGTCGGAGAAGTACGACCGCTCGCCGACCGATTTGACGACCGGCAAGAACCCCTTCTGCTTCGAGTACTGGAACCGACGCTCCTCGTCGAAGTAGAACCGAATCAGGTCCCGGGCGATGTCCTTGTGCTCGCTTTGGCTCAGGATACCGAGCGTGTCGATGGTAAAGAGGCTGTACCGTCCCTCGGGACCCTGCGGAACTTGTGCGATACCGTATTCGAAATCGACGTCGCCGTTTTCCTGTGACTCCGTGATGTTGAGCCCGGTGTACACGTGTCCGATAACCATTCCAAGGTCGCCGTTTTCGAACAGTTGCCGGATGTCCTGCCGGGTCGAAGAGAGCGGCGAGGCCTGCGTGACGCCGTGTTCGAGGTGCAGATTGGCGTAAAACGAGAGCGCATCGACAGCGCCGTCAGAGTTGACGACCGGCATTCCCTCGTCGTCCACCAGGTCCGCACCGTGCGACCAGTGGTAGTGGTAGTACTGCGACCCGGTCTCGATGGCGTCCGCACCGGCGAGTCCGAGCGCCGGGACGCTCACCTCGTCGCTGTCGGTAATCGTCTGCGCGGCAGACAGCATGTCGTCCCACGTGTCTAGAGACGGGTTCTCCGGGTCGAGTCCGGCGGCCTCGAACACGTCCTTGTTGTAGTAGAGACACTTGTTCGAGGCCGCCCACGGAACACCGTAGTGAGAGCCGTTGTACATCGTTCCCTCCGCCACTCCGTCGGCGAACTTCTCGCCGAACTCGCCGTCCATGAGGTCGTCGAGAGGTTCGAGCGCATCCTTGCCGACGAGTTGCGGAATCCACCGCGCAGGCCAGCGACTTACGTCGGGTGCCTGTCCCCCGTCGACGCGGTTGTTCACCGTCTGTCGTGCGTTGTCCCACGTGACGCTCGTGAACTCGACGTCGACGCCGTACTCCTCTTCGAAGGCAGTGTTGTTCTCTTCGAAGAACTGCTTGATGTTGTCGCCAACACCCATCGTGAGGAACTGGACGCTCTGTTTACTGCTGCCGCCGTCGTTCCCACCAGAGTCGTCGCCGCCACCGCCGCCATTGCCACCATTGCCATCACTACCGGCGTCATCGCCGTTTCCACCGCCGGTACACCCGGCGATAGCAATCATCCCGCCAGCACCGAACGCCTGAAGGAGTTGGCGACGGTCGAGAGTCTCTTCACTAGGTTGGCCCTTGCTATCTTCTGGCATCATTGCTACCACTCATCTCTGTATATATAATTGTTTATGTTCATATTCTATTTTTTGCCGATTTCTTCCGTACAGTTTACGCATTATTCTCGTGGACAGCCCGCAACAGGGACGCGAGCTCGTCTCCGATTATCGACCGAATTCGTTCGCCTTTCTCGGCGCTTGCCTCTTCGGGCAAGCCAATCGCACCGGAGTTGGAGTACACGTCGAAAGACCGGTACACGCCGACCGAACCACCATCGAGAAGGTCCTGACCAGCCCATTGGTAGTGTTCGTCCATCGGTTCGCCGTCGCGCTCCGAGATATCGCCGACGAGGTCCGGGCGGACGGCAAGCATGAGTGACGTTTCGAACTCACCCCCGTGGGCCATACCGCCCGTCTCAGTGTCTCGAAGTGCCTCGATACGGTCGGATGCGAGTTCGAAGTACGTCGTCCCGAGTACCTCGGCGTCGGTGTCGACACCGACCGTACTGACGACCGACCCGATGAGTGGACCGTTGCCTCCGTGGCCGTTCACAAAGAGGACGGCGTCGAATCCGTTTTCCAGTCCCGTGTGCGCGATATTCTCTAATATGGCGCGCAAATTCTCGAAGTCGAGCGAGAGCGTCCCGCCGAACGGGAGATGGTGCGGCGAAAAACCGCTCCAAACCGTGGGTGAGACCACGAGCGGAACATCATCGGTTCGTTCGACCGCCGCATCAACCATCGCTTCGACGAGAAGCGAGTCGGTGACGACCGGCAGGTGATTTCCGTGTTGCTCGATACTCCCGACCGGAATGACCATGATAGAGCCCGATTGTGACCCGATGTCTCGGACTTCGCGCGCTGTCATTCCCGCCCATTCGCTCTCCCGTCGACCGATAGTATTGTACATCATATTAGGCTGAATCCGTCATTTGCAGTTCAGTAACCGGCATACGTTCTCCGTCGGCATCGAAGAGGTGGATATCCTCAATGTCGAACCCGAGTTCGATTTCGCCGCCGACCTCCGGACGGAAGTCGCTCTCGACTCTCGCAATCACTTCCGAGGTACTGCGAGTCGTCTTCAGATAGAGGTAGTTGTCCGAGCCAACAGGCTCGACCACGTCCACGATTGTGTCGATGTATCCACCCTCTCGCTCGGCAGTGAGGTCCTCCGGTCGGACCCCAAAGGTGTACTCACCGGGCGGGACATCGATACCGAGTGTGAACTCACCGGCCGGTGACTCGAAGTGTGCACCCCTGTTGGACCTGGTTACCGTCACGTCGAAGAAGTTCATCGAGGGCGAGCCGATAAAGCCCGCGACGAACTCGTTGTTCGGTTCGTCGTAGCACTCCTCCGGCGGGGCGACCTGCTGGAGTTTTCCGTCGTTGAGGATGACGATTCTGTCTGCCATCGTCATCGCCTCCGTCTGGTCGTGCGTGACGTATATCGTCGTGACCCCGAGGCTCTCTTGGATGCGTTGAATCTCGGTGCGCATCTGCGTTCGCAGCTTAGCGTCCAAGTTGGAAAGCGGCTCGTCCATCAAGAAGACATCGGGGTCGCGGACGATGGCGCGTCCCAGAGCAACCCGCTGCTGTTGGCCGCCGGAGAGTTGCTTTGGGTAATCGTCCAGAAGCTCAGAGATTTCCAGCATCTCGGCGGCGTCATCCACGCGTCGTTGGATTTCGTCGGCGTCGTCACCTGCGAGCCGAAGCCCGAACGACATGTTTTCGCGCACGCTCATGTGCGGGTACAGTGCATACGACTGAAACACCATGGCGATGTTCCGGTCTTGAGGACGGACGTCGTTGACGACGGTCTCGCCGATAGATATCTCACCGTGCGAAACGGTTTCCAGCCCCGCGACCATTCGGAGCGTCGTCGACTTCCCGCACCCCGAGGGTCCGACGACTACGACGAACTCACCGTCCTCGACAGTGAGGTCCAACCCCTCGACCGCGAGGATGTCGTCCTCGTATACCTTGCTAACGTTCGACAGTCTAACCTTGCTCATGCAGAGTGAGAGATACTGCACTATCCTGCATAATAAATGTTGGCAGTGGTTGCAAAAACCAGCCTCTCAATCGTGTTGAAAGCCCACATCGAAGGCATTCACACCGTTTCCGGCGGTTCTGAGAATAGTATCCGACATAGAATTCAGCCTCGTTCAGTTGCCTCCTCGCCTAGTTCTCCAACAATACTCGAAGTGTTTCCAACGATACTCGATGGAGCTCCGATTACACTCAAAAAGGTCGTCTCTGACGGGTCTTTGGAGAGAGGGGACTTTGACGGCACGCTAACGGTTGTAGCGGCACCAAGCATGCCCCAAAAAGACCCGTTGCTTAAGCCGGAGTGTCGGTTCGAACCACAACGCTCGCTGTTTCAACATGGTCAAAAATTATAGATTCGGGGCAGTTGTGTCGTCGGTCACCAGAACGGCTTCGTAGCAGCCTCTAACACGGCATTGCCCCTAATACAGTCTTCATCCAAATTTCAAGCGGTAACAAACACCATGGAATGCATGAACGTATCTCCTGTAAATTATAGTTTTTCGAATAGCTCCCACCAGGAATAAATTACCAACAAGCATATTTCCAATATCGTTGGAAGGGCGTTTTACACCAGCAAAAACCTTTTCAGCCGGTGCGAAAATACGAAGCCATGCCAACTGGGAACGATAAGACAATCGGGGCGGTTGAAACGGCGTTCGAGATTCTCTCGGCGCTCGGGGAGGTAGAGCCGACTGGTCTCTCCGACCTCGCCTCGGCGGTCGACATCCCGACGAGTACGACGTACATCCATCTAAACACGCTCGTCGAACAGGGGTTCGTCGTCAAAGAGTCGGGGCAGTACCGTCGTTCGTTCCGGTTTCTCGAAGTCGGCGGAAGCGTCCGGCAGCAACTGAGTATCGCTCGGCTACTCCGAAATAAGGTCGAAGAACTCAGTAATACGACCGGCGAGATAGTGGGTGCCGGTATCGAAGAAAACGGAAAACGGGTCATCCTCTACCGGAGTACTGGTGAGAAGGCGGCGGCCGACGAGATACCCATCGGAAACCACACCGAGATGCACTGGACCTCGCTCGGAAAAGCGATTTTGGCATACCTCCCGGAGGACCGACGAAAGCACATCGTCGAGCAACACGGTCTCCCCGAAGGGACGAGCGAGACGCTCACGACGTTCACAGACCTCGAACGTGAGCTCGGTCGAGTTCGACAACAGGGATACGCAATCGACGACGAAGAACACCTGCGAGGGATTCGTGGGGTCGCCGTTCCGATTCTCGACGGAGACGAGAACGTCATAGCCTCGATTGGAATCACCGGTCCCAGAGACCGTTTTGCACCCGGGTATATGGCTGAACTACTCAACATACTACAGTACAGCAAAAACGAGATTGAAGTCCGTAATCAGTACTACGAGTACTCGTCGATAGACGGCTAGGGCCCGAGTTACCTCGTAGATGGAACCAATGGGCTCGTCTAGTATTACAAAAGTACGTTTGTAATGGATAGCACATCCTTGCTTCACGATAAACCCGGTGACATGGGGTGGACAAATGACCACATTAATGTTTGTTATTAGCAATTCTCAGTGGCATCATCAACCCCTATTCTGGATTGTTTTGACCGACACTGATTGAGCACAGAGACAATTATATTATTATCAGTATTCAGGGTATTCATCATTTACCAGGGCGAACACCCTCAACAATCACCACTCTTTCGTCACTGTAACCATTATATGCAGCTCACAAAGACATCATACATAGACCAGAGAACTGACAAACATCATGTTCTATTTGATTTTATTCGATGCCCACGAACGACATCTAGTCTTGAAAGAGTACCAACTCCCCCAAGATAGTATTGTATAATAGAATCACTACCATGGTGCCAGTAATCTCCGTCAGATTCAGCTGATGCGGGTCTACTGAGTACTCTCTATCCAAGTGTTTTGAATTGCACTACAGAGTGGGATGTCGCGTGTTCAGAACTCTCGAACAACAGGAGGAGACAACGGGCAGACACATACAGGCAGACGAGCAGACATCCAGACCGATAGTTCGAGCGGGTCGAACGAAACGTCCCCACCCGCCAGCGAAATACCAGGTTCAGTCCTGCGTTTGACTGTACTTATCCACCCACTCTTGCAGCGTGATTCCCATCGCTGACTGAGTGATGGCGTTCGACGACGCCGAGTTCGCGCTCTTGACGAGTTCGGCTTCGAGCGTCCGGGTCGGCACCTCCCCGAGGAAGTGCGGAATCGCTCGCTGGACGTCCAGTGGGCAGCCAACCTCGTGAGCCAGCGCGTACCCGGAGAGAGAGTGCGGAATCTCCTCGTTTGCGTAGTGCTCCCTGTCGGGGTCGTCGAGGCGCTCGGCGTCGACGTGGTCGACGTACTCGTAACACTTCCCGACGTCGTGAAGGAGACACGCCGCGACAATTGTGTCGATATCCGGGTCTGCGCCGTGGAAGTCCCGCTGGATTTCGGCCGATTCGAGCGCGATTTTCGTGACGCCACGGACGTGTTCGACGTTCGTGACCTCGTGGATGTTCCACGCGTACGGAATATCGTGAATACTTCGCCACCCACCACGTTCCAGTCCGAGTACCCAGGCCTCGACAACCTGCTCTCGAAGGTCGTCGTCGTCGATTCGGTCGAGTGACGGGAAGGCGTCTCGTACCTGCGTCTCGAAGTCAGGTCCGTGAGTCTCAGTAGCCATCGTGGGTCGCAATCGTGTTTTTCACGAGTCGTTCGCGACCGATAAACCGCGGGCGGTCCGCGATAGCGAGGAAGTTGTCCACGTCTGCGCGCGCTTCTGCAGCCTTGCCGCCTTTCGCCTCGTAGTCACGCGACCCTTCGCTGCCCAGTGCATCGTAGAGTTTGTCGAGGTCGTCGAAATAGAGCTCAGCGACGCCGTCGAATTCGGCGTGTTCGGGGTCCGTCGGGACGACCTGGCAGTAGCGAACGACACCCTCGATTTCCTTCGCGATGGGCGTGTGCGTGTTTTGCCAGTGGTCGAGGAACTCCTCGTGAGTCATCCCATCTTTTCGGACGAGGAACGCCGAGTGCTTGTAGAGTCCGTCGGTGTCGCCGTCGACTTCGTCCTTGACGACGCGTTCCTCGCCGATGAGTCGAGGGCGACGCTGTACGTCGAGGAAGTTATCGACGTCCTGTCGTGCTTTCGCCGCGACCTCTTTCGTCGGGTCGTAGTCACGAGAGCCTTCGCTTCCGAGTGCTTCGTGCAGTTCGTCGAGCGTCTCGAAATAGAGTTCGGCCAGCCCATCGAACTCCGCGTGCTCGGGGTCGGTCGGGAGGACTTGCTGGTACCGCACGACGCCTTCGATGTCCTTCGCGATGGGCGTGTGGGTGGTTTGCCAGTGGTCGACGAACTCGTCGTGAGACAGCGCTGACTGACGCACGAGAAGTGCGATATGCTTGTACATGGACTACGACTCGTCGTAGGGGCTAATAAAATGTGAGGAATCAGTAAGGATTCGGGGGAAAAGAGGTCGGTCGCGTGACTGGGAAGAACTCAAAACTCGACTGTCTCGAGGATGCCGTCTTGAATCCGGACGGCTTGCGGCAGGTAGTAGTCCTCGACGCCGTGAAGCGGCATCGGCGTGTCGAAGCCGGTGATACGCTTGATAGGCGCTTCCTGGTGTAACAGGGCTTCCTCCTGAATCGTCGAGGATATCTCCGCCCCCAATCCAGCCGTCTTCGGTGCCTCGTGAACGACAGCGGCGCGGCCGGTCTTCTTGAACGACTCGACAATCGTCTCGATATCTAACGGTGACAACGTACGCAAGTCGACGACTTCGACGTCGACGCCGTACTCGTCTGCGAGGTTGTCCGCAGCGATGAGCGTCGGGCGCGTCATCGCACCCCACGTGTAGACGGAGATATCGCTTCCCTCTCGGCGGACCGACGCCTCCGAGAGAGGCACCTCGTAGCTTCCCGTCGGTACCTCTTGTTTGAACGCCCGATAGATGAGCTTCGGTTCGAGGAAAATCACTGGGTCGGGGTCTCGAAGCGCTGCGATGAGGAGTCCCTTGGCGTCGTACGGCGTGCTCGGACAGACGACCTTCAGCCCCGGCTCGTGAACGAAGAACGCTTCCTTCGATTCTGAGTGGTGTTCCGGTGCGTGAATCCCACCGCCATAGGGCGCTCGAACGACCATCGGAACCGTGTACTGGCCGTGGCTCCGACTCCGAAGCCGGGCGGCGTGGCTCACGAGTTGGTCGAATGCGGGGTAGATGAACCCCATAAACTGCATCTCGGCCACCGGGCGCATTCCAGAGAGTGCGAGACCGATTGCGGAGCCGACGATACCGGCCTCCGCAAGCGGGGTGTCGATAACGCGTTCTTCGCCGAACTCTTCGTACAGACCGGCGGTGGCACGGAAGACGCCGCCGTTCTTCCCGACGTCTTCACCCAAGACGACGACGTCGTCGTGTTGCGACATTTCGGTGTAGAGTCCGTCGCAGACGGCTTCGACGAGGTTCAGCTTCTCGATGGGAGCGCCGGTGTCGGTGCCGGGTTCCGCCGTCGAACTCATTCCAACACCTCTTCGAAGGACTCGTCACCGTACTTTTCGCGGAGTGCCGCGAGTTCGTCGCGCTGCTCGCGAAGTCGGTCGGGCATCTCCTCGTAGACGTGCTCGAACATCAGTTCGGGGTCTTCGCTTACGCTTTCGGCCTCCGTAATCGCGTTCTTGATGGTCGTTTCGATGCGCTCGTCCAGTTCGGCGTCGATTTCCTCGTCGAGGATGCCCTCCTTGTACAGGTACTTCTGTAACCGGTCGAGCGGGTCCTTGTCCTTCCACTCCTCTGCTTCGTCGTCGTCGCGGTACACAGACGGGTCGTCTGCCGTCGTATGCGCTCCATACCGGTACTGAACCGCCTCGATGAGCGTCGGGCGACGCTCACCGGCCGCGGGGTTCTTCGCCTTGGAGAGCGCCGCTTTCGTGACCTGATAGACTGCAAGCGGGTCGAGGCCGTCGACGCGGACGCTTTCGATACCGTACGCTTGTGCCTTCTGTGCGATAGTCTCGCTCGCCGTTTGGCGCTCTCGGGGGACAGAGATTGCCCACTGGTTGTTGTTGCAGACGAAGACCGCCGGAACGTCGAAGACGCCAGCGAAGTTCAGTCCCTCGTGGAAGTCGCCTTCGGAGGTCGCCCCATCGCCGAAGTGACAGAGGACAGCGTGGTCGACCTTTCCTTGCAGCTTGTTCCCCCACGCCATTCCCATCGCCTGCGGAATCTGCGTCGCGATTGGAATGTACTCGGGCATGACGTTGACGCCGTCCGGGACGGCATACCCCTCTCGAATCCCACGGAGTGGCTTCAGAAGCGCTGCCAGACTGACGCCGTGAACGTACTTCGCTGCGTGCTCGCGATACGTCGGGAACAGCCAGTCTCGTTGCTCCAGCGCGTAGCTAGTCGCGACCTGTGCGCCCTCCTGTCCTGTCATGGGCGCGTACGTTGCGATTCGACCCTGCCGCTGGAGGCTGATTGCGCGTTGGTCGAAGCGACGAGCGAGTTTGATGTCCTCGTACATCGAAAGCAGTTCCTCGTCCGAGAGGTCAGGAACGGTCGCGTTCGGGCACACGCTGCCGTCTGCCTCTAAGACTTGGACTGGCCGAGTATCCGTCGTCACTCTACTGGTGGGTTCTTGCTGATTGAGTTCCTTTTGTGCACTCATTGTTGTGGGCGATATACCGGTGGATGGTTTGTCACCTATACCACGGTTGGTTTGGGGGGTCACAGGGCCGCTGGGTACGGGGCCTGCGAGTTATGTCGAGATGGTGTGTCCGATGCGAGGGCGTACTCCCCCTCGCATCGGAGCGGCTGTTGTCCGTTTAAATGTAATGAGAAAAATCGCGCTAAAAAGGGCACCGAGATGGTGAATAGGCTTGGTTGCCGCGCGAATCCCTGCGTCACTAACGGACACCATATCTACATCAATTGTAGGGTAGTAACTTAATATTTCTGTGACAACTAATCACAATGATTGATAATGACATAGGAAGAGAGGGTTTCGGAAGCAGTTCTACGAGAGGAAGACCCGCCACCACCAAGAGCGACCTTCTCAGTGGAGAGTGGTCTGCGTGACGGATTTCATCACTTCCAAGGCTTCCTTCAGTTCTTCCACGTTCGTTGCATACGAGAGTCGGGCGTACCCTGCCCCACGGTCTCCGAACACCTCGCCGGGAACCACGATGACGCCGTTGTCGAGGACGTCTTCCGCCCACCCATCGGGGACTTTGGGCATCGCGTAGAAGGCACCTTCCGGTCGGGGCGTCTCCAGTCCGATGTCCTCCAATCCGTCCAAGAGGACATCCCGGCGAGTTTCGAACGCCGAAACCATCTCCTGAACCGGCTCCTGCGGCCCCTTGAGAGCAGCCTCGGCGGCGTACTGGGCCGGGGCACTCGCACACGCCTGCACGTACTGGTGGACACGCAACATCCGCTCGATACGGTCGTTGCTCGCCGTGACCCATCCCAGTCGCCAGCCGGTCATCGAATACGACTTCGAGCAGGCGTTCACCGCGACGACGCTATCGGTCTTCGAGAACTCCATCGGGGAGTAGTGCTCCCCGTCGAAGAGGATGTGCTCGTAGACTTCGTCGACCACACACACCACGTCGTGTTCGTCGGCAATACGCGCGAACTCCTGCATGTCCGACTTCGACTGGACCGCACCGGTCGGGTTCGCCGGGCTATTGACGATGAAGAGGTCGGTGTCCTCAGTGATTGCGTCCTCGACTGTCGCCGGGTCGAGAGTCAAATCCGGTCGCAACCCAACCGGCTTGGGCGTCCCGCCAGCGAGTAGCGCGAGTTGTTCGTACGCGACGAAGCCAGGGTCCGGGAGGATGACCTCACCTCCGTGTTGGACGTGTGCTTCGATTGCGATGTGGAGCGCCTCGCTGGCACCAGATGTCGCAATGACGTTATTCGGGTCGACAGAGAGCCCGTTGTCCCGGTCGTATTTTTCACTAATGGCTTCGCGGAGACCGGGGATTCCCTTGTTCCCCGTGTAGGAGTCGACGAGTCCTTCCTCGACCGCCGACAGTGCCGCAGTTCGGATGTGCTCCGGCGTGGGAAAGTCAGGCTGTCCGATACCGAGGTTGATATCGTCCTCGCTCGCACCCTCGAATACTTCCCTAATTCCGCTGATATCCATCTGCTCGACGCGTGGTGCGTACGAACTCATCGATATCGTTCCTCAGTTTGCTCGTCGTAATCGGCCTGTACACCGTCGTCAACGCGAGTTTCTCCGAGAGAGAGCCCTCGCTGGACCGCACACTGATAGCTTGGGTGGACACCACATGACATGGTAGCGTCCGAAATCGTTCACCCATAGAACAAAAATGTTCTGTTGTGACAGGGCTTCAACACGTGCGGGACATGGCCTCTTCGTTCGGACTTCTCGGACAACAAATGGCTCACGAACGGCTGTTTATTCAGGCTATTACATCCAATCCCCCCACACTAATTTCTAAAAATAAGCTGTTTGTATACTATTTCCCACAATTATAACCCCATCTACACAGATAAACAACAAGGAAGAAAAATCCGAGTAACTTGGACTATCGTCGCGCCAAACTGAATATCCGGGGACAGCGGCGGGGTGTGACTCTGTTTGACCGCCATTTCAGCGCCAGCAGCGAGAGGCTATTTCGGGGACAGTGAACACTCCCGAAGCACTCGGGAAAGAGGAGTTTCGGCGAGAAACAACACCGAGGCAGGGATATTCGAACCGGAAATTACAGCTGTACATGTGTAACGTCCTAGCACCAACTGTCGTCGGCGAGAGAGAATCGAGCGACGAGTCTGTCCGAATAGCTTGGACAGAGACGTAAAATCACCCCGTGAATCGCGGTGTGCCCTGCGAGACCAGGACAAAAGCTAAATCGTAGATACCTCGATGATTAAATATGAGTGAACGACCCCGATCGAATCGCCCGGTGACGACGACAGAGTCGTCGATTCGAATCTTACAACGACTCAAAGACAATCCGGGGCGCACGCTCGACGAACTTACTGAAGAGCTCGATATCGCTCGGAGCACGATTCACCGGCACCTTTTGACCCTCGAAGACAACGACTTCCTCTTTAGAGAAGACGGTCGGTTCTATCTCAGCCTCAGACTCTTAGACTTCGGAATCAGCGCCCGCGACCGCATCTCGTTTTTCGACGTCGCTCGGAGACAGGTCGACCGCTTAGCTGAAGAGACCGGAGAGAAGGTCTGGCTCGTCGCGAAGGAGGGAGATTACAGCGTCCACCTCTACAAAGCATCGGGTGCGAGCCCGTTAGAGACGTCCGCTCGCGTCGGCCAGCGCCGGAATCTTCACCAGCTCGCTGCCGGGAAAGCGATTCTTGCCTACCTTCCCGAAGCGGAAAGCCGGGAGATTATCGAACGGCAGGGACTGAAAGAAGTCACCGAACAGACCATAACCGACAGCGAAGCGCTCTTCGAGGAGTTGGCGAAGATTCGAGAGCGAGGGTACGCGTTCAACCTCGGCGAGTCCATCGAAGGGCTGAACGCGGTCGGAGCCCCAATTCGCGACGAAGAAGGCGTACCAGTCGGAGGGATTAGTATCTCCGGCCCTGCGAACCGGGTCAAAGGGAGTCTCCTCCGCGACGAACTTCCAGACAAGCTTCTGGCGACAATCGACGAGATACACATCAACATCAGGTACGGCAACTCGACCTGAACACGCGACCATCCGAACGTCTCTCGGTGGGAGACTACCGGATATCGAGTTCGTGTGAGACGGGAAGATAAACCCGAATTGGCGGCCAAATACATCGGGACCACCGAACGCTGACCGCCGACTGACGAAGTTTCTCAAAGCTCATCGAGACAGTTAATCTTGAAATAGATTCACAATTTCTATCGAAATACTTCGATGACGACAATACGGATTTCACAGAGAGTTGAAAAATAATCCAACCCGTATTTTATTTAGACGAAGAAATTGGACACACAATCATACACGAAATACAGAGAAATAGACAACCAATTTGGAGGCTCAAATACTGATTTGTGAAGTGAGGTAGGGAACACCTACACGTTCGTCTTTTCGGAATCGAAACGAATCGATGCAGTAAACCGCATCGGCTCTTGTTGGAGAAACTACCGACAGGGTACGATTGGCGAACACATTATTGCATCAATATTGCAATATATGGCGTCCAAAATCGCAGTCCACCCAGCCGATTTATTCCCGTGTATCTGCTAGAATTCGGTAGTCCGTCGAGCGGAGAAATCCCGTCTACTCGGTTACAAGAAACGGAGGAGGATGTCAGCCCCGGAGTGCTTCGATGGGGCGTTCGTTCGCCGCTCGCCACGCAGGGTACACACCCGCGAGCAAACTCGTGAAGACGCCGAACGCGACAGCACCGACCAGGTACATGAACGCAGACGGCGTGAAGGCGAACGGATTGCCGAGGAAGACCGAGTTCGCCACCGCAGCCACCACGGCAGCAATTACGACACCGACTGCCGAACCGAGGATACCCAACAATGCGGATTCGATGAGGAGTATTCTGACGATATCTCCCTTTCCGTAGCCGACTGCCCGCAGGACACCAATCTCTTCACGTCGCTTGATGACCGCCATGAGCATCGTGTTCGTAATGGAGACGCCAGCGACGAGGAGCGAGATGGAACCAAGGCCGACGAGGAACGTGTTGATACCGTTGACGACCTGTTTGAGCAGCCGAACGAGTGAGGTGAGTTCAAATACCAAGACCTTATCCTTTCGGTCGTTGAACCGGTCACGGAGTGCATCGGCGACCGCCTCCGCTCTGTCGGTCGACCGCGTCATAATCCGAACCTGGCTGTAGTGTCGGTTTTCAGCCTCCTCGATAGGGAGGTAGATGCTGCTCGAACCGAACGACTGCGTCTCTTGGAGTACAGCGACGACTCGGTACGTGCGCTCGGTCGCGGCCGCTTCACTCTCAGCGTCCTGTTCGGGGGCGAGTGTGATTCGGTCGCCCGGGGCGATCCCCCGGTCGATTGCATAATCGTGAGAGACGACGATACTGCGTCGCCAATTATCGGGGAGCTCACCCCTCCCAATCTCGTACATCGCTCGCGGGTCGTCGAGATACGTCACCGACACGTGCTCACGACTATCGTTTTGTTTCACTATCTCCATGTCCTTGCTCTTCGTCGCAACGACACCGGCCGGACCGACCGTCTCGTCGATAGCTTTCAGGTCTTCGCGGTCGAAATGCGACTGTTCCATATCGAGTCCCGGGGAGACGAAGACGTTCGTCGCCCCTTGGTCCTGGATATTCTGGAGTTGGCTCTGTTTGAACGCTGCGCCACCCGCACCGATGGCTCCAATCGCGACGACACCGATGAGGATAGAGGCAGCAGCGAGTATCGACCGGGCTTTGGCACGTGAGATGTTCCGTCGAGCGATGACGAGTCGTGGAAACAGTCCGACGATTCGATAGAGCCAGCTCATCGTCGAGACCTCCAGTCACTGTCGTAGTTTTGTTCCATCAGTCGAGTGCCTCCACGGGTTGTTTTTTCGCCGCCTTCCAGGCGGGGTAGACACCAGCGAGCAGTGAGGTTCCGATACCGAAGACAGCCCCAATAGCCACGTATCGTAACCCGGCAGCCGTGAACGCAAGCGGGTCACCGAGGAGGACCTGGTTGAGTACCATCCCGATACCGAGCGCGAGGGGGACGCCAACCATAGACCCGATTATTCCGAGGATGGACGACTCGGCGACGAGCAGGCTAACCACTGCCCGTTTCGGGTACCCGACGGCTCGCATCACGCCAATCTCGCGCTCACGCTCGATTGCCGACATCAACATCGTGTTGGCGATGGTGACTGCGGCGACGAGGAGGGATATCGAACCAACTCCGATGAGGAACTGGTTGATAGTCTCGAACGTCTTTTCGAATCCCTCGCGTTGCTCCTGTACCTTCTGCACGTAGACGTTCCTCTCTCGGGTGTTGAACTCCGATTCGATGCTCTCGGTAGCCGCATCGACCGACGTCGTCGTCGGGTCGACGCGGACGATTGCACTGTCGTACTCGGGGTCGTCGAACTCGTCGAGCGGGACGAAGACGGTGCGGTCGGCACGTAGCTGATCGGCGAATCCCTGCGGTTCGAGAACGGCCGCGACGGAGAACTTTCGCGTGAAGCTGCCGTTTACCGATACCGTTATTCGGTCACCCGGCTGGATGTCGTTGTTCTCTGCGATGCGAGAGCCGACGATGGCACTCCGCTTCCAGTTATCTGGAATCGTTCCCGACTGTGCGTCGTAAAACGACCCGGGGTTGTCGAGTCCTTTGACCTGTGCCGTGATGATAACCTCGCCAGTTGGTGTCTGGACGAGTGTATCCCACCGTTCTACGATGGGAAGCACAGTCGTTCCGTCGGTCACTTGTCGCATCCGGTTGATGTTCTGTCTCGAAAAGTCGCCGTTAATACTCCCACTGCCGTCGTGGTGGTACACCGGATAGACCGTTGCAGTGCCGCCGAAGCCTTCGAACGCTTCCATTTGGTCCTGTTTGAACGCCTCTCCCCCCATCCCAATCGTCCCGATTGCCACCACGCCGATGACGACCGCGGCGATAGCGAGGAGAGAGCGAGCGGTTGCTCGTGATAGATTCCGCCGCGCAAGCACGACGGTCGGAAAGTAGGCTGCTACTCGGCGGAGCCAACTCACGTGGGGTCCCCCCAAGCCGAAGCGCGTCGGTTCATCGTCACTGTTCGACTACTCCGTTCGACTCTGCTTCGTCTGCATCCGTTATCTCACCGTCGACGAGGTTCACCACGCGGTCGGCTTCCTCGGCGACGTACGCGTCGTGTGTGACCGTCACGACAGCCACGTTCTCCTCGGCGCGCAGTTCGTCGAACAGTTCGAGGATGTCGTCGCCAGTCTCTCTGTCTAAGTTCCCTGTCGGCTCGTCCGCCAACAGAATCGCGGGGTCGTTTATCAACGAGCGCGCGATTGCGACTCGTTGTTTCTGGCCCCCGGAGAGTTCGTCTGGATAGTGGTCGAGTCGGTCGCCGAGACCGACGCGGCGGAGCAACTGTTTTGCGCGTTCGCGCGTCTTTTTCGGCGTTCTGTCGAGCATTCGCGGCATCTCGACGTTTTCCAGCGCCGTCAGCGTCGGAATCAAGTAGAAGCTCTGGAAGACGAACCCAATCGTGTGTTTTCGCTTCGTCGTTCGGTCGCCGTCAGAGAACGTCGAGACGTCCGTCCCTCGGAGTCGGACGGTTCCTCTGGTCGGAACGTCGAGCAGTCCCAACAGGTTCAGCAGCGTCGACTTCCCGCTGCCCGACGGTCCGACGATAGCGACGAAGTCGGACGGTTGGATGCTAAAGTCGATTCCTTTCAGTGCCTGAACAGTCTGGGCTCCCGTCTGATACTCCTTTACGACGCTCTCGCCGCGAATAATCACGTCGTTACCAGCGTCTCTCGGAGACTGCCGGTCTTCCTCGCGGTCCGCCCCCGGTTGGTCCGTTTCAGCGGGGGCAGAGATGTCCGGAGCCATCTCTCATCACCTCCGCCAGAGGTAGACGACTGCACCAACGAGGAGTACCGAGGCGGCACCACCGACCGGAAGCAGCGGCAGTCCACCGCCCTGTTGCGGTGCAGGTCGCCGCACGGCCCGACGTGAGACGTCGACTTCGGTAGTAAACGACTTCTGGACGCCACCGACAGTGTAGGACACCTCGACGGGGACAGACGACACGTTCCCTTCGACGTCGGATTTGAGCGTGAACGACGAGAAGTCGCTGTCTTCGATACTCCCGACGAAGTAGTTACTTCGGTCTACGCGCTCAGTGTCGGGGATTTCGACGACGACGCCCTTGACGGAACTCGACCCGACGTTGCCAGCGGTCGCGGACACCTCCAGCGTACCGCCGGTCTGAGTCGCTCGAACGTCGGTCAAGACGATTTTTCCGGGGTTCGTCGGGGACGTGAACCGCGGGTGGTACGTTCGCGAAATTTCGTGGTGAACCCCTCTGTCCACGTAGTGGAGAGTGAGATTCACCGGGTGCTGGCCGGCCTCAGAGACACGAGCGGGGAAATCGAACGTGACCGCTTTCCCTGCTGCCAGTTTGGCCTTCACACGCTCGTTGACGGTGAAGTTGACATCAGCGGAGGACGAGACGACTTTCAGTTGGCGAATGTCTCTGTCGATACCGTTCGCAACCGTGACGTTGACCGACCGCGTCGCACCGGGGACCGCCTCTTCGACGGATAACTCGACCTGCGGACGGGTCGGTTCACGGACATCGACCGTCAGCGGATACCGAACTCGGACGTGTGAGCCATCCTTGAGCCGTCCAGCGAAAACGACTCGAAGGTCTTTCACACCCGATTTGTCGAACGAGACCGGCAATGGGACCGAGATATTCTCACCGACAGGAATGGTCCCGACGTCCTCGACTCGGGTGATGTCATCCGAGCTCCCTGGTCGTCGAACGTAAATATCCGTTACATCGACGACACTGGGGCTGTTTTGCCCGTTTCGTATCGAGACGGAGAGCTCAGTTTGCTGACCCGGTGCTGGCTCGTCCGGTGTGACCTGTACGTCCGTGATTCCGATGTGCGCCCCGTTGGCTGCTGCCGGGGACGCAAGCAACGGAGCTGCGGCGGTGGAGAGCACGATGACTGCAGCGAGGAACCAAGGTGCGACCGGAGACCCATCTCCGTCCAGCAATTTCGGACTCATCGATGGACGACCTCCGAATATTGTCGCTTTTCTGCCATCATAAAGTCAACAGCGTATCTGATTCCATATAAGTTCCTTGGTTTAGATTTTCAATAGACTCGACATCTTTGTCACACACTACCAGAAAGTGCATATAGAGGACAGTACCGTTTCGACCGAGCACTAGAGTCAGCGGAAATCACATACGAGACTGTCTTGAACTCGGATGCGAGAAAGTCTCTTCATATCATCCTGAACGAACAAATCGTATTTGCAGTTCAGGTGACATCCTCCTCGCCGCAAACGGCGAGACTTCCCCTGCATGGGGAATACCAGTTAGTCGTCGCTGGTAGAGGGTTCCGACTCTTGGAACGCCGTGAGCGTCATCTGCGAGGGTGTCTCGCTCGTCTCATGGTGAGTCGTGGCGATGTCACAACCGCTCCCATCCCGAGGCGAGTCATCGCGTTCCGCCTTGTCAAGCGGGACGCTCTCTCCCCACGGGTCAACCCGTCGTGCGATATTCGCGGAAGCGTTGATGTCGGCCTGAAACGTCGAAACGTGGCAGTCGTCGTGCGGACACCGGAACTCGGCTTGTGAATCCCGCCGACCGATGCGGTGGCACGAGTGGCACGTCTGCGAGGTGTACGCCGGATTCACGTACTCAACCGGGATGCCCGCTTCCGTCGTCTTGTCCTTGATGCGCCCTTGCAGTCGGGCGAACGCCCACGAGTGAAGCCGACGGTTCATGTACTTCCCGTAGTCGAGTCGTTCGCGGATGTACGTCAGATTCTCCATCACCAATACCGGATTTTCGTACTGCTTTGCGTACTCGACGACTTCCCGAGACGCCTTCTCCACGATGTCGGTGAGCGCGTTCTGGTAGTGCGAGAAGCGGTCTTGGATGCGCCACTCGGATGCGTCACGCTCTTGGAGTCGTTTCAGGGTCGTGTGCATCTCTTTGCGGAGATGCTTCGCTCTGCTTCCGCTACACACGAACGGGTCAGTCGGAGAACCGTCCTTGAGGGCACAGCCCGTGATGAGGGCGGTTTCTCCGATGTCTAAGCCGATGTGCGTGGCGTCACCGTCCGTCGCTGGTTCTTCGACCGGGTACTCGACGGTGACGTGCAGTACCCAGTTCTTCCGATGCTGTTGAAGCCGTATCTCGCCCGCCTTCGCGTCCTCCGATACGAGGTCGTGCCAGAGGTCTACCTGTTTGGGGTTGATGCGGAGCGGTATCCAGAAGTTCGTTCCTCGACCGGGACGGGGAACCCACCACGTGAACTCGTAGTCGCGGTCGTCGGAGTGGTCGAACTTGGCGGCTTGGTTGGTGAGCCGTATCGGGTGTTCGTCGTCCAACTCCTTCGCGTTGTACGTCTTGCGGAGTTTCGGGACGTAGTTGCAGAGGGCGGCTTTGGCCTGATACGGCAGGTCGTAGGGCGTTACGATGTCGCTCACTGCTGACATGGTACTCGCCCCGGCGTCGAACGCCTCTTGCAGACCGTCACGGTACGTGTCGAGCAGGTCGTTGAGTTTCGACTGCTTGTGCGCGGTGGGTGGCGCGAACGTCGCCTGCAACGTCTTCGTGACGGTCGTGGACATCGCTACTGTTCCTCCACGTACTCCATCAGCACGTCGATGCTCACCTGTCCGGTGGTGGCGAGGAAGTATCCCGATTGCCAGAACGCGCTGTCGAGCGCCTGCCGAGTCTCGGGGTACTCGTCTCGAATCTTGCGAGACGAGACGCCTTTGAGCGAGTTGATGAACTTGGTGAGGTCGGTCGTTGGTTTCGCCGTGAAGAGAATGTGAACGTGGTCGCTTCCGCCGTTGACGTTCTGGACGTTCACGCCGAAGTCCTCTGAGATGTCGCTGGCAATCTCACCGATACGTTCTGCGATTTCGTCGGTGAGTAGGTCTGCGCGGTACTTCGTAACGGTCACGAAGTGATATTGGAGCGCGTAGACCGTGTGCGACCCGGTTTCGAGGTTATACTTCATTTGGTCGTACTGATTCCTACACACCCAATTCCAATAAAGGTTCGTAGTCGTGGGGTATTCGGCCTGAGACCGATGGTGGTTCGTGTAGGAGTTGTCGGCTTCACGCCCGCCGTAAACGGCGGGATTCTCGCCTTGAAAAAAAGACAGTGAGTGACCAACAAGCAGTAGACGACGAATCCGACGCGCCACTAATCGATATCTTCGAGATGGCCGTCGTGTTCACCATACCCGTTCTCGTCGGAGCGGGTATCGCACTCACAGACCCCACACTCGACGTGGCATCGGGTGCTATAGGTGCGTCTGGCGTCGGTTGGTTGCTCGTTCGGGTTCGAAGACAGTTCGATGCCGTCCGAACGAGTGACGGAATCGTCCGTCGACGACGTCCAGCACGGTCCGAGGCGTTAGAGCGCCTCGCGAAGTGGGAGTACGACCCGAAGTACGACCGTCTTCTGGCACTCGTATTGGCTGTCGTCGGTATCGGGGTGTTCGCTGTGATTCCATTTGGCGAGTGGTCCGACGAGAATATGCTGGGTCTCGTAATCGTCAGCCACCTCGGATTGGTGGGTGCACTAGTGGTGTATGGCGCAGCCCAGCGGTAAATCGTACGGTACCTCTCAGCGGTAAATCGTACGATACCTCCCAGCGGTAAATCGACGCTCAGTCAGCGGCGATTAGCAGAACTCCTCGTGAGTAGCTAGGATGCAAAAAATCGAGAGGCGTCGAGTCTAGTTACTCGAAGAGTTCGACGGCCTGCTCGTAGCGGGATGCAGGTTCGTCCCAGTCGACGACTTCGAAGAACGCCGAGACGAAGTCACCGCGGGCCGGGCCGTAGTCGTGGTAGTAGGAGTGTTCCCAGACGTCCAGCGCCAGAATCGGGTGGCTGCCCCAGAGTGCGCCCTGGTCGTGCTTGTCGACGACGACGTTTCGAAGCTGGTTCGAGAACGAGTCGTACACCAGCAGTGCCCAGCCGCCGGCGGCACCGGCTGCGGCTTCGAATTCACCCTTCCAGGCTTCGTAGGAGCCGAAGTCCTCCGCGATGCGGTCTGCGAGCGCACCCGCAGGCTCGTCGCCACCCTCCGGCGACATGTTCTGCCAGAAGAGGTCGTGGAGAATGTGTCCGGAGCCGTTGTGGGTGACGTTACGGAGCGCGCCGGCGGACGAGCCGAACTCGCCAGCCTCGCGGTTCGCTTCGAGTGTCTCCTCAGCGGCATTCCAGCCGTTGACGTAGCCCTGATGGTGGGTGTCGTGATGCCACGTCAGCACCTGCTCGGAAATGTGTGGTTCAAGCGCGTCGTACTCGTACGGAAGCGGGTCGAGTTCGTAGTTCGTCATTGTAAATCCCAACTTGGACGTGGGTTCGTAACCACATGTAGTTTCCCTGAATCCGTTTTACGTAGAGAACTTGATATTTTTCGCTGGACGTGCATTATGCAGTTAAAATTGGTGGTACAACCCAGTCATAATACTTTTCGGGAATCGAAGAGACCGGCACGTATGACAAGAACGGACCAACGTACGACCGAGAACGAAGAAGAGATGGCGACTGTTCGGGTGGCACGATGACGGCATCGACGTTCGAAGCGTACGCAGCCGAAAATCCAGACGCACGATTCACAGAATGGTTACGAGCGCGAGCAGAACCCGAGTGGACGAACGCAGTCGAACACCGGTTCGTCGAGGAACTCGGTGCTGGAACGCTCGACGAGGATGCCTTCAGCAGATACCTCGTTCAAGACTACGCGTTCGTCGAGACACTGACCGGACTCGTGGGCCACACCGTCGGCCACGCGCCAACGATGCACGCCAAAGGTCAGTTGGCCGATTTCTTGGGGACGCTGACCGCCGACGAGAACGATTACTTCCAACGTTCGTTCGAGGCGCTGTCGATTCCGACAGAGGAGTACGAGAATCCCCAGCGCGAGCCTGTGACCATGGCGTTCGAAGACCTTCTGACGCGTGCCGCCACCGAAGGAGGGTACGCAGAAGCCCTCTCAGTACTCCTCCCGGCAGAGTGGGTGTATCTGTCGTGGGGACAGCGCGTGGCTGACGCCGACCCCGGTCGGTTCTACTATCGGGAATGGATAGACCTCCACGCAGTTCCCGAGTTCGAGGCCTTCGTCGAGTGGTTGCGACGCGAACTCGACCGATACGGACCGGAGTTGAGCGCCCGCCGACAATCACTCGTCGAGCGCCACTTCCGCCGCGTCGTCGACCTCGAAGTGCGTTTCTTCGACCTCGCGTGCGAGTAGGGCTAGTCGTGGGCTGAATCCAAGAGTCGCGTACTGAATCTAGCCGGTTCGCCCAGCATGTGGGGTTCGACGAATAATCACCACGTTTCAACGAATAATTACCAAGTGATACCACCAAGTAGAAACATTATTGCGTGAGTGGAGGAGAGTCCGAGAGCATGAGCGAAGAAACACAGTACACCGTTTGGGCCGCAACTCGCGGCCGCCTCGGCGAATATCTCTCTGGGATGGGTCCGTCGTGGGTTGCCGGAGCAATCGCCGCCGGTCCCGCGACGATGGCGAGTCTCATCACCGCGGGTGCAACGTTCGGCTACGACCTTCTTTGGGTCGTCATCCTCTCGGCAGTTCTCGGTGCGGGAGCACAGTACCTCTCGATGCGACTCGGTCTCCTCACCGAGTCCGGAATCGTCTCCATCGTCGAAGAGACACTGGGTGACCGATGGGCGTGGATTCTCGTCGCCGACGTCGTCCTCGCCGCCGGTCTCGCCCAGCTAATCATCATGAAAACAGTCGCGAGCGTTTCAGAGACAGTCACAGGAATCGACGCCCGAATCTGGGGTGTCACGTGGGCAGTTATCCTCGCCGCCGGACTCGCTGGACGCGGGTACCGGGTCGTCGAACTCGGTGCAAAGGTACTCGTGAGTGGTGTCGTCGTCGCGTTCCTCGCGTCGACGTTCGTCGTTCCCATCGACCCCAATGCCGCCGCGAGTGGGCTCGTCCCGACGATTCCAGGCGGGGTCGACGGTGCGCTTGTCGCCGCTGGTATTCTCGGTGGTGCCGTTCACGTTACGCTCGTGACGATGCAGTTCTACACCATGCGGGCGCGTGAGTGGACTCGGAAAAACTACGGTCTCGCCACGTTCGACATCGGCGCGTCGATGCTCGTCGCATTCGGAGTCTACAGTCTCGCAATCTTCCTCGTTGCCGCCGGCGTGCTGCACAACCCCGATGTCCAAGCGAGTGGGTTGACCGCTATCGACGCAGCTCAGGCTCTCGGTCCGCTCGTCGGAACAAACGCGAAGTGGCTGTTCCTCGTTGGTCTCTGGGGTGCGGCCGTCTCGACACTCGGTGGAAACACCGTCGTCCCGCCCTACCTCGTCGCCGACAAACTCGACTGGGAGACCGATGTCTCTGATTCGCGGTACCGTGGTCTGCTCGCGGTCGTTGCACTGCTTAGTGCGGGTGGCGCATTCATCGGTGGTGCGTTCTTCCCGCTTCTCATTCTCGTGCTAGCGTTCGGACTCGTCGGCACCCCATTTGCACTCGTTCTCGTCCTATACTTGCTGAACAAGTCGGAGGTGGTGCCGATGAAGAATTCCCGGATTGCTAACGGTGCTGGACTCGTGCTCATCGCTATCACGTCGGTTCTTGCGGGGTCGTTCGTTCGGGAGCAGGCTGCAAGCGGAGTTGGAGACCCAATCACGTTGTTCGTTGTCGTCTTCGCCGGTGGACTCGGAGTGGCCAGTCTCGTTCTCGGAGTCAAGTTCGTCCGGGAAGAACTCGTTTAGTCGGTAGTCTTCCTATCCTATCCTATCCTATCCTATCCCACGGTGGTTAGGTAGCTATCGAAAGCAACAGAACGCTAGCTAACACGCCCCATTATATTCTGATTTTGTTATGTTATAATTTTTATTTTGTTGTGTGTAGTTTATTTCTCAGCATCATCTGTTGTCTAGCTAACTAGATTGTCGGTGTTTGGCACACACACCACCCTCGCGTTTGTAACAGCTACGAGAGACCCTAGAGATTTTCGGCACACACACCACCCTCGCGTTTGTAATTTCGCGGTGACTTCTGCCACTTTCCCACCGTTTCGCTCGACCCCCACCCTCCTATTTGCGTTACATTCGCGAGGGTGGTGTGTCTGAACCACCCCTATGATGCGTCTGAACTACGCCAATCTTCACGAATTTACATTCGCGAGGGTAGTCCCTCACGTCACACTTACATTCGCGAGGGTGGTCCTTCCCCCCACAACCTCACTCGTTACACTCGCGAGGGTACCCTCCTCTGTTACAAACGCGAGGGTGGTGTCTGACGCTTACTTGCGCGGAACCACTAAAAATGTAGACCTAATTGAATCAGGCAATACAACGTTTCGTGATGCTGTATTAGGAGAATTTACAAACGCGAAGCCACCCCCTCAAGTTTATTATGGTGGGTCTGAATATCGAAGCTACATGACTACGGACGAGGCTGAGGGTGGTGACCGAGACCCCCTCTTCCGATACGATCAACCTATCTTCGCGAATGAAGATATTCTCAAGATATCACACCTTCCGGGACCCGATAAAATTGTTGGCCGTGACGAGCATATGGCAAAGGTCGCTCAGGCACTCAATCCGGCAATTTTCGGTCGTGAACCGACACATCTCTTTATCTTCGGGAAAACTGGCTCGGGAAAGACGCTCACCGCTCGGCTCGTAAGCGAGCGGTTACAGAACGAGGCTGCTCGCGAATCGGTCGAGGTCAACACTGCAGTCATCGACTGTGGTGAGCAGAACACCGAGGCATCTGTAATCAAAACGCTCGCCTCACAGATCAACGACCCCAACAAGAGTGGGATGACGATTCCCGAGCGTGGTCTCTCTACTGGTGATTACTACAACCGTCTGTGGCAAGTCCTCGACACGTGCTCGGACGTTACAATCGTCATTCTCGACGAAATCGACATGCTACGTGACGACGAGGTACTTCGAAAACTCTCGCGCGCGGGCGAGAATCAAAAAATCGTGGACTCCCGCCTCGGAATCGTCGGTATCTCCAACAAGATCGACTACCCTGAGGAACTCACAGAACGCGTCAAGTCGAGTTTCTCCCACGACGAACTTGTCTTTCCGTCGTACGACGCGAATCAACTCCGGGAAATCCTCGAAAACCGGCGCGATGCGTTCAAGCCCGGTGTGTTGACGGAAGATGTGATTCCACTCGCGAGCGCACTCGCCGCACAGGAACACGGCGATGCCCGCAAGGCCATCGATATCCTCCGTAATGCGGGCCGAATCGCACGAAAGGAAGGGTCTGAACAAGTCACCGACGAACACGTCCGTGCTGCGAAAGAAAAGAGTGAGGCCGACCGGTTCAGCGAACTCATCGAGGGAACTGCCACGCAGTCGAAGGCGGTACTGTACTCACTCGTCCTTCGGACGGGCGGACGAAAAACGGCCGAAATCACTACGAACAAGATTTATCGCCAGTACCTCGAAGTCGCTGACGAACTCGACTTAGACCAACTCTCGGAGCGACGTGTCCAAGAACTGCTTCAGGAACTCGACTTCCTGAACGTGATTCAATCGGAAGTCCGGGGTCGCGGGCGAGGACAGGGCGTCCACGGGACCCACCGATTACTCGAAGACCCCGATATCGTAAAGCGGGTGTTACTTCGAGACAGTCGAATTTCGACGCTAGAATAGCGGTCTCGTCCGGCCGAAAACGAACTACTCGTCGAGGTCGAGTTCGAACTGTTCGCTTTCGGTGACCACGTTGAGTGTGACGCTCGTGTTCGACTCTCGAATATCCACGTCTTGGAGCAGCGCCTTGATTTGCGTGTTCATGTCGTCGGTATCGCGGAATTTCCCGACGGCAGTCACGTCGTGGTCGCCGGTCGTCTCGTAGACGGAGATAATCTGGCGTTGGGATTCGAGCAACTCACTCACTTCGGTGAGCGAACGACCTTCCACTTTCAGTTGGATAATCCCCGTTACGTCGTAGCCGAGCGCGTCGTAGTTGACACGCGGTGTGTACCCTTCGATGACACCCTCTTCTTCGAGGTCTCGAAGGTGATTCGAGACGGTCGTCACCGAGACATCGAGTTCCTCTGCGAGATTCCGAAGACTCGTCCGACCGTCGTCGAGAAGCGCATTCACAAGCTTGGGGTCGAGGTTCTCGTACGTCATTATCGTACATTCCGGAAGGTACTCATTTGAAATTTGTGAATGTAAAATTACGTTCGTCGCTTTCGGAAGTCCAAGCTATTGGACCGGTTCACGCCGACGACTTCGTGCCATTTTGTAGTCAGATTGATGTATGTTGAGTTGGAAAATTAATCTATGCCGATTGATATACCTGCTTTGGACCTGCTCCCGGACGTTCCGCTTTCTCCTGATGCGGTCGGTCAGTTCGAGTCCGAGGAGGGCATCTGCAGAGCGGTCCCAGTTGCAATCAAATCTACTAATTCGACGGGGTTCGAGCCGCCACACGTCGATGATATCATCTTAGCTACCCAGAGAGAAGTTCTCTACGTCACACGCTCTCCTGGGAATGGATGGGAAATCGAGCATTCGGAAGAATACGAAGTCGAGGACCAACTTACAGACACTATCGAGTCGGTCACCGAGGTCGCGGAACACCAACTCTCGTAGCAAGTGACGCTCGTCGGTGTGACCTCCGCTAGTTTGAAACCCTACAACTAAGAAGAGAAGATATGTTGCGGCAGTTCGCAGAGGACTTTTTCACCGTCGTGGCCACGATTGTGGTCATCTCACTCGTGGTGGGTCAACTCCTCGGCCAACCCGTCCTTCTGGGGTACGTCACCTCTGGGAGCATGTCGCCGACGCTGCACACGGGAGATGCCTTCGTCGCTGTCCCTGAGCCATTCGTTGGTGAAATCGAACCGGGTGATGTCATCGTCTTCAACGCCGTCGAACTGCAAGGGGGTGGGCTGACGACACACCGTGTCGTCGAAGAGACCGAGCGGGGCTATATCACGAAAGGAGACAATAATCCGTTTCGGGACCAAAGCAGCGACGAACCGGTGGTCACAGAAGACAGAATCGTCGCGACGGCCCTCCAGATAAACGGCAACGTGATTCGAATCCCGGGGCTGGGGACTGCCATCGCGACGGTTCGAAACACCGTGTCTGGTGCGCAAACGGCGTTGACGACTGCACTCGGTGTCGATTCACCGTTTGGCTCACAGGGGCTCAGTGGCCTGTTTATCTCCGTCGGACTCGTCTTGTTTCTCTTCATATTCGTCGACGATTTACGCGACGGACAACAGAGACGCCGAGACCGAAAGCGGTCGCGAACTGACAGCGACGCCATCGACGGCCGGTGGGTCGCTCTCGGGTTGGCATTCCTGGTGCTCGTCCCGGCGAACGCCGCAATGTTGGCACCGAGCGGGACACATCAGGTCGCTGTCGATGGAGACGACCTGTCAGATGACATCCAGCCCGGTGACCAGGTCGAAAACGGGTTCACCGCGAAGAACGGCGGACTCGTGACGATGCTCATCTTCCTCGAAACGACCCACCCGGACGCGGAGATGAGCCAACACAGGCTCGTCGTTCCCCGTGGTAAATCGGCGACAGCGACGCTCTTCGTGACAGCACCGCCGCCGCAAAAGCAAACCGTCGTCACGATTACCGAGCGGCGATACTTCCTGATACTTCCTCCAGGCATCATCGAACAGTTGCACTCGATTCATCCGGTCGTGGCTATCGCCGCATTCAACGTACTCATACTCTTGAGTGTCTCTGCGATGGTCGGTGCAGTCTTCGGGTTCGGCTCGAAGCGTCTTCGAGATACGAGCCGCGACCTTCCGCTCACACGTCGGCTAAAGCGCCTGTTCAAATGAGTAAATCGGGGACCCAACGCACCTACCCATCGATGTTTCCGTGATAGTAGAGATTCCGCACTTCTTCCGGCTTCAACTCTCGACTGTAGATACGGGCGTCGTCTAACAGTCCCGTAAATCCATAGTCGAGATTCCCTCCGTGGTCGAGTCCGTTCCCGATACGGAGTGGTTGCTCCGATGGTTGTGCATCGGGAACACTCGGAACGTCGTAGCAAGCTTCGTTGACGTACACGTGGTCTCGTTCGTCACTGTGTGTCCACGTCAGAAGCTGCCAATGGCCCTCCCGAACTGAAATGCCAGTGAGTTCGTATCGCTCTGTGGTCTCGATTACAATTTCGTGGTCCCTATCGCTGAACGGTCGCTCGGCGATGAAGAACTGATAGCTTTCATCGCCGACCGAATTCCACTTGCTAAACAACCTCGCTAGGTCGTGGCTTGGGTTCTCCCAGTACCGAACCCAGATAGA
Source organism: Haloferax larsenii (assembly GCF_024730625.1). NCBI lineage: Archaea > Methanobacteriati > Methanobacteriota > Halobacteria > Halobacteriales > Haloferacaceae > Haloferax > Haloferax larsenii. Next base: position 125,948 of record NZ_CP078064.1, read on the forward strand.
GAGCGTAAAGTCAGACGTCAGGTCTAACTCGTCGTCGTCTCGGACCGTCACGACGTCGCGATTACCGTTGAAGCGCAACGTCCTGTTTTTGGGTACGGCGTTTCTCGGCCACGTCTGCGGCCACGTAGAGCGACTTCGTCGCGCAGTGTGGGAGCCCCATTCGTCGTCGAGAGTGCTGGTGTTCTTGGGCTCGCTGAACGTCCATCTGGCGACTTGGGGGTCGTCGCACACGACGGTGAAGTCCCGTGTGAGTTCGACTTCTTGATCATTGCCGCCTGCAGAGATGGTGAGTTCGACAGACGTCGTCTCTTCTCGGGAACACGACAGCGTGGCTTCGATGTCGCCCTCTTCACCGGGGGCGAGTTGTCTCGGCGTCTCGACATCGCGTATCGGCGCGCCGAGTGGCACGTCGACGTGGAACCACGTGAGTGGCACGTCGAATCGATTCGTCAGCGTGGTGAGTGTCACGCTGTCGCCGTCACTGCCTTCCACATGCGTGTCACCAACTCCGAGAAGGGCGTTCGAATCAGCCTCTGTTCGAAGGGTGCTTGCTCGGTCGGCGTTAATCGTCGTGAACCCGGCGGTATCGACAGCGAGCATCCCCGCGCCGGAGGCGAGAAACGCGAGTGCGCCCCGCCGAGTCCACTTCTTCGTCATCCGTGAATTTCTGGGAGTGTATTCGTCATTCTTTGCGCCTCGGTGAGCGATTCGTCATTCCATGAGTTCTGGTGGTTTGTCGGTCTCTCCCAACCGCATACGCCGATTCTGGTAGACGTGATACGCCGCAGAGCCCATGAAGAGAAGCGAAATAATCGCGGCCCACACCAGTTGTGGAATCCACGCGGGAAACACGCCAACCCAGACGGCCGCGACGAGGCTAATCGCCACTGCCGAGAGCCCGAGGTAGTATTCGGCCCACGGAATCGAGTTACCCGGCACGACGTCCAGATAGACATCCAAATCTGTCGCCTGTTCGGTCAGCGTGATAGTTCCGTTATCGTGAGTGATGACACCCGCACGTTCCAACGCCGGGAGGTGGGTCTGTTGCATCGAGGTGTACACGCGATGTCGCTCGGTGGACGTGACTTCCCGGACGGCCTTTCCGTTTTCCCACGCTGCGACTTGTTCTGCGAGGTTCGAGAGTTCAGTTGGCCCGTCTGCTTGTTTGATCGCGTGGAGGGCATACCGACGGCGGTGGCTACTCAAGAGACCGTGGACCTCGTCACGCGGGACGGGTCTCTCACCGGAGTCTCTCTGCTCCAACTGCGCCATATGTGTCCCTTCAGTAGTGAAAGTAATACGTGTTCTCGTTACATTCTGCATTTTGATATTGTCAATGGCAACCATATGTCATACAAACAGTGTCTCCCAACGTGGCGAAGGAAGACACCAACCAACTCTCCAACTGACCGTCAGCAGAGTAGCGAGACGAACGCCGACAGACAACCCAAGCGAGTATCCATATCCGCCGTGAGGGCGTGAGGACCGATTAGGCTTCGTTGATCGTGATGGTCAGCGTTTCACTCTCCGTCCCGGTGTCGCCAGTTTCGAGTTTGGCACTCAGTTCGGACGTCGCATCGGCCGCGACGTCTTCGCTGTAGGGGTTGCTGCCGCCAATCTCGGTGAGGAACGTGCCACCAGATTCGAGTTCGACGGAGAAGGCCTGCCCGCTGCCATCGTCGTTGTTGACCAGCGTGAAGAAGCCAGTGGGGTAGGTGTACGTGCTGTTAGGCATCAGACGCTCGTCGGTACTCCCATCTTCGTATCCGAAGACGACAGTCACGTCGTTGGCGATGAGGCTCACGTAGTTCTCGTCGATGTCTGCGCTTCCGTTCGCATCGAGCGTGTCACTCGCCGTGGGGAACAGCGTCGTGGGGTCTGTGACGAGCGTTCCGTCGCTGCTGCGCAGTGCGACTTCGTCGGAAGACGCGTCGACCAGCACGTCCGTGAAGTTGTCTGCAATCTCCGACCCGTCTTCGTTCCCGTCGTCGTCGACGCCGACCACGTTGACTTCGACTTCGCGTGTCGCCTCGACTGTGCTAAATGCGCCAGAGCCGAATGCCGCACCAGTTCCGATACCAATCGTCCCGATGAGTCCGAGGACACTTCTGCGGTTCATCTTCATACCTGCACCCTTCGAAAAGTGATGACTTACTAATGACTGGCGTTAGCTGGGCTAAACCACTGATTAAGGGGGCTAATGCTGTTCAGTAATAAGCCCATGTAGGAGAGAGTTCGGGTAAGATGAATCGCAGAAGTCTCTTACTCAGTATCGGTGCCGCAAGCGTCGGAACAGGTGCCGTCTTCGGCTCCGGTGCGTTCACTTCTATCGAGGCAGACCGTAACGTCGACCTCAACGTTTCCAGTGACAGCGGCTCGGCACAGGTAAGCTTCGACAAGGGAAGTGGTGTTGGTGCGGGAACGATTATCGGAACAGATACGAGCGAGTCCGTCGACGTGATCAAGTTCGAGGAGACGAACCTCAACGAGCGCGCGAAGACGACGTTCACTGACGCACTCGAAATCGACAACAACGGCAGTAACACAGTCAACCTGTACGTCGACGGGAGCACTGATGGCGTCGGTGACGACCCGAGTAACGGCGACGTTCTCGACTTCCGCGTCGACGACGCGTCTATCGTCGGAGACGGAACGTCCGGGAACGCAATCGAACTCGGTCCCGACGGAAACGGTGGGCAGAACGCTGACGTCGTCGAGGTCGACATCGTCGTCGATCTCCTGGACGATAACGTCGACGGGAGCAGCCTCGACGATATCGAGTCGGTGACGTTCGTCGTGGAAGCGACGAACAACTGACGGGCGAGCCACTGTAGGTCCCCGCGAGTATGAACCGTACCCTCGTCGCCCTCGTCGCCCTCGCCGCAGTTCTCAGCGGCACAGTCTTAGCGACGGGTGCCTTCACGGGTGGCGACGAGATTGCACCAGCGTCCGATTCTGGGGTGTATCTCACCGCGGCAGACACCGACAACGGCAACCGCTACGTCGAGTACGACGACGCTGGACGCATCCGAATCCATCTCTCTCCGGTCCTTCCGAACAGCCACACGCGAGTGAACGACCTCTTCGTCGTTGGATTCGCTGGCTACGAAAACAGCAACAACAGTACGACGGTTCGACTCAGGACCGATAGCGAGCGGATAACGATTCATCGGATGGACACCGGCGAGCGCGTCGAGGGTGAGCCCATACAGCTTCGCCCGGACGAGTCGGTGTTGCTCGGCGTCACTGTCATCCCCGAGGACCGCGATTTCACGGGTGAAATCACCGTCGAAGCCACCGTCCCTGAATCGGGGTCCAACTCTGGCGGAGGGTCCGGCGGCTCGGGCGGCAGCGGTGGCGGTTCGGGCGGCGGCGGTGGTGGCGATGGTGACGGTGACGACGGAGGCTCTGCCGGCGGTAGCACTGGCGGAAGCGACAACGGTGGTTCCGGCGGTGTCGATAGCGGAACGATTGGTGACGATGCGTCGAACGACTCGGGCACCCAAGGTACCCTTACCACTACCGCGACTACTCCCGAACAGTCCGGCGATAAGAACACGAGCGATGGCTCCGTCGTCACCAGTGCTCCTGAGTCGGACGATGGCGACTCCATCGACGACGGGCAGTCGTCGAGGCCGACAGACGGCGCTGAACAGCCCACCGAACTGAGTGGATTTATCCCCGGACTCAGTCCCGTCTTCGGTGTTTCGTGGCTGTGGTGGTTCCCACTCGGTGGGTTTGCTGCCGTGCTGTCGAACTACCTCGTCCAGACGCGACTTCGGGACGTGCTGCCCGTCTTCAAGACACAACAGTCTGTGCGACGTCGTCGGCTGAGAGACGTTCTTCTGCGCGAGGCCGCAGTAGGTGTGGTTGTCGTCGTCCTCTCGGTACTGGTCTCGTTCGCCCTCGCGAGTGCTGGCATCACCGGCGTCCCACAACTCGTTGGCACCCTCGGCTTTTCGGTCATCGCCGGAAGTACGTCGGGCTACAGACGCGTGCCGAACATTCAGCTTACCAGCCACGGTGTGGATGGTGACCCACTCGAATCAGAGTAGCTTAGGCCGAGCGACTGGCTGAGTCGCGTCGGGCCGAACCGAGTTGTTCGTCAGGAGTCAACCGAGTCGTCAGGAGTCGTCGACCTTCGAGTTGTCGACCTGCGAGTCGTCGTTCCAAAGGAATTCCCCGCCGGTCTCTGGCTTCGGAGGCTTTTGATATCGAAACAGTCGGTCGCCGGTAAATACGACAAATTCGTCGCCCTCTCGCTGTTCGATGACGCGGTTATCCGTGTCGATGGCGACGTCGACCAGCCCTTCGAGGGAATCGACTTCGACAGACCAGACAGTCTCTCCGACGGGTTTGATTTTCCCGACTGTAATCCAGTCGTCGAACTCCTCGCGGGCCGACTGATACGCCAGCCACTCTTCTTCGCGGTCAGTGAGCGAGAGCCGACCGGTCGACCGCGCAGCGACGAGACCGCCCGCGGCGACCACGCCGAGCAAGAACAGCACTGGACTGCCGACCTGTCGGAGAAGGCCGTAGTCGGGCGTCACGGTCACGTCTGCGGTTCTCTCGTCACCGTGGTTGATTCGTCCGGGGTCCTCGACGCGGTAACTGTTCTGTCTCGGAACGACCGGGAGGCGATACGTTCGAGTCGTGTCCACTTCCTGTCCGTTCCGAGTGCCCGATAGCTCGACCCGTGTGACAATCATCACGTCGAGTTGGCCGGGCGTCCCACCGTGTTCACGGTCGATGCGACGAACGGTTTCAGTCGCGTCGCTGACGTTCAGTGAGAAGGGAACCGAGAGACGTTCGTCTGGCGTGAGTGACTCGTCTCGCTTTTGGGCGAGTTCACGCTCGACCTGCCAGTAGACGACTTCGTCGGACGAACCGGCCGAATCGACCGACCGATACCGCACCACTACTGTCGTCTCCGCGGCGAGGTCGCTCTTGTTGCTGACTCCGTACGTATAGGTGAACGACCCGGTCAGTACGGGAGCGACGTGAGTCACGTAGACTGACCGGTCTCGGAGGACAGTTCCCTCGGCGAACGCCGACGTTCCATTGCGGACTGTCGCGTTGTGTGTGTACGAGCCGCTGGACTGCCACGAGGAGAGTTGCCGAGTAACTGTCTCGGTTTCCGGGGCGACGTGGGTCGTGTACGTCATGTACCCGCCGAGTAGTCCGACGACCAGTAGACAGACGAGAATAAGATCGAAATTATCGATAATTGTCTTCGTGATGTCACGTCGCCGACCACTCATAGAATATGAAACGTCGAGTGGGGTAGATAAGGTTTGATACAGATTGGCGGCGGGACGGGTTCAGCGATTTCGAAGCGCGAAACCGAGACAAGAGGCACGAAACTGAGACAAGAAGCGCAAAAATGAGGTGGGAGAGCAACACGTACGTGGAGAGCGTCACTCCCGAGAGTGTAACGAATAGGCGATGAGGAGGACACCGAGGAACTGGAACGTCCGCGTGGCGAGTGTCAGCGGGCGCTGGTATTGCAGTCCAATGTAGCCCTCTCGAAGGAGGAGCGAGCCGACGAAGGCAACGCTGAACGCGACGGCTGTGAGGAAGAACAGCCCCAGCGACAAGGCCTGCATCGTCCGGCTATCGTGGCGGAGATAGCCGCGATAGGCTTGATAGCCAACGTAGCCGCCGACGAGCGTCGAACCGAAGGCGAGCGTGATGATGAGCCAGTCGAGTATCGCAGTTAGTCCAACCATCTCAGAGGTTCTCCCACATTTTCTTGAATCGGTCGGCAGTGTCGTCTTCTTCTTGGCCGGGGAACGCTTCTGGGGTCGTTCGAGTCACGGACGCTTCGAAGCTTCCGACGTCCAATTCGAGAGAGAACTCCGAGAGTGTAGCCGCATAGACCTTGTAGTGGTTACCGCTCTTCTGGACTTTCGTTTGTTCTTCGATAAGACCGTATTCCTGTAATTGTTCGACCCGCCGGTAGACTGTCGGCTTGGACATCTCACATTGGGTGGCGAGTTGTTGGGCGGACATGGGTTTGATACTTGTTGCTGCGAGGATGTCTCGGGCGTACTCGTCGCTGAGGATGTCGAGAATCTCACTCAGCTCCGACTCCTCAGTCACGCTTCGACTGTGGAACTGTAAGCCGAATAGAAAGCCTGACCGGTTTCGGGGTCAGCGATTCGGGGGAGACTGAGCCGACAATGGAGTGCAGGGGTCATCGTATTTCAGTGTGCGAGTACTTTGGAGGGGTGATGTCAGAGGGGACCACGATGGCTATCGTGGTATCGCGATGGGCAGGGGTGAAGTGACGGGTGCGGGCAACACCCTATCGACTCCGAGACATCCATCGCATTTCCACGAAGGGGCTGGTAGATAATATAAAAGTGGGAGCAGTTTCTGGGTCAGAAACAACCCCCGGATTACGAGTTCGAACAGCCGACTGATTGCCCGACTGCGACGAGTTCGTCCGTACTGACGCCGGTCCCGCGGACGGTGTACCGGTACTGGTCGCAGTTCCACGACAACGATGTCGTCGGGCCACGGTCGAGCGTCGCCGGTCGGTCGTCGATTGTCAGGTCCTGGTCTTCGGAGTCGATGGCGTAGGTCATGTTGTACTTGGCAATCGTTATCCGTCGCCCTTCTGTGGCGTACCGGAGGCCGACACTCTGGATTCGACCGGTGGTCCGGGTGGCGTACGTCAACTCGAACTCCGCAGGGACAGTCGGGTTCGGAATCGAAACCGAACTCTGTGCTCTGAGTCTATCGACGCTGTGGTACCATTCTGTTTTGGGAGTCTCCGGACGCTCGACTGTCGTCTCTGCGGTGATTTCAGGACGGAACGTATCCGCCGGCACCTGCGAGTCGAAGGTCACGTTCGTGTACGTCGTCGTCATCGACCGAGTGGTTCCGTCGATAGTCCACTCAGTCTGTTTTCGGAGCGGGTAGAACCGTTCCGTGTCGAGCCATAGGCGCTGCCGGAATTGGGTGTCCGCTTGGTCCGTCGCGGGCGTGACACTGATGACGTACGCATCTCGACCGCCGACCGAGGCCGTCTCGACGTACTCAGCAGTGTACCCGCCGGATGCGTTGGTGTCTGGCGCAACCCCGTGCCGTGGGACGACTGGGAGTGGTGCCACGTCCGGTGCCTGTGGCCGCCCAGACACGTCTGTGAGCCCTGCGGCGGTGACGAGTCGCTGGAGGCGGAGAGGAGTCACCGACTCAGACGGGGGGCCGGTCAAGTTGATGGCTGTGACGGTGCTCTGGTTTCGAGTGTGAAGCCACAGCGTCGAGCCGTTAGAAACCTGTAGTGTGTAGCGTCGCGACGAATCCTGTTGGAACTGAACACGCTTCTTGTCGGTTCCAGGGACGAGCGTCACGTCGGCGACGGTCCGAGTCGTCGTCGTCCCGTTTTCTTGGTGAACGACCGTCCGAGTCGCGTCGAGTGTGTCTATCGAGTTGTAGCGTTCGCTCACGTTCGCGTCGACTGATGGACTGCTGTCGGTCGCGACGAGCCCCGACGACCAGATGACGGCGGGGAGTGCGACTCCGACGACGAGGAGGACGACGAGTGAGCGTCGGTTGGTTGGGAGGGGAATTTTAGTCATGTAGATGACACGATTGGGTGATGGGAACTGTCTAGGTACGTAAGGTCGAGACGCGAACAGCCCACAACTCACGTGGACATGTCGCTCGAAGACCTTTTCAGCGCGTGGTTTGCGGCGGTTCTAGAAGAAACTTGGGGACGTAACAAGACAGTGACGGTATCGAAGCAGGCAGTGAAAATATAATTAAATTACAACACTCCCAACGAATTGTGAATGATATAATCCACTCCCGCCCGTCGAGGACCAGTTTTGATAACTGCTACAAAAATATTATACTGCTTTATGATACAATAATCTATAAGAGCGTGGGTACCGACACAGAACACACGAGTCAGAAGTCGTTATACCGACTGTTTTCGGAGCGTACGCGCTTGGCAGATTTTGGGTTTATCCTCGCGTTTCCCGCTGTATTGATTCTCGTGTATCGGCTCCCACACGCGGTCCGTGAGTCTCTCGTATTTGATTACACCGACCCGACGGTAGCGACCGCGTTTACCTCGTCGTTCGTTCATCTGGAGCTCGGACACCTCCTCACGAACGTCTTTCTGTACTTCGTCGTCGTTCCCACGCTGTACCTTCTCGGTGTCGCGGGCGGTAATCGGCGACGATTCTATATCTTCGTGAGTACAGTTCTCGTTGCATTTCCTCCCGTGCTTTCGTACCTGAACCTCGCCATCATTCGGTCGTCGGTCACACTCGGCGCATCGGGTGTCGTCATGGGCCTCGTTGGCTGTCTCCCGCTCACATTGGCCGACTATCTAGAGAGTCGGTTCGGTATCGGGCCGGTACGGACGTTCGCGCCCATGCTGTTTCTCACGAGTTTGGGACTCGTTTCGGTCTTGAGTGTCCAGTCTGTCGTCCCGGAGAACTCGACGGTGTTGTTCATGACTGCCGGACTGGTCCTCGCTGTCTTCCTCGCTGTCTTGCTCTACGCAATCTCGGCCTACGAGCAAGCAGATGACATCCTCTCGAAACTTCGCTCCAGTGCCGACGCGACCGGCTACTTCGAGTTGAGCGTCGCCGCTGTCTTCCTGTTCGTCACGGTTTTGTTCGTCGCATTTCCGGTCGACCCGACGACGGAGAGTGGTGTCGTAAATCTCTACGAGCACTTCGTCGGCTACTCGTTGGGCTTTATCGCATCGTTCACGACTGTCGAAGTACTGAACCAATTCGGACGGTAGGATAACAGCACTGAACCAATTCAGACGGTAGGATAACTGTATTGAGCCAACTCCGACGTTGAGGGGTCTCTGCTGCCGTCTACCGACCGAAGACAACCGACAGAACTCAGTTCGTCGAACGCAGCGACGACAGCACCACGTCGTACAACGCTTCCACTTCTTCGATAATCGAACTACTCGCGAGGACGGCGAAGCCGACGAATATCGTCGCGAACCCCGTGATGGCCGACGCCGAGATAGATTCTCCGAGGAGGACCGACCCACCGAGCGTGGCGACGATTGGGACCGCGTAGAACACGAGGTTCCCGTGAATCGGTCCCACCTCGTCGAGGAGGCCGAAGTAGGCGATGTAGGCGACTGCTCCGGCGAAGATGCCGACGTATCCGAGCGCGACGATTGCACCCGGGGTCCACGTGACCATCGCCAGGGACTCCCCCGAAGCGACACTAAAGCCGTGGGTGAGAACAGCGCTCACCGGGAGCGCCCACGCCGTCCGAACGGTACTCGAAATCGACGTCTCGGCCCAGCGGATGACGACAGTCCCGAGTGCGCCGGTGACCGCGCCGAGGAACACGACGCCTTTCCACACGGCCGCCCCGCCGAGGAGGTTCGACGGGTCGACGTTGACGACGAGCGCGACGCCGACCAGTCCGATGAGCATCCCGACTGCGCCGCGGGCCGAGAGGCGTTCGTCTGCGAGAACGACCATCGCGAACACGGGCGTCAAGATTGGGTTGAGACTAAAGATAATCGACCCGACACCACTGGAGACGTACTGCTGGCCGACGAAGAGGAAGGCGTTGGACAGTCCGATTACGAACACGCCGGTCGCGAGGATACCGACGATGTCGTGAACAGACTGGGGGCGTAGTTCGTCGCGTGGCGTCGTCGCAGCGACATACGCAAGCAACACGACAGCAGCGATGTCGAACCTGAGCGCGACGAACAGAAGCGGCGGGAAGAACTCCAGTCCCGCCTTCGCTGCGACGAACGTTCCCCCGAAGAAGACACTCGCGAGCGTGAACAACACGAGGCTTCGGCGCGTGCCTCCTGTGCTACCGTGAGCCTTCATTCCGAGTACTCACCCCGGACCGCTGAGAGAAGCAAAGAATGCGACAGTGAACTCATACCTCTCTGTAGGACGGCCCACTACTTACATTGATTCAGAAATTAGTTCATAGTAAGAAACTCGCGGGAGCGTGTGGCAGGTATTCAAGGAGTGAAATTATTTCGCGACACGAAAACCGTATACCAGTGGGGTACAGAGAGACGTGTATGGAATCGGCGTTAGAAGAAATCGAATTTCTCGCGCTCTCACCGAATCGAGTGGAGGCCTTAACACATCTCACGGAGACGGCACACACTCGACGTGAACTCGTCGAACTCACCGGTGCGTCCCAGCCCACACTGGGACGAATTCTCCACGATTTCGAAGACCGGGGCTGGATTGAACGGGAAGACGGTGCGTACCGTGCGACTGTGACTGGGACGCTCGTCGCTCGGGGGTTCAGCGAGTTAGTCGAGATTCTCGATACCGACCTCGAACTCCGTCCAATCGTTCGGTGGCTCCCCGCGGACGCGATTTCGTTCGACCTCGAACACCTGACGGAAGCGACGATTACGAAGCCGAGTCGCGTCCGTCCGAACGCGCCGGTAAAACGAGTGCTCGACCTTCTCGGCACCGCGACCGACGTACGGGTCGTCTCCTACGCGTTCAACGAACAGAGTCTCGAACTCATCTCCGAGCGGACCGCCTCGGGAGACCAAGAGTTCGACGGCGTCTTCTCGTCGACGGCAATCGACGCCCTCGCCGACGACTCACAGTTACGAGACCAACTACGGGACTTGCTCACGGCCGAGAACGCCACGATTCGAATCTCTGAGGAGTCGATTCCAGTGGCTATGACGATTACGGACTCTACCGTTCATCTCTTCTTACGCGACGATAACGGCATTCTCCAGGCCTCGCTCGATGTCGACGAGCCAGAAGTGTACTCGTGGGCAACGGAGCTTTTCGAGCGGTACTGGAACGACGCGACTCCGCTCACAATCGACCGGCTCTGAGCCGAGGTTCGACACTCCTCGCGTTCATTCCACCCCGGTGCACGGCCGATTCGGTCGAGCCAGAACAGCTCTTCGACTGTGCACTCGAACTCCGCAGCCAACTACAAACCGAGTTCTCCCTGAAGACCCACGTCCATCGTCAGGCACTCCACATCTGGTGTAGTCTCCCCATCAGGTGTACCACCACGCCCACGCGATCAACACACCCTGCATCGGGAGTCGGAGCCACAACGCGATGGTCGATGGTGTCTTGAGCGCTGGTGAAACGTCGGCGAGCACGACATCGCTCGTCGCCATGTAGACGTTCGCCGGGAAGACTGCCACTAAGAGCGCGATGAGGCCCCACGCGGCCAGACGCTGTGTGCGCTGAACCATGACGCCCACGCCGAGCACGATTTCGGCGATACCGGAGAGGTAGACGAGTGTAAGTGGCTGGGGAAAGAGCGGCGGGATGACGCCAGCGTACGCACTCGGCACGACGAAGTGCATCACACCGGCCACGACGTAGAGAGCACCCATCACGTATCGAAGCGGGCGTTTGAATCGAGCGAGCGTCGAGAGACTGACGGCGTTCATTCCGGCTGACTGTTCGACCGAGTGCCAAAGAACGTTGGCACCTGGCGACTGCGTGTACTGCAATGGTTCTTTCGGGACAAGCCGGTCGAAAACGAGTCATTGATGGCTGTAATCCTGGGTTTGTCTACTGAATTTTCCACTCCGGAATCGGGAGAGATGCTGACTTGGGGGGAGTCAGGTACGCTCTCTACCGAGAGGTGATTAATCGGTCCATCGGTCTGTGTCACCTAACTCGTCGTCTCCATCGAATGGCTCCGGGAGTTCCGTTTCGTTCTCTGCATTCAGTAGGAGGTATCCAAGTGCAGTCGCGGTGTTGTAATCGATATACTCTGGATTTCGTTCGCCGACGTATAGGGTGGCGTTTTGGTACACTTCGAAGCTGTCGTCGCTATCTGTGTTGAAAACCCAGTACTCCCAGCGAACGCCTTCGTGATCACGCATTTTGACCACGATGTTAGCCTCTTCCCGACTGTCGACGAAGCGGAAGGAGACGTCTTTTTCGAGGTGGTCAGTGTCTTTGGTCCAGTATTGCCATCCTTCTCGAATCTCCTGTCGATACGTATCCTCTTCGACGCTGGAGACGGTCCCTGCGGTATCGAAGTAGACTCGGAAGTCAGTCGTTTGCCACCCGTAAGACCGATTTTCGAGATTCGTCTCTGGGATGAGTAGTGTACCAATCGTCTCGTTCATTACCGGTACCTCGTTACTATCTTCGTGAACGAGGCCACGTGTGTGTCCTAACTCGTGGATGATGATATCTTGGGTACTCTCCATCGCGTATCGGTCCTCCACCCTGACGGTCTGTGCGAGGGCGACGTCGTCTTTTTCGAGAACGGGTGCACATCCAACGGTCGAATTGTCGTAGCCGTCGCAGTAGGTGATCTTATTGACGAACTGAATCAGAATCTGTGCTTCGGATGCGTTAGATACGTAGGTGTAGTTGGCATCGTACGACCCTACCGATTGGTTATTCCAGAAGTCGATCGCACCGACGACCGCCTGTTTGTACGAGCGATTCAAGGCATTTTCATCCACGGCGTATCCCACTCGAATCGGGGCGCTCTGGAAGGGATTGGCTGGACGGGACTGTGCTTCTAGTTCTGGTGTCTGCGTCGCAGTGGGCGATAGCGTTTGTGTCGAAGTCGCTGTCGTTGTGGGCGTTTGTGTCGACGAGGATGTAGTAGACGCTGGGTCACTGTGGCCTGCACACCCAGCCGACACGACGAGAAGACACAGTAGAAGTACGTGTCGAGACATACTAGAAAGAAAGACAGTTGGAGATTATGTCTTTTGATTGCCCCTTCTGTCGCGGGACTGCGCCATTGAGTGACTAATCTCCAATTCTAAATTCCAATACTATATTTAGTAACCAGGGTCGTGTGCGCTACCTACTCGACACCGGCCGCAATTTAGATACTCCTCGACGAATTCGCTGTGGAATCGTGACGGAAGGGAGTTCGGAGTTGGTGGGTTCCCTGCTAAACCCAGACAGCCAACCGCTCCATGGTACTGTCCCCCGAAGCTGAAAACTCGTGTTTTATATATGTCAATTCAAAATTATCATCCAATGGACAACACGGTCAGTAGACGAGTCGAAAGCGCTCTCGATAAGTACGTCGTGTCGATGCCAGCGACCGCTGCTCTCGTTGCTCTGTTCTGGATAGTTCATCTCCTGAAAGTGGGTGTCTTCCAGTTTTATAGCTCTGACCTCGCCTTGACGCTGTTCTACATTCGATCCACTCACTTGGACTACGTGTGGACGTGGGTGACTGCAACAGTTGGGCACGTGAACCTCCTTCACCTCGTGGTCAACAGCTACTTCGCATTCTTAATCGGTGGATGGGCCGAATCGACCGTCAGAACACGTCGATATCTCGGTGTATTCGTTGTTGGTGGGTCTCTCACGGCACTCCTTGGAACGATAGTCAGTGCTGCGGCATACGGCTATCTCATCGTCGACCTTGGACCCATCGCTGACGTCTCCTCTTCCTCGCCTACGTGGGTCGTTGCTGGGTCGAGCATGGGTTGGCTTGCTGTTCTTGGGATGCTGTTGGCACTGGACCTGAACGGACGGGTGTATCTTTGGAAATTCAAGCCGCGACGGTGGGTTTGGTTCGTCGCGCTTTTCGTTCTCAGCCTCGCTGGCACAGTTAGTGACGTGTGGCTGCTCGGAGTGACCATCGGACACCCATATCACATGGTTGGCTTGGTTCTCGGTGGACTGTACGGACTTTTCGTCGCTTCCGATTGACACCGTAGACCGCTCTGTCACGTCCACAGTGCGGCCGGTGACGAAACTTCACCGGCGTCGAAGGCGAGTGTATCCTGACAGAGGAACCAAGTAACGGCAACCTCACCCCTGCTATACACGTAACATATTTTCCGACATTCTGAACCACAAGACTGTTAATCACGTTATCTGATTGAAACAGACGAGTAAGACTATGCGCCGCCGTACATTCCTCCACGCGTCCGGCCTCGCGGCACTCGGTGCCCTTGCTGGATGCACCGGCTCGAGATCGCCACCCCCGCGACGGTCGAGCGTCGTCTCCGACTTCGAGATGAACAACGGAAAACTGGTCATCGACCTCGCCGACGAGACGTGGGTCACGTCCCGCTACGAACCAGACCAGCAGTCTCTCTCGGGCGTCAGCCCCATCGGCGTCGCCAGCGCGAAAGGAAAGGGCGGAGGCGGTGGCCGAGGTGCAACCGGCCGTGGCTCAGGCGGCTATTCCAGTGCTCCGAGAACAGTCCACGGTCACGCTTGGTACCACGGCGGCGATTACGCCGACGACTGGTACGAGGACAACCGAGGTAAGTTCGACCGGTACAAGGTCGGTGTCGCCGCACTCGGCATCGCGTACCTCGGTGGGACGACCCAGATGAGAGACGACGCGCCGGATGCAGGCCCCGTTCCGTGGGACGAGACGATTCAGAACCCGGACGAAACCGTCACCTACGATATCACCGACCGAAGCGAGTTCCGACGCGACGGCTGGTACCGCGTGGGTGCCAACATCGTCGGGGACAACGTCAACCACGACTTCCGCTGGGAGTGTTTCGACCTCGAAGTCGACAGCGAAAGTCAGGGATTCGATATCGAAGAGCAGTGGAAAGTGTCCCCGCGTATCTGACCGACTGACGACTGCCTGTTGGCCCTCCGCCGCGGCTGTCGTTTTCTGACGATTGCCGCGTTGCGGTCGCAACTGCCCCCTGACTTACCGAGTACCCTCCCTTCGAGATGACGACGACACGAACCGACACCGGCACGCTACTGGCACTCACGTTCGTAGTGTCGTTCTGTAGCTTCGCCTACGAGTTCGTCTACTCGGAACTTCTCACCGTGATGTACGGTGGGACGGTGACTCAGTACGTCATCACGGTCGGCTTGTACTTCTTCAGCCTCGGTATCGGGGCTGCGCTCTCCGACGACCTCGACGCCACGGACCTCGGTGGGAACTTCTTCCGAACAGAGGTCCTGCTCGCGGCCGTGGCTCCTGCGGGGTTTCTGCTCATCGTCGGTCTCAACAGCGTTCGAATTCCACAGGCAGTCCCAGCAGCACTCGTCTGGACGGTCGCGCGTCTCCCTGTCGTCGTCGTCGGGTTCCTCTCGGGCTTCGAACTCCCGCTTTTGACCCACATGGTCGACGAACTCGACGCCGACGAGACAGAGACACCGACGTGGTTTCGAACTGTCGGCGCTACCGTCCACGGCGTCGTCGTCTCCGCAATCGGCATCGTCTGGAATGTCGAACGGACTGACGGACGGCGAAGCGGGCTTTCGGTCGTCCTCGCGATGGATTACGTCGGTGGGCTCGTCGGAGCAGTCGTCTACGCGCGCGTTCTGTATCCTATACTCGGGCTCATTCCGACGATATTCGTCCTGGCACTGCTGAACGGGGTTGCGGCACTCGTCTTCGCTGCTCACTTCGGTCCGTGGTCGTGGTGGCCGTTCGGTCGCGGCAGTGCTCTTTCCCGCCCCGACGACCACGCGCTCTCACTCGGCCGCATCTCCAAGACACTCTTCGTGGTCTGCCTGCTGTTGACGGCGTCGTACGCCGGCGTCGTTGCCAAGCACGACGTGGCCGACGAGCGCCTGTCGCAACTCTACTTGGAACAGCAAATCGAAAACGAGTATCCGCCGGGTGCGATGCGTGCGAACATCGTCTCACAGGAGACCACCACGTATCAGCACGTCATCCGGTACAACCGAACGTGGACCGGTGCTGGTCCGAATCCACACTTCACTGGACAGACCGAGCAGTGTCTCCGTCTCGGTGCGGCCGTGCAACTCTGTGAAAGCTGGGCAGAAAGCTACCATCGGGGACTCGTCGACGTTCCGATGTCGCTCGTAGAGCCCGGCCCGGAGACGAAGGTTCTCGTCGTCGGTGGCGGCGACTGGATTGCAATCGACCACCTCCGAGCGTACAACGTCACCATCGACCACGTCGACCTCGACGACGAGTTCATGCAGGAGGCGAAGACGGACCCCTACTTCCGTCAGTGGCACGACGACGCCTACACATACGACCGGCTGAACACGACCACCGCGGACGGCTATCATTACCTCCAAGAGACCAACGAGACGTACGACCTCGTGCTTCTCGACGTCCCCGGCGCGACGGACGACGACCTCCTCACCCTCTACTCGGCGGAGTTCTATCGCTCAGTTCGCACCCACCTCTCTGACGACGGCGTCGTCGTGACGTGGGGGTACTCGCCGGACGGATATCCCGAACACCACAAAGCCTTCGTCAACACGGTCGGGGCTGCTGGCTTCACACAGCAACTTTCGTACTGGGTCCGCGAGGACATCGACGCCGACGATGAGACCGAACGCGTCGAGAAGTTCTACGTGTTCGCCCCCGGTGACCGCCGACCACTCACTGGGGAGTCCGAGACCGACTACGTCCGGCAACATCGCGACCATTACCGGCACGTCGAATGGCGTGCAGTCCCTCGATATCGTGGCGTTCGAGCGAACTCCATCTTCCACCCGAACTACGACATTCTCGTCGATACGTAACCATGCCCTCCGAATCATCTCACGACCCACCGACTGCACTGCACTTCGGGTACACGACCGAGGTCCCGGACCTGGCGTCTGTCGACGTAAAGACCGTCCACCCGGAGTCGTTGCTGGGCGAACCGGCCGTGTTCACCGTCATCGGTGAGTCACACTACGTCGGTCTCCCCACACTCGACTTCCACGAACTGTGTTCGTGCAAGCCGCTCTCCTCGGAAGCGACGCACGAGACGCCGCTTTCGGTTGGGGTCGCCCACGACTTCGACTTCGAGAGCGAGCACCTTCGCGCCCAGACGGTCGTGGAAGGACGCCCCCTCGACCGCTTCCCCGGTGCGGACGATGCGACCGTCGCGTATCGATTTGGTCCCGACGCGTGGACGACGATTCACGCGACAGACGCTGGCTACGAGACGTATCACACCTACCCCGAGTACGAACTCGCATTGTACACGGAAACTCGCCTGACGCTGAACGCGTCCGGAACAGCTGAATCTGCAGACCGGATTGCCCGACAGACGACAAACCCCACCCCACGACGATGACACGAAACACCACCTACGACGGCGACGTGACGCTGAACGGCTCCGAACAACCACCAGTCGAAGTCCGAGACCCGGCGGACGCGTTCGTCTCGGGGGCGAGCATCGACGGCGACCTCACCGTCCAAAACGCGGAGTACGTCTTCACGCACACGCCCGTGACCGGCGAGACGGCCGCCTCCGACTCCGAGACCGAGACGACGATTCGCGGGAACCTCGAAGACGGATACGTGCAATCGGTCGGTGGCGACGTCCTGCTCACCGATGCGGAGGACGTCTTTATCGCGGCCGACGCCGTCGAAGGGGCGGTCTCTGCACCCGGTGCCGAAAACGTCTACACGGACGAGTCGGTCCCCGTGAGTTCGGCCGACGACTACGACATTTCGACGTTCGGTTGGCAGCAGTCTGGCTCCGCGACTGACCCCGATGCCGGCGTCTATGCAGTGGGGATGGACCACGACGTCGAACTGGAGAAGGTTCGTCAGGACGTGGACCTGTATCTCGTCGGCCACAGCCACGACGTTCGCGTCGATGGTCGCGGTGCGAGTGTGACTGTCCACTTCGTCGGCTACGACAACACCGTCCACGTCGGTCCGTATCTCTCGTCGACAGTCGAGACAGACACCGGCTTCGACAACGAAATCGACGCCGACCCGTACCCCGCAGAGGACCTCGTCGAGATGTCGCGCCGAGAGGCGTACTCGAATGCCGGGTTCGGTCGCCGAAAGGTAACGTTCCAAGTCCCGAACGAAGACGACGATTGGTGTCCGAACTGCGGGCAGGCAGCCGAGGCGATTATCGAACGACACCAAAAGGAGGCGTTCTTCCTCTTCGGGTGGCCGCTGTGGACCTACGACCGAAGTACCAACCCCGCACGCGAGTGCGAGAACTGCTCGCCGAACGCGGTGCACACGGAACTCACGGCGGCCGAGCGACGCGAAATCTTCGACTGAGAACCTAGCCCTATCCGGGTCCGAAGGCCGCGATATCGGAACCCACTGTCGCGAGCGCGTCGGCGGGATTCGGGTCGCTGTCAGCCAGATGCGTGTATCGGTGGTCAGGAATCGTCGCGAGCGCTCTTTCGATGGCTGTGCGGTACGTCTCGACGCCCAGTTCCGGTGGGTCGCCGCCGCCCCAGATGTCTCGGATGACGGTCATGGAGTCGATTCGAACTTCCAGGTGCTGGGGTTCGTAGCGGGCCAGCAGTCCGACCAGTCCGAGTTGGAGCGCGACGTATTCGGCGGTATTGTTCCCCGTTCGAGAGCCCACCGGCCGACCAAGGCGAACGAGTTCAGTTTCCGAATCGTCCATGATGACGGCACCCGCACCCGCTGGGCCGGGATTGCCGCGCGAACTGCCGTCGACGTAGAGGATAAAGGAATCGCTCGTCGGTGTCGGTGCCGGCGGCCTGGTGAGGTCCGACGCCAACAAGTCGTCGAGTGCCCGACGCAACTTGGCTGGGGTGGTTGCGGGGTCGAACAGGCCGCGGTACCCGGGAACAGCGTCGTTGATGGCGTCGGTGGCTGCTTCCATCTCGTAGCCGACGCGCGCGAGCACCTCGTCGACGAGCGCGGCGAGCGGCGAGAGATATTCGGCCGGAAGAGTGTCCTCAGTCACGGTATCACTTGGAGTCTCGTCTTGGGCATCCGCCGCCCGTACCGCCCGTCTTTGGTTGATATCGTCCCGTGGCCCCACCGCTGCATACCGGTCCTCGGTAGTCGAGCGGGAAAGGTCTTCAGGTGGCGTCAGCCGTCGCTCAGTTCGAACAGCCGATAGCCGAGCGATGACTCTACTGGAGGCCGTTCCACCAAGAAATTAGTTAGTAGAACAACAACTATCTGCGGTGGTGGGCTCTGCTCTCACTCGTCGTCAGGTGCTCGGTTCGGTTCTCTCCGTGCTGTGTGTCGGGAGTACGGGATGCGTCTCGACGCCCCCACCCTCGGGTCGTCCATCTCAGAATACGACTGTCCAGTCCACGGTAGTTGACTCGCCTTCGCCATCCACGACGATTCCACCCACGACGGTGACTTCGTATCGGGAGTTGAGCGACGAGGGACAGGCCCTGTTCGAGAAGCTACTTGCACAAGGGACCGTCGAACGTCCCGCAGACACCGTTCCATCGACGCTCTCAGACGCTGAGTACGTTCAGTTCGAGCGCTCGATATACGCTCTTACCGTCGAATTCATCGACCAGATGCTCGCGGAGTACACGTTGCGTGCGACCCCGGTCTCTGCGTCTGCGATTGATGACGAGACAGAGTGGGTCGATTTCGACGCGTTGTCTACGGAAGCGAAAGCTGCGTTCGAAGACGCACTCGATGACGGACAGCACACGGTTCGCGGAGATACGCTTCCGCCACAACTCGTGGGGCATCGATACGTGCGGTACGAGGGGACAACTCACCGTCTCGAAATCGCGTTGTTCGAGGTTCCCATCTGGCGATTGTCGGTTGAGAAGGCATCCACGTAGCGGCGTGTCCCCCGGGTTCCAAAGAGTGGGTGTGATTTGGGGGCTTTCCCGCTGAACAGCAGGACGCAATGTGATTCCGAGCGTTGTCTGGCTGACCAGTGATTAGTGTTTCTGTGGGTCGCGGTTGCAGCGTTCTTTCGACCCCCCGGGGGTTTGGGGATGATTGGGGGTCGACGGAAACACTTGAGTGGGAACGGGGTGTAGGAAGGCTGTGGTGGCCAGATTGGCCATGGTTACAGACGAACCCTAGTTGGGTTGAAGCTCCTCAAATGGAGGACCGGCGGAGGGTGGAAGGTCCAGTTACAGACGAACCCTAGTTGGGTTGAAGCCCGATACGCGACCGGAACCAGAGCATGACGGGTGTTACAGACGAACCCTAGTTGGGTTGAAGCTCGGCCATGTGCTCAGTCGGGAATCTGAACGTCTCGCGTTACAGACGAACCCTAGTTGGGTTGAAGCAACCAAGCGCGGCAGCAACAGCGACAAGAGGCGAGTTACAGACGAACCCTAGTTGGGTTGAAGCAACGCTGCCAACGAGCTCACGCTCAAACGTCGGAGTGTTACAGATGAACCCTAGTTGGATTGAAGCAAGGACGGTTCCACCGGCACGAACAGTACGGTCGAGTTACAGATGAACTTCAGTTGGGATGCAACACTTCGTCCTCCAAATCGAAGTGAACCGCGGTATCGAGTTACGGACCGACTCTTGTGGAGTAGTTGAATCAGTTGGAGTACGCAGCGTATGTGTCAAACCTTATTGGGTGCGTACGAAACGTACAACCTAGATGGGTGGGGGAACGCTCCGAATCACGGACCTATCCGCATTACGTCCGGAGAATTTCAAGCTACGAAATACGAAATTCCTGATGGACGATAGCCTCCACTACGACGTACAAACGCACGAGTCACGACAGCAACTTCGGCACAGTATCTGGGTCGTGAGAAACGGGGATATCAGACGTGTCCTGGAAGACTTCCCCCGAGATGAGCCAGTCCACGACCAGTGCGCATCTTGGATGCACGCAGTTGTCGGCAAGCACTTCTTCCCCGACGCGAATCACCGAACTGCAATTGCACTTCTTCGCCAGCTCCTCGTCGAAAACAGCATCAACCCCGGTCAGTGGTCTCCCGAACGGACGAGGCAGGCACGCGACGAGTCCCACCGAGTCAGAAGAGAAATTGACCCGATTCGACTAGATACGCTCTACGTACGTGACGAACTGTGGGACGTCTGGAAACGCTATTTTGAGGACGTATTCGAACCGGAACCCCTCGAAAAGAGCTAACTACTCTTCGTCTTCTTCCGGGTCGTCTGCGAGGGCAGCATATAGCTCGTGGTTTTCCTCCACATCGCGAGCCATCTGTTTTTCTGCTTCCCAATTAACGCTCATACTCCATCTAATGGCTATCGCTGTATTAGGATTTCCGGTGGTCCGATAGGAGCCGAATCTGTGGCCCACTGTCGTCGGTGTGTTCGATAGCTTGGGTTGGTGAGGTGTATTCTACCCCTCGTCTCTCTGGCTCATCTTGAACATCGGGGCAGTCGCTCATGGTGAGGGCCAAGGAGTGTTCCTGCTGAACGCAATCGGTTCCTTCGACCCCCCGGGGGTTTGGGGGGTATTGGGGGTCGACGGAAACACTTGAGTGGGAACGGGGTGTAGGAGGGCTATAGTGGCCGGATTGGCCATGGTTACAGACGAACCCTAGTTGGGTTGAAGCGTCCAGCAGATGGCCGATCTCGAAGAATTGATGGCGTTACAGACGAACCCTAGTTGGGTTGAAGCAGACAGGCGGCGCGCAAACATCCAGACTTTCAGGTGTTACAGACGAACCCTAGTTGGGTTGAAGCTGCGAGAGTGCCATCACCAGTCCTCCCCGAGCGTGAGTTACAGACGAACCCTAGTTGGGTTGAAGCAGCTCCCAGGACGCCGGAAACTACACCGCCGAAGTGTTACAGACGAACTCGAATTGAAGAAGACCGAATATCGACAGGTGAACAAGACGAGTTCCTGACGACCGTATGGAAATCCGTGATTTCCGTGACGACGAGATGCGCTGCATCGTGAACCATCTGACTCCCAAATGGGTCGCCATCAATACATCTACAAATCTACACTCTGTAACTGGTTCTTAATATGACATCAAATCGAACAGGACCACGGAGCCTCAGCCGCAGTAGTGTACAATGTGCAGGCATCGTGTGTGTCGCTACGGTACTCGTCCCCGTTCTCTTCGTCCTCGTAAGCCTCGCTTTCACCCCTGTCCCACTCTGGCTGTATGACAATCGCCTTGTTGCAGCACTCGCAGTGGTGTTGGCCGCCGGCGCTGGCTATGGGAGCGCGCGGACCATTGGGACGCCCCGTACGGCGGGCTGGACCGCACTCCTCATCTGTGTGACTGGGAGTGTCGTTGGCTGGTTCACCATCCGTGCATTCAGAGTCTGAACACGTATCGTTCGGCACCTCTGACTGAGTGCTCGACGTATCGTGTCCGGAACTCGTCGAACTCTCGGTGTCGTGGCAGTTTACCGATGCGAGCACCGACTTGTGAAACCGAGCGTGCCGCATTTTTGTGTACCGTTCAGTCACCTCGAAATACGACCGAGATACCTCAGGCAGTATCAAAATTACTCCCGCACAGTCCAGTACTACGTCTGGAACCAACGCTAGGAGAGCGAGCGATAAACCAGGGGCAATCCCTCCCCGTTTGGTTGTCCGTCGAGACTCTCTTGCTTCGCACAATCGTTTAAGTATGAGTATTTAAAATATAAGTGTAATGTCCCACGAAGCACGCCTCGATTCGCTTGAGATTCAGAACGTGGTTGCATCCAGTGCTGTCGGTCTGGAATTGGATTTGGAGTCGCTCTCGGACGACGTCCCCGGAGCGGAGTTCAACCCGGATAACTTCCCTGGATTGGTGTATCGGACCCAAGACCCCAGAGCGGCGAACTTGATTTTCCGGTCTGGCAAGATCGTGTGTACGGGCGCGAGTAGTGTCGACGAGGTCAATCAGGCGTTAGAACAAGTCTTCGAAGAACTCGGGAGTCTTGGCATCCCAATCGATGGTCGCGAAGAGGCGACAGTCCAGAACATCGTGTCGAGTGCAGACCTCGGCACGACTCTCAATCTAAATGCGCTCGCGATTGGGCTCGGTCTCGAACATGTCGAATACGAACCTGAGCAGTTCCCCGGCCTCGTCTATCGAATCGACGAGCCGAACGTTGTTGTCTTATTGTTCGGCTCGGGGAAAATCGTCATTACGGGGGCGAAGAAGGTGGAATACGCACGAGAGGCGATTAACGTGGTGAGCGACGAGATTGAATCGCTCGGACTCCTCGGCTGAGTGGATGGGTCTTCTTCGAGAACGGTGGGGTGTAGTTCGGATACTAGCAGTTAGTTGCAGTGTACAACCATCAGTCTCTTGTACCGATTTGGGCTGTCGTTGTACTCTGTGCGCATTATTGTTCGTTCGGGCCACACACCGCTAACCCGACTTGTACGAACTAACTACTGCGTTGTTGACGACCAACTGATTGGGGAAAATTCACAAAATAAATCCCGAGTTGTCGAGCGAGTACGACACAACCGCTGTGTCGTGCGGTTTCAGTTAGTCGTCCGAGCGAACGGAGACGCCTGCATAGTAGGCGACACCGCTGACGATTCCACCGATGGTTACCTCGATGAGGCTGATACTTGGGTCACGACCAAGGGCGATGAAGGCCGCCAGTAGTAGGAGAGACGACGCTACGGCAACGATTAGGGCCGCCGCTCCTGCAGGGATGCTCGTTCCGAATCCAGTTTTGACAGTTGCCATCGTTCAGAGTTTGCCCGTGTTAGATGTACGGTATATCGACGTTGATGATGTCTCCGCTCTCGTTCGGGCCACAGACATCGAGTCCAGACGACTTACAGATCGTCGCAGCTAGGTCGTCACCACAGCCCGAGGCTTTCTCAGCGACGTAGCAGACGGCTTTGACGAATGTGACACACCCAACTGCACCGACGACGCTGATTCCGAGCAGTCCACACAGGAACCCACCGAACGCGCCACAGACATTGCGACAGATGAGCTTCGAAGCGTAGTAACAACCACTACACGAACTGATGTTTAGTACGTCCGGGAGGTCTGGGTAGTTGACCTGCGTACTGACGTCTTGTGCCGAGACACCTTGTGCACTCTGTCCCTTACTAAGGTCGTCGATGAGCGTCCGAACTGCCTTCTCGTTCGGCTTCGATGTCGTTTTGGTAAATGGGCCGTCAGTCTCCTCAGCAGTACTCGAAGCGACGCCCGATTTCGTTTCAGCGGAGTCGTCGCCTAAGAGATCGTACCGTTCGAGTTTCTTGAATACACCATCCTCGTGGTAATGCTCGACGTCGAGTTCGGCGACAACTATCTCGTGAGATTCGGAGTCCCGTCCGAGGATGATTCCCGCGCGGGTGTTCTCTTCTGCATCCTGTAGTTCGTACGAGGCGACCTCACGCTTGAAGTCCTCCGCGTCGACACTACCGACGTTGAGTTCGGACTTCCCCCAACTGAACGAGTATCCAAGCTCCTTTGCCTTCTTACGTAGTTGCTTGAACTCGTCGGTCTTTGCAATCGCCTGTGCGATTTTCTTTTTCTTCTTTCCGTCGTGTATCGTGACCGGGTCTGGATTATCTCCCTTTGCGGCCGCGACTGAGACATTTAGCGTCGACCCGATACCAACCGAACCCAGTGCTGCCATCCCTTTCAGTACCTTTCGCCGATTGGGTTTTTTATCTGTCATCTACAGCCGAATCGTGATACTCCAGTAACATAATAGTCTCCAATTCCTGTCAATGAAACATATATATGTGTGGCGAGAAGGAAATGTGAATAAATGGTGACCAATCTAAACCGAACGGTACGAGTCTATGGCTCGATTCTCGTTCTCACGACCGGACTTCTCTGCGGTGGTTTGACTGTCGCCTTATTCATCTCCGCCTCTTGGGTGGTTGAAACGCTCGGCTTGGTTGGATTCGGAATATATGTGGTTACAACCTTCGTCTGTGCAATCCTCTCGTTCATGTTCGACCTCATTGGAAACGTCAAAGAGGCGTTCGCCTAGAGAATCTGCTGATGCTTACCGGTCCTATTGAGAGCTTCGTCGCG
Source organism: Haloferax larsenii (assembly GCF_024730625.1). Lineage (NCBI taxonomy): Archaea > Methanobacteriati > Methanobacteriota > Halobacteria > Halobacteriales > Haloferacaceae > Haloferax > Haloferax larsenii. The sequence goes on from NZ_CP078064.1 coordinate 150,520, forward strand.
GCCATGTCGACGAATGGACCGCAACACGCGGTGAGATATTCGAATCTGTCGCGACTGCCGACGCTGATTTAAACGGTGACAAGCAGAATTCCACGGGTCACCGCACCCGTGGATGAATGCGACAATCGCCCGACTTAAATCCAATCTTCAACTGAAAGTAGGCGCTAAGTCCCCTTCCTCAAGGAGCGAACCGCGTTAGCGGTGAGCGAGTAGGGTGGGGTAGTTCACCGGACCTCTCACCAGAACTGGACACCGTCATACTCTCCGGCTCTCACGAGTTCCGACCCGTCGAATGGGCCGTATAGCTACCACGTACACCGGTGCGGTCTCCAGCAAAAGCTACCACGGAGGGGCCGCTATGTGGGGTCATGTCAGGAATTGTGTTCTTCAAAACTCGGAATCGGGACAAAGTATCCCAGTGGTACCAAGAGAACATCGACGCCGACGTCTGGCTCGAACAAACTGGATGTACCATTCTCAATTCGGGCGAGTTCAGGTTCGGCTTCTGTGACGGTGAAGAGACCGAGACTGATGGGATTCTGACATTCGTGTACGACGATGAGGAAGCCGTCGACGAAATGCACGAACGACTCGGCGACGCCGTCCGCGAGAATCCTCACGAGAACGAGCAGTATCAGATATACCAGTTCTTCGCTGAAGACCCGGATGGACGTACCGTCGAGGTCCAGACGTTTCTTCACGATACTCCAGCCGTTGGCAACTACGCCTGAATACTGTCGCGTCTCGCTGAACCGCTGTTCCCGACCGCTACGTTCATCATTTCCTGTCTTCAAGCAGAGCCAATGGAAGTACGACGACGCTCTCTCCTCGCGCTCGCTGCGGCTGGAGTTGGCGGAACCCTCGCTGGGTGCACGACGAGTAACGAGTCCACGGAGAGTGAGGGCTCCACCGAAACCGAAGCGTCCGACCCCACTGAGTCAACTCACACGAGTGGACAGACCACGGCAACGTTGCGAACAACCAAAGGCGACATCGTAGTCGAACTCTACGCGAATCGCGCACCCCGAACGGTCGACAACTTCGTCGGCCTCGCTACCGGTTCGAAGACGTGGGTCGACCCCCAAACTGGCGAGTCGGTTGACGGCGAACCGCTCTACGAGGATGTCCTTTTCCACCGGGTCATCGACGACTTCATGATTCAGACCGGCGACCCGACCGGAACCGGTCGCGGCGGCCCAGGCTACCAGTTTGACGATGAATTCCACGAGGAACTCCGACACGACGGCCCCGGTGTGGTTTCGATGGCCAACGCCGGCCCCGACACGAACGGCTCGCAGTTCTTCATCACGCTCGCCGCACAGCCGCACCTCGACGGGAAGCACGCTGTCTTCGGGCAAGTCGTCGACGGGATGGATGTCGTCGAGGCGATTGGAGCGGTCGAAACCGACGGCGCTGACCGCCCGGTCAACGACGTGCTTTTGGAGTCGGTGACAATCGAGACCGAATGAAGGCTATACGTGCAACAGCCTGAATCGTCCAGCGACTAGCCCAATCGTCACTCCGGTAAAGTGAGCCACGAGCGCACTCCCCGGCGCGCTGTATTGCAGTGTGAGCACGAGGGCAACCACGACGAGCACAACCCCGATAGCCCACCGTGGAACGCGCAAACGGTCGACGATACCCTTCGTGAGGATGTTCGACGTCAGAACGTAGCCGACAAGCGCGAACACAGCACCACTTGCACCGAGGACGCCAATCGGCAGGCCAAACAGAGACAGTGCGAGGACTTGAACCGCGCCAGCTATTGCCCCAGTGACGACGAAATAGAGGTGAAACCGCCCCCACGATGTCGACATCGCCACCAATCCCCCAGCTACCACGAGTACTACTGCGTTACCGAAGAGGTGCGCTGGCCCGATGTGTGCATACACACTCGTGACGAGCGTCCAGGGGTGGGCGCTCAAGGGCGCGGTGAGGACAAACAAATCACGACCGAAACCTGCAACCACAGACACCCACGTTGCCAACGAGACACTGACCATCAAAACGAGCGTCTGCACGACGGGGTTCCGCACAATCGCCCCCACAAGCGTTTCGTCGGCTCCCGGATTGGAATTGTTCACGACGGGACTGTACTCATCTGCCATTGGTGAGCATACTGGCCAGAATCGAATAAGTGTAGCTCAGCCATTCCGCGGTATTTTACCCAAGAGTCGAGTTCGGGGCGTAACAGTACAGACCGGTAACATATTCGTGGATGGGCCCGCTTCTTTCAGAGGTGGTATCCTTCCAACTTCCCGACCTATCGGTATTCAAACCCAGCAACTAACTTTAGTCTTCTTGGACTGCACCAAGATATATGGCTAGAATCCTCTCTACAACGCGCCTCGGACGAGTGGTAGACATTATTCTGGCTGCAGTCGTTCTACTAGCTATTTTAGACCACTCTAACGTGGTTACGGTTGCTTCGACAAACATCTACATATTCTTCTTTATCACTCCGCTTGGGTTTCTCCGTTTATACGTGGAGTATCGATACAAGAAACGGTCCATCAAACAAAAAGACTGATTCTTCGTTTGGCACTGTCTAGTTACGCCAGTGTGAGGAACGAGCGGGTCGTTGTCGAAGTCGACGTAGTCTGTCGACTCACCTACTCTGTAACCGAGAAAATAGCTAAGATTCTGCGTTGTGAATACGCTCAAAACGCACCTCTATTGGAGACAGTAACACGGTGTTGTTGGGACGGAATCACTCAGTTACAGAGATTGGCCCGAAAATTTTTGTTGTAGCCATTCGACGGTGCAGAAAGTGTTAGAGAAGATCAGATCGCTTGGTCGATTTGACACATTCCTCTTGCTCATACTGGGGATCATTTTCCTTGGCTTATTCATCCGAGTAATGCAAGATGTAACGACTTTTCGAGACCTTTTAATTAAGATGGCTATATTTATTGTAGCAATCGCAGTTTTCTTTCTTTACGCCGTCTCAAAATGGCAAGATAGGTCCGGTCTCTAAAGCCATAATGAACTGGAATATGAATCCTCAGCTGTTTGCGCAATGACCATCCGAAAATATGCCAGAGTGTAGGAGGAGATCCCTCCAACTAGACACTATGACTGATTAATCCCAAATCTCTCCACCAATATCGCTTACACTTGGCGGTGACGGAAATTTGGGAAGTTCGTCCCAAACCCAATCGAGCGCAGCACCTGCTGTGCTCCCCGGCAGGTCAGGTTCTTCTCCCTCAACCAGACACACAAAGCAGGCTGCACAATTCAGTTGTTTTACTGAATCGTTACAGAAGGCGTAGAAACAGACGACGCAAATAATGGCTCCGCCGCCGCTTGCAGCTGCCGAACAGAACGAGACACACCACCGACACGTGGTAAAGAGGTCAATTATATACGTCACACAGCTTGAACAGGTATCATCACACTCGGTCCCAAGCGCTTCCAAAGGCTCGTCTGCTAGTTTTCCGGTGATCCAGTCTTTAAGAATGTCCTTGACAACTTTCGTCGCTGCTGATGTAAGCCCTTGTGTGGTTACCCGCTGCGACGACAGATTCGATGATGTAACCTCAAAACCACTGGCGCTCCTTGCTCTGCTTCGCCCTGTAGAACTTGACGACCCAGAACCAGGGAGTTTGTGCCGACGGGGATCGAATTCTTCTCCGACTTTGACTGTGTAATATTGTGTTTCGCCTTCACCAGTCTCGGGGTCTTTAACGGAGAGAGTGGCCTGAAAGCCATTGATTGCTGTATTTGCATGGACCTGCCCACCGGCAATCTCGCCCTGAGTATCGACCTGTGATAGTATCAGTTCCTCTTCCTCATCAGTAGCATTGCGTGTGAACTCTAATTCGGACTCACCCGCACCGATTGATCCTCCAGTTTCTGCCACAATCGGATACGCTTCCGGTGCCGTAGAAAGGTCCATATCAAATGTAAATATAGCTCGTACCTCAGAGCCACGCTCGAATGCATGCAGCATACCGTCTTGCATGTTGACTTTCATCAACACAAGCTCCCCGTCAGTGACCTCCCCATCCCCCTTGATACGTCGCTTCTCTATAGCGTCTGTATCTGGTAACGACTCAACACCGATCTCTGTGAGAATTCGTTCAACTCCTGGTGCATTCCGAATTTTTTTGATATCATCCTGTGTGGCCTCCTCCGCTTGGACAGTCCCGAATAGTGTAGACATTGCTGTCCCACCGACTGCACCAGTTATTGCGGTCTTTCTCAGTATATCTCTTCTTTTCAGTTCTTGGCCGGTTTGCTCTCGCTCTACCATCAATTAACCACTGTTGTGTAAATGAATAAATCACTTTTCAATGTCATTTGGTCCCTATCGTTTCGACTGGTGCGTGGAGGCATGCTTTTTCTATAGTTGGCTCTGGTAAATCGCCAGACGACAGTTTTTCACGGCACTGCCTAGTTAAGCCAGTGTGAAGGGAGACGGGGGACCGGATCCTCAGTCAGACCGTTCCTGCGAGCGCGCCATCGCTCGCAGTCGTTCGAGGCGGGTCTCGATTCGCGGATGCGTCTCGAACGGTCTACGGAGTCGCTTCCGGACCCCCGAAAACAGCCCGTTCGCCCCGGTTCGGTCGGGTTCGACGATGGCAAACGCCGATAGCTCCGGGGTTCGGATATCCGACTCGGGTCGGTCGGGAAGTTCATCGTCGATTGTCTGTAACGCCGTTGCGAGCGCGGTCGGGTGACCCGTGATTGCGACCGCGCCACGGTCGGCCGCGAACTCCCGCGCCCGCGACAGCGACGCCGCAAGAAAGTGTGCACAGAGCCACACCGGTAACACGAGCCCGAGCCCGAGCGTGAGAAACAGGTCGGGGAGATCTGCGCGACTGACCTGTCCGTGTTCGACGCCCGGCGTCGGCCCGGAGAGTAACGTGACGACGCGATGTGCGGCCCCGATTGGGAGCGCTGCCGCGGTCATCACGGACACGTCGCGGTTTTTCACGTGGGAGATTTCGTGTGCGACCACCGCTTCGAGTTCATCGGCATCGAGACAGTCCAGCAACTGCTCGCTCACGACGAGTCGCGCAGTCTGCGGCGTGAACCCAGTGGTAAACGAGAGCGGCGAATCCGACGGGACCAGATATATCGTGGGTCGCGGTGCGTCCGCTTGCCGGCAGACGCCGTCAACGACTGCGAACAACGCCGGGTACTCTGACTCGTCGGCACGCCGCGCCCCGATAGAGGCGATTGCGTGGGTCGGAGCCTCACGTTCGCCCCACACGGCGAGAGAGAGGACGAGCAGTGTACAACCGCCGATAATCGCTCCGGCGAATCGTACGGACGTCACCTGCGAGATGGACACGATGAACTCAGAGACGAGTCCGGCGCTCACTAACATGAGCGAAACGACGACACCGCTGGCGATACCGACGGCGAGGACGCACACGGCGAGCGCCGCGAGCGACGCTGCCATTCGAAGTTGTAACCGACGGCTTGGGGACCAATCCATACACCAGGCTTCGGGGACTGTCAAAAAATAACTTTGAATGGAGGTTTCGCCCGGCCGAGTGAAGTCGGCGTCCCGACCCAAACTGCTAATACAAATGACATTTTCAAGACACGTAATGCCTTCCAGCAACAGTATGGACAGCGTCAGCGCGTGGAGAGCGGCGGTGTTCGTCGCGTTCGCCCTCTTCTTCGGGTTCCTCGTCTGGTTCATCGACGAACCGCTATCGCGTTCACTGCTCTCGGTTGCGGTGTTGACGTTCGTCTTTCTCGGAGCGAGCGCGTTCAAACCGGTCGTTACACACCCACTGTACAACCTCGTCTCGGCGGTGTACACGACGCTTCTCTTCGCCGGGATGTACTTCGGTGGGGCATACAACGACGTCGTGTTGCTCGTGCTGACAGTGCTCTCGACACTCGGTGTCGGCGTCGAAGTGTACAACTACCGCCACGGTACGAGCTACCTGCGTCTCGACTACTCGTGAGTTCGGCGCGGCTGAGAATATTGTTTCGGCGGACAGTGAACCAGCCGAGACGAGTCGTACACCGAAGCACCTCCACATGACTGCCCCCAACGCCCCCAAGAACACACCCGAACCGACAGTACATCTCGTTGGAGAGTCACATCTCGGACAGCACGACCAGCTCTCCGTGGCCTCGAACGACTGCTGACGACAGCGGATATCGCTGTGTTTTACACCGAACACCCAGCGGAACTGCCAACCATCGCAGAGTATGCTACTGCTGCCGTCTCCCTTCCACTCTACCTGATCGGGATGTGTGTGACCCAGATGCTGTATGGGCCACTCTACGCACTTCGTTCCGGCACACAACAGGCAGTCGAGACTGAAGCTGTACGCGAACTCTCCTCCGAACACGGTGTGCCGGTAGTCCCTGTCGATACCCACCCGTCACAGGTGGTGCCAGAACTCTCCGTGGGCTGGCATGCTGTTGGGTGGCTCGGATTGTTGCTGGGCGTCGCTGTGGCACCATTTCAGATTGGCGTGTTCTCTGTCTGGGTCGTGGCGTGTACTGGCCTTCTCATTCTGTTTAAACGCCGCCGAGTCACGTATGAGACGCCCTTGGCACTGCTTTTTGGCTGGGGTGGACTTGTGGCTATTGTCCCACTTGGACTTGTCCCGCTTGCGTTCGGAGTGGTCGCCTTCATCGCGCATGGGCTCGTCATCCGCGTGACGGCGGAACGCAGAGAAGCGGCGATGGCCCAGCGGCTGCTCGACCACGTTCCCACATTCACCGACCAGGATGTCTGCCTCACTGTCGGGGAAGCACATCTTGAGGGGCTTGTAACGGAATTTGACGCTCGTGGCGTCGAGACGGTGCTGCACACCGATCTCAGCGACCAGGCGACTGCTTCGGACTGAGATTCACCTCCCCCTGGGGGAGTGGTGGAGTGCCCGGGGCGTTCCCCCACCGCTTACTGTCTCCACACGTTGTTCCTCGACGACCACGACGACCGTGCGTGGAAGGCGGCAACGGTCGCCGACCGACTCGGGCTGGAGACGGACGCTGTTAGTTCTATTCGTTCCCGGTTAAAGGAACGCGTGCTCGTGCGGCACAAGCGGCCGTACTGGGCGATTACGGACGACAAGGAACGGCTCCAAGATGCCTACCAACTCCACCGATACCACGAGCGAGCAGACGAACAGTACGGTGCGGAACGTCTCGAGGAACTCCGACCTGATGAGATGGAAGACGTACAGTGACTGCGTTCGAAGAACTGAGACGCGGCGACAGCATCTGGACGACCGACCCACTCGGGAAACGAAGTCACGTCCTCCCGTGGTCGCTCGCGACACTCAGGAGTGACAGGTCCGCCCGATAATCTGACTGGGTGGGGTTTGGGAGTCGACGACTCTATCGAAACCATTAGAGACTGAGAGAACCGGCGTGAAACAGACAGAGGGGGATGTAGCAACCCGACTGAGTTCGTTTCAGTGGTGAGAGAACAGGAAGCACGGAGACAACCCTTCGACGAGACCTAGGTGTACTCTCCAACAGTTCGGACTCCCGCTCACCGGAACGTGGTTGGTCCCGGTGTTCGGAGACGCCTGCACCCCGCGAAGGATTGAAACGGTCCGGGAGGAAATGTTTGGGACATAATGACACACATCGGCGAGTTGCGGATTCTCGTCCCGGTCGATGTCTCGGGGACGGAGTCGCCACCCCTCGACGTCATCGACCATCTCGGTGCCGTCGAGATAGTGTTACTCGGGTATTTCCCGGTGCCGGACCAGGCCGAACCGGCACTGCTCAGGGACCAGTACGGTCCCAAGGCCACCGACCGGTTGGACACGGTCGCCGACGAGCACGGTAACCCCGCCGAGGTGCTCGTCTTCACGCACGACCACGAGGCCACCATCGACCGCATCGCGGACGAGTACGACTGCGACGCGGTGCTGACGACCGGCCGTTCGACTGCCGTCGACCGCGTCCTCGTCCCGCTTCGTGGGGACGTGAACCTCGACCGAATCCTCGCAGTCGTCGCTGACCTGTTGCTCGCAGGCAACGAGACCGCCACCCTGTTCCACTCGGTCGCGGAGGACGCCGACCCAACCCAGGGAGAGTTACTCCTCATGGGTGCTGTCGACCGCCTCGTCGAGTACGGAGTCGACCGTGACAGGGTCGATTGGCGACTCTCTGAGGGCGGTGACCCACAGACTGACATCGTCGAACTCGGAGCAGCGTACGACCTCGTCGTCCTCGGCGAGACCGACCCCTCACTCCGCGAGCGTATCATCGGGGACGTTCTCTCGGCTATCGTCAGCGAACTCGATGTCCCATCGCTCATCGTGAGGGATGTCGAGTGAACCCGAACGCTACGACATGGAGGCGGGACAGATGAGCGCCGACGAAGGCGAACTCGAGCGTACGCTCGGATTCCTCGAGGCGATGACGCTCGGCGGGGGGACGATGATCGGTGCGGGAATATTCATCCTCCCGGGTATCGCCGCCGAAACCGCTGGTCCCGCGAGTTCGATTTCCTACGCTATCGCTGGCTTCGTCGCGCTGCTCGCGGCGCTCTCGCTGTCCGAACTGGCGACCGGGATGCCCATCGCTGGGGGGAGCTATCACTACGTCAACCGCGCACTCGGCGGACTCTTCGGGGCCGTCGTCGGCTGGGGGATGTGGACGGGGCTGATGTTCGCCAGCGCGTTCTACATGATCGGCTTCGGGCAGTATCTCGTCGAGCCGATTCCGTTCCTCGACGGACGGGTCTTCATCGTCGCCCTCGGGCTCGTCGGGCTCGTTCTCCTCCTCGGGGTCAATTACTACGGGACCGAGGAGTCGAGCGCCTTCCAGAACGTCACCATCGGGGCCGAGACTGCCATCATCCTCGTCTTCGTCGCGGTCGGCGTGTTCTTCATCGACCCGGGGAACCTCGAACCGTTCGCTCCCTTCGGGCCCGACGGTGTCGTCGCCACGACTGGAATCGTCTTCATCTCGTTCCTCGGCTTCGAGATTATCGCCACCGTCGCGGGCGAAATCAAGAACCCCAGTCGAATCATCCCGCTGTCGATGATTCTCTCGGTGGTGCTGGTGACCATCCTCTACGTTCTCGTCATGCTCGTCAGCACTGGCGTCATCCCCTTCGAGTCGCTCGGCGACTCTCCTATCCCGGTTTCGGACGTGGCTGTCGTCTACCTTGGTCCGGTGGGGGTCGTCGCAATCGTCTTCGCCGCCATCATCGCGGCGATATCGAGCTCGAACTCCTCGATACTCGCAGCCTCGCGGGTTATCTACGCCATGGGAAGAGACGGAGTCGTGACCGACTGGTTCAACGTGAGCCACCCTCGGTTCTACACGCCCCACCGAGCCATTGCGGCCACTGGCGGCGTGACGGCACTGCTGATTCTCGTCGGTCTCGAAGTGGAGACTATCATCGCGCTGCTTGCAGAGGCAGCGAGCTTCAGTTTCCTCGTCGCCTACTCGCTCGTCCACATCTCACTCGTCGTCTTCCGACGGGCCGACCCGGATGGCTACGACCCCTCGTTCGCGCTCCCCCGACCGCTCTACCCGGCCGTCCCGGTACTGGGAGTGGTGCTGTCGCTCGTCGTCGTCTCGCAGATGGCGACTGTCGTCGTCGTTATCGGGTCGGGCATCGTCGCCTTCGGACTCGTCTGGTACGCGACCTACACGCGGGGACGAGTCGTGAACGAGGGACTCCTCGGCGAAGCGATTCGAGGCAAACCAGCCGAACCGTTCCGCGTGGTCGTTCCGGTGGCGAATCCGACGACACAGCGCGGCCTCCTCCGTCTGGCGGCGGCCAGCGCGCACGCCAACGAGGACCGGGGGACGCCCGAACTCGTTGCGGTCAACGTCACGCCGGTCGCACATCCCTCGCCGTTCCAGAACGTCGAGGCCGACCGCTTCGAGCATCAGCGCGAACTTCTCGAGAGTGCCCACGACATCGCGGCCGAGATGGACGTCACCCTCCGGACCAGAACGGTCGTCGCTCCCGACGTGGGAGCGGCGATACTCGACGTGCTCGAAGAGGAGGACGCCGACGAGGCCATCCTCGGCTGGGATGGGTCGCTCGAACGTGACGGCAACGTCTTCGGCGCAACGGTCGACCCAGTGGTTCGGAACGCGAGCTGTGACGTCTCACTCGTCACCCTCACAAACGAGACCATCGGGACGCCAGTGGCACTCATCGCCCCCGGTCACAATGCGCCGGTCGTCGCCCATCAGGCGGTCGAATTCGCAACCGTCGACGGGGCTGTCCCGACCCTTCTGAACGTCCAGTCTCCCCGGGGGAAGAGCGACTCGGGCGCCGAAGAACGGGGACGGTCGGTCGTCGCCGACGCTGCCGAGGCGGCGGGCCTCGACCCCAACGAGTACGAGGTTCAGGTCGTCGTCGCGGACGATATCGGTCGGGCGGTCGTCGAGGCGACCAGTCAGTACGACACCGTCTGCGTCGGACTCTCTGGGCGGACCGAGGGGTCCCAGATACCCTTCGGAACAGTCACCAAACGAGTCGTGCACGACGTTCCGAGTAACGTCGCCCTGATACGCGGCTCGTGAGCGCCCTCGACGTTCCTCCACGGCACTAGCGCAGTCGGTGTGTCCCCGTCTAGCAAAGCTATGCCCTCTGTTGCAGGAAATCACTGACTGACTCGCGCTACGTCCAGCACGGCCTCTCCAAACCTCGCACCTGAAACCCCTCGCAGAGCGGCACATCTGTACGGTTAAGTCTCTCGAAGGGTCACGGTGGATATGGATTTCTTCAGCACGGAAACCCCAATCATTGGGATGGTCCACTTACCGCCCCTTCCAGGTTCTCCCGGGTTCGAGGGTAATCGAGACGAAATTCGAACCCGACTTCTTGAGGATGCCACAGCCTTGGAATCGGGTGGTGTCGACGGCATTATGCTCGAAAACTTCGGTGATGCTCCGTTTTATCCAGACCGGGTGCCTCGCCACGTCGTCGCTGACGTTGCAGCACTCGCGAACACACTTCGTGAGAATGTCACGGTCCCATTTGGCGTGAACATCCTCCGAAACGACGTCCAAAGTGCGCTCGGCATCGCCGCTGCGACAGATGGCGCGTTCGTTCGCGTGAACGTCCATACCGGTGCCCGGCTTACTGATCAGGGTCTCATCGAGGGGATGGCACACGAAACGCTCCGTCTGCGTGACCAACTTGACACCGACGTGGCCATTCTCGCAGACATCGACGTGAAACACTCTGCCCCACTCGCCGAACGGTCACACACAGAGGTCGTTGGTGAACTCGTCGAACGTGGCGGTGCCGACGGAATCATCGTGAGTGGAACTGGCACGGGCGAGGCTGTCGATACGACGGTTCTCGAAGACGTGGTCGACGCTCGCGATGCTCGCGGTCTCGACGCCCCGGTCTTAATCGGCAGCGGTGTCACCCCCGAGACGGCACCCGAACTGCTGTCGGTCGCAGATGGTGCAATCGTTGGAACTGCTCTCAAAGAAGGTGGCGAGACGACGAACCCTGTCGACGAAGCAGCAGTCGAACGGCTTGTCGCGTCCGTTCGCTAATTCGCTGGGCGGCTCTCTTGTCTTCAGCGGGAAATTGGGATTGCGTGACTCACCGCATCTCTAGAAACTCTTGCACGTCGGCTTCGGATGGGAGATTGCCACGTGCGCCCAGTTCAGTACAGTTGAGCGCGGCTGTGGCAGCGGCAAAGCGTCCTGCGTTGCGTGCTGCATAGTCGTTCAGCAGCCACGTGTGAATCAGTCCCGCCGTGAAGGTATCGCCAGCGCCGGTCGTATCAGTCACATCCACCTCGAAGGCCGGGATGTCGGTCACCGTGTCTCCTTCGAGCAGGCGTGCTCCGTTACTCCCTTGTGTAATCGCCGCACGAGGGACATTCTGCTGTGTAAGCGTGGCAATGGCTTCGTCGGTGCCACCGAAATACGAGCGTGCAGCGACCTCACCGACCACGAATAAATCGACAACAGAAAGCAGTCGGTCAATCGTCTCTGGTGTTGTCCCGCGCCCTTCGAGTTCCGAGAGTGGACCTGCGAGGTCGAATACGAGTGTCGAAATCTCATGCTGCTCACGGGCTGTCACGAGTCTCGAAACCACCTCATCTGGTGCATAGGCGCTCGTGAACACCACGTTGGCGTCACTTGCATACTCAATATCGCGAGCATCAAGCCGAAGGTTCGGAATGCTCTGGCCACCGGCGACAATCATTCGTACTCCATCTGGACCACGGAGAATCAGCGTATACGACGATTCTTCGGAGCCGACTTGAATCCGAGAACGGTCGATGTCACGTGCGTGGAGGTCAGCTTCGGTCTCGGCAGCATCATCGCCCCCGACGCGCGTGATAATTCCCGTCTTGTTCCCAAACTCGGAGAGCCCCGAGGCGACGTTTGCAGCGACGCCTCCCACGTCGGTCGTGTGTTCGCGGGCGAACGCACCGCCGTCGGGTTCCGGGAGATTCGACAGAGAATAGATGTGGTCGATAACGGCACTGCCGACCGTCACGACATCGAACGATGACATACGCCTACTCGACGGTGGTCCGTCTTGAACATACAGGGATTAGGGTGTGCCAGTCGAATCCTTCGTCTATTTGTGACGTGTTTCGGGGCTCCGATACTACCGCTCGTAAGGTCTCAGTTTGCAAGGCCGTCGCTGGCACCGCTGTTGTTCATGCTTGGCACTGTAATCGAATTCACCGCACTAATGAGTGTGGACTGCAGCGAGCGATACGCGGCTCACCTCCGTACTCCCACGAAAGCGTCGTTGTTTCGTCGTCGCTTGCAGGGTGGTTAGCCGAGTGTGACCTAATCAAACCCGGCTTGCCTGAACTATATTCGACGGACGGTTCTATCTCAATCTAGAACGATGGACGCACAACGTATCGACCATGTTCACCTCCGAATCCCGGAGGATGAGATCGAGCACGCAATCGAATTCTATCAGGGGCTCCTTGGGTTCCCACTCGAAGGATTCGACGAGTACGAAGCAGATGAGACGCCGATTTTTCACTTCCGGCTGACACCAGACACGATTATCCACGTGAGGCCGACCGACGAGTTCGTCCACCCCGAACGCGAGAACTTCGACCACCTCGCTATCATTCTGGACGAAGACATCGAAGACGTCAAGCAGGAACTTGAGGATGCCGGCGTCATTATCGAGCGAGAAGGGACGCCTTACGGTGCGACCGGTGAAGCCCCAGCAATCTACGTTCGGGACCCGTTCGGCTATCTCCTCGAACTCAAAGAGCCCGCCGCGGAGACGGCCTAATCGACGCCCGCACACGACAACCAACTACAATTCAACATACATGGGACGCCTCATCGACGGCCACTGGAAGACGACTGACGAATTGACTGAGAACGACCAGAATCGACGTGACGACGGATTCCGAAATCGAGTCTCCCCGAATTCTCGACACCCTCCGGAACCGGGGCGCTATCACCTGTACATCGCTCGCGCCTGTCCATGGGCACACGGGGCTGCCCTCGTCCGGAAACTGCTCGGGCTGGAGGACGCCATCTCAATGGACATCGTCGACCCCCACCGTGGGGCAGGCGGTTGGCGGTTCACTCCTGACAACCCTGGCAGTACGCCGGATTCCCTCCACGGCTCGGACTACCTCCACGAAGTCTACACCGCAGCCGACCCGGAGTATACTGGTGGCGTCACCACGCCGGTCCTCTGGGACCGAGAGGCCGGGACTATCGTCAACAACGAGTCCATCGAGATTATGGAGATGCTCGCGACGGCGTTCGCTGACCACAGCGACGAGTACGACCTGTATCCGACGGGTAAGCGTGACCGCATCGACGCAGTCGTCGAGAAACTGTACGAACCGATTCTCAAAGGCGTGTATACTGCCGGGTTCGCGCAGTCGCAGGATACCTACGAGAGAGCAGTCGAGGCTATGTTCGACGCCCTCGACTACTGGGAGGACGTGCTCGATGACCAGCGATTCCTCGTCGGTGACTCGCTCACCATCGCCGACCTTCGACTGTTCCCCGCGCTGGTCCGGTTCGACCCCGTCTACTACACGCACTTCAAATGTAACATCCGACGGCTTGTCGATTATCCCAACCTCTGGGGCTACACGCGCGACATTTACCAACACGACGGCGTCTCAGAGACGGTCAATCTCGACCACATCAAGAAGCACTACTACCGGAGTCATACGGATATCAACCCGACCGGATTCGTGCCGGTCGGCCCGGATATCGATTTTACGGCTTCTCACAATCGAAAATGAACAGTAAATGAATAACATCGGCTCAACGAGCCCCTCTATTCGAAGTCACTGGAGAGAAAAGCGGTCGGCGTTACCTGACGAATCGACCGCTTCTTGGGGTCTGAACGACAATAACGACGCAAATCATCTGCACAGTCGGTACGGTCAGTAGTTTCTGAGAGGGACAAGGCACTCCGAGACAAACGCTTACAGTAGGGGCTGCGGTATAGCTGATATGGTTCCAGCACCCGACGAGGATAGCGATGAAAACCTCCGAGAGGTTCGCGAACTCACGCCGAACGCGTGTCCAGGCGTCCAGTCGCTGGACCAGTTCGGGACCAAGTGGCGACTTCGGATTCTCTACAACCTATTCGATGGCAGTCACCGATTTAACGAGCTGAAGCGAGCCTCTGGGGCGAGTTCGTACACACTCTCGCGAGTCCTCGAATCACTCGAAGACGATGGAATCGTCGACCGTCGTGTCGAGGAAGGGCCACCGGTCGAGACCCACTACAGCTTGACTGAGAAGGGTGCAGCACTCGAGCCAGTGTTCGACGCAATCGACGAGTGGAATGCAGAGTGGGTTGGAGAAGCGAGTGAGCAGCCCACTGGGGCGCCTGACGTTTGATTTCTTCGGCTCTGTTGAAATCCTCAACGGCCAACATCTTCTGGTTGGGGTCGTGAAGTAGAGATAACATACTTACTACGGCCGAATGTAGTCAAACATGTGCAACGTCGCCACGCCCTCCTCGCCGCGACCGCCGCGTTGTCCGGATTCACCGGTTGTATCGCCCCGTTCACGTCCAGCGGATTCCTCAAGGAGGTGAGCGTCAAACTTTGGAATGCGGACGACAGAGCGCGGACGTTCCACCTCGCGCTCGAAACCGAAGCCGGCATGCTAGACTGGGAGTCACACCATATCGACGCGGGCGCCGACGAGCTAGTGACGATTGCTCCGGACGAAGACGTCTCCCCGGTCGCGTTACACGGAGCCGTCGAGGATTTCGCAGGGAGCGTCGATGTCTTAGGTGTTGATGACCTCGACGAGGACTACTGCCTCCAATTCGATTTCTCGTACTTGCATCCAACCGACAAGCGACCGCAGTTGGCGATGATCGCCGACATCGAATGCGAACCGTGAACCCATTCTGCCGATAGATTCGCAACCTCCACTTACCAGCTGTTCCGTCGATAATAGTGTCTGATAAATGGGATCTCAACAGAGCCATTTCTTCCTCAAGAGCGTGGACAGGGGTCGCACGCTGGACCAGAAGACCCAGGACAGAACTCAGACCCTCCCGAACGATTTGGACTCATCTTACTGAGTTGCAATCGACCCTTCAGGTTCAAGTGACATAGCTGAGAATGGTTCTGTGTGAGTACACTCTTTCAGCTCGCTGGAATTGTGATTTCGATACTTGGTGTCGCATACGTCGCCAAACCAAGGCGGATATACCACTTCGGATTTGATTTCTTACGTGACACTCAATCGGACCCATCTGAACCCACTGCTATAATCATCTGGTTATACCGATTCATTGGGGTCTGTCTCCTCGTTATTGGTGTTTCATACCTTACTTAGCGATTATCGGCCTTCTTTCCTGTCTAGTGAAAACCTCTGGTGAGGCGGGATGGAACTACTAGAATCATCTGTTGTTGATCGTTTACTGACCCCGTGCTGAATACAGGGCGAAAGTTGGTCATCATAGCCAGCATCTCCGACCCAATTGTCGGTGTTTCAGTTCCTCGAATCGCGTATCCAAGACAGAATCATTCTTGCCCAAACTACAGCACCGACGCCTGCCACTAATACAGCTATTCCAAGCAGAGCCAACGTAACAGACGTCTTCGGTAGCACATTCTTACTACTTCAGTTTTGAGTGTAGGTTTGTTGGCGATTCCCTCTCAGAGCCACACTTTGAGGTACTCACCCTGTTCATCTGTTGAACCAGTAGCCCACGGATCCGTGCGACCACTGTCCCGTCAGGCCTCGCGCCACTTGTGGCCGCACTCGACGCAGGTGAACAATCGAACCTCGTAGGACCCGCCCGGTTTCGGCATCATCTCGTAGTAGGCTCGGTTGCTGTCGCAGTCGTCCGCCGGACAGGGCTCCTGCATCGTCTCGGTAGAGCCTTGGGTCGCGTCGGCCACGGCGGGTGCTCCGTCGTCCTGCTGTCCATTCTGCGTCGTCATCGCCGCTTCTGCTTGCGAGTCCCGCGGCTCCTCGTTTTCACAGGAGCGACACACCCACGCGTTGCCCTCCGTGTGCATTATCGAACCACACTCGTCACAGAATTGCATATACCGCCGCAATACACGTGTGTCGGATATATGTGTTAATTTTCGCTTCGCGGTAGATTTCAGGCAAGCACCCACGTTGATTGTACTGAATTATCGAAGAGACAACAGGGGCGTCGCTGTCGAGGTTATTGGAATTAAAGCGAGAATACTCCTCAGCATACAATTACGATGATACGGCTGTAAACGAGCGGTGAAAGGAGGGATTGCTCCACTATCTTCGTGTCTGACACCCCACGACTGAACGAAATCGAGACGGTCCAGCAGGAGCAGCCACGGGCCGACTCGCTGAGGACAGCTATCTCACCCGCCGGGTTGCTTACTATTGGTTGCGATATGGAGGGAGTACCCAATCAGTGACAGCCCCGCCAGTTGGAGGACACGAGTCAGGAACCGGAAGACATCCTGAAACGAGAGCGTAACAATGTGGAACGCGATCAACCCCTGGCCAACGACGGCAAGCGCATAGGTGACGCCGAACAGGAGGACCATGCCGGCAGAGAGATACCGCATGGCCGGTTCGTCGTTGCGCCGGAGGCCACGGTACGCCTGGTAGCCAATATACAGGCCGATAAGAGCCGACCCAGTCGCCGCCACGCCCGCAAGCAGGTTCAAAAGCGAGCCGTCGAGTACTCTGTCGACTATCATCTCAGAACTTCCTCCATAGCCGTGTCAGTTCGTCTGCAACGTCCACGTCTGTACACTCGACTGTCCACGTCAACTCGCCGTCCTGGACGACGAGTTCGAACCGTTCGAGGGAGGCAACGTAGACCGTGTCGTGGTGGCCATCGCTCCGTGGCCGGGTTTGTTCTTCGAGGAGGCCAGCCTCGACGAGACGGTCAACACGCCGGTAGATAGCCGAGGGCGAGACGCCACAGTGGTCACTCAGCGCGCTGGCCGAGAGTGGGTCGGCACTGGTTGCGGCGAGGATATCCCGGACGTGGTCGTCGTCGAGGAGGGAAACGATGTCTGCAAGCTCAGCGTCGTCGGCCACGGACGTATCAGTCATTCGTTGGGCGTTTAAACTGGCGGTGTCTGGCCAGTGTCTGGCTATCGGACGAGTGTGGTGCGTCACGGCCCTGCGTGGGTGCTTGGGTCGGGACGAAACGGTCATGCTGTATCCTCCAAGCCGATTGCAAACAGCGGGCGGGTGGAACGCACAGAGGAGTACGTGACCGCAAGCCGCGTCGCTGGCTGTAGTTCACGTGCTGCATATGGGTCGTCAGCATCCTGGTCGATATC
Organism: Haloferax larsenii; assembly: GCF_024730625.1. NCBI lineage: Archaea > Methanobacteriati > Methanobacteriota > Halobacteria > Halobacteriales > Haloferacaceae > Haloferax > Haloferax larsenii. Next base: position 168,216 of record NZ_CP078064.1, read on the forward strand.
GTCGACGTGAATTACTCCGACATCCGGCACGGACTGTCGGCCGATTGTCACAGAGTCTCCCGGGGTGAGTTCGTCGTGGTCAGTTGGTAGTGGTCGTGTCTCTGTGAGTGACAGATACTCTCCGGGTTTGTCTGCGATATCGGCCCTGAACTGGAGGTCGGTCGTCGCCACCGACTCACCTGCTTCGTGGGTGAACGTCAGCGTCTGTGCGGCGGCATCCCGAGTGACACCCCACGTTATCTGTGGCGGTTGGGGTGTCGGTGGGTTGCCTTCTCCCGGTGGAATCCGCCCTTCGGCGACCGCGAGTTGGCCATCGATTCGGAAGTCAGTGGCGTCCACCTCTCGGGTGAGAACCGTGCCGTCGGTGCTTCGTTCGCGGAGGTCGGCTTCCGGGACTTTCATCCCTTCTGGATACAGGAAGGCCATGATGTGGTAGGCAGTATCGCCGTCGAAGCGGAAGCCTTCGAGTTTCGTCCACCGGCGGTCACCCTCCGGTGGAATGTACTCGACCATCCTGCTTTCACCAATCACCTCACTGAGTCGTCGGTAGGCGTCGTGTTCCTCGTGATAGCGTGGGATACGGCCATCACGAGCATCGACCAGCGCCTCGACATTTGGGTGTTCGTGGACGCGTTGGCTGGCCCAGACGATTTCTTCGTCGGTCACCAGTGCCTCGCGGTGGACGTCCGACCGGCTGAATCGTTCGTACCCTCTGTAAGTACCGTCGCGGCGGTAGCCGCTTGCGGTGAGAGTGTTCGTGATAGTCGTGGGGTCGACCCCGCCAGCGAGGACGGTCCCAAATCTGGTTTCCAGCAAGCGGTCGTAGCCCGTGTACCCGACCCCAAAATAGTCGAGTTCGGTACGGAGGCGCGTTTGAGGAACGACAAAACGGACCGGCGCGGGTGACGTGAGTGACTGTGGCTGCCGAAAACAAAACGCGTACTGTGAGTGGTCGCCCGTATCCACAGCCGTGGGTGCGGGCAGCCACTGTCGATACGTGGGTGGGTCAGCATCGGGCACGTCAACGCGGCCGAAGTGCTGGCGCGACCCCAATGGTGGTAACGCAGCGGTACAGCCGGCTGACAGCGTGGTGAACCCAGTTGCGAGGAGCCCAGCACAGCGACGGAGCACTGTCCGACGCGTTTGGGAACCGTTGGAGGACGGGTCGTCAGTGGGAACCATTGCACTTCCAACTGTGGGAGACAGGACTATCAGGTAGTGTGATGCGTCACAGTGAGCCGCAACCCGTCGATGGTTTTATATGTTTGAATAGGTGGCTACCATCGGTCGGGCAGGCATTTTGAGCCAACCAGTCCGATATATTCGTACGGGTAACCCCCTGACGCGATTGGCTCCGGGTATAAGCTCCGTTCAGGTATCGCCCCCGCCCACGGTCAGAGTGCGTTGCTGCACCGTCATGCGCGTAGTCCGTACAGCAGTGGCGCAGCGCTCACAAATAGCCCCCCGCGAACGACTGCTGGGGGAGCAACTGCTCTGTACTCAAATGTCGGCAGGCGGCGGAGGTCGAGCCCAGAGTCGCTCGGTGACGCGCTGGCGAGGCCGCCGTCCGGTGTAACGAACAGCACCCGATTCCCAGCGACCACTGGCGACTGGTCGATATTCCCGGATGCAACACCCGGGAGGTCTTCAGACGCCTCTGCCGTGGCTGTTGCTTGGATGACGCCGGTGTCTGGATTGATTTGATACAGTGTCCCACTCGTGTCGGTCGTGTAGAGTGTCTCGTCGAGGACCGTCGGTGAAAAACTCTGCGTCCCGTTGAGCTGTGTCTGCCACTGTTGTGCACCTGTCGCGCCGTCTACGGCAACCAAGTCCCCATCTCCAGTCCCGGTGTAGACCGTTCCATTCCAGACGAGTGGGACATCCCCAAGGTGCCCGCTCTCAAGCCTCGGATGCGTCCATTGGATGGTCCACGAATCGATGTCGACCGCAAACAGAGTGTTTTTCGTTCGTACATAGATCGTGTCAGGGCTCGCTGCGAGATGTCTCGGTGCTGCAGGCGCACTGAGTGCCGTCGGTGCTGCTGCAGGGCGGTCGAATACGATAAGTTGGCTTCCGGTGTTCCGATGGACGCCAACAATAATGGCGCCGTCAATGATGAGTGGCGAGGTTCGAATGGTAACCGATTCCGGGAATCGATGAATCGTCTCACGCGTCCCCGTCTCGAGGTCGATACGAGCCACCGCAGTCTTACTCACGGTGTATACCCAGCCATCAGCAAGCGATGGCGGTTTTACCAATCGCTCTCCGTCCGGTACCTCAACCTGCCACTTTCGGTCTCCCGTCAGTGCATCGATTGCTGTCGTCGAGAACTTTCTCGCTTGGACTACCACCCGTCCGTCGACGAGTGGTTGCGATGGCGGCTGGATGACCGACCCACTGAGACGGGTCGACCACGCCATTTCGGGCTCGGACATCTGGGGACCTGTTCCAGACCGGGCACGGTCGCCGTGCTGTGCTGTCCACGAACTGCCGACGGTTTCGATTGTGCCCTTTTGGCACCATTCACGAGTGCTGTCTGGAGTGGAGGTCGACTCTGGTGAAAGGCTACAGCCTGCGAGACTAGCGGCTACACTAACGAGGAGGGCTCTTCTGCACATTCAATTGACATTCCAATGCCGCAAAGTAATAAGCCACACGGGGCCTTCGTTTTGTTTCCACTCCGCCTAGAACCCGAAATCGGGCCACTTTGAGAATATCGTTTCGTCTGAATCACACACATCCTGCCCTGTGATATATATCGCATTGTCACGTACTGAAATCACTGCACCTGCTTCGCGACAGCCACGAAAGTCCAACTCACCGTCGGTGGTTGTGTGTGGGTTGCTTTCGAGTTGGGCAGAGACGACTATCGGACTGCTGTCAATGGCGAGGTCGCGTTCAATACGGTTCTCTGCGGGAATTGTGAGCGTTCCCTTGTACAATAGTTTTCCAGCAGTGGTTGTGACTGACACCTCCACTGTCCGTGGTTCCGTGTCAGAATTGACGAGTAAAAGACCCGGTTGCGGAGCTGATTTAGAGAGTCCCAGACAGCCACTGATACCAGCACTTATGGCTATGAGACATCCCTGGAGGAGATTCCGGCGTGATAACATATGTTTGTAGCAACAATTTCGACACACTTTGAGGTACTGGGATGTCGTCGGAAGGAAAGACAGCTTTCGACTTCCAAATAATCTTGCCCCGGCGTCAGCTACGACTGCTTCTTCACGAATCCCGTCAGAGGTCGGTCTCCACGAACTGCACCCGGCCGACGTGAAGCGCTGTTACGCTCACGAGAACAACGATGCCGACACTGTAGAGGAGGACTCCGGGTGGGACGGAACTGCCACCGCTGCTCGGAAGGAGTGCATGCTCGATGGTGTCGAGAGCAACGAATGGACTGAGATGGTTAAGGGCAAGTGGGAGAGAGACGCCTGCGGAGCGTTCGGCAACGACAGCCATCGATTCTCCTGCGACTGTGGCCTCGATTGCAGGAGTGACGAGCGACTTCCAGACCTGGGTGAATATCACGAACGTTCCGAGTGTCCCAGCAATCGCACGATAGGTGGACCGCGTTATTGCGGACACACTGAGTGCCAGACACGTGACCACGATGACACCGATCACGGCGACCAGCGTCCACGCGGTGAAGGCGGCGAAACGCACTTCCCCAAGTTGGAAGACGAAGATAAGCTTCGCCAGTATCGAACACGTGAGTATCGTCCCAACCGCGAGTAGTACCCTAGAGCTGGCCTTCGCGAGCAGCAGTTCGTCTCTCGTGAGTGGCTTGCCGAGGAGTGTCCGGAGTTGCCCGGACTGTCGCTCTGCGGCAATCGCTCGATGACCGACGAGAGCACCAAACAGGAATGCAGTGGTGGTGAGCCTGTCGGAGACAAACGTTACTTGTGCTACGACCGGGGTGATACTGCTGGGTTCAGTTGTCGTCCACACGGTTGACGCGGTGAACACGAGCAGTACGAGGGTGCCGGTGAGGACGGGGCCGTCTCTAACGGCGTGGCGACCATCCCTTGACGCGACGAGGTAAATTCGTGACAGCGGACTCTCTCCCGTTCGGTCGCTGTCAGAGATGCCGCTTAGGCTACGGAGGACACAGCCACCACCACTACCACTCGGGAGTCGCCGTCGAAGTCGAGTTGCGAGGTCAATCGCGTCTGGGTCGACTGTTAGGTCTGTTCGGCAGAACCGGGTCAACGACCGTCGCAGCGGCAGCGTTACGAACCCGAGGAACGAGGCCAGTGCGAACGCGAGCAATGGCAACGGCAGCAGCGATTGGCCGGTTGTCGCGGCCGCAACCGACGACTGGAGGAGCCGCCAGCAGGCGGTAAGCGGGTTTAGCAGTGTGAGAGACTGACGCCACCACGGGGCCTGTGCGAGCGTGTCGTACGTGAGCGCCTCGGCCGAACTGGTGAGTGTCTGCGAAACGAACGGCTCGACGACCGACACCCAGACGCCGAATTTCGGACTCAGGAAGAGGTAGACCCCGAAGAGTGCGACGAGAGCCGTGTATCGCGACGAGACGCGGGCAGAGAGTGCGACCGCAACGGCTGTCCAACTCATCGCGTACGCGAGTATCCACCCTCCCATCACCCAGAACGGGACGACGTGCAGCGTACCGTATACGTCGAACACGATGTACTGTGTGACGAGCAGCACCACTACAACGGGGACGGCAGTCAGGATGACTCGCGAGAGTGCCTTCCCGAGAAAGACGTCGTGGCGTGTCAGTGGGAGTCCGAACAGTGTTCGGAGTCGCCCTTGTGTTCGGTCCCCGACGATAGCGTTGTATCCGATTGCGACGGAGACGGGGACCGTGTACGTCACCAAATCGTATCCAGCCCGATTCAGGAACACCTCGATTGGTGGTGATGATCCGGACGGCGGTCGCACGCTGGGTAGGTAGACAGCAGCGAGTAGGAGTACGGCACCCCAGACGACCTTGTTTTGGACCATCCGACGGAGGTCGCGTCGCACGACGGCACGAATTGCGGTCGCGCTCATCTCTCCGCCTCGGCCGCCCGGAGGAACGCTTGTTCGAGTGACGGCCCCCGGCTGTGGAGGTCGGCGATAGCCATGCCCGATTCATCGAGCCAACGAACGACTGCCGACTTGTCTGCTGGAGACCTGCAGGTGAGATGCAACGTGCCGTCGTCTACTGTTGCCTCTGTGACGCGTTCCGAGGCAGAGACTCGTTCTGCGAGGTCTTCCGATGGACTTTCGACCGCGAGTGTCAGCTGCGGGTCCGCGTCCATCTCCCGCCGAAATTCGTGTACGTCGTCGGTGAGGAGGAGTCGGCCGCCGTGCATGACACCGACCCGGTCGCAAATCAATTCGACTTGGTCCATGATGTGACTGGAGAAGAACACTGTCGCTCCTCGGGCGCGCTCCTTGCGTATCACCTCACGGAAGACGCGTGCACCCGCCGGGTCCAACCCGCTGAGTGGCTCGTCGAGGAGCAGTAATTCCGGCTGTCCGACCAGCGCAGTCGCGAGTCTGAGACGCTGACGCATCCCCTTCGACAAGCCTCCAATGGTGCGGTCGGCTGCGTCTTCGATTCCAACTCGGCCCAGCAGTTCGTCGATGTCGTCGTCAGCCTCATTCATCCGGACGGCGAACTGGAGATGGTCCCGAGGAGTATCTCGTGGATAGAGTCCGCCAGCTTCAGGCAGCGAACCGACCCGTTTTCGGACTTCGAGCGGATTCTCTTCGGGGTCGTATCCGAGTATCGAAAGCGAACCGGAGCTCCGCCGAACCAGGTCCAGAAAGATGTTGATGGCCGTCGATTTCCCGGCACCATTCGGTCCGAGGAAGCCGAATGACTCGCCGCGCTCGACACGGAGGGTGAGGCCGTCGAGCGCGGTAATGTCTCCGTACCTTTTCGTTAGGGACCGTGCTTCGATAATGGGCACGAAGGGTCGCAGATAGTGACAAATGAAAAGTATTTATGTTTAATTTACAACTTTGTGTCCACGGTGGTGGTTGGTGATTTTTGGAGGATCAGTCAGCCGAAATCCTTCAGATTTGATTTCTGTGACGACTATGGGGTATCTTGGTTGGTGGCCCTTTGCCACCCTTCGTCGCTGCTCCTTTGGTGCGGCTGTGCTGCAGCCAGCACGCACGTTGGCCACTGGTCAGCCGGGGGTGGCTGGATAGGACCGCTCATCATAGGGTGTACGTGAGCTCGACTAGCGCGCTTTCTTCGCTTCAATATACGAACCCCCCGAGTGAACATTGTTCCCGCCGTGAAACACGATGTTTGACCGCTATGCGGGCAGTTTCGCACGTGTTTATCACTCGAATCGACTCCCTGCATCACGCACGATGTACTGTTCCTGTAAAGAGGGAGCCACTAATAAATGGGAAAGAGGTGACCCAGTGGACATGAGTCTCAAACTTGAACCAGGGACCCCCGTGTACGCTTTGCTCCTGTTCGTCGGTGTTCTCGTGGCGGTGACCGCTGTGAACGTCGCCGTCATCGGTGCGTCCGTTCGAGGTGCTGTCCTCCGCGGCGTCGCCATCGGGGGTGGCGCTGCAGTCGCGAACTGGTTCCTGAACTAACCCGGTGTACGCCGAGTTCAGCCTGCGCCCTCGCCGCCAAGTAGTCTCGCAGCCGAATCGACGTCCCCGAAGTACCCCAGCTTGTGGGTCTCACCCCCGACGGTGCTGAGCTTGAGCGTGTCGTACCACGCGGGCAGCACCGCGGCAAAGAGGTCCGAGGACGTGGTCACGTCCGAGATCTCGTCGCGGTGAACCGACCACTGCGCTGCCCCCGTCAACTCGTTGTGGGCGACGACCGCGTCCGGGTAGATGTGATAGACGACGTGTCCGCTGACCACCCACCCGACCACGAGTTCGACGAGCACCCGGACACCTACGACCGCCGTGACACCGGCTGCGGCGCCGATGACACGGCCGGACGGCGCGCCGAGTATCTCCCCACCGACGACCAGTCCGACCAGCCCGCCGAACAGAACGGGGAACAGCATCAGCCCTAGCACGGAGGCGATGACCCCGCTGATCACCGCGGCTGTGAACGTGCCGCGACGGTCGCTTTTGAACGACGCAACTGGTTCGCTGTCGGGAGTCTCGACCGGCCGTTCGTCCCCAACGGTCTCGCCGCTGAACACCACCGACTTGACCCACTCCGAGTGGCGGCGCTCGACGAGGTCGTAGCCGACCCTCGCGCCGACGACTGCGAGCCCGAGACCGACGCGGCCGACGCCCGTGGCCTCCGCGCCGTTGATTGCGAGCGGGGCGACGACCGCGAGGACGAACACAAGTCCCAGATACGTCCGGGTATTGCCGCCGGTGGCGGCCGTCGACTCGTACGCCCCCGACCGTAGCCAACCCACGAACCGAGCTGTCTGGTCGACCACGACGGTGAGGACGGCCAGCGCGAGCGTCTCCGGTGGTGCGAATTCACTGACGAACGGCGCGACGGCACCGGTCAGTAGCAGTCCGGCGAGCGGCCAGAAGGCCGCGAGTGGAAGCACCGCCAGCAGCACGTACGGCACGTTCCGCGGGTACACCGGGGGGAGCCAGCTTCCCAACCGGACGCCTCCGCGGACGTCCGCGAGCGATTCGAGCGGGAACGGCATTCTCGTCCCGCGTGGCCTGTACGCTTCCGACGGCGGGAGCTCAGCAAACAGGGATTGGAGGGCGCTTCGACCGGCTGCGACCCCCGATTCGACCCAGTACACGAACAGCAGGAGGTGTGGCCCCCACTCGAAGCGGAGGACGCCCGCGGCCATCACCGCGGTGACCAGTGCCATCCGATACACGCTCCGATTCACGTTTCAATAGTCTTTCTACTTAAATGAAGATACTTGCCTTCGTCGCCGGGCTCGCTGTCTCCTTCACACGGGCGACCGCACCAGCGTGGACTGACATGGGCGTTGCTGTGTGGTGTATTCTGTACTGGGCGATACCGAGGTGCCCAACTGTCCAGTCACGTCATGCTCTGATTCGCTGAGGACTCCGAGCTGGGCGTGTTGTTTGACGTTCGTGGCAGATGTCACACGAAGGATGGATCGATCTCAGACGGGGGAGCGTCTCCATGGTGTCTTTTCAGCGTGGGTCACCCGTAAACTCTCGAATTGGTCTTTCCGTGGGGTGTCATTTCGAGGTACTGGTGGACGTATACGGTTTCCGTGACGGTTGTTCCGTCTCGATACTCGACGGTGATCGTTGCTTCTCTGACGTCAGAGATTGCACCCAGTCCGAACTGGATGACGTCTGTGTCCTGCCCGAGTCTGTGAACCTGGGGACGGACACGCTTCTCGTACGTCGGGCCATCAACCAAGTCAACGGTGACTTTCGCACCCATCGCGGATGTGTTCTTTCTATCCTTTCACGCGAATGTTGAGGGTGCGACCCGTGAGTTCGCTGTTCTCCATTATCGCGTAGCTGGTCCCGTAGTACTCGATGGTCTGTTCATTGGCTGTCGCGTAAATCAAGTTGGGTGCGCCGTCTGGTCCGAAGAACCCCGTCACGACTGTCTGACCAACACCCAATCGGAGACCGGGTGCATCGATGAATCTGTGGTTCACCGCTGACTCGGGTGATTACGTGTTCACGTCCGGGGTCTCCTCGAATGGTAAGTCGTTCATGTGGACCATCGGGAACGGACTGTGAACTGCCTCGGGGTCAAGCCCCGAGACACTCGCCTTGTACCGCTTGTAGATATCTGCAACAGGTGACACACCTTGGCCCTGTCGTGGGCAAATCACAGTCGATTGCGACCAGTTGATCCAGACATAAAATCGGGTCTCAACAGAATCCCCCGGCAGACACTTGTACGAGGAAGATGACCTTTCGACGGAAATCTCCGATACGAGACAGTCCTATGCCCCGATCGGGCTAGTGATTCGTACTCTCGCTATCGTGGTCCTCGGTATTCTTCTCGCGGTCGGCCTCCTCGCCGACGGCCGTGTGCAGATCATAGCACTCGCACTCATGTGTGTCTGGCTTCTGCTTGGCTTCCTGCTGCTAGGCGTAGTTCAGGCCCACAAGACGGGATACCTCTCACACCACGTAGTGTTCACCGCTGTCCTCCTTATCGGGAGTGGCACCGCGACTATGGTGTGGGAGGTCACAAACGGAGTAGTATCGTCCACGTTCACAGTTGTTCTCAGCCTTGGGTCTTGGATAGCGACTTTGTGGCTCGGGAGTCGCCTTATCTACGGTGGCTCATTCGACCACGTCCTCGACCACATCAGCGGGGCAAACAGGTGACCTGCTGCTCATTGGGAGCACGGGCATGTCCAGTTAGAGAGTGTTCAGAACCCTTGTCTCACTAAGAAGACCGAAGTCACGGTGAGAACGAGCAGAACTGCCCAGGAGTACTGAATAGGCCAAATGAACATCGCGCTGAGTGGAATCACTCCGATGAAGAGTGCAGTAACGACGAACCGGCCCCACACCCAGCGAGTAGAATTCGATTCTGATTCGCTGTGGACCGAAACGTTGTGACGCTGGAGGAACTCGCGAAATTCCGATTCTTTGTCTGAGGGAATGAGAAACGAACTCGGCTTGACACTGAACGTTTTCTTGTAGTGTAACCGGACCATCGGCTGGCCAGCAAGTGAGAGAAATTGAGCGGCTTCTACGTCTTCGAGCGGAACGGTTGCTTCCTGGTCACTGCGGAAGAGTGTAGGGTCGCCCATGTGGAACGTAGTCTCGATGCTTCCGTCATCGTGCTCAAATTCGATTGTGGTGTTGATGTACCGCTCAGACATCTGGACGAGAAACATCATCATGCCAGCACAGAAGAGATTGTACGACTCGATGAGGCCGTCATCGAAGAATACGACTCCAGCGAAAAGAACCGCAGGGACGACGGCGAACAGAGACCACCACAACACATGGCCGAAGTCAGCAACATTGAACCAGAGGCGATGAGGAAACCTCTCAAATCCACTCAAGTCTGTCGTCCACGTTGTCACTGACGGCTTCTGACCTTTGACGTCGTGTTCATCACTTTGGAGGGCAGACATCTCTGAGATACTCTCTCAACTTCGTTGAAATACTCTCGGATAGCCTGAAATGCGGTTTGCCACGCAGTCAAACTTCTCGACAGCGACTGTGTCGCTCAGACAGTCCCAACGGAACGTTTCCGGTCAAGGAGATAGGATGCGGCGACGAGCCAGCACACACCGAGGAAACTGAGGGCCTCAACGGGAGCGTTCCATGCGTTAAACTCGGCTACGTAATACCCAATCATGAACGCGGCGAAAGGTGCGCCGACGTACGCGGCAACGTTTGGAATCCACGGTGAATGACTCTCATGGAGCTGTTCTGCGTCCTTGTACACTGCAACGAGCAGAAGTGCTGCTGCGAGATACGTGCTCAGCACCAATACTATTGCAAAGAGTACGCTGACGATACTTTGTGGGTTGATAGAAAAGTAACAGCCTGCAGCCACAGGCAGGAGTAAGACGTAGAGAACCACGTATTTCGGCCATTTTGAGTTGCCCGTTCCCCGCCAGTCGCCACTCGTCGTCTCCTTCACTTCGGCCCGCCACGACCGCACAGCAGCAAGTCGGTCACCAATAAAGGCAGTCACACGCACAAAGAACACAACGATCACTACTCCGAGAACGATTGCGATGGGAGTTCCAACCACCGTGAAGAGCGTTGCTCTCAGGGAAGACGTGCTTAAGGTCGAGAACATGGTGGCGAGATACACGATGACGAGCCCGACGGAGGCAGCCAAACCGGTTCGTGTACTTGCCCGACGTCGACTCGTTGGCCGATTGTAGTAGAGGTACCCAACGAGAAAACCAGCGACGACGAACGCACCACCCGGGATGGTCCCACCAGCAACTAACGATTCGTCGGTTACTGTTCGCCACGATAGCGGCACGGTGAGAAGTGCCGACACGAGCCCGATGGCTGTTGCGAGCCGAAGTTCCGGCGCAACCAGCTCTCGATAGATGCGTGTGTGGAGGGTCATTTGTCGAATAGAATACTATTTGCAAGTATCAAGAGTGTTGTCAAGGAAACCACTAAACGGACCTCCTGTCTTAAGATCAGACTCTCGATTTACGCGGTCTGTACACGCAAGGGCAAAATGTGCTATCCGTTCGCCCCCGATACGACAAGACTGCACCCGCTCACCGGAGGAATTTTTTCAGTTCGGATGCCAGTTTCACATATGCGATTTCGCCCTCCATCCGTCGATTCATTCAGCATCGCTGTTTCTCTCTGGTTTGGCTGGTGTGTCTACGTGGTTATCCCGGCAGTGGGATTCACTTCAAACGGTGTAGGGCTAGCTGTACTCGCCACAGGGATCACTTGGGTCACCCTCGAGCAAATCCCAGAGCGAGTTGACCGCGCGGTGGATAGTCGACTGTATCTCCCACTCGGTGGAGCTGCTCTCCTCCCCTTACTTGGAGACATGGTCGATGACGCGCTCCGTACATCATTCGTGCCTGAACCGTTCACACTTCCAGCCGTCGTCTTCGGTATCCTCGGGCTCGTTCTCATTGAAGCAGGGCGACGACGGCGAGCACGATATCTCAGAGAACAAGAGACGGTACATTTCCGAGTCGAGATGTCAGAGTCGTCTCGTCGACTGTTCCTTCTCTCGTCCACCTCTGCACTCGTTGGTGCAGGAGGTATTCGAATCCTTACCGGTGAAGCAGTCGGGATCCCATTGCTCATCGCCGTCGTTGGGGGAACCCTCATTGGACAGTTCATGGTGGACACACAAGAAGTCGACTTGTTTGCGCTCGACCGCGGACTCATTGTTGTTCCCAAACGACGCTTCAGCGTGAGTATCATCCCCTGGCGTCGCATTCGTGAGATTTCAGTTACCGACCGAACTCTCCACATCGAACGAGGGTTTCCATGGCCGACCCGCTACGAGCGGGCGTTCGCAACGGGTACTGAGGCTCAGCAGTATCGTGACAAGCTTCGATACCATCGCCGATCTGGGTGATATTTCACAGGCCAGGTGTCATATCGAAATTTAAGATTGACTTTTTGATGGTACTAACGACGTATCCCAGTGATTTTAGGCCGACGGCAAGTTTGCGTTTATGAGTCGGTGTAGCTTGACACAGGTCTAGCTCTAATTCTCTCTCGATCTATTACGTGGGGATGTTTTCATCGGTCGAGGAGAGGTCACCATCGACGAATCGTTCAGCGTTCGCGATCGAAAGTGCGGCGTTCGCGAATGCGAGATTCGGACGCGTTGTCTGCCACTCTCGAATCGTCTCTGTGTTGATCTCACCCTGTTCTGAGTCGGGTTCAGCGAGTGCCTGGTTTGTCTGCTCGATCGTCAGTTCTTCGGGAGAGTCAACGCCGTACTTTGCCTGATAGTTATACGAAATCGAGGAGAATACCTGACTCTTTAGGGTCAGGATGAATCCGACGGCACTGTCTAGTTAGCGACCTCCTCAACCGGTGTTCGTCCATCGAGCGCTTGATGCGGTCTCTGAAAATTGTAGTATTGCACAAATTGTATGAACCACTCGCGGACGCTTCCGTGACTGCCCACCCACGAATTATGGAAGCGGTCGACTCGCATTTTGAGGGTATGAAACCATTTTTCGATGAGGTTTCGCTTGACGTAGTCAAGCCGGCCGCTCAATCCTAATCGAGAGAGGGCAGTCTGATAGCCGTAGCCATCAACCAGAAACACAGCATCTGAGAGACCGTGTTTCTCCGAGAGTCGATGGAGAAACGCAGCAGTTGGATCGGGACCATGTCGTCCAAACAACTCGACATCGAGAATCAGCTTCGTCTCGGTGTCTATTGCAGCGTACAACTCCAACCACTCGTCAGTGATTGTGACAGCGATCTCGTCGACTGCAACCCGCTTCGGCTTCGCCTCAGGCGGGTTGTGACTGCTGTCTGCCAGTCGATGTACCCACTGCCAAACAGCTTGGTGAGAGCGTTCAACGCCGAGGTATCGAAGAATTTCTTTTGTCTCTCTAAGTGAACACCCGGTCGCGTGGAGCTGGACGGCGAACACCCTGACGGGTGTCGCCGTCCGCTCACGCTCCCAAGTTTCTTCTAAATCCGTCTCAAAGCACTCGCTGAGCAGGTCTGCGAGCATCTTGACCAACTAACTCAACGACCTGCTCGTTCCTCAAACTGGCTTAACTAGACAGTGCCTGATTATGACTATATAGACTTGATTGGTAAGTTGTAGGTGGAGGGAAAAATTTATAGATATCACGTGCGATCATATTTTAAGAAGATACAATGAGACATGTCATTAAAACAGTAACCGCCTTTTTCCTAATCAGTACTTGGGCAACAATCCTATTTTCACCGGTATTAACCTCGATTGGCTTATCAGTTGAGTATATTTTAATGATCGGAGTTGTGATTGCAACTACCTCAGTATATCTTTCTAAAAGGCGTATTTCTAACAATAGACTGATTGAAGAGAATATGCTTTGGCAGAATCTGCTAATATTCCTCTCTGTTATTCTTGGTTCTGGAATCGGGGTACAATATATAATGAAGTTTGTTTTCGGGGTTCTTAGTGATACCCCTCCGGAATGGTTTGCTATTGTAATCGCCTGTTTTTATGTTTTTTTACCACTCACACTTGCTACTTGGGTTATATACAAAGTGAATATAGGAGACACTGCAATACTGCCTCTGCTTCGCATTAATGAATGGAATAGAAGAGCTGATAGTGGTCTTATGCTTATTGTAGCTCTTGTCGCTTTAACTTATAGTGTGAATTTACTTCCTGCTCAATTGGTTGTCTTTTCTCCCATTCTTAATATCGGTGCACTATTATTTGGTCTATTTCATGTAGTAATCCGACGCATTGGTGTCTTCCACCCTGAATTTGAGACAACGTCATAAGCGCTGTAGATAGTACCATCTAAACAGCTTCGCTCTTCTGTAGTAGATTGTTGATACAGTTCAGCTGTTGCTCTGGAATCGAAGAGGGCAAGGGCACCGCGCTAGCGGTGTCCGACACGAATGATTCCGCTCGATGTGTTTGGCTCGGAATCGCTCGCAGCGGACCTGCTGGAACAGGTTCGCTGGCGTGACGGCGTTGAATGCCCTCGCTGCCGTTCTGACCGAACGGTCAAGAACGGCAGCTATGGGGCGTTTCAACGCTATCTCTGTAAGAATTGCGACCGCACGTTCAACGATAAGACGGGCACAATTTTCGCTCACTCGAAGGTTGCGCTCCGCAAGTGGTTGTTCTCGATTTACGCGTTCTTACGATTCAACACGAGTCTCCGCCAACTTCAGCGAGAGATCGGTGTGACCTACAAGACGATGCACCGTCGCGTCGAGCGCTTTACCAGAGCGCTCGACGCGCCTCAACTCGACCTCGTTGGACCGGTCGAAATCGACGAAGTGTACGTCTCTGCCGGATTGAAAGGCCGCGAGCGCGACCAAGAGTCGCGCTCGCGTGGCCTGTCCACGCGCGGACGAGGTCCGTACGAGGGAGACAAGCCACCGGTCTTCACCATCGTTGACCGTGGCACGGGACAGCGGTACGTCGTCCCAGCGAAATCCGCTGACGAATCGACCGTGCGACTCCTCCTCGCTGAACACGAGGAGGAGTCGCTGACCGTCTACACCGACGGATTTCGGGCATACGACCCACTGGAGGACGACGACAAGTTCCACCGCGAATACGTCGTCCACGGTGACGGCGAGTACGCTGATGGGGATGTGACAAGTTGACACAGTATCTCCGCGCCTTTCAGCTACGCAGCGAACTCTTCAGAAAACCCGGTCGAGAAGCACTCAAACACGCTGTCAAAGCGACTCTCTGAAATCAACAATCTGCTACACATGAGCGTTCTTCATAATCCGTCGCAAAGCACTCGCTGAGCAGGTCTGCGAGCTTCATCCCAAACACACTCAATGACCTGCTCGCTCCTCAAAATGGCTTAACTAGACAGTGCCATTTTCAGAAATATGCCTCTCTGATTACAACCAATAGCCAGACTATCGGTCCAAGAGCAAGTATTAGGCCTAATACGCCTATCGTATAGTTCCCTTCCAAGAGTCCCCGCGCCCACCCCCTTCCGAGATGAAAAAGGAACAGGCAAAGGACGATTAACATCACATTCCGGAGTGAAATGCCAAAGACCTCCATCTTGGTATCAGGCGACGCCATTTCGTAATGTTCCCTCTTGTTAACACATAGTCATTTCCCCGTCACGTTTGACTGTCACTATTGAATGGATATTTTCACAACTTAAAAATCGAAGTAAATGGCAGTCACATGATGAACTCGTCGTCTATCTGTTCCACGTCTCTTCTGACAGTGATTGGTGGAAGTTATGCGAACGTACTAAATACAGCGCCCAAGTTGCTCACCGGTTCAATATTCAGGGTCCGAGAACGCGTCCCCAGTCGAGGTCTACACCGTAGCCAGCACCGGTACGGCGGACGCGCTGGAGGACGACGTAGCCACCGGTGCCGACGATAAGCGCTGCCCCCAGATTCGCCATTACGAAGAACACGCCAGCCGTGAGCGGGAACGACCCGAACAGAACACGCGCCACGCCCCGGACCGAATTCACGACGGTGAACAGGGCTATTGCCAGCAGTCCGTACCCGAATACGAGTCCTGCGGCACGTCGGAAGTTCATATCTAGCCCACCGACCGTCGTCATAAGTATCTTAAGCCACAATCGGTTGTCAACTCTGTCACTCCACTATTTCGGATACAGTTACCCGGTGACCGCTAAACGGGGGTCAACAAAGATGGCTAACTAGGTTGAGGTGCCTCCATCGTTCTACACCGGCAGCCGTTCCTTCGCTTCGATGCGAATCGCACATTGGTACTCGAACGTCGTCCATTCGTCACCCATCGCGTAGCTCGGGAGGGTATCGTCGAAGTACGGAACGACGTGGTAGGTGCCTTCCCCTCGAATCTCTTCGCCGTGGAGCCGATACGTTTCGCGGGCCCGTTCTCCCGGTTCGAGCGTCTGTGCGATTGGGGTTCTATCGAGTCCCATCCCGGTCGGCTTCACGTCGACGCGGTCGCTCGTCTCGTACAATTGCGAAGCGAGTTTGCCGGAAGCGATGGAAGTGTCGGCATCTGGCGACTGGTGGACCGCGATAAGACCGAACGGCCACACACCGTAATTTTTGATTCTGATGGCGTCGCTGCCGGTGTTTTCGAGTATGAAGACGAACTCTGCGGGGTGTTCGATAGTCACGTCAGGCACCTCCGTGCGGACCGAGAAGTCCAGCGAGTCGATGCCCGTTCTCGCAGTCGTCTCCGCGATTCGGTATTCCGTGTCGGCGATACACCCACTGAGTCCAGCTATCGAAAGCGCGCTGGCGGTTACAAACGTCCGTCGCTTCATTGGGACTCGCCTCCGGCGTCGATACGTGCGTCGGTCAGTTCGACGAACACGTCTTCCATCACTGCGTCGTCGTCGGTGCCCGCAGCATCTCGGAGTTCGTCGACGGTCCCGTCTGCGACCAGCCGGCCTTGGTGCAACACGCCGACGCGGTCACAGACGAGTTCGACTTGGCCGAGTACGTGGCTCGAAAAGAACACCGTCGCACCCCTGTCGTTTTCTTCGTGGACGATTTCCCGGACGCGACGGACCCCGTGTGGGTCGAGTCCGGTGAACGGTTCGTCGAGGACGAGCAGGTCGGGGTCACCGACGAGCGCCATTGCGAGTGCTAGGCGCTGTTCCATCCCTTTCGAGAACTCGCCGGCGTCGTCGTCGATGGCGTCCGCTAACCCGACGCGGTCGAGGAGTGCTTCGGGGTCGTCGTCAGCCCGCTTTGTCTCGGCGACGAACGAGACGTGCTGTCGCGCCGACCGGCCCTCGTAGAGACCGAATCGGTCCGGCAGCACGCCGGTTCGCTCGTGAATCCCGATTGGGTCTCGTTGCGGGTCTGCTCCGAAGACGCGTACTGTTCCTGCTGTCGGTCGCAGGTAGTCGAGGAGGAGGCCGATTGTCGTCGATTTTCCGGCCCCGTTCGGACCGAGGAAGCCGTACACGTCACCGGCTTCGATAGCGAGGTCGAGGGAATCGACCGCGCGAACGTCGCCGTACTGCTTGGTCAATCCATCCGTCTCGATTACGGGTACGTCGTCACTCATAGCACATCACCGGTGTTGAAGATGCGACGAGAGAGCACGAATGGGACCGCTATCCATCCGGCCAAGATACCAACACTCAAAACCGGATGGAGATACCACGGCGCTGTGCCGCTTTCGAACGCCGCCTCGACGACGAAAGCGTTGATTCCGTGACCGGGCTTGAGTTTCGTGTAGACGGTTCGGAACTGGTCGGCGGAGTTGCCGACACCGAGTAGCCAGTTCGTCAGGACGTTGTACGCACCGTCTGGCGTCAGCCTGAGAACGAAAAACAGCGGCCCGCTCGCCGGTGCATCGTACGGGTTGACCGGCACACCAGTCACAACCGTATACACCTTCGAGACGACCGTATTCCAAAAGAGCGTCACGAGGATGTATCCGACAACGATTCCAGCGGCCGACACCGTGCTCTTGACCGCTGTCGAGAGCAACACGCCGAGCGAGACCAGCGCAGCGAGCAACAACACCGTTGCGAGCACGACACCGACGAACGGGCGGATGGCGAACGCGCCGTGTTCGAAGACACCGATACCGGTGAGGAGGAGCACTGCGACACCCACGGTCGCACCGAGTCCAGCGAACCGGCCGACGCTCTTGCCGAGGAGAATATGAGTTCGCTTCAGCGGCAAGGCGATGAGGAATTTGATGCTCCCGGTCGTTCGCTCACCGATGAGCGACTGGTAGGTGAGGAGGAGGACACCGATTGGGAGCAGGACGTTGACGCCCGTTTGGATGTATCCGATGGTGATGTTCTGTCCGATTGCGTTCCACCCCGTGTACGTGGGCCGAAAGCCCCACAACACGATGAGAGCGGTGAGTATCCACGCTCCTTTCGAGGTGAGCATCGTTCGACATTCTCTGCGAGCGAGAGGGGACCACTGCATGCACTAACTGACAAACAGATATAACAAAAGTGTGACTCCATTTCCCTTGTCGAACCAACTCGTCGAGCGTGTTCTGTCTCAGTTGGCGAGCACTCTGGTTCGACGCGTGTGCGACAGTTTCGCTGCTTTTCTTCCCGAGCGAAAGGCCTGATTGTTAGGTCGTCGCCTGTGGGAGGTCCAACACGAAGATTGCACCCTCCGGGTCGTTATCCTCGACCCACACCGCACCTCCGTAGCTTTCGACGACCGTATTGACCAGATACAACCCGATTCCGGTCCCTTCGCTGTCTAATCCCTTTTCGCCTTTCCCGAAGATGGACTCTTTTTGACTATCGGGGACGCCGGGGCCGTTGTCGGCGATTCGGAGTTCCACACGACCGTCTTCGACTGTTGCCGACACCGTGATTTCGGGCCGGTCCTTGCGGGTGTGTTGGACGGCGTTCTTGAGGAGGTTGCGGATGACCGAGTCGAACATATCATCGGCACGAATCGTCACGCCTCGAAGTGACTCGTCGAGCGTAATGACCGCATCCGAGTCTGCCGAGCGAAGGTCGTCTGCCTGCTGGCTCACGACGCGCCGCAACGAAACTGGCTGTCGCTTCGTCTCGTCTTGCAGCATCACTTCCGACAGGTCTCGTGCGGTTTTCGTCAGCTCAACTGCGTTATCGGCACTCTCCAACGCCGTTTGGAGATACTGCTTTTCGGTCCCGTCGACGGCTTCCGCGGCCAAGTCGAGGTACCCAACGAGCACCTGGAGGTCGTTTCTGATGTCGTGGCGTACCATCTGGTTGAGCAGTTCGAGACTGTCTCGCTGTGATTCGAGTTGCTGTTCCTGTTGGATGCGTTCGACCGTGGTGGCTAGCAGCGCTGCGAGCAACTCGACGAGATACTGGTCGAACTCGTCGAACCCATCTGGTGCGTCGACGGCGGTGATAAATACACCGTGGGCCGCCAGCGGATGAATAATCCCGCTTTCGATTGGTGTCTGGTTCGTGAGGTCCGGGAACTCCTGTGCGACGTTCCTGATGACCTGTGTCTGCTCTGCTGTGTAGGCGTCCCACACGATTCGATCAACAACTCGACCGTCGCTTTCTTGCACAAAGGCTGGCTCGGAGCCGAGTCGTTCCTCGACAGACTCGGCGACAGCCGTTGGTTCGAGGCGTCCGTCGCCGTCGCCGAGATAGACACCGGCGAGGGGGAACGAGAGTGTCTCGTCTGCAATCTCGACGGCGACTTCCGCGGCCTCTGTGACTGTTTCAGACCGCATGAGTCGCTGGGTCTGTTCGAGTATGTCCTGTAATTTCAGCTCGCGCTGTTTGTCCGTCGTGATGTCTTGTTGAATTCCCACCGCTCTCAGTGGGTTTCCATTGTCGTCTCGTTCGACGACTCTGCCGACGTCTCGTACCCAAATCCAGTCGCCGGATTTCGACTGCATTCGGTGGTCGCATTTGTAGTACTCGGTCTCGCCGTCGAAGTGTGCGTCGAGCGCGACCTCGGCCATCGGGAGGTCTTCGGGGTGGACGCGATTCGACCATGCACTGATATCTGGCTGAATCTCGTCCAGTGAATAGCCGAGCATCGCTGCCCACTGCTCGTTGAATGACACGGTATCTGTCTGGACATCCCAGTCCCACACTCCCAATTGTCCACCTTCGAGTGCCAAGTCGAGTTGGGTGCGCTGTTCGAGTAACTGCTCTTGTTTGGTGGCAAGCTCTAGTGCCGATTCGACGTTCGCGGCCAGTATCGTCGCCAGGGAGTGGTCCGCTTCGTCGAAGACCATCTCGCCGGTGGCTCCGAGAAGCAGCACTCCGTGGTCGCCGACCGGTAGGATTAGTTCACTTTGAATCGGTGTCTCAGGGTTGTAGCGGGCTGGCTGTGAGGGAATATCCGAAAACAGTGTGACCTCCTGTGATTGGAACACCTCCCACGCGAGGCTCGACCCACGCTCTAACACTGGTGGCTCGCCCAGGAGCTCTCGTGCGGAGTCAGTAACCGCCACGGGTGTGAGGGCGTCGGCCTCCTCGTCGTACACCCAATACCCGCTCATCGGAATCCCGAACAGCTCTTGTGCCGACTCGACAGCGACCGTCGCGATTGATTGGCTCGTGTCCGCTTGCATCAGGTCGCGGCTGATGGTGTTCAAGCGGCTGAGGCTCTTTTCGTGCTCTTTCTGGTCCGTAATATCCCGGTAGAGCCAGATGTTCCCGGTCCCTGTCGGTGTCGAGTAGGTGACGAAGCTCCGCGACAGGGTGCAGCCATCTGCCATTTGCACTTCTTCGTCGAGGACTGGCTCACCCGTGGCGAGAATCTCGTCGATTCGAGCACTGACGGTGTCTGGGTCGGCGAACTGGTCGCTCAACTGGCCGACCACACGGTCACAATCGCGGCCGACGAGAGCCTCTGGTGGTTCGGGAATCCCGAGCACGTCCACCAGTGTCTGATTTGCGGCGGTAATCGTTCGGTCGGCATCCTCGACTAACACTCCCACCGGCAGATTACCGAGCACCGAGGTGAGGATATTGTTGGTCTTGGAGAGTTCTCGCTTCTGCCGTTTCCGGTCGGTAATATCGATGTAGACTCCAAAGTAAACCTCGTCCCCTTCGCCGCGTGACAGTGTCGAACGCAAGAGGAAATCGCGCACACCATCGCTCGCCTCGCGACGGACCTCACGTGTTATTTGCTCGCCTGCGGCAGCTTGCTCGTCGATGGCTTTGCCCGAACCACGTTGGGAGTCTGGAACGATGAGGTCGTTGATGTCGGACCCAATGGCTTCGGATGTATCGTACCCGAACGTCGTCTCGAACGCTTCGTTGACGTCTTTGAGAGCGGTCCCGCCCGGTGTCGATTCGACCATGACCGCTGGTTCCGGGATACTCTGAAAGAGTGCCGAAAAACGGTCCCGCTCTCGCTGCAGTTCTTTCTGTTGTTGGGTTTGCTCTGCTTCGTAATCGGCGAGCGTCCGACTCAACTCGTTAAACGCGGTGAATATCTGCTGCCACTCGGACGTCGCTTTCTCCGACACCTGAACACCATACTCTTGCTTTTGGATTTTGTCAAACCCATCGACTAATCGCTCGTGGTATCGGACGGTACGGGTGTAGAGTACGTGCCCAACCCCGGCGATTAGAACGATGACCAGACCCACCGCACCGGTCTGGTACACCGTAATGCGTTGGAGCTCACTCGCCAGGACATTTCGACTCGTCTGTACTTGGACGGTCCAGCCTGTTTCGTCGACAGTGGCGTTCTTTGTCACGAGGTTGGTGGCTGGCGTCGGTTCCCGGTCGTAGATGACCTCTCCGCCGGGGGACTGAATGGTAACGCCGTGGTGGCTGTTTGCGGCACTGGTAACTCCACTAAAGAACGAACTGTTCTGGAGGTGGAGGGCAGCGTTCAGGGTTCCGACGACAGTCCCATTCTGGTAAATGGGCGTGCTGACCGTGACGATGTAGTTGCCCGTGTCGGCAGCGACCGGTTTGCTGACGTACGTCTCACCAGCCACGGCTCGCTGGAAGTACTGACGGTCTCCAAAGTCTGACCCGACCAATTCCGACTGGGTTTCGGCGTTGAGCCCGGCTGCAATGCCGGTCATCGTCCCGTTTCGGTGAATGACTGAAACCCCGTCGAACGCAGTTTCGTTTACGGTCGCTGCCAACGCCTGCTGTTGGTCTGCAGTCCCGTGTCTCGCGACCGCCGGATTGGTGGCCTGAAGCCGGACAGTTCGTTCTAGACTTTCGAGTCTGGTGTCGAGCCCACCCGCGATTTCCGTGCTCGTCTGCAGCGTTTCGGCGTGCTGCTGGTCGGTAATCGCTTCCTTATCCAGTTGAAACCCAGCGAACATGATGCCCGACAACACGAGAGCGAGAACGACGAGGAGGACGCTCACCTGAGTGCGGAGCTTCATCTGTTGTCTGGCTCCTTTGTCTCGGGTTCGTCTACTGACGACTCTGGCAGCCAAGCGAGGGTCAACTTCTCGCTCAAGCGTTGCCAGTTCACAGCCCTTGAGACACGCTTGCGGCAGTCAAAATCGGAGTGAGGCAGGTTCCTGACCCAAATCGGAATCCATCCTGCCTCAGGCTTCGTGTAGATATTTATCATGAGTCCCGAGACATCCTCGCAAGAGTGAACGACTGCACCGGTAAAAGTGCCGCGATTACATTCAATAGATGTACATGTATTAGTGTTGTCACAACGTCATTTACGAGGATGGTATCCGTGAATTCCTATACGTACCTCGCGAAGATTGTTGTATCTCGCAGTCACTTCGTCGCGAGGCGCTTGACCCCTAACCCGAGCGACCCACCGAGTGTGCCGAGGACGAGTGCAGCACTCAGTCCTATCCCACTTCCCCACGCGATGCGGAAGAGTGGCCCTGGCTGTCCGCCAGTAATTCCAATCCCAGCGAGGTGAATACCGAATCCGGCCCCGAGGGCGAATGCGAACAACCACGCTCGAAACAGTCCATCGTCCCGGGCGGCAAGCACAGCACTGAATACCAGCAATCCAAGCGCAAGATATTCCCACCGAAGTATCGAAACGAGGAGTTCAACACGTGAAACGGAGGCAAAGAAGATAGCTGAGCAGACGCACAAGCCGATGGAAACGAGCAGTACCTGTGCGCTACGTTGCCTGGTGAGGTCAGACAGTGTTGGGAGGGCCATGTCCGACACACGGTACTGTAATTTCATAATACTATCTAACGTGTGTCATAACTGTGTAGGAAATTTTCCTCAGTGGTTTACTGACTGCTCGACTACTATATATTCTATGTCTGAATTCATATGATTACTCTCAGGAACAGGAGACAAAACGACTATAGAGGATTACATAGGCTGATAAATTCTTATCTGTGCAGACGCCACGCGGTTGCTCCTGTCGGCACCTGTGTCGGGTTGTTGTCGGAGAGTGATATGGCACTGTCTAGTTAAGCCAGTTTGAGGAACGAGCAGGTCGTTGAGTTAGTTGGTCAAGATGCTCGCAGACCTGCTCATCGAGTGCTTTGCGACGGATTTAGAAGAAACTTGGGAGCGTGAGCGGACGGCAACGTGACGAGACGCTTCGCGTCTCGTTCGCACACCAGAAATCTTCGATTTCTGGGGACGTTCACGAGAGCAGAGCTCTCGTGCAGCCCATCAGAACGCGGAGCGTTCTGAGGACGCCCGTCAGGGCGTTCGCTGTCCAGCTCCACGCGACCGGATGTTCACTCAGAGAAACAAAACAGATTCTTCGATATCTCGGCGTTGAACGCTCTCACCAAGCTGTTTGGCAGTGGGTACATCGGCTTGCTGACAGCGGTCACAATCCGCCTGAGGCGAAGCCGAAGCGGGTTGCGGTCGACGAGACCGCTGTCAAAATCAATGGCGAGTGGTCTTGGTTGTACGCTGCAATAGACATCGAGACAAAGCTGATTCTTGACGTCGAATTATTTGGACGACATGGTACCGATCCGGCTGCTGGGTTTCTCCATCGACTCTCGGAGAAACACGATCTTTCAGACACTGTGTTTCTCGTTGACGGCTACGGCTATCAGACTGCCCTCTCTCGATTAGGATTGAGCGGTCGGCTGGACTACGTTGAGCGAAACCTCATCGAAAAGTGGTTTCACACCCTCAAAATGCGAGTCGACCGCTTCCATAATTCGTGGGTGGGCAGTCACGGAAGCGTCCGCGAGTAGTTCATACAATTTGTGCAATACTACAATTTTCAGAGACCGCATCAAGCGCTCGATGGGCGAACACCGGTTGAGGAGGTCACTAACTAGACAGTGCCGGTCTTGGGCCTCAGTATACTGTAGGAGCAATCTCGAGCAGAACCCTAGCTCCGACCAATTTTAACCAACGATTCTTTGCCACTGCAGTTCCTGTGTTGGTTAAGTTTAAATCGTGAAGCCATGTCCTTCGAAAAACCAGACCCTGGCCAAGACATTCCAACTCGAATTGTCGAAGCCCTCGATGGCCTTTCTTCAGAAACGCTTCGCCATGTAGCTCAATATACAGAGCAACTAGCGGAACACCGAGAACGTAAGCAACGCCTCAGGGAGAAACAAGACTCAGATAGAGATGCTGTTGACCGGCCAGACGACATGCCGGAAGACGTCCCCTCGAAAGCAAGTCTAACGGTCAAAGAGATCAACGACAACCGCTACTACTACTGGCAGTGGAGAGAGGGTGACCAGATCAAATCCAAATACAAGGGCCCGGTGGATAGATCAGAATAAGAGTGGTTGGCCGGCTAGTCAAACGTCATTCCGTAGCCCCACTCTTCGAGACACGCCTCTGTTTCGTCGAGGTGCTGTAGTCCGACCTTTACCAACGCTTCACGAAGATCGGTCAATGAGACATTCTCTTCGAATCTGTCTTCGAACTCATGGAGTGCGTCTCGCTCTGCGACTTTTGTTTCCTTCTGTAAGAACAGCGGAACTCGGTCACGGCCGTCTTGCACTCCATCGCGACGGAATTTATACGGAATTTGGAGTTGCTGCTGAGAACGTTGTGTATTGTCTTCGTCCACTTGCGACTCAGTATCTTCACTCTGAGACGGTTCTTTCTGAGTCGATTCAGGCGTTGTCGACTCTACTGGAGAGTCGTCTGCGAATGGGTCTTCACCGGCTCCTTTCTTCATCCCCGTCATACAGTTAGCACCTCGTGGTCGACGTCACCGGGTTCTGGTGGGTTGGGTGCTTCGAGGCCAACCTGCTCTTCGAGATGTCTCGCGAGTCGGTCGAACTGGGCGAGCGTCTCGATCTCGTAGTCACGTCGGCGAGAACGATGGTCGCGAACGTAGCTAAACGCCGAACACTGCTCCATCCAACATCCCTCCATGAGGGACGCACGTTCGCTGATTATCTCCGGGATTGGGTAATCGATCTCGTCTAAGATCGTTCGCTGGTCACGGGTGTTCTTGAAGCCTGTTGGGACTGCAGCGAGAACGCCGACGTCGATACCGAGCTGGTCTTCGAATCCAGCGACGAGTGCTTCGAGCCCTTCAACCGCTGCACGACCTTTTGCGCTCGGTTCCACGGGGATCACGAGGGACCTGGTTGCGTGAATCGCATTGTAGAGATGTGGTCCCTCAGTTGCCGGTGGGTCACAGATGAGAACGTCGTATTTGTCTGGAACGCCTGCCTCACGAAGCACACGAAGCAACTGGGCGTGCATTCCGAATGCCTCTCCCATTGCCTCTGCCTGGTCCTTTTCACGCTGTAAAAACTCGGCCAGGTCTGAGAGCATATTGTGCTCTGGAATGATATCGACACCCTCTACAGTCCGAATAAGATCATCGAAATCCCCATTCGGTCGGCGAATCATGTGGCGGACTACGTTATCGACCGAATCTGTTCGCTGATCATCGACGCCGAAGAGACGCGAAAGATCTCCGTCCTGTGGGTCGAGCGGGACGACAAGCGGTTTTAGTCCCGCACGAGCGTGTGCGACAGCCAGATTTGCCGCGGTGGTCGTCTTACCGACCCCGCCTGCCTCGCTGTAGGTCGAATACGTAAGCATACTGTGTTCATGAATTACCTTCATCTTGAATCTTCTGCGAATGAGTTCATGGTGTTCAGTAATTCTGTTCAATCATGAATGAACTTAGTGAACACAATCAATGAACATTTGTGGTGAACATGGTGAATGAATGACCAGAAGAACATACACAAACACCTGTTAGAGCACGCCAATCTGCTGTTTCAAATTTCTCTCAAATCAAGAGAACGCCCTGCCCATTCTTGAAATGAAGAATGTATGTGGTGAACAAAATCAATGAACAATATTCATGAATACATCTAATGAATGTTCATCAGCCAAATACCTCTGCTGTGGCGAGTGACTCAACAGTCTTTGGTCGATATCCAGACCGTGGTGAAGGGCTTGAGGCAAACTTAGTATACTCTATCGAGGCTTCTCCCGAAACAGATAAGTCATTATCGTAGTAATCATTATCTAGAGTATGACTTTCTATAACCGGGTAGACGAGTTGGACGCGCTTGCTTCTGCGTTCGAGTCTCCTGGATCTGATTTCGCCGTTGTCTATGGTCGACGCCGTGTAGGGAAAACGGCGCTACTAAAGGAGTTTTGTGCTGGCCGACCACACATCTACTTCCTTGCGGCCCAAGAAGCCGAGAATCGGCAGCGTGAGAAATTCGTTGAGAAGCTCGCAGACTATTTCGACGAGAGGGTCCCACGAATCGACGACTGGGACGAGGCCTTCGAGTACCTTGGAGAGAAGCTCCAGAACGAAAATCTGGTAGTTGTCATCGACGAGTTCCCGTATCTCGTTGAAGAGAACGACTCTGTTCCCTCCTACCTGCAGGGGTTCGTCGATGAGCAACTCCAAGAGACAGATTCGATGCTGGTGCTCTGCGGGTCAAGTGTGAGCACGATGGAGTCAGAGGTTCTCGGACACGAGAGCCCGTTGTACGGACGGCGTACAGCGCAACTCGATGTACAGCCATTCTCCTTCAAACAGGCGCGTGAGGTGATCAACTACGATACTGCAGACGCGATTCGTTCGTACGCGATTACCGGTGGAACACCAATGTACCTCACACTGTTCGACTACGGGTACGCTCTCTCGGAGAACGTACAGTCCCAGATCCTGTCGCCGACGGCGGTGTTGTACAACGAGCCAGAGTTCTTGCTCCGGACGGAGCTCCGCAACCCAGCCCGGTACATGAGCATCCTCGAAGCAGTGGCACTGGGGCACACGACGCCGAACGAGATTTCCGGTGCAACGGGAATCGATTCGGGTCCACTATCGAAGTATCTGCAGACACTTCGACGCCTCCGACTGATCGACCGGGAAGTCCCTGTTACCGCGTCAGGCAAGAAGTCAAAGCGGTCGCGGTACCACGTTGCGGATGAGTTTCTTCGGTTCTGGTTCCGGTACGTCGAGCCAAATCGCTCCAGTATCGAAGAGGCACCGGAGGTCGTATACGACGGGACAATTGAGCCTGACCTACCGACTCACGTCGCCACTACATTTGAAGACGTGTGCCAGGAAGCCGTCTGGGAAGGTATTCGCCGGGGTACCTTTGATCCATACTCGGAGGTCGGCCGCTGGTGGTACGGCGAAGATGAGATCGATATCGTCGGTCTCGCGCCAAACGACGACCGACTCCTCCTTGCTGAGTGTAAGTGGACGTCAGAACCTGTCGGCGAAGCGCTCGTTGAAAGCCTCCGGGCGAAGGCAGCGAACGTTCGCTGGGGACCAGGCGATAGGGAGGAGCGATTCGCTCTCTTCTCGAAGAGTGGATTCGTCGATGGTCTCGAAGAGGGTCTTTCCGAGAAGTGGTCACTGTTTGACCTTGAGGAGATTGACAAACTGCTAACTTCTGAACGAGGCTGAGAACACACCCAGCGCCTATGATGAATACGAGGACATCGTTGGTATTTCTCAGCCAAACATCTTTGCTGTGGCATCGTGTGGACACTAGTGGAGACAGACTGTGTCACATGCGTCTCCACAATCCCCTATGACGAGTGATTCGACGGCGCTTGGTCGATGCCCTGACTGCGGCGAAGAGATTGAGGCATACCAGTCGATAATTGAGTTCGAAGATGGCGATGGGACAACTGGCGTGTTCGCAGAGTGCTATTCATGCGACGAAGTTGTCCGTCCAGAGTGACGAACTGCGCTACGTGTTCACGAGGTAGTCTGCGCCGTACTCCTGCTCGAATTCGTATTCCAACGGAAAAACCGGATCTGTTGTCGCCCAGATGTCGTTGATTCGTTTCTCAATAGTTTGGAGAACTGCACGTAGCACGTCATTCGGATCATCCGGGTAGACTGCATCGACCGCACTCTCTTCTCGCGGCTGGGGTGGTACGTGGTAGTGGTCGCGTGTGTTGTGTGTATTTGGGTGGCGGTCCCATCGACACGACCAGTGTTCCCCAGTCCATTCCTCAAAATACTGGATATTGAACTCTCCATTCAGTCGAAGACGGATTTCGAGAGTGGCAGTATCCACAGCGTTGGGATAGTAACTCGACTGAAGAGTGGCAACAACACGATCTTCCTTTCCAGACGGGAAGTACTGGACGGTCTCGATTACCGAGAGATCTGCGAGTCGACCACCGAGAATTCGCATCCGTTCTTCGTTGAGGTCATCTGTGCGTCCCATCGAGCTCAGGGGAACGACGAGGCAGGACTCCCGCCGACATTTGATTCGAGACGGAATTTGGCTTCTCGGAGTTCACGAAGGCGGCGAGTGACAGTTCGCCATTCACTCAACCTGTCGTACGCCCCATCGAGATCTTCGTACGTCGTCTCGGAAAGAACAACCGCCTCAGGCGAGGATTCCTCAAAGTAGCTCGAGAGTTCTCGTTCGCGGGTTCGGTACTCGTCGATTGCTTCCTCGGCCGCTTCTGGTGTTTTGAGCTCCCGGGTTAGTTCGGTGATGCGACGGAACTCAAAGTAGGCCTCGTTTCGGACGAAGAGTGCAGGGTTGTCTGCGATTTTTTCGAGGACCCCGACTTCGACGAACCACTCAAGATGGGGACGAGCACCTTCTTTCGTGCAGTCGGCACGTTCTGCGACGTCCGCAACGGTGGTTGGTGAGGTGAGCGTCGTCGCCGCTTCATACACACGATCTTTGACCGTCCGACTCTCAACAGCTTTGTCC
Source organism: Haloferax larsenii (assembly GCF_024730625.1). Taxonomy (NCBI): domain Archaea; kingdom Methanobacteriati; phylum Methanobacteriota; class Halobacteria; order Halobacteriales; family Haloferacaceae; genus Haloferax; species Haloferax larsenii. Next base: position 196,795 of record NZ_CP078064.1, read on the forward strand.
CACTCACCGGCCAGATTCATGTCCGGCGGAGACGGTGTATCCTCAGTCATTGTCCTAGAGACGGATTGCACTCATATTAGTTTGTGGGTGCAAAGATATGTTTGCAATCGCGATAACATACTTTAGGGTATGATACTTTGAAGTACGATAATCCTAGCTTGGCGCTTTGACCCGTGGATGGTGAGCTGAAATGAGGGTGTGTGGGTTTGTTCTGAGTCTTGAATACGAATAGCGGCACTGGCTTAACCAACAAAATTTTTGATTAGCGACTTGTGTTGGTTAACACGAGGCAGCAGCCGATGTCCTACGAACCACCAACGCCGCCGACGAACCTCCCCACAGAAGTCGTCAACGCCCTCAATGAATCGGCGCCGAACCGTCTTCGGGACGTTGCCCGCTATGCCGAAGAGTTGGCCGAACACAAGGAGCGGGAGGTTCGTCTCGAGGACGAGTCACCGGAAGGCGAGATCGAAGAACGGTCGGACGACCTTCCAGACGATGTCCCCACGAAGGCGACGATCACTGTCAAAGAGATCAACGACAACCGATACTACTACTGGCAGTGGCGAGAGAGAGACAAAATCAAGTCGAAGTATAAAGGGCCAGTCAATCCGGACAAGTGAACAAGAGACACGCTCAAGTACGGTTCAGTACCCCGTGTGCAAGATGAAAAATTGAGGAAGAGATGGCTACTCATGAAGGGCTCTCGCGTGGGGAGAGTGCACATTTATATTTTGCACACTGGGTGTGAGTTCCCAGAGTAGACGAGTCAGGACTTACACTCGTGACTAGGGTGTGCGGTCGGGTAACTCCTCAAACCACACAGACGGAATAATTCGTGCTAGAAAAATTGATTGCCGCGAATCACGTGGTGTGGGTATGGAACCCCCACGCTCTGAGCTCCGTGCTGATGCCGAAGAGCGAACTGAAGCACCAGATTTCGATGCTCTGACTCCTCCAGAGGAACTTGTGCGTGGGGAAGAAACACAAGACGATTGAGCTCAACCGTGAGTGCTACAAGCCATCTCAGAACGGCGGAATTCTTTTGTGGCGATACGCCGCCGATTTACGCATGGAATCGAGTGATGGACGTGCACAGGTATTCTCTGCCTTCAAAGAGTCGGTTTGCCCCGATCCAGATGTGGAGTTCGTGGCCGCATTCGGATCACAAACCACGGGCGAAGCGACCAGTACGTCTGATCTCGACATCGCAGTGAAGTTTGCGGACGGCCTTTCTGACCGTGAACGATTCAAAAAACAGTGTTTCCTGTCGGGCGATCTCCAGCAAGAAGACGCACCGTTCGTTGACCTCTCTGATATCGAATCTCTCTCGTTAGATGTCGCACACGACGCGGTCAATGGTTCGTTCGTCTGTGGTGACGAGCACGCATTTGGGCGGTTCAAGAGGGATATCGAAGCGAGGTTTGTCGAACAGGAAGGTGACCTTCGTCGCCAACAGCGAGCAGTAATTGACCGGATTGCGAAGGAGGGGCTCCGTGGCTGACGAGCGGGTTGTCTCGATCAAACTTGAACAAATCGAACAGTACCACGGCGAATTGAGGGAAAAACAGGAGACACTGTCCCGTCGCGAATTTCTTCAAAGCACGACAGAACAGCGTGCTGTTGAGCGAATGTTCGAAACGCTATCCAAGCGTGTTCTGACCTTGCTCAGCACGTCGACACTCGTGATTTCGGGTACACCGGTGGGTGTGTGAGTGGATGAGCTCAGACGTCGAACCCATTTCGCCTGAGTGCCTCTGCCAGCTCCCCGTCAGGGTCAGCCGAAAACTCAACCAACGATGACTCAGGTCTTGTTGTCGTATATAATTCAGAGTCAATATTGTCAGGAATCTCGTTCGTGTGCGTCTCATCGACAACTGCAACTGATATTTTTGGTCTCGTGTCCGCGTCTTTTGACTCGCTCATTAATTGATGGTACAGGGAAGCGATGTTTGGATTTTGCCATTCGGGTATCAAACTTTCTCTTGGAGGACGAGTGACACGTCCTCACCGTATCTGACGACCCCGATCTGGTGGAGCCAATTAATACCAGACGTAGCTGTCTCCTCACCAACTCTCGATTCGACTGTCCGTTCGGGAACTCCTTCGTACAGGTCATCATCGTATTCGGTTTCCGCAAGTAGTCGAATACACTGAGCGACCCGTTCACCGTCCACCGTCCACGGTCCGCGAGTGCAAACGTTCGATCTCATCTTGGATGTCGAATGAGTACCCCTGCTCTTTGAGACGAGCCAGTTTGTATGGCTCGTGGATCGGATCTGTTACTCATCGAGCTCACCGTGGAAGACCATCTTTCGGACTGTTTCAAACTTCTCGGAGTCGTAGACAACGAGCCCACCACGGAGTACCTCTCGCAGTTCCTCAATATAGGTCGGAATCGCAGGCAAGGACTCGACGTCGATATGGTATTCGTACCAGCCTTTTTCGAATTTCTGCTCTTCGAGATCCTGTCGAACACGGTTTGCCGTTCGCTGATTCACCGTTCGATCTTCCTCAACGAGGACCCATAGGTCAATATCACTTAGCCGGTCTGCGTTCCCTCGTGCGACACTTCCGTAGAGGAAGATGCCAATGACGCCGTCGAGATTCTCGACTAATTCGTTGGTTGCGGTGCGGACAGGTGGCTGGAATTCTGATTGGGGGATCTGAAGAAACAAGTCGTCCGGTCGTGACAACCGGGTTCGGTTGACGTGTACAAGTCGCGTGTTCCCTTCACGGCGGTCGATTACAAGGTTGTTTGCAGTCAATACGTCCACCGCCTTCGAAATACTTGGCTGGGAGTAATCTACAGCGTCAGCTAATTCAGTGATAGAAAACGAGTCAGCGTGATAACAAGATAAAAATAGAAGCACTTCGTGGGCTGCTTGGCTTTTGAATAAATTCGCGTCTTGTGCTGGAATATCGAGTGATATGCTTGTCCCCTCTCTATGGGTAGTATTCGTGCTACTTTGCATACTGAAGAGCGATGACTCCCGTTTACTTATACTTTATATAAAAATAGAGAATTTACTTAAGTAACCTACTTGGTTGAACTTGTCCAGATAGCCTCGCTTAGGTGGAAAAGTGCCAGTATGATTTTGACGACCAACCCGAAGCTATTCTACAGGCAAAGGGGCGGTCTCTCAGCCCGGTGTTCTCGTCTTACTTTCGGCTCTAGGTAGTTCTCGGAAGTTCCAACGGTTGTTGGTGAACCCTGGATTGAATTAATCAAGTCTCAGGGGACTTCGTATTGTGGTTCACGCTTATATGTCTCAAAAAAGTCAGTATTATTGTGTCTCTGGGAGTTAGGAATATTCAGAAGAGATTGAGATACTGGCCGACACTAACGCTCGCATTCATCATTTCGTTCGCAGTCGTGTATGCGGGGCAGTTGCTCATTGATGGAAGCCTATCGAGAGATGCCGGATATCAGACTGCGACTATGGTGAAAAACACTGTCGGCAATGGGTCGGTCGTATTTTCGTGGTTGTTTCATTCTACCCACGCACATTTCATCGAAAACCTCGCCATCTTCTTTCTCACAGGATGGTGGATCGAGAACCGAGTAGATGACGACCGGTTCATTCTCGGCATTGCTGTCGCTCTTGGGATCGGTGCGAACGTGGCCGCTGCTCTAATCTTCCGAGTTCCTGGTGCAGGAATCAGTGGGATTACAACCGGATTAGGTTTGATGATAGCTCTGGGAGCGTTCGAAGGATTGTTCGATTCTACCGTTCGTTTGACAAAGGCCATTCCCGAGTTCACACTCTCTGTGTTGTTCGTCCTCTGGAGTGTTGGCGGTCTTGGACAACTCCCAGCTGGGACTGCTGTCGAAGTCCACATTCTCGGTGCAGTGTTAGGTGGCGCTTGGTATGCAACGGAAAAAACTCGCTATGACTTCGGCCCCCACCAACTCCGGATATAGTCCGTTCTCGGAAGTACCGATTCCACCTATTTTCTCTCGTGTTACTGCTATGAACGCTGCGTTGAATATTGACGGTATATCCTGCACGGTCAGTTTGGGTTAACCGCCATTACACACGCCACCCCCTACCCAAGAGTACTACCCAAGTAAGACTGATTGACAGGTATGCTGATTGACGCGCTCGTCAGAGTGTTCGGGGCCAATCTTCCGATTGTCGCCTTGCTATTTACCGGGATGGCAGTTGAGAAATACTACGTGAGCCGCGTCACAGTGTTCACGAACGTGCTTGCGTTGAATATGTCGTTTTTGAGTCTCGACCAGGCACCTTGGCTCCTTGTTTGGTATGGTGACCTTGGACTACTACTCGGACTGTACGGGTTCGCAGCATACCTCCTGAACGCAAAAACGTCGATTCTGTATAATTTTCCGGCGTACTCGTTGTACTCGTCGTTCCCAGTTGCCCTTGTGATCCTCGTGGGCCCGGACGAGTGGCTTGCAGCATTGGTTCTCGCGTCAACGGTGAGCTTGGCTGCGGGATTCGTATTGGAAGAAAAGCTCGGGCTTGACATCGCGCACTGGGGACCGCGACCCGGGCAAGTGAGCCGCTTCATCCGGACAGCCACGATGGAGTACGTCGATGCATATGGTGTCCATCAAAAAGTCGACTTAGATGTCGGACTCAAGCCGTGATACATACCGCGGCCGAGCTTATCACTTAGTGAGTGAGACATTTGATCCGGCCATTCGAAGGTATCGTACTGCGCTAGTTGCATACTTGTCTAAATTAATACCACAGTACTCACGCCCCGTATGTCGAATGTAAATACTCGAAATAGATGAGATGGGGCGCTCAGGTCTCCGGTTGGGAACTACTGTGGTTGTGTCGATTTTCCACTTATGATGTTTGCTGATACTTACAACCGACGGAGGATGTAAGCCGAATATCCTGAATCGAGATCCACATCGGTGAGTCTACTAGAGTGAGAGTGGTGTGATTCACACTTGCAGTCGATACAGTTGCTCTCGACCGTGCTCTTCAACGATTTACTTTCGACAGGTGGGGTGTGACTGCACAATTTCCACACCCCCACCCCGAATTTCCGACGTTCTTGTGTGAGTGTGAATTAAACCTGCAGTGGGCGGGACTACAGTCCCTCCCAATTCAAAACTGAAAGGCAACTAGTGAGTGGTTTTCAGCGCATATGTGATAATGTTTGCTGCCGAAATAGAGGCGGAAGTCTCCTACCGGGGAGGACCTGACAAAGAACGTCGGAAATGAGGGGTGTGTGTGACCCCTGCCAGTCGAAGACACTGATTACGACTTGAAGAACGTCGGAAACGAGGGGTGGGTGGGATGCTATTCAGAGAGGGTTGTCGTCGATTCGTCAACGTTGGCGAATCGGTCGTCCGTCATCGCGATTTCGTGGACGATCTCGAGGTCGTGAGCGGGCTGTAAGCCGGCGTAGATGGTGATGCCGCCCGCTCGCCCCTGATTGTCTTTTCGCGCGTCGAGTACGTCGAGGAACGCTAGGTTGCGGACGAAGTCTCGCACGCGACGCTCGGTTCGCGGCTCCACGCCGATCACCTCGCAGAGGTCGGCGTACGCCGCGTAGATATCGCCGGTCGGGAATTCATCGCGCCCTGTCTGCTTGTGGAGGGTCGTAACGGCAGCGAGTGTGGTCTTCTTCTGGACCGTCAACCCCCCGATGAGATCGTGGAATCGGTCTTTCTCAGCTTCCCGACGAGCCTCCCGAACGTGCTTCTCGGTAACTGTCTCACTGTCTTGTTGCTGTGCGAGCATCCCCGCATTTCGGAGGATGTCGATAGCCTGTCGGGCGTCGCCGTGGTCCTGGGCAGCGAGCGCGGCGCTCAACTGTATCACACCATCCTCAAGGACTCCGTCTCGGAACGCATCACGCCGGTGTTCGAGAATCGACCGAAGCTGGTTCGCATCGTAGGAGTGGAAATTGAGTTCTCTGGGCTGAAGCGACGACTTCACGCGGTCGTTGAGGTTCTCCGCCCACCGCACCTTGTTGGAAATGGCGACGACGCCGACGCGACAGTCTGTCTTTCCAGTCTCACGCGACCTCGACAGCGACATCAACAGGCCATCGTCCGCTTGCATATCCGCCTCGTCAAGAATGATGAGTACGACATCGTAGAGTTCGTCGAGAATGGCATAGAGACGCGTGTAGTAGACACTTTTCGACAGGCCCATCTCCGGGACTGATACACCGGTCCGGTCTTCGTCGTTCAGCTTCCGTGCGATGTGAGACACGGCCTGTGTCTCCGTGTCGTCGTCGCTACAGTCGATATACGCTGTCCCGATGCGGACGCCTTCGGCCATGCTCTCGGCGACCGTCGAGACGTGCTTCGCGACGAGGCTCTTGCCCGTCCCGGTCTCGCCGTAGATGACCACGTTCTCCGGTGACTCGCCATCGATAGCTGACCGGAGTTGCATCGAAAGCGCGCGAATCTCGTCATCGCGACCGACGATGCGTTCCGGTTGCGGGACGTGGTCGACGTCAACGAGAGTCTTCTGCTCGAATATTGGATCCGGCTTGCCGAAAATCTCTGCGGCAACGTTGCCGCTCTCGTCGTCCATGTCTGCCACGTCCTCACTATTAGGTAATAAAGACAACCCCTTGTTTCCAACGTTTATTCAGTAGTAGAGGGCCTGTGAACGATTCATACGCCGACCAGTTGGGGAAGTGACCAAATGCCACATTTCCAACGTTCTTGGTTCGTTAGCTGGTGGGTCTGAATGTGGGTTGTTGTCTCTTGTTCGGTGGTGCAACTGACTAGAGGCTGCCATTCCCTTTAGTGGTCAAAAATATAGATGCACATCTCAGACAGACGCTCGTACCGAATTGGTTTCACCTGTCTGTGTCAATTTATAACATAGCTTGGAGCCAATCAAAAATATGAGCGAAGTAATGGCTATTGAAGGAATCGCTTCTGACTTAGCCCGCCTACACGGATATCATACCGAAATCCGTGTTCCGTACATTAAGGCTGATAGTACCAAGAATAGTCCGGGAGATATCGATGTTCTGGGAATAAATCAACATGGTGAGACAATAGCGATTGAATGCAAAGCCTTCGGAGAGCCCTATGCTTATCCAAACTGGAATACTGAGAGGCGAACAAGCGACATTCGCGGCTACATTGAGGAATTAGTACATGATTGTGGGGATATCTTGGACACGCGTTTCGAGCACGTGGATTCAATTGACGAAATTTGGATTGTGTTTAAAGGATTTTTTGCGAGTGAAGAGGATCCCAGAAGAACGGTTGTCAAGCGAAGTAGAGAGGCGTTCACAAACGAATTGGAAGCCGAATTTGGCGTCTCTATTCGATTACTCCCATCGCACGTGTTGATTCAAGAGTTAATCGAAACCGTGGCCATTGATATGGATTTTCGACGCCGGCGATATGCGTCACCTGCTATGGAGATGGTCAGACATCTCTGTGCTGTTGCTCTCCATCGTCCAGAAGAGATCTCAACGATATCCGACTCACTGATGGAAATTTCCGACCGAGATTAATCCAGACCAAGCAGTCGCCAGTTGAGATCCACTGGTCAGCTCTCCGCCAGCGACTTCGGTTCGTCTGTCCGATTGGCCACGTCGACTGGAGGTACATGGGTGCAACTTGGTGCGTCTCGTGTGCTCAGCAGTATGCGAATGGGTACGTGGTCGGTGACGAGCCGACATACAAGTGGATGAGCGATCAGAAGAATGGACGGTCAATCGCGATATCGCAGATGAAAGCGGTCGAGTATCTCTCGGCTATCCAACCCACCTGGATATACGATCTCCATCGGGATATTATCGAGCAATTCGTCTTTCTCAGGGTTCTGTTCATCGGGAAGTCTGGGGTAATCGGCATCTACGTTCCGGGGCTGGAGGTCGATTTTCGCGGCTGTGACCGCGAGGACGGCAGCATCTAGGACGTCGTCGACGCGTCCCTTCGAAATCCGGTGGTGCCACTTGGCACCCCCCCCAATCGGTTTTCGACGCATTTCCTGACCTTAGTATATACGCTATTGAGCAACTCTGAGTCTTGAGTTGCTTCTTTGAGTATCTCGACTCTATCGACAATGCCGTCAACGTCACTCCTCGGCGAAATTTTACCTTCACTCATGCTGGCGTAACAGATCTCTGGGTGACTCTCGTAGATCTTGTTTCGGGCGGCGGCGTTCTCCTGAAGGAAGACGTCGACTTCGAGGATTCGGGGGAACAACCACCAGCTCTGGCTGCCCAGTGAGTTGTCGTTGCATTTTCTGGCTGTCTCGTAGTCGTCGGTCTCAACGACGTTGCGTGGTGGAATCGTGAAGACCGTACTCGAACGACTGCTGAGAAATTCCTTGGCGGCGTTATCGCAGGCTCTTGTGCCGCTCTCCGGGAGGCCAATAGGGATGTCGACGAGAATCGACTGGATGTCGGCTCTCTCCCCGTGCCTCTGCCAGACGTTGAATATTGACGGCTCGGTGGTCACGATCGGTTCATCGGTGGCTTCAACGACGACCCAGCAGCCATCGGCCCAGTCGACACCGAGGTAGGATGTCATATTTGGGTACTCGTCCAACGGTGATGTCGAACAGACATCAAAGTATTCGTGGCTGTGAGAATGTTCATGCTTGCTTGGGAATTTGTAAATTTTTCTGACAACAATGTAGACGTCAAGACACCATCCACAAATTCCTCAACTTCGGGTGATGTGTTAGGCTCTTACGTTGTATGTTATCTCAATATCCACTTTCTTTGGTTCTTGTGTTTCAGTACCACCAACTCGGTTAGTATTATCGATGATTATTGCCCAGGTACCTGCTGGCAGACGACCCTTAGCAGTGTGACGCGTAGTCTTGAACCCAGTCGTGCCCTCGTGATACCGAATATCGCCGGTTGAAGCAAACCGGTCGAGATTCTTTTTTGAGGTTACCAGTACGTTGATTGGATTACCATTTAGCACTTCTACATCAGCATCAAGTACAGCTGGTTTCTTGAGAGAAAATTGGAAGTGCGTGTACGAACCGGGAGCTAACGAATCATGGTCATAGCCTGAAAACAATTCACTGTTATCACTCGAGTTTGTAGTAGTAGAATTTGAGCTCCCGCTAACAAGGTCGAGCAAGACTAGTACTCCACCAAGAATCCCAGTTCCTGCTCCTACAAGCTTCATTATTGTATACATTTCATATTGGGATTGCTCAGAACTGGAGAGTGTTCGAATCAACTGTCCTCCCGTAGTCTGGTACTCAGCTACGCCTTGCTGACCGATCATATACAGACTAACACCGATTAGGAGTAGTACAATCCCAAGAGTACCTCTTAGCCGGATTCCCATGTTAAATATGTTGAATGTATAGATACTTAATGTGTTCTCAAATTTTTGGTTGCTAGTGGAACATTTGTACCACCTACACATCTCGTGGTATTACTGGCGACAGCGAGGAGCACGCTGCCACTCTCTTTCGAGACCTATTCTTTACACACAGTGATCGAGATATAGAGAAATCTCGAGTCGAATCGGCTGGACGGCACTATTCGACGGACTTAATTGTGGCTTGGCGATGGACCTCTATGCCATCATCGGAGTTGATCGCGTGGAACCACAGACGTTGTGGTGGGATGGCGGTAGAGTGGGTGTGGTAATCTTCGGAGAGGCGTACTCTCCGTTGTTGGTCGTGAACAACTAGGGCGGTTGCAAGCGGTATTCCTAGCAGTACTCAGGAGATCTCATGTATGAATAGGAGTCGTACGAGTAATGGACGGGCTCAAGCTGTTAGGTCATCCGTGGCTAATCACAACAGGTGTGATTACATTCGTATGGTTTCTAGCTGAGTCAGTGGTCGATGTGGTGGTAGCATTCATCTAAGTCTTCGATTATTCATATCTAATTGCGAAAGCAGGGGTGAATGTTGAGGGCAGTCACTATCTGTTTACTCACCGGTTAGATGATATTGTAACAAGGGGAGACAATTCTGAGATGAGTTTTGATTGCTGTTGGAATGGTGGCAGCCAAACATCACCGAATGAGGACAGAGTCATGATGACACAATCAATGGGTACAGCCTCTCAGTTCGGTGGGCAATGACGTATGTGGGTCCAAAACACGCCGCACAAATTAATATAATAGAATTGTTAAATACACATGGATATTACAAAATGTCGACCGGCTTTAGAGTAGGTGATCAGGTAGCCTTCTACGGCGGGGAAGGGAACGTCGTCGATATATCTGAAGGAATGCTTCGAGTATTGACGGGCTCTGGCTCAATTCGAGAGGTTCCGATGACACTTCCAATGCTACGAAAAGTCGGTGTGTCTGAGGAAGGTGACCTCGTTGATTTCCTTGGAGGCCGAGCTACTGTTGTCGCGTCTCAGTCACGCGAAAACGGTCCTGATTTACTGTATCTTCGAACTGAGGATGGTGAATTAAAGAAAGTACCTGCAGACGCACAGGGACTTACACCTGGGAAAGCAATTGGTGACCGGTTGGCGACAGGCGAGTTTGATGAGCCAGTCCGGTTTAGCCTTCGAGAGCGGGCTGCACGACTGAGTCTTGCGTATCGATCAAATCGATTTCTCAGTCTCTCAGGCAATCGGATTCGTATTGAACCATATCAGGTTGATGCAGCACACCGTGTACTAACCGCATATGAGCCACGGTTCCTCATTGGTGATGAGGTCGGCCTCGGCAAAACAATTGAAGCAGGAATCATCATCGAGGAACTAATTGCCCGTGGGCGTGCGAACCGTGTCCTGATAATCACCCCTGCGGGACTACGCGATCAATGGCAAGATGAGATGCAAGAGAAGTTCGGCCGAGAATACATTGCGTACGATCGGGGGTACGTCGACAGCCTCCGTGCTGCACAGCCGGGAAAGAATATTTGGACGCATGATGATCATGTCGTGGTGTCAATTGACTTTGCAAAACAAGACGATATGTTGGCGGATCTCCAGAATCTCAAACATTCGTGGGACGTAGTTGTTATCGATGAAGCACATCATCTAACGGCCCGCGAGAGCAGTGATGGGGTCAAACGGGTTGATCGATATCGCGTTGGAGAGGCAGTTTCTCACAATACCAATGCACTGCTGTTTCTGACCGGAACACCACATAAAGGTAAACAAGACCAATTCTTCCACTTGCTTCGACTGCTTGATCCATATCGGTTCCGCGGTCCCAGTGATATCTCTCCAGAGAAACTTAGTGATCTGATGATTCGACGTGTGAAATCAGACAAGAGTATGATCGATGCTGAGGGTAAACCGATGTTTCCAGGCAGGAAAATCACAACTTTACCGGTCTCATTGACTCCTGAAGAACGTCGACTCTATGACGACCTCACTGAGTACATCTCAGCAATCTATACCGCGAATGTTGAAACGGATCGACATGCGGCGGGGTTCACGATGGTCATTTATCAGAAACGCCTTGTTTCAAGTATCAAAGCAATTGCAAACTCATTGCAGAAACGGCGAGATGAACTCGAAACCAAAACGCTCGTTTCCAAAGATATTGCTACCCGATTGTACAATGTCGATGATTCTGTAAAGACCGAAGGTGATGTCCTCGACCAGCTCATTGCCGCCGCAAATTCAATTCCTGTGGATTCAAAAGGCAGACGGCTGCGAGAGTTTGTTCGTCAAGTCCTCAGGGAGGACCAAAGTGAGAAAATATTGCTGTTTACTGAGTACACAGACACGCTGGAATATCTCCGAGACGACGTCCTTGCCGACGTCAAGACAGTTGAGATTCATGGCGGGATGAATCAAAGCGAGCGGCATTCAGCTATCAAACGCTTCAAGCAAGATGCTGCAGTGATGCTCGCGACGGACGCCGCCCGGGAGGGACTGAACCTCCAGTTCGCGCACATCATGGTCAACTACGACCTCCCGTGGAATCCGACGCGAATCGACCAACGCATCGGTCGACTCCACCGCTACGGACAGGAACGAATGGTCGAGATCCGTAACCTGTTCGTCGACGATACCCGGGAGAGCGACATCCTCGAACTGCTGCTGAACAAGCTCGATGAGATCGAGGAAACGCTGGGCATGAGTTCGGATGTCCTTGGTCTCGTGCTGGAGAACGTCGACCTCGAGGAGCAGATCATGACCGCTATCGCGCAGAAAGACAGTACGGACTCAATCGCTGCCGATCTTGACGCGATCGTCGAAGACCAGGAAGAAGCTGTCCGCCGCGTCGACGAGGAGTTGCTCATCCGTGACCGCTTCGACCTGAGCGAAGAGGACCGGGAAATCCTCGACATCATCGACGAGAGCGCAGAGGACACGATCAGTGAGGCAGACGTGGAGTATCTCGTTCGGACCGTATGCAACGAGTTCGGTGGTCGGATCGTCAACGTGCGGTCCGGTCCCGCCGATGACGGTGGCGACGTGTTCGACCTCGTCGTCCCGGACCCGATCTCGGGGGGCGAAGTAAAGGACCGGTACGATGGCGCAACCTTCGACCGGAAGAACGCTGTCGAAGACGAGTCACTCGAATTCATCGCCCTCGACCACCCGGTCGTGCGGTCGATGATGCAGTTCTGTCTCGACAGCGACGCAGTCGGTGGACAGACGGCCGTTTTGACTGGCGGGAGAGACCTGGCAACACCGGGACTACTCTGTCACTTCCGGGTGGGATATCTCTCTGGAACAGGGGACACAGTCACCGAGCGCCTCGTCCAGGTCTACGTGACTCCAGACGGCGTTGAGCAGACCGGCGAAATAAACATCACTGGTGGTCTCCCGCCTTCTGCCGCCAACGACTATCCCGCCGTCGAAGCGATTTCTGAGTGTTCTGACGAGCTCGTGAAACGCGCGGAGGCTGTCGCATGGGCGGTTATAGAGGACCTGGCAGCCGAGGCACGAGAAGACCGACAGCGAGAGGCCCGAATTCGACGTGAGCACACGCAGAAATACTTCGAGTACCGCATCGACGATCTCGAGGAGCGGATCGAGCGTTTCGAAGAACGTGACACACAGCCGGATGAAGACATGCGCATCGTTCTTGCGAAGGCACAGAGCCAGCTCAAGGAGTTGAAGAATGAACGGGATGCGGAGCTGGCGAGACTTGAAGAGGAAGAGCAGGTAATTCCTGACGAACCAGAGCTGATCAACATGGCTGCGGTTGTCGATGCCTTTGATGATTAGCCCCGTCTCTAAATCCCCGGAAAACTCCGCTTGATGCCTTGCGTGACGAGCTTCAGATGGACACCGGTAGGTTGTACTAATAAAAGTGGTCGTTTTCGCGGACCAGTCGATTTCGGCTGAACACCGGTATAAGCGCATTGAGCAACTCCTTGGATAATCAGTCCAGAATTGGATTTCTGGTGAGCCGTCGATATTTTCTGAAAGGGATTCATGTGTACTACATGATGTTTGATACAGTTGGTGAGATCGAAGCCCCCGAGTTTGACACCGTTCCTGCGGAGACAAGCCTGCGAGATGTAATCGAAAAGATGCTGACAGAGCAATACTCCCAATTCGGTATCACTCGTGGTGGTAAGCTTATCGGGGCGGTATCATATCAGTCGATTGCGAGAGCACTGGTTGCGACTGACGAACTGTTCGACTCGCCAAAGAGACTGAGCAACCGAACCGCTGAACTCGCAGTGGAAAAGCCACGGATAGTCGACCACGACGACGAGTTCAATACGCTGTTCAGCATTCTTGGCGAACGCTCATACGTGCTCGTGGACTCCCCAGACGGATACAGAATCGTCACTGACTACGACATCCGCGAATTCTGGAGAGAGTCAACCCAGCCCTTTCTGTTGATTGAGGGAATTGAGAACGCAATCCGTAGCATCATTCGGGATGTCTATGGTAACGAGGTCCCGGAGGTGTTAAGAGATCTCTCCTCGGATTCTGACCATCTACGTCTCGTTGAGAGCCTTGACGAGTGCAGCTTCAGTCACTACGAGTTCCTGTTTTCAAAAAACTGGAGCGACGGGTTCGACGAGTTCTTTCACGAGCGACAGGATTTCGTCCGACAGCTGGTCAGCCGCATTGGAGAGCACCGCAATCGCCTCTTCCACTTCCGTATCGAAGACCGAGGCGAACTTGATCTTGACATAATCGAGTTTGCTCACGGATACATCACCGCTGTCTCCGACAACCAGCGTCCTCGGTAGGTCCTCCGAGATATCACTTAAGAACTTCTTCTCTGACCGCATGGCCCACAGCGTGCGCCAACCGTGGTGGAACGGCGTTGCCGACAAGTCGATACGCGTTCGTCCGGCTCTCGGGGAACCAGTACGAGTCACGAAATGACTGTAACCGCGCGGCCTCTCGGACAGTGAGTGACCGAGCTTCAGTGGGGTGGATAAACATGTGACCGTCCTTCTGAATATGCGCCAGAATGGTTGATGCCGGCTTGGAGGGGTTCTGTTTCTTGTACTTGTCTGGGAAGACATCATCGCGGTAGGGTTGGATCTCTTGGCTCACGTCCCCGATATTCCATCCGACGCCATGCCCGAGCAATTTGTAGATGGAGAGATCTAGGTGATTGTGCCACCGACAACTGTGGTTCTGTAGCGGTTGCTCGTCCCAGTCTTCACCTTCCGGGATATCGCGTAGCCACTCCTGATATGGCGATACTGGTGGTAGAGTGTATTCTGTCGCTTCACTTGGAGGCATCTCTCCGCCAGGCGAGACTGGAGGCAGGTCCATGATTGCGTCCGCAACCGTTACGTATGGCCGTCTGGCTGTGTCTCCCCGGGTGAAGGGTGGAACTGCTGGATCTGTACTGAACGTGGTCTGAGAGGACTCTTTGAATGCCCCTGGTGTGCTCCTGACACTTATTTTTCGTTCCCTCTCGTTCTTCGGTTCGCGATGTGTTTTCCATCGCTTCACGTCGGGGAATGTGTCGCCCTCGCGTACCCCGATGAAGAAAACGCGCTCCCGATGCTGGGGAACCCCGTAGTCAGCTGCGTCGACCACTTCCCAGTCAGCGTGATATCCGAGCGCGTCTATCTCCTCAAGGATGATCTCTGGAACCGGTGTTTCCTTGCCGACCGGCTCTCCAGTAGACGCTGAGACTGTCGGTAGAGACTGCTGAATCGTGTCTGTTTCGACGACGGCGGTATCACTGAGCAGGCCAGTAACGTTCTCCATGATGAAGGCTGCTGGCTCAAAGTAGTCGACGTATCGGAGGAAGTCGCGATAGAGGATATTCCTGTCGTCGTTTTCGGTAGACCTATTTTTCAGCGATCCAAGTTTTGCTCGTCCAATGGTAGAGAAGGACGGACATGGGGGTCCACCTGCCACAAGGTCGAGTACCCCCGGTTCGATGTCGGGCCCGTCTATCGCCGGGTCAGTTTCACGAATGTCATCTTCGACTACGTGACTGCCGTGGTTACGTCGGTACGTTTCGACGGCCGCAGCGTCGCTGTCGATTGCCCAGTGTACTTCGAAACCCGCATTCTGGAGTCCCTGTGTGAGCCCTCCTGCCCCGCAGAACAGATCGATTGCAGATGGCCGCTCTTCCATTGTTTGTAGGATTGTGAGGCACCGCCAAAGCAGTTCGGAACTAAGGAAGCTTCCAGACCTATCGGTAGTGAAGCAGAGAGCGCGGTCGCTCAATCCGGTGGATACTGTCTATACTTCAACCCAAATTGTTGGGTTCGGCCTCCACCAACTGACCAATATTATTTAACTTGGCCGACCCGTGTTTTGCTTATGCCGACTGAAGATGATCTGGATTTTCCTCCTCAATCTATCGAGAAAAATGGCTATCACTGGGAACGAGCTAAGCTTGACAAAAACAGCTATCAGTGGGTTCGGGAGATGTCGGACGACGAATATTCTTGGGACTTAGAGGATGTTTCACTCGTTGGTACTGACGTGCCGATACGAGCCGTTTCACTCCAATCTCTTGACGGTGAGTGGCAAGTTGAGGCCAGTGAAACCGCCGGGCCTGACTACCACCGACCCGGATTCACAGAACTCATCAGTGCGGAATTTTCCCACTCAACGTCCGACCTTGCTGAGGCTCGAAATATAGTTCACCAGTTTATTAATCAGCTCTCCTAGTGACCCGCTGAACAAGATTTGCTAAATCTGTTTTCGATATCGGATCGATCTCAACACGCGCTCCTTCAGCGGTATAGAAGATCCCTGCAGTCACGTCTCGGTCAGGGAACCACTCGTCCAACACGTGATAGTACACGCTGAGTTGCTTCCGATACTCATCCTCGGCGTGCCGTCCGAGGTCGGTCTTGAAGTCGATGATCTCGACGGTATCGGGACGAATGTGAACGAGGTCGACGATTCCCGAGATAGTGACCTGCTCGCCGTCGACAGTGAGCGGGAGGTACGCATCCTCCTCGACTCGCAGCTCACCGTTAAGCGAGTCCAGGAACGATTTGATACGACGCTCGTCGTCGTTCGAGGGCTCGACGTCACCCTCCAACACGTACCGCTCGGCGAACTCGTGGGTCTGCGTTCCGAACGCGGTTCCCCTCCCGTCGTCGACGTCCTCGAACACATCGTCGCGCATGAGCGTGTGCGGCGAGTGTCCGACCGAACCGTCCGGCGTCGGCACAGCAATCTGCAAGTGTGCCTGCGTTGTCTCACTGACGTCGGCTTCCTGAACGTCGGGTTCCAGTTCCTCGAGGTCGACCGGAAGCTCTTCGATGAACGTATTCGGGGATTCACCCGCAGCGAACACGAGATGGCTCTCAGCCCGCGTCATTGCGACGTAGAGCAAGCGCCGTTCCTCGTCGTACCCACGCGGCAGGCACTTCCGGAGGACGTCACTCCGCCAGTTGTCGTGAATGTGGGGATACCCGTGGTCGTCGGCGTAGACCTTCCGCTGACGGAGTCCGATCGGATCGTCGAACGTGATCGCGTTACTGTTCCCACCCGACGGTGGGAAGCGGTGTGAGTTCATGTTCGCGAGAACGACGATAGGGTGTTCGAGTCCCTTTGCTGCGTGGATGGTCTGGACCGTCACCGAGTTCATCCCGGCGCTGGCGTGGACTTCGTGAGTGCTTCCGTCCTCAATGCCCCGTTCGATGAACCTGACGAGGTCACCTCGTGTCAACGTCGTCGCGCTGTGGACAGACTGTATCGTCGTCAGCAGCACGTCGGCATACGCCCCGTCGTAGTCGTACTGGGAGAACACGCGCTGGGCAACCCCACCGACCGTCTCCAGTGTTCCAAGCTCCGACTTGAACGTCTGCATGTTGTCGGGGTATTCCTCACTCTCAAGGACGTGTTTGACTTCATCGAGCGTGTAGCCAGCTTCCTCGAGGACGACTGCCCACCCTCGCTCGACGTCTGATTCGAGAATCCGCAACCACGCCAGCAGAAGCTTCGCTGGGTCAGACCGGAACAACTCGATGCCACCCTCGTACGCCATCGGCAACCCGTACTCCTCGGCGACAGAGAGGAGTTCCCGGCCGAAGTCACGAGTCCGGGTGAGGACGGCGATATCACCGTACTCCGGGAGGCGAAGTTCGTCATCCTCTTCGACCTGATACGCGTCGTTCCCGACGATCTCCTGTATCTTGGTCAGGACGGCCTCGTGTTCGTCTTCGTGTTGAATCGCCTCGATGCGGGAGTTCTCGTGCGCGGCGTTCGAGGAGAGCGACACGATGCGGTCTCGGACGGCTGCCTCGTCGACATCGTCCTTGCTCGCAGCGGGCGTGACCAGACTGTGCTCGGAGAAGTCGAGGATGGCCTGCGTCGACCGGTAGTTCTCAACGAGTTCGATATCGATGATGGGTCGTGTCGCCCACGACACTCGCTCGTGGTCCTCGTTGAGTTCGTCGACGAATCGGTCCAGTCGGGACTCAAACTCGGTGATGTTCTCGACGGCGGCGTACTGGAACGAGTAGATGCTCTGCTTCCAGTCGCCGACGACGCAGACGTTGTTCGTGTCCGCGAGTAGGAGTGCGAGTTTGAACTGGATCTCGCTTGAGTCCTGGAACTCGTCGATCATCACGTACTCGAACGCGACGTCATCGCGGAGTCGGTGGTCGTCACAGAGCAGGACGAACGCGAACAGTTGGAGGAAGCTGAAATTGAGGTAATTCCGACTGAGCGCGAACTGCAGATACTCGTGATAGACGTCGTGGACGAAGTT
This sequence comes from Haloferax larsenii, assembly GCF_024730625.1. Taxonomy (NCBI): domain Archaea; kingdom Methanobacteriati; phylum Methanobacteriota; class Halobacteria; order Halobacteriales; family Haloferacaceae; genus Haloferax; species Haloferax larsenii. The sequence continues at coordinate 214,826 of NZ_CP078064.1, forward strand.
CTTGAGGCCCGCTCGCTGTTCGTCAAACGCCAGTCGTGCGACGGCAGTGGGAACTTGTTTCTCACCCCATCCGCCACGTATCTCGTCTTCCTCGGGCGCGTCTGGGAGGTAGCACTTGTCGTTCCCGTAGCCCCCGAGTTTCGAGCGCAGCTTGGACTGCTTGTTCCCATCGTTCCGGGGCTGATTCAGTTCGACGAAAATCTCGCGGAACGCATCGAAGTCACCGTCCAGATGCCGCTTGCCGTTCCGGTACCAGCCATCAGCCGTCGGGAACACACCCTTCGCTGCGAGCTGATTGATCAACCCGAGGAGTTCGACTGGCTCCTCGACGGCGCGGAAGAAGTCGTCGTACTCGGGGTGGTTGTCGCTGAATCGACGGATGAACTCGCGGAACTGCGCCTTCTCGACGTTCTCGTCTTCGAGGACGCGTGTGGACCCCGTAATCCGGTCGTCGATGCCGAGAAGCGTCGGGGCCTCGAAGCCGTGTTCCATGAGGATGTCGTGACAGAGGCTGTGGAACGTCTGAATCGGCGCGTCAGCGAGTTCACGCATCCCGTAGTCACAGTTGGCGACGATCCGCTCTCGCATTTCCGTCGCCGCGTTGTTGGTGAACGTCACGAGGAGGACGTCCTCCGGCTCGACGTCGTCTTGGTCGACGATCTCTGCGTATCGACGGGTGACAGTGAACGTCTTTCCAGTCCCCGCGCCGGCGTCGACGACGTGGATGCCCTGTGTACTGTCGATGAGCTCTTGCTGTTGGTCGTTCGGCGCGGTCATCGCGAACCACCCTCCAGGATGCAGTCTCGGTTATCCACGTACCGATAGTTCGGGTCGCCGCCGAGTCCCTGAACCGGGAAGCGTTCGTCACCGGTACGGCGAGCGTTCAACTCCGAAAGACGATCTTGGACGAACTGCTCGAACGCGTCTACATCGCCCGCGAAATAGTTCTGGTTGCGAATACGGAGTAAGTGTCTTAGAGCCTGCTTACAACCCTTCTTTACGTACTTGTAGTCCCCAACACTCTGCTTCATCTGCTCCGTCAAGAGGCGGGCAAACGCGGATTCCATGAGTTCACCCTTGTCTCTCGTCTCCGGGAACTCGTGTACATCCAAGAACGCCAGATACTCCTCGTACTCCACCTGAGAGAAGGTCTTGTTACAGTCGTTCGCCGCTTCTTCCTGTAATTCGGTGAAGGTGTCTTCTCTCGCGATGTATCCCTCATACGTAACGGGATAATACGTTACTGTCGTCAAACAATTCTCGAGAGACCTATCCCCAGTCACCACATCGTCGAGCGTTTCGAGGAAGTGGAAGAACGTGAACTGGAGTTCCTCACCCGGATGCTCAGTACGCTGGTGAGCGAGATAGAGGAGTGCTTGAAAATTCGGTTTGTCGCTTGGGGGGTCAAGCGCTGAGTGCTTGACGACGGAGTATGCCGACTTCTTTGCGCCACTCTTGTAGTCGAGGAGTCGAGTAGAGCTGTGAACGAGGTCGATCTTCCCCTTCAATCCGAGGTCGGTGTTCTCGAACCAGCGTTCGGTGATTGACGAATCGATGGGTTGGTCGTAATACTCCGCGAAAAAGTTCTTTCCCCTGCCACTATCCGGCGTCCTGAATCCCCCGCTTTGAGGCGAGTTTGCATCAAGAAATTCGACGATGGTCTGGAGGCCGATTCGGTACTTGGTGAGTCGGACCTCCCGATCGACGCCCCGGAGGAACGGGTCAACCTCATCGAGCATGACTGTGGCGACCTCATCGAGTGTGTCCGTCGTGATGACGTCCGGATGTGAGACGTAGAACTCTGCGAAGTCGTGGAACAGGTTCCCTTCCCTGAAGTGCTCCTTGTCGGGGTTGTCGACGAGTCGACTGAAGAAGTAATCGCGAGGTGAGTTGACGTAGGTATTTAGACTCGACTGGCTCAGTGCGGTGACTTCCTCAGGCGAAACGTCGAGCGCTTCTCGCTCGAATCCGTCCTGCGTTGGTCGAAACGCTCGTGAGTGCTGTAGTGAGTCCAGGTCACTGAATCGGTCGAAATCCTCGTCGAACAGTTCCTCGAAGTACAAACACGGGGTGACTGGCGACCCACCGTTGGTATCCTGTACGAGGTAATACTGGTCGACACCGTTCTGCAAGAGGAGCTGGAACTGTCGGATGTTCCGCTCGAACTCCTGGTCTCGGTCAACCCACGGGCGACGAGGCGATGAATGTGTCCACCCTTCGTCGAGGCCGAGGTAAAACACGACGGCGCGGTCGACGTGCGCGGCCGATTTCGCATCGGCCAGCAGGATACCTTCGTTTTCGCGGTCCACAGGCACTTCGTAGGACTGCAGATAGAACTCGAGTCGGTCAACTGCTGGTTCGGTGACGACGTCGTCGAGCAGGCCGAGCGTCGCGAGTTCGTCTCTGAACGCGTCGATGGTTGTGTCCGTGACCGCCTCGTATGCGTCGATGGCTTCCTCGAACGTGCTGGTGCGAATCTCGTCACGGAATTCGAGGAGCCAGTCTACTTCCGAGTGGTCGAGATCGTAGAGACGCTTCTCGTCGTGCTCGATATCGATGGGCATCCCGAGCTGGGTGAGGAGTGGTCGAACGTCGCCAACCCGCGTATCTCGGCCAGCGTGCGCACTTCGAAGCAACTGCAGGAATGCTCGGTGACGTGCATCGTCGGTGAAGCCTGGACCACCGTAGTATGGAATATCTGCAGCTTCTAGCGCCGATTCAATGAGCGAGGAGTACTGACTGGCTGCATCGAGGACGACAGCCACATCTCCGGCGTTTTCGGGGGTGACCGTGTCGAGGACAACGTCGACGACTGCGGCCGGCGAATCGAGAATTCGGAACGGTGGATGGTCGAACGACTCTTCGGTGAACGGGTCGACCGTCTCGTAGTCTGGAGGAAGGATCGAGCGTTCGAGTTCAGTGAGCTGCTTGAATCCGACGACGGCGACCGACGTGTCGGCGTCTATACTGTACTCGGTGAGGCGCGTGGACGTCGTGTCCATATCGGCGATGCAGTCGACAGCGGTGTGCGTTGCCGTCGTCGCGAACTGTTCGTAGTCGAGAACAGCCTCAGACGTCCCCTGGTACTCCCAGCATTGGAGGATGTTCCCGACCGCATACGATGTCTCCTTCCAGTTGAGATCCGTCGTCTCGATGATTTCGAGAAACGCGAGTCGATCCTCAGCCTGTTCTCGGCGTCGAGCCGCCAGGCGCCGTGGGGTAATCGCGAACGGCCCGAAGTGGGGTTGGTCGAGACGTCGGTTCAGGGCGCTTGCCATCGGCGCGTCCGGCACGAGCACAAGGTCGAAATCCTTGCATTCCTCGTAGAGAGAATCGATAGACTTCGCTCGTGTAATTGGCACGGATTATCGGACTCAAGTAGGTTGTAAATATGTACCGCTGACAGAAGTTCCCAATCTGACAAAGTATTAAGTCAAGCAGACATAATTTTGTCGAATATGTCTATCCCAGACCCTGACGTGATTCTAAAAGATGTTCCTGAAAACTATGAAAAGTACCGAGAAGATTGGACGGCAAACTACGAAAATAAATTTCGTAGTGTCATGCAGAAAGCCGACTCAGATACCATCTCTCTGATTGTTCAGTTGTCACCAGTTGATGAAGAAAGTAGTGGAAGTCTATTTGAGAACATTCTCAGAAACAGGAAGCAGTCAGCACTACTTTACACAATATACCGATTCATATCGGGAAGGAAGCTCGCCGTTAGGGGTTTAGCCAAGAAGAAAGGAGAGACGATAGGAAGAGGAGAGGAATTCGCATATGTTCTTGAGAAAATTGCAGATGGAGACGACGATTTCTTATATAAGTTAAATTTGTATGACGTCTGGACTGCATCAAGTGATGTTTTTGCTTACGCAGTAGAAGATGAAGTGCCTACAAATTATCTTCAAACCATCGAAAACGAGTTCTCTGCAATCAGATACACACTTGCAAGGAAAACTCGGAGCAACAACTACACCCATGACGAGCGGGATCAGATTGAGCTTGAGAATGGTCATTTATTAAATATCAGTAGACAAACTTCAGATCAGGCTAAAAGAGATTGGTCTGGTAGACAGCGAAGGCGCAATGTCTCAAACGTCTTCATTGAAGTCAACGAGAAGCGGAACCGAATTCGTATCGCTACTTCGAACACTAATATTCGAGAAACGCTTAGAGATAAGCTTCAAGATGTGTTGGACGTCTTCTTGTACGATCTCGAAACGGATGTAAGCAAAGCAGATGTTAACAAAAAGAGATTTGAATCAGAGTTGATAGAGAACTCTGATAATTCAGCGAGAATATTAGCAGCAGAGTTCGAGCGGAGCAACATTTCTCCAGCCCTACCAATTAAAATATCAAAGAAATCATATAATAGAGAAATTCGCCCGATAATCCAGTCAATGGAACCGGAGATCATCTCAGTTGAATTGGATAACGTGAGCAAATTATGGGTAGAGGTGAAGGGTCAAGAAGGATCCATCAACTTCGAGCAGTCTGTTCAGCTGGGATTCTTCAGGCTCGACTCCAATGTAGACTCACAGCGGGAGGATTTACAGCAGGTCTTCAGAGACCAATTTGGAGAGATATTTGGAGTTCCGGTTGACAAAAAATCCCCCTTCACTGGGTGACTGGAGATAGGGAATCGTTCATTGCCTCGATTCTTAAGAACCCTTCAGAATACGACTCTCGACGGTTCCCGAATCAGGATCTCACAGAGAAACTTGAAAAATTGGGGATCATCGACAGACGCACAGTCATCCAAAAGAAATGCGTTGACTGCGGAAAAAAAGACAACCGACCACTAGACGAGTGCCAGAGTTGCGGTGGGAATCTTCAAGAAGTCGCGCGCTACCGTGTGCCTCGCACATCTAAACCTGGTGTCCGTGAGTTCATCAAGGGAATACTAAAGCGAGAAAATATAGAATACCTAAGCAAGCACACAGAAAAGATCTTCCAGACAGAGTATGAGTTCTTGCGAGTCAGAGTTCAGGGGAAAGAAGTCGACATTCACCTGAATACTAGAGACGTGAACCTCACTGAGAACGCAGTGGAGCACCTACAAAAAAGTCTAAATCCAGTTTTGGTGGTCAACCCAGGGGAGGTGAAGAACATGCATCTAATGGATGAGGGACTTGCCTCAACATTAGACTTAGCTGAGCTGGTCGATTTAGAACTAGCGGGCGATCTCCCGAAGGACTACATTGGCAAAGAGCTCGAGAAAGTAGCTCGCTCAACTGAAGAATTAGCCTCCTCAAATGCCAGGACTGCTTTCGGAAATATGCTTGAAATGGTCTCTGATCCAGATAGTTCTGATTCAATTCAATTTGAGCAAGAGTTATTCCACATATTCAATCAAATAATACCGAATACACAGCAGTGGGGCAGCAAGAGGCAAGGAAACGTCCCAGATGGATTTTCAGAACTGATCTTTGATACGCATCAGGGAACATATTTCCGGTCATTCACCTATGACTCAAAGTTCACAGAAGACGTAGATCTTAAACTGGATACCGATGAAACGCGACGCCTAAGAGGATATGTCCACAGAATAATCGGCTCGGAAGAATTCAAGAGCACAAAATCAGAGCTCGGTCAATTCATCGTGATTACGAACGCTGGCGACGGTGGAATGAATGTTGTAGCCAAACGGCTTAATCGGATGCAGAAGTGGAATGGATACCCAGTATTCATGCACGCTTCTTTCCCGATGGCTCTTCACGTAGCGTATAACGAGAACGTGAAACTCATTCGTAACAACTTGGATGAATTCTATGAGCAACTATATCGGATACTGAACGGTGGAAAGCTGTACCAGACTGAGAAAGAAGATCTTGAATTCTATGTCTCGCTTAATGATGAAGATGTTGAGACCCTCATGAGAAACTTTTCTGAGAATATTTCCGAATCTGGGCTTGAAATCAACGAGCTTAGAGAGTTGGAGAAGGATATCTTCCCTTAGAAGCTGAAAATCACATAAATTCTCCTGTCCGTCCACAGTTTCGGCGTTTGGATTCCGTTGCGTGGCTTATTTTCACGCAGATTAGGTTTGGTTAGGCTGTCGTCTCGTGATTTTCGAATTTGCCACAGTGAGAAAGCTTGGAAAGGTTTTCTGAGAGACATGAAATCGAAATCGATAGACTGCTCCTATTTCAGTCTCGATATGCTTGAACAGAAGGCACGCAACACTGCCATCCTCCGAGGTTGTGGGCCGTCGAGAGCACAGAAACTGTATCGCAGTATATAGTTTATTCGTGTTGCGCATTTTAACACAAGAATTGTCGTGGGTTTAGCAGACTCTCTCGATCAGCCGAACCCATAGATTACGACCTCCTGGCGGTATCGACATCTAATTTGGTCTTTCTTAGGACGGGAGGAGTGGATCAGGATTCAAACGCCGCTTCCAATTTCTCATACATCCTCCTTCGTCGTGCCTTCCGTTCTTGTTCCCTCGACAGGTAATTCCGCAGGACAACCTCCGTCGACGAACTGCCCTGGTCCTCAGCAACTCCCTCCAGACCCTCGAGAACCTCTCCAACAGCTTCCTGATATGCCGAGTACCAGAACCGACGACCCATCTTCGGCGTGGGTGTATCCCCATCGACAACCACTCCACCAGTGTCAGCAAGCTGTTTGAATCGACGACGTATCGTACTAACTGACACGTGGCCCGTCGACGACGACCGAGATGGGAACAGATACCCGTTCCACGTCTCACGGTCAGAGAGCGTATCAATCCGATCAGCGACGACATCCACGCCATACAACAGCGTCACCTCACCAGGGCCATTCTTGCGCTCTCCATCACCGAACGACAGATGCGGGTCCTCAGCATCCAAGACCACTTGGTCGACGTGCAACGCGGCAACCTCCGACGGTCGTAACCCCCACCCGGCGAGCCCAACAACGAGCAACTCCGCTTCGGGCGAATCCACCTCACTGTAGATTCGACGCACCTGCGACGCCGACAATGCCTGTGGGTCCGGCTCACTGGCCTCCCAACCGAACTCTTCGCCAGCCTCCGAGAGCGGATTGTACTTCGCGTACTTTCGGCGCTTCACGAACGCATACCACGCTCTGGCGACGTGCAGGTACTCAAGCTTCGACCGATCGGTCGATAGCTCCTGTTCAAAGACGTCGAGGACGGCGAGACACCGTTCTATCTCTCGCGGCTGCGGGTCCATCTCAGACAGCGGTTCGAGCAACGCATCCGTTCCGTGCAGTTCTCGATAGGTCCGAACCCACTTGGCCAACCTCGTACGGTGGGTCTCGACGGTACTCTCTGCCCGCCCACCACGAGTTTGTATCGAGTTGAGATACACTTCTAGAGCGTTGACAGTATCTTCGTGGTCGACGTCCCATTCCCATTCATCAGATTCCTCGTCTTCGAGGCCGACGACGTTGACGAAGAACTGCTTGGGCGTGAGGTCGTGGTGCTCACGCAGTGCGTACGCAATCCCACTATAGCCGTGTTCGGTGAGCCAATCGTAGGTTGGAACGTCGCTGTCCTCGTCGAACCCATCGCGATATCGTTTCGGTGCGATGTCTTGCCAGTAGACGTCGACGAGTTCGTCGAGGCTCATTTGCGACCACTTGTAGCGACGACTGCGCGTCTCTGAGTCCGTTGATTCGTCGCCGCATTGCTGGCTAATGGACTGCTTTGTCATGCTGATTTACTGTCCAAAAGGCCGTTTGCCGTGTTTCGGGACGATTTTGAGCAAGTGAATTTCATTGGTCTCTGCTGTTTTTCACAGCAAAATAATACTTTGGCTTGTGCGGGAGTGGTCTCTGGAGCCCTCGCGTTGTCCGAGCGAACGCAAGCCTCAAATGAGTAAGTGTTCACTAAGTAAATTAGTGTCTGAATCCGTCCCCACCGATACGCAAGCAGAAATCACGAATGCGGTGCGCAAAGCACTCGCTAAACACGGGTACGCGCGTCTCACCACTGCGAAAATCGCCGCTGAAAGTTCGAAGACAGAGGCCGGTCTATATTACCACTATGACTCCAAAGATGCCATGGTCGTCGCCTTCCTCGATAGTGCCACAGGATTCCTCAAACGGCAGCTAAAAGAACTTGAGGCGACTGGCCCCGAAGCCCAACTTCGAGAAGCCTGCGACAGGCTATTCGTGAAGTTGGAGGACGAACCGCAACGACGAACCAACATCGCTGTGATGGAGTTGCTCTCTCACGCACCATATAACGAGACGCTCCAAGGGCCACTTCTCGAACTTGAATCGAGTAACCTCGAAGTCCTGCAAGGTATTGTCGAAGACGGCATCGAACAGGGAGTCTTCCGCGAGGTCGACGCTCGAGGGGTCGCGGCGTTCCTCCTTGCTGCGGCAAGCGGGTCAACCGGATTTTATCTTGCACTTGAAATGGAAGAAATCGGTGCTCCTCTCCACGCACAGGCCACGTCGTATATCGACTCACTGCGAGTGTAACCGTGATGGATTACTCTAGACGAACGTTGCAAAGGGTTCGATGGCGTAGGTTCACGAATTCGTTGCCCCCTGTCACATCGACGAGTTATATCCAACCGAGGGTGAGACTGGATCGATGAACGAAGATGAGACGTACTCGGAACTGTCTGTCGATGGTCGTGTATTCAAATCGGTCTCGAACGACGCCGACGGTGATGTTGGTGGAGAAACCTACTTCTGGTTCGAACAGACTGACGACCTGATTCACGCGCGGTATCACGGTGGGTCGGTTAGACTTGGACACCTCGTTGGCCACCATCTTGGCGACACCCTCGATTTTCGCTATACGCACGTGACTGTTGATGGTGACACAGCGACGGGCCATTCCGTTGACCGTATCGAATCCTTGAACGATGGCCGTCTCCGGTTACACGAAGATTGGGAGTGGGACTCGAAACCAGGCTCTGGCTCAAGTGTCCTCGAAGAAGTCCCCGAGCAACAAATTCCATCGACTGAGGAACCACTCTAAGCCCATCTCGTTCGTGTTGATTCCGGACTACTGACCAACTGGTACTGGACAGGGATGAGGTTCGCAACCCTGCCCAGAGGCTTCGACACATGGTGGGTGTCTCTGAAGGCTGTTCGACTACCGAAACACCACGTCAGCGTTGTTATGTACCATTCAATCACTTAGTGAGTGTTCACTAAGTAGATTTATTATCCTCCTTCTCTAGCATCAGTTGATGACCAATACGACAGAGTCGATACGTGACGTTGGCCAAGTCCACACCCAGTCGCTCGCCACGCGGATCAAATCCGTTCCCGTCCTCGCTTGGATAGCCGCAGCGATTGGTGGCTTCATCGGGAGCGTCCCACTCGGTCTGATGATGCAATACGGGAATCCCGAACCTTTGATCGCGCTTGCCCTTCCAATGATGTACGGACTTTCCGGGCCAAACTTGGTTTCCGGGTGGGCAATACATCAGTTCCATGGCGTTGCACTCGCAGTGATGTATGTCGCGGCTGTCCAATGGCAGCCACTCACGGAGTACGCGAAAACGATTCGTGGGGCCGTGGCCCTTGCCGTGGTAGTCGGCGTTGTCTCGACGGCGCTGCTCTCGGTCCTCTTAATGCCGCTCTGGCTTGGTGCGATCGGGTATCCATTCACGCCGGCGTTCCCCGACCTTGCGATGCCCGAGAAGCTCTGGAGTGTTCTCGGTCACGTCATCTACGCGCTTCCTGCGACACTCGGATATGCACTCGTCGCGAGGCGGTGAAGTCGTGATTGCCGAAGACATTACTCTTGGACTCCACATTATCGCCGGGTTCGCTGCGCTGTTCGCCGGTGCTGGCGCGTTCGTGACGAAAAAGGGTGGGTACCGGCACCGACGCCTCGGTCGTGTATACGTTGGCTCGATGGCGTTCGTTTCGGCCTCGGCACTCGCGTTGTTCGTGTTCGACCCGAATCCGTCCAGGCAATTCCTCGGGCTCGTTGCGGTGTTCAGTTTCTACTTCGTCTTTTCGGGGTACCGCGTCCTCTCACGCAAGCGAGTGACCGATAGTCCCGCTTTCGTCGATTGGGCAGCGACAGTGCTACTCGTCGGCGCTGGTGTCGGACTGAGTGCGTTTGGGGTAACTCAGCTCTTGTCTGGAGCGGGGTTCGGAACGGTCATGCTCGTGTTCGGTGGTATCGCCCTCGGGTTTGGTGGCAACGACATCCAGCAGTTCCGCCGAGGTGTGTCTGACCCCCGTGCGTGGTTCTACGGCCACCTCTCGCGGATGGCGGGTGGGTACATCGCGACGGTGACTGCCTTTTCCTCAGTCAATTTTACGTTCCTACCGTCGGTGATCAGCTGGCTGTGGCCAACCATCATTGGAACGCCGCTCATCTTCTTACTTGTACGCCGGTATCGGACTCAGTTTGAAAGTCGTACCGTCAGTAGTTGAGCGAGGTTTGGCTGGAAATATTCTCTTGTGTATGGGTAGACATCAAAAGTCCCTAGTTAGTTCTTCGAGCTTCTACAGATAAGCAAGGCGAGTGCCTCGGGGCTTGACCCCGAGGCAATTCACGTCTCTTGAGTGCCTGACTTGGTCATTGGGGTTTCGATAATGGCCTCATCTGACGAGTGCAGAGAAAACACGTTGTTCGATTTTCCGGAGGTGCTCGCTCACAGTCGTGGTTGCAACACCGAGTTTGGTAGCAATCTTCTCATGAGTTGTTCCTCTCGGTGTTTCGTAGTATCCCTCCTCAACTGCAACAGTTAGTACCTCCATCTGCCGCGAAGTCAGTAGCGATATTATATCACTCTCTCTTGGCTTGCGCTCTCCCTTTCTGAGGAGGGTTAGTTCAATATCTGATGGGATTTTCGAGATAACACGCTGAAGCGTTTGTTCTTCTCCACTTAGAGTGATCTTGAGTCCCCTCTCAGTATGCGTTATCGGTGTCTCAAACACGATTCCATGCGTCCGGGCAAGAGAGAAAAAGTCACGAATTGGCTCGATCGGGCGACCGTGGATGTACACAAGTCCATCTTCACTCTCTGGCACATCACAGGAGATGACCTCTTCGTGGTCCATGAGGTACGTTCTTACTTTGTCGAGGTCCCCCCGAAGATGGTATAAGAGGACAATCGTCCCATCTTCGAGAATGGTAACGTAGTGAAGTGACTCACGGACTATCGACGGGTCCGCTGCGAGTAACTGATTCGCCGGATGAAATCCGCCTTCGACTGTGATCTCCAGCGTAACCGACTTCATGAGAATAACCCTATTGCTAAGAATATATAAATGAGCCTCTCTCAAAGAGGCAACGCCGATATGCAAATTCCAGTCGAACGATAATTTGCTCATGAGAAGACAAAGCCTCGTTTGGCACCAGTTGCGGATGGAACGGTTGATGAGAGCAGTATTCGGTCGGTCTGTGATCAGCAATACGAGCGGAGGGATTTGAGATGGGTGTTCGAATCAATGATTCCGAGAGTTTGGTCTCAGCGTTGCGTACCAGAGAAGCGATTCTCCCGGGAGTGATGACGCTGATTTTGGTTGCAATTTTTACGTATCTCTCTCCAGGGGTGTCACTGATTGTTACGTTTGTCCCTGCGATTGTTCTCGCGTATGTGTGTTACTTATTAACGAGTTTTCAGCAAATGCCTGAACCGAGTCGTGTACTCCCTGTTTACTTGGTAGCATTTGGTGTCCAGTTCTTACACTTCGCAGAGGAGTTCACGACTGAGTTCTACACCCGCTGGCCAGTTGAGGTATTCAACGCGGCACCGTTCGAACTCTCCACATTCGTTCAGATCAACATGGTCTCGTATGCTGCGTTCGCTCTCGGTGCGATTGCCATCTACCGTGGTATCAAGGGCCCTATGCTCATCGTCTGGTTTTTCACGCTCATGGGGGTCATCGGGAATGGAATTCTACACCCCATTTATCCAATTCTCGCAACCGGTGAGTTCGGCTACTTCCCCGGACTCTATACATCAATCACCTATCTAATTCTAGGGCCGCTTCTGTTTTCCCGCCTGTGGGAAGTTCGAAGAGATAGTGGCGGTGGTACTGAACTTGACGCTGAAATCAGTAACAAATCGGGGAGTGACCAATGAGGTACGGCAAGTGGGTGACAGCTGGTGTTGCAGGAAGCATCGGCATCTTCTTTGCGAACCTCATCAGCCAGCTTCTGTTCTTTCAGCTGGGGAATGATATCTTATTCCACTCCGAACAGCAGAGCGACAAGTTAATCGCCGTCATGACTCAGATGGAACCGCTGCCCGTGATGGAAACAGACCCAGGAGTATACATGACTATCTCGTTATTTATCGGTGCGCTCCATGGCGGGGTTTTCGCGTACATACGCGATTCGCTCCCAGAAAATACTATCAAGAGCGGGTTTGCCTATGGTGGAATTCTCTGGGTGTTGATGGCCCTCTACTTCGAGTTTCATGTACCGTTCAATATGTTCGGTGAACCGCTCCCGCTTCTGGGGCTGGAACTGTTCTTTTGGGTCTTCGTAGTCAGTGTCGAGGGTGTGGTAATTAGCACTCTCTATGATCGGTTTAGTAATTCGGAGCTGTTCTACTGATGGCAGACGAACTGAGTCTGGCGTATCGAATCGGAGGCGACAACGAGTGTAAACATACGCAACTGTCCTATCTCGGCCAGATGGGCTTCACAGCAATGTATGAGTGTGACAGTTGTGGTGCCGTCCTTACGACCAGTGAATAGCACTCGAAATCCCTGCTGTCTTTCAGCGACCGCGATACTGTAGAAACAATGAACCGTAACACGATGAAACGCAAAGGAGGGTTAGTATCAAATGTCAAATAAGGTAAACAGTGTGAAGTTCGTCGACCTGAGCCACACGTTCGAGGACGGGATGCCCGGATTCCGTCAGAAGAATGATGACGGGACACACACGGAGTATACTGCAGAAGTATACCCGTTTTTCACACACGAGAAGTCTCGGGAGAAGTACGAAGGCAAAGCTGCGTTCGAGGTTACCGAAATGCGGTTCCAGACGTCCATGGGGACGTATCTCGATTCACCGTATCATCGACACCCGGAGGGTCGTGACATTAGTGAGCTTGAAATCAGTGAACTGGTACTCCCTGGGACGGTCGTCGATGCTCGAGGGCTTGCTGGCGACGAAGAATTGACTGTCGAAGCACTTCCCCAGGAGTCTGACCTCGCAGGTACCGCCGTCCTGTTCAATTTTGGATGGGACGAAAACTGGGGCACAGAGCAGTATCGATCATACCCATACATTTCTGAGTCCGTCATCGAGAAATTAATCGACGCAGATGTTTCTCTGGTGGGTGTAGACACGTTAAACGCCGACAACCACGATAACCCTGCCCGCCCGGTCCACACTCGACTCCTTGACGAGGATATCTTCATCGTCGAAAATCTCTGTAATCTCGATTCGCTTATCGGTGAGTCATTCCAATTTTTTGCTGTCCCAATCAAAGCCAAAGACACTGCTGCAATGCCTATTCGTGCGTTTGCCCAACTTGACCAGTGATACAGGAAAACAAAGTTGCTTCTCGACAATCAACTGTTCAAGCAGCATAGAACGGATCCGGCGGATGTATGCCTTCACGGAGCCGGTTCGAGAGACACAGTGTTTCTTATTGGTTAATTCGGGGGCTGGTTTCTGCGTCCCTGCTAATTAGAGAGCACAAGTCGGCCACTCGCCGGCCATCGTCTATGCCACTGCAGAAACCCGCATCTACTGACCCTGGGTAGGTCCACTCCATCATCCATAGTTCACGAGGTGAAGCTGGCTTCTGAAAACCCGCTCACAGAATAGTCGTTCAGATAATCGTTTTCTCATCGCCCACGATATTTGAGTGTATGTCTAGAAATATTCAGGGTGGCAGCTCCACTGATACTGAGGAGAAGAACCAATTAGATCCCGTATTCATGGGAGTCGGGATGTTTCTCGGTTCGGCACTCGGATTGGCCGTTGGATTGGCCATCGACATGCCAGCTATTTGGGCTGGCACAGGTCTGATGCTGGGGCTGCTGAGTGGAATTACTCTTGGGGTCTGGAAAGCGGACAAATGAGATTCGCCACGCGAAGAGGCGTGTGACAACTGGTTTCGCCCTCCCAATCCCGGCCTGATCGCTGAGGTTTCCACACACTTTCCATTCAGAGGCAGCGAGAGGATATTCGCCTGACCCTCAGTGTGGGCATCGGCTTCTGAGTGGCAGACTAGAGCAGAGAGAACACCGCGGCAAGTGGTGCCCGTTGTACGCCGATAACGACGAAAAGGGTAAGGAGATTATATCCTGCGTGAATCATTACTGGAATCGTGAGGTTCTGGGTTCGAGCGTAAGCTACACCGAGAACGGTGGAGAGCACCACGAGTACGAAAACAACGACAACCGCTGCCATCAGACTGCTAGCCGTGAGGAGAATGCCAAGACCGTGGACCGGTACGAAGAGTATCGTCGCGACGGCAATGCCGACCGCTGGGCTCGCAGCGTCTGCGACGTACTGTTGCACGACGCCGCGGAAAAAGAGCTCCTCTATGGGTGGGGCAACGAGTACTGTTAGTCCTAACAGAACGGCGACCGCCGCCGCGTTCATCTCTTCGGGCGCCGAGAGCGTGCCAGCGACACCGACGTATCCCTGACGGACCGCGAGCTGTCGGAGCGCTTCGATGGCTAGGACCGTGGCGACCGCAGGGATGACGAGTCGAAGTTCCCTGCGTGACGGTCTGCGAATCTCGACGAATCGCCAGCCGGTGACACCCCCGAGGAACCCCAACGCGACGACTGCGAATCCCGACTGCGTCGTTACGAGGTCGAGTACGCTGACGAAGTCCGTTGGCAAGCCGCCGGTGGTTGCCGCGACGCCGAACCCGAGAGCGATGGCGAAAGCGAGACCTACAACGACACTTCCCGTGACGAGGCCTACTGAAACTGCAATACGCTTCGCTATCGAACTCATTCCGCTATTCTCAGTTGCTCCTGGTACTGTTGACGTGTTTGCCATCACGGGAACTGTATCGCATGTATCGAAAAGTGTTATCTGAACGACCATTCTGTGAACGAATTTTCAGAAGCTAGCTTCACAAACACGAGATTGCAGTCCGGTACGAGTTGTTTCGGTAGAAAGACGCCATTCGCACAAGGATAAGAGGCATTACTCGACAGATCGGGTCGAACTGACGACGTTGTGATCGCTATCGAACGTAACGTTGATGACCTCGTCTTCCACAGCGAACGTGATTTCGACTCGAAGGGGGTCTTTTTCGACTACAGTCACCGATTCGTCGGCTCCGACAGTCACTTCGTTCCACTCCCGAACGAGCGGTGGCTCGAGCCCACTATCGATTAAGAACCGGCGTACCTCGTCCGTTGTCAGGGCAACAGAAGACAGGTCCGAGTAGTAGTAGTTGTTGCAAACGCTACATTTCAGGCTACTGATTACGCCACTGACAGACAGTGAATCGAGACGTTCGTTCAGGTCGGTGACGAGCTTGGTCTCCATAGTGCCGTCACATGCCGGGCAGATGCCTTGTCTCGCGAGTCGTAGCTCGCTATAGAACGATCGAAAGGCGGCCTGGAGAGCGTCGTCGTCGGTTCGGTTGGTAAACCCACCTGGTGAGAACGGGATCACTGCGTATCCCGTGGCACACTCTCCACATGTGAACACCAAGGTGTTGTCATTTCGATACGTTGCCCGTACCGTCCCACCACACGAGAGACAGTCATCGACGTCGATGTCCTTGTGTATTTCTCTCTCTGTGAACGTCCCTGAGACGATCAGCCGGTATAGTTTCATTCCGTGGTTGGGAAGCCAGTAGCCATCGTCAGACTTTGCAACGAACGAGCCGACCAGTTTGTCGAGGTGGTAGTTGAACTGACCGCTGTCAGTTAAACCGACTGCTTCCATCAGTTCCGAGAAGCGTAGTTTTTGTTGCTGATGGTGGTGCTTGTCCCAAGCCTTTCCGAGTTCGACTATTATCTCCATTCGGGTTTGTTCGCCGAGAATGGAAGTTGCCTCCTCCATAGAGATTGATTCGAATCCACGGATGTCATCGAGCACTTCGGGGCTTTGTTCCTCGGCCATTACTCGTCTCAAGGAGTGTCCGAGCAATAAAATCCCTGTAGCAGCGTATCGGTCGGTCGAGGCGAGCACTCAGAGGGTCTGCTCGAGACTGTTTCTCGCTGTAGCGCTTTTCTCTCGGTCCTTCGTCTGAAACCGCGCGTTTTCGCCGTCCAAACCCTGGAGTTGAACTGCTGATTCACGCGTCCTCACCCGGGAGTAACCCGCTCGCCGTGTGTTGGGGTAATTCTGAATGTGAGATTTTCATTACTCACTGATCATCTCATAGTATTCTAACACTTTGGCTTATGGGGGAGTGGTCTACACACAACGCCGATTAGTAAGTTCTGGGAGCTTGAGACCAACATCTGCTTAAATCTTATGTTGCTATATGGAAACAGAGCCGGGGAAGTTCACAGTTTCGGAGGATGGGTTCTGTTGCGTGCCTTATTTTCACGTCAATTGAGTTTGATTAGGCTCTCGTCTATAGGTTTTCGAATTTAGTATGGTGAGAGGCTTTGGAAAGATTTTCTGAGTGATATAAAATACAAATCGACAGACTGCTCCTATTTCGCAGCTACGAGCGAAGAATAGAAGGCACGCAACACTTCCATCCTTCGAGGTTGTGGAACTTGCAGAAGAACACAGCCTCTCGGACGACCACCTGTGGGCGTGTCGTTCAGTGGGCCTCGGAGATGCGGGGCTCTCAGCACGAACTCAATCGGACACCGGACGCAACAGTGATTCTGTCGAAACCCTGTTCGCAGAAGCACGAGAAGCACTCGGTTCCTACACCCGTGAATTCACGATGGCTCAGAAGAGTCCGGTCGCGACCGAAACGACGTGCGACTGTGAGGCCGACAAACACGCGCTTCGGGGATTGTCCTCGACCCATTCATGGGGTCTGGTACAACCGGGTCAGCAGAAGTCCTCTCAGACCGGCGCTGGGCGGGCATCGAACTCAATGGTGACTACGCCTCAGAAGCCCGGGTCAGAATCGACGAATCTCGTCGTGAAGCACCGTACATCCCCGACGAAGACCAAGAAACACTCTTGGGTTCCTGATGAACAATTTATCAAGGAACAGTCGCCCCTCAAAAGGGGAGCAGATATTGTCAGCTTTGACTACCCATCTTAATAGAATCGTATCGCTGATTAACCCAATCAAATAGCTGATTTGTCCCATCTGAGACTACGATACTACTCATATGCATTTTCTCGTTGTACGTGATCAGTGATGCATTGTCTGAAAGCAAGCAGACACCGTACATCGGTGGTTTAGTAGCAGTGACCACCCTGTGTTTTTCTGGTTCTTTGAGTGAATTGATTACTGATTGTTCAACAGTTCTAAACGCACTTTTTGTACTTATAAGCTCAAGTTCTTCGAGCGACTCCCGATTAATGAGTGTTGAGAGCAACTGTGGATTCAATGACGGCGTGTAGATTTTGATCATATCACTATTCATAATAAGATTTATTAAGGTATTGAGCGCTGAAAAAGGATCTCTTTGGCTGCTGACGCTTATTCTGTTATTTTCTATTTCCTCAGGGGTAAGGCCAATATCTTTTGGAAGGCTTGAGAAAACAGATTTAATTTGTCTCACTTTTCTCAATTCGTCAAACACTAAGTCAAGCAGTCTCTTCAACCGACTGCCAGCAGGAGTAATCCGGTACTGGTTCGCCGCAGTATCTTCATCGACCCAACCGCGTTTCACTAATTTGCGAATGTTTCGACGGAGAGTCGTCCGATGTGAGTCGACAGCTTTTTCTAGCTCGTTGATATTGCGGGCGCACTGTTCCAGTGCAGCGAGAATATGATACCTGGTCGGAGAACTAGTAAAGAATTGGAGCGTATCGTACTGTTTTTCTTTTTGTGATTTTTTTGATGGAGGGACCAATTTATCTCACCTATCTGTTATTCAAAACGTATAAACTATCTTCAACATAAACTTGTTGATTGTTATACAGTTTGACCAGTTTGAGGAACGAGACAAGTTATTAGTGAATTCCCTAGCAGACCCGCCCAACAAGCCCTCTACAACAGATTAAGAAAAATTGGGAAAACAAGCAAACGGCGAGATCCACGAGAGCAAGGCTCTCGTGTAGTCCACCAGAACGCGGAGCGTTCTAGGGAGGCTCGCCAGGGCGTTCACCGCTCAGTCCACGCAACCAGTTTTCAAGCAACTATATGCTGGGGCCTAGTTAGCCGAGGCAGATACCGAATGCTTCTGCACACTTCACGCCACCGATTCCAACACAGACACCCTGTAAACAGGCAGCACAAGCAACTGCACCAACCCCGGTCGGGGCACCAGCGCACGTTGATGAACACGCCACACACCCTGCCCCCGATGCGAGACATTCCCCAAGGGCTAAGCCGCACGACTTATCCTGCATTCGAACCCGTGGGGTCAGAGTCGCACTCTTTTGATTGATATCGACATCCGTACCCAGTTCGTCGCTGGTACTGTCGAATTCTTCCTCAAAGGTTAGGTCGAATGACTGAGCTGACTCGTTGCTCTTCGTAATGAGGAAGTCGTCGATATCAGATCCTGTAGCAACCATCGCTTCGTCGTCAATATCGGCTATTTCTCCGACAATTTCACGCTCTTGATTCGTTGCGGACCTCCGGAAGACCACATCGCCTTCTTTCTCGAGGAGTACAGGATTACTTCCACTCGGCAAGTCCTGATATTTCTCCGGCAACTCATTCTGGAGCGTACGGTTAAGGTTGCTCCCGAAGTGGAACTGGGTACTTTCTTGATCGTTGACTTCTGCATAGATGATTTCCCCAAACTTCACAGGGATCGTCACCAGTTCCAGCTCTGATTTAGAATCGCCCAGCTGCTTGACCTGGTACTTCGCTTCACCTGGTTCTGGATCGTTAAGCTCGTTGAGAATGGATCGAACGCCGGGCGAACGGAGAGCGCGCTTGAGGTCCGAATCAGACGCTTGCTTTGCTGTGGCGACCTGTGATCCCAGTGCCCCAACTGCGACACCAGATGTGCCAACAGTCTTGACAAAACTACGTCTGTTTAGTCGATTCTTCTTCCCTTGCGACTCGTCTTTATTGTGTTCTGACATGCTGCAATTGAAAATCAGACGGTTTGAACATCAATGTATTCCCTAACAAAAAAGCACCCCCTGTAAGATGTGCAAATATTAGTCGCTGAGCAGGCCATGCATTAATGTTGGACCAACCAGTTGTGATAACATAATGTCATTCCAGCGGCTCCGACAGCCGGAATACACCGGAAAAAATCGTTGTACTCCCTGCACAATTGTTAATACTGGAATAGCAGCAATCATAAGTGGCTTCTCAGCGACCATTTCGCCGGTCCTCGGACCAATTGTGTTTCTCGCTTCTATGCATACTATCTACCTGCGTGGGTATCTCGTACCGGGTACTCCAAAGCTCACTAAGCAATACTTTCCGGACCGGGTCCTCCGTTGGTTCGACAAGAGTACAACGAGACAATCGGCTGGCACCGAGGTCAAAGTGAATCCAGAAGCTGTATTACTAGAGTGCAATGCTGTCAAACCTACTGAGAACGGGGACGATCTCGTACTCTCTTCAAGTTTCGAACAATCATGGCGCAGTGGCATGCAGTCCATCACAGATCCCAGTATTGATTTAATCATAAACACAATAGGAGGGGCCGATGACCAAGTGAACTTTCAGCAGAATGGTGAGTCAGCTATAGCTCATAAAAATGGGGAAGTGGTTGGTCAGTGGGATTCTACTGTGGCAATGACTGCTGACGTAGCTGCTGCGAATGAACTTGTACAGCGGTTACCTAGCTGGGAAACAATGAACTTCGCCGAAAGAGCGAGAATATTAATGAGTCTTCGTATTTTCCTTGAGAAATGTCCTATTTGTGAGGGGGATATACGACTTGAAGAGGACGTGGTTGAGTCGTGCTGCCGATCATACGACGTCATTGCAACATCGTGTGCGTCATGTGAATCGCAACTCTTCGAAATCGAGTGGAACAAAAAACTCGAAGAGGCTGCTTAGTTCTTCAGGTTGGTATCACCCCGCAGTCAATCGTGTATAAATAAGTCTCCTACTGAACAGTTGAAATATTCGGCAAGCTCAAATGCAAGGCTGAGTGAGGGATCATAACGTCCTGTTTCGATTGCATTAATTGTTTGCCTGGTGACTCCGACCTCTTTAGCAAGCTTTTCCTGTGTGAGGTCTTGCTTGGCACGATATACCTTCAATTCGTTATTCATTGTTCACTTGTACCGGTAATAGACGTACAGGAGTATGTAGATTGACGTGCCAGCGGCGAAATAGATCATGGAGATGTGCTCTCTGGGTACAATTTGAAACACACTGTCAAGCCCAATGAATGTTATAAACACCCAGAACGAGTTAAGACCAACCCGTCCGAGCAGGTCAGCGGTCCGTTCATCACCTAATACCTTTCCATCTCGACTTGAAGCGACTGCTCGGTAGCCGAATGCGCCAAGTATGACAGCCGGGACCAGTAGTCCAAGGTAACTTATTGAAGGCAAGTCGTAAACTTGGGAACTAACAATGCCTCCCACCCCGAGTAGCACGACTCCAAACAACATTAGATAACCGTACCGTCTCTGGCGTCTGATGTTAGCAGTAGGTTCACTCATGCTATTACCTGTTTCTCTTCATTTTAGGATTGTATGAGTACACGTCTACTTGCGCAGCGGAGTCATGTCTTAACGACATTATGTCGTGCTTCCTTTCCATATTGTATGCAATGGATTACATTCACTTAATTGTTTTGCCATTAATTATACAGTGTTCAGACACAGACTAGAGAAAATAGTCGAGGAGCTGGTCTGAATTGTCGGAAGACACCCATCACGCCCACCGCAAAGGACTCAGTTTGACCAGAGGTGACTGCATCTTCGTCAATGGCCGCGAGTGGCCGCTCACGGTTACTGGGCGTCACAAGCGACAGCAGGTCTCCGAAATGGAAGTGCCGTGGTGAATCAAAGTATTTCGACGTGGTCGAACTTGAGGCAAACGGCACGGTCTACCATTTGCTCTGTCTCGATGGGTTGGATTCGGAGCCGACGATGTACCGAGAGAGTGAGTGGAGCGACGACAAAACGGACAAGATCGGCCTTTCCCCAGTTTACTCCGGAGGTGGCGAGCGGATTAAGTCGATAGAAGTACGTTGGGCTGACGCTAACGACATCAAAAAACATACTCCCCCCCCTACCATTTTGGTAGAGGGTTTTCTGTTTCCTCTAGCAGATGTCCCGGTGGCCGCGGTCATCACCCCAGGTGCCATCCCGTCGGATGGCCTAAAGTTGTCGACTGGGTTTATGTGGTCGGTGCAGCCTCCAATTCAGCCCACGATGGGTCTGGTCGGTTTCGCACCTCCGCTCTGCCGGTGTCCCCGATAGTCCGCATTCTTGGAGTTACCCTCCTCAGCGGCGGGTCAGGCTGGATGAACCAACTGCCAGAGAGGATGTCAACCATCCAAGTCTACTTTTTTCTTTTTTAGTATTACAATTGTCTATTTTCTCTGGGAGGCACTGTCTAGTTAGTAACCTTCTCAACCGGAGTTCGTCCGTCGAGCGCTTGATGCGGTCGTTGGAAGTTATAGTAGTGCGCAAATTGATTCATCTCACCCCGGATAATTGTCGTATTTTCCAAGAAAAAGGACACGTTAGTTGTCTGTCCTTAGTCTCTCAAAATCTTCCGTAAACGTAACTGTCTCATCAATCTTCGAAGAATATTCATCTGCACTCATTTCGTCGTTGTGAAAGGAGTAGGCCCACTCAGAATCGATTTTCATATTCATCAACCCAACGTAATCTAGAGTGTAACAGGTCGAATCGAGAACCGAAAATGAAGCATCTGGGTGCAATGCTACGGACCATGCCGAAGCTACACTGATGATTTCATTACTAATGGATTCCTGTGTAATATTCCGTGGGAACCAATCTGCAAAAATTACATCAGAACCATTCTTTGGAGTTACGTGGTCTAAATTCACATCCTCTGATTTAATCAATGACTCCAACTCATTCATTGTTGCCTCGTCGGGGTCTTGACCACCACAGCCTGCAAGTCCTGCAATAACACCAGTGGATACTGTTGACAGATACTGTCGCCTGTTCATAGAAGAAGTATCAATTATTCTGTCTTATAATTTTATAGGAACTGTCTAGTTAACCTCCTGAACTGGCGGTCGTCCGTCAAGCGATTGGTGCGGTTACTGAAAGTTATAGTAATGAATGAACATTGCAATCTACTAGCAGGCGCTCAGTCGACTGCCCACCCATGAATTGTGGAAACGGTCGACTCGAATTTTCAACGTGTGAAGCCAGTTTTCAATTAGGTTTCGCTCTGTGTAGTCGACCCGACCGTTCACTCCTAATTGAGAGAAGGTAGTCCGATAGCCAGCACTGTCTAGATACCGGCTTGAACTATCGCTTGTCAAGGTATTGATGAGGAGCGTTGAAAATATCGGTCGTATGGAAGCCCATGCTGCTCGAATGACCGATGCTTTTCTTGTTGGTCTCGACCTTCGGGAACATCTCCGGTTCGGCAAGTCACTACTTGAAGCGTTCGAAGAACTTGAAATTCGGGTCAATACGCTTGAAGATGGCTATTCTGACTGGCACCCAACATCGTATCCGTTTCAAGGGATACTCAAATTCTTCTTCTACCGCGAAGTCACCGGAGATAGCTATCGGGAACTCTCAAAGCACCAAGAACTCGCCTCAGCGTGTGGTCTCGACCGTATTCCTGATGTGTCGGTCTTGTCGAGAACGTGGCGTAATCGCTTCGATGCCGCCACTCGTGAGTTTGTCAAACGAGGCGCACACCTGCTCGTCAAAAATATCCACGATTTTGGCCCATCTGTTGCCGAAGTACGTCCTAAGCACGAAGTTATTGATTCGGAAGAACGTGGCTCAGAGAAGTCTGGAAGTGGAGAGAAACAAGAAGCCACATTCAATGATAAACAGATATTTCGAACGACTCGTCTTGCGCGTAAACACTGCTTCACACCATTCGACTCTGGCAGAGCAGAGAACTCGTCGTACGATGACTCTCGGTTCTTTGAGTTGCAGACGTTCATGGGGATGGTCGAGTGTGGAACTGCCCAAGGCGCAGCACGCTTTCAGTACCGACGTGGAAAGGAATACGGCCCGCATGGAGATACACACCTCCGATCAGTCAAGCAATTCGATCCCGAATCTCTCCTCGATGGCTTTGACACTGCCACTGACCAACTACTTTCAGTAACCGAGTCTAAAGTCTCATTTCGGCGGCCAGTGACCGTCGCACTTGACATTACCACAGTGCCCTACTTCGGTGATGTTGAAGGAATGTCAATGGTCAGCGGGACGAAAGACGGTGATGGACGTGCGTTCAAGTTTGCCACCCTCTCGATTGTTGGCCAGAACGTCCCGCTGGTCTTGGCTGTTGAACCGGTTCGAGAGAGTTCAGCGTGGGATGACAATCCGCCGAATCGAATTCATAGTGTTGTTCGGCGGCTGGTTCGCCAAGCGAAGGAACACGTCCCTATCGAGACGGTACTCTGTGACCGTGAATTCGACTCAATGAGGGTGTTTCAAACGCTCTCGAACCTTGGCGTGGACTACCTAATTCCAAAGCGAATCACCAGCTCAGAGCATAAGGCGATTGAGCAGATGGAGCAGGACGGCCAAGAAGTCGCTGTTGAGTCAGCGTCTGTCCACGTCGAACAGGGTTCGCACGCGATGGAGTTCTTGTACGTTCCCTCGACGAAAACAGATGGAACGACAGTATTCGCAACGAATGCTCGTGTTACACCAGAGGAAGCCGAAGCGTTCTGTCGGCGCTACAGCAGCCGCTGGCAGATCGAAAACGAGTACAAATCGATCAAACACGATTTCTTGGCGAAGACCTCCTCAAAGGATTATCGAGTTCGATTGTTCTACTTCGTGTTTGCGGTCCTCTTGTACAACATCTGGCGGCTCACTGACTTTCTGTTGAAAGCTGCTGCTGAGGGTGAGATGGACTACGCACCAGTCATTACTGCTGGAGAGTGTGTTGAGTTGGTCTCTTCAGCGCTGCTTCCACCTGACTAATTGGGTGGACACTCCGGCTTGCCCCTCGTGAGCGGTGGCACTATTCCTGGGCAGAATTTTTCGGATGATTTCTGACAATCACAGAGGATTAATTGGTTTGGACAAGTTTTCTAGCGCACTTCCCCGTAATCTAGACTAACTCAGTGGCAAATAAACGCTAAAATTCCCCATCCTCCGAAACTGTGGAAGTTGAGACTACAACGGGTATAGCAGGGCTGTAATGCGTGTATTTTGCCGATTGGGTCAGCGGAAACTACCTCAATTCTCTCTCCAAGCGGCCATTCTTGTCACACTTCCAATCGTAAGGCGAATTTTCGAGACATCCAACAGTGTAGCCACTCAGACTGCGCGCTAACCCAGACTGAGTGTCTCTCTAACCGATTCCAGTCTCCTTCTTTAGCAGCGTCAGTGTGTTATCTGCCGTCACCATCGGCGAGTGCTCATACTCACCGGTCAACGCGACCTGGACGAGCAAGTCGACGGCTCGCCAGATCGAGTACAGCAGGCACGCGAACGCGAAGTAGAAGAAACGAAGCCCGAAATTCTTCGACGTGGTAGCAGCCATGAACCGCTTTATCGATCTGTACCCGCTCTCGATTTCCCACCGATACCCGTACTCAGTGAGGTGCCCACTCCCACAATTCGTCATGAACACCGAGTACTGCCGGTGGTCGTCGTGCTCGGAGTCTTCTTTCCGTCGGTAGATCAGCGTCGTCTTGTGCCATTCGTTCCTTCCGAGGTGGAGCCCGCGGTCGGTCTCGTATCGATCCCGATCTCGTTGGAGCAATCGCTTGGCTTGGGCTTTCTCGCTCGTTTGCATTCGTTTGGGGACGACGTATGAGAGCCCACGTTGGCTGAGCATCTCCAAGACGTGCTGACTGTCGAACTCCCGATCCATCAGTACGTTATCGACGTGAACCATCTCCTCGGCAGAATCCAAGAGGTCCTCGACGATTTCTAAGCGGGACTCGCCCTTCCGAACTGGCCGCGTGTCAAGGACGATCGGGACGGCGTTGCCGACTAATTGGACGGTGGCCCACTGGTAGGCGTATTCGTCGGTCTTCTCTTTCGTCCCGATGATCTCAACCTCGTGGCCGGTCCTGTCGCCGGTGAAGGGATCGGCTTCGGTGATGTCGATTGCGACGATGCCAGCCCGAAAGAACTGCTCTGTCTCCGCGACCTCGTTCAGGAGCTTATTAACGGCCTGTTGGTACATCTCGCGGATCCCTGATACTGAAAGGTCACGAATGTGCTCTCGGTGGGCGTGGCCCAACGGCGTCCGATCCCGAGTCGATTCGTAGACGAAACTGCGAGCCCCTTCATTAGCAGCCAATCTCTCGCGAAGCCCCAGGTACGTCTGTAAATCCCAGTAGGCGTTCTCGTGGATCTCACAGCCCTCACCCCGATCCAGCGAGAATGCGGGGAAGACGATGCGACTGACGTGATCCGCAACCGTCGCTGCTTCATCGAGTATCGTTTGATCGTTTAGATCTGGTTCGTTATCCTCGTCACTGTGAGGCGAAAGACGACGTTCTGGCTCGCGTGGGACTTCGACATCCGCGTTCTGGGCTTTGATGAGGATGGTCCGCGCAGCTGTCTCGACTGTACTGCGAAGCTCGGCAGTGAACCGCTCGTGCCAACTTCGCCACAGCGTCGACTGGTTCGGGACACTTTCTAAGCCCAACTGTTCGCAGAGTGCTGGGAGACATTCGAGATACTCGATCAGCGCTGTTTCGTGATCCCACCCATGGCATTCTTTCAGGATGAAGACGCGAAAGAGCGCATTCATCTCGTAGTGAGTCGACCCTGCGTATCGATCATGCGCGTCGAATTCGAAATACGTCAGCGGAAGTGCGCAGATGAAGTTCTCGACTGACTCGTGGCGGTCGTGTCTGAACCAGGTCTGCGAGACGATCCTGATATCTGATTCTAAGCCGTCAAGCGAGCTTCGCTCGTACAGCGGCGTCGCATCGTACACTGGCCAATCAGCGTGTGGTCGGTTAGCAATCCGTTGAAAGACACTCCGGCGAGATTCACGAGTTGGTGCCACTACGAGACGCTGAACACGACTCGCTCAAAAACGCCTCTCTCTCAAGAGGCTATACTCACCGATGGAGTTCGAGATCAATTGATTGTCGCTGAGGACTGTTTTCAGGACAGCGTCAAAGCGCTACTCACCGCCGTAATCGTAGAGGTAACTGATACGGTTGTACTGATTGAAATCTAACTTTCGAGCCATATAGTCTTCCTTCCTGAGTCGTTCTCTACGAGATCTCAGAAAACATCACTAAATTGCTCCATACACATGCCGGTACTAAGACGTACAAAGAACTGTGTTTCTTCCCTCTCGTATCAATATACAAGGAATATCTATGAGATTTCACGTCCCGATATCGACGATTTACTCATCCATGGTTTGAGCACGGTAGTTCGTGTGGTCTTAGTATCGCTTGCTCACTGATGGCCGTTCGTAGTAGGTGCAGTGGAAGGAAACACCAATCTATGAGACGAATCGGTCGATGAGATGACCAATCACCGTATGTCGAAACCACAATATATCACCGTTCGATATTTCTACCATGAGTTGGTCCGGATGCTGAACACACACGTCGATTACAGGGTGAGTGTGGCCTACGTCGGCGCTGTGCTCAAGTATCTCGGAATCACACCGACGTTTCCACTGCTGTTGTCACTCTACTACAGGGAGGACCCGATCCCGTTCGTGGTGACGAGCGTCGTCATGGTCGGGAGTGGTTTTCTACTGGAACGGATCGACAGCGGTGGTGAACTAGGGAAGCG
The DNA here is from genome assembly GCF_024730625.1 of Haloferax larsenii. Classification (NCBI taxonomy): domain Archaea; kingdom Methanobacteriati; phylum Methanobacteriota; class Halobacteria; order Halobacteriales; family Haloferacaceae; genus Haloferax; species Haloferax larsenii. The sequence continues at coordinate 241,677 of NZ_CP078064.1, forward strand.
AGAGGCATTCCTCCTTGTGAGTTTGGCGTGGCTCGTCGTTCCCATCGCGGGGACCGTGCCGTATCTCGTTGCGGGTACTGGGACGGTTGCTCAGCCAGTCAACGCACTGTTCGAGAGCATGAGCGGTTTTACCACGACCGGAGCGACTGTTCTCGGTGATATCTCCGTCGACACGCATGGGCACGCGATGTTGATGTGGCGACAACTCACCCAGTGGCTCGGCGGAATGGGAATCCTTGTTTTGATGGTCGCGATACTCCCAGAGCTCTCTGTTGGGGGTGCCCAGGTGGTCAATCAGGAGTCCCCTGGGCTCGCTCTCGAAAAACTCACACCACGAATACGGGAAACTGCACGCGCACTCTGGGGGATATACGCGGCGTTCACTCTCTTGGCTGCCCTCGTGTATTACGCGCTCCACCTGTTCGGCCTGGCGCCGAACATGGATCTCTACAACGCAGTTGCCCACGCACTAACGACGCTACCCACCGGTGGGTTTTCACCAGAAGCGCGCAGTGTCGAAGCTTTCTCACCCGCTGTTCAGTGGGCGGTAATGGTCTTTATGATCATCGCAGGGACCAACTTCGCACTGTTCTGGTACGTCCTCAAGGGTGAACCTCGACGTCTCGTCGAGAACTCGGAATTTCGCTCGTATCTCTTCGCAATGGGGGGATTCGGCCTTCTCATCACGGCGACGCTCTTTGCGGGCGTCGGGCTCGCTCAGACACCCGCGAACGTCGGCGTGATTCCTGGCAACCCGGAGAACGCACTTCGACAGGGACTGTTTCAGGTGATTGCGATCGTGACGACGACGGGATACGCCAGTATGGATTTCAACACATGGGACGCGTCTGCACAGACGATCCTGCTGTTTGCGTTCTTTCTCGGCGGTTCCGCGGGATCGGCAGCCGGTTCGGTCAAAATCGTTCGCTGGGTGCTCGTCAAGAAAGCTATCGATCGATCGTTTTTCACGTCTATCCATCCCGAAGCGGTCAGACCGATCCGACTGGATCAGAAGGCGGTCGATGAAAACACTGTTCGCGACGTCTTCGTGTTCGTGTTACTCTTTTTAGGACTGTTTTCGGTCTCGACGATGTTCCTCTACCTCGATAGCTTTCGAACACCCGAGGTTACGATGTCCGGACTGGAAGCGATGAGTGTTGCCATCGCCACGCTCGGGAACATCGGCCCCGGATTCGGCATTGTCGGACCGATGAACAGCTTTCTTTCGTTCACGCCGGAGGCAAAGCTCTATATGATATTCCTCATGTGGATCGGCCGTCTCGAAGTGTTCTCTGTGCTTATTGTTCTTACACCGTCGTTCTGGCGACGCTAGCGTCGCGTAACCACCTTTCGCAGACTGTAGAAACGTACTCGTAGGTTGGGCTGTCGATCCCCACCGGTAGAGAGTGGTCTCGAATGCGGAGCCAGCTCCAAGACTGCCTCTCCCCGTCAGACACTCTTTTTTTACCACTCGTCGTTTCAACACGGATACGCAGTCTCGACGACACGCCGAAATCTACAACGCCCTCGTCGTCATTCGCGTTCACTCCTCTTGGTCGTCCGGGTCTGGCAAAGCGATGACTGGGCGGTTGGCCTCGCTAATCAGTTTGAGTGAACGGTCGCCAGCGAGGAACTGAACGATTCGAGAGCCACCGCGTGGCCGGAACATGATGGCGCTTACGTCCAGTTCGTCGGCCACTTCGATGATTCCGTCCACGACGTCGCGGCGGTAGTTCGTCGCGGTCTCGGCATTGGGGATGATCTTTTGGAACGCTGTAAACGCCTCGTCCGCGAGCTGCTCGGACTGATCGACAGGCGTCTTGTCCGGGACGCCTTCTCCCTTCTCAATGACGTGCAAGACCGTGACGCGGTCGGGAGCGTACGGTTCGAGCGCGAGGGCTGTCGCACGTGCATCCTCGGGGTTGGCGACGGGAACAAGAACGTGACTGGTGACGTGAGTTGTCATGGATTTATTACGTGAGTTGATACGTTACGATATCTGCCGCGCCACACTCGGGGCACTGTTCGGTGTCCTCTTCGAGAGTCGTGCCACAATTTCGGCATTCGTACAGGACAGTCTCTGAGCCGAACACGTGTCGGAGCAGCGTTCTCAGTGCAGGCATACTCTGTCATCTCACTGTGTATTTGGTTCCGACCGGGATTTGCGAAACGCCGACAGGGCAGCCGCGTCGCCACCGGCTCGTGAGAGGACGGTCACGATGTCGTCGGGTTGGACGACGGTGTCGCCGTGGGGAGTGAGTTCGAGATCATCTCGCTCGATGGCGATGACGAGCGTTTCCTCATCCAGAATGCCCTGCTGGGACGCCTCTTTGAGCGTGAGGTTTGCGATGGGAGCGTTGGCCTTGACCGTGACCTCTACCACGCTCGCGTTGCCGGTGAGACTGATGAAGTCGTTCGCTTCGGGTGTCTGCTCGCCGTCGTCGGGGTCGAACGGGCCGTATGGGGAGAACAGTTCCTCTTCGACGAGATCTTCGTCTTCGATGTGGATCCCGATGTCCGTGAGCCGCCGCGCGACCCGTCGGAGATCACTGGTGTTGTCGCCGACGGCGAGGACGTGAAGGTTGCGCCGACCGGTCATCAACGTCCGAACGTTGATCACACCCGGAATCGCCCGTGCTTCGTAGGCGAGTGCCTCACGATCGGTGACGGGGACGTCACAGAGGTAGAGGTTAGTGAGCTTGCCGCCGGCTAGCTCGAAATCGACCTGAGCGGTGTAGCCGCGGATGATTCCAGCATCCTCAAGTTTGTGGATGCGGTTCCGAATGGTTGCTCCGGAGACGCCGGCCTCTGCGGCGAGTGTGCTTGCGGACGTGTTACGGGCATCGTCCATGAGCGCGTGGAGAACGCGCCTGTCGATTTCGTCGAGTCGATGATCGGTGTTGTGGTAAAGCATGTGTGAACGAGCCTCATTTCGGTTTGCAAAACAAGATACTGAACACAATGATATAACGCTTCCCTATGGTGGGATTTTTTTTCAATATCGAATTTCACGCGCAGGTTCAGACGGAACTCAACACTGCCTCTGGACTGAACTGTGGAGCGATGCTGTTTGTCAAAAGTGACCGCGAGAACAGCGCTAAACCCGGAGTCGAAGCAGATTGAGTTTCACCGCTACATAGGGAGTTCCGCTGGCGTCCGACAGCCAGCCAAACGATAATATTTCTAAGTTAAAAATTATAGAGGCATATTTCTTCTAAGTCAAAAATTGAATGGGAGATTTTATAGTGTCTCAAAACTCTTTTTTCGATTATGAACGAGAAGAAAGCCGACTGGAATCCGTTCGGTAGACGCCGAGCGAGCGTCCTCTTACGTCGTCCCGATACAGGAGAGCGAGTCCCACGGCGGCCGATCGCCCGAGAGTATCAGCCGAGTCAGCACTCGTGTGTATCGACGATCAGTGGAGATGGCTGACGAATGTCTCTCCTCAATCACGTCGTCGTTCCAGTCGCCGACGAAACGGACGCAACCGTGACCGCAACTGCCCTGACCCCACATATGAGTGATATTCGACGCATCACTGTGGTGCATGTCATCCAAAAGGGGGGCGGAGTAGTCGACAAAGCACCAATGGAGAAACGGCAGGCAGACGCGAGAGAGTTCCTCTCGGCTGTCGAATCACGACTCGGCGACGAGGTAGTGGTCGAACGTCGACTCGAATTCGGGACGAACGTCGCCGAGACGATCATCAATGTCGCGCTCAACGTCAGTGCAACAGCGATTGCCTTCCGTCCTCGCGGGGGCAACCGTCTCGCCCGATTACTCTCGGGCGATACCGCGGCTCGGCTCGTGACCGCTCCTGAACTCCCAGTCGTTTCACTCCATGCGGTAGATGAGGCTCACTTGTCACCGCACGATCGCAAGCGGGCAGGCGGGACGGAGGTCGGTGAATGAGCGACGAAGAACTCGCGAAGGACCTCGGACTGCTCTCGGCGTTGACCATCGGGATCGGGACGATGATCGGCGCGGGGATCTTCGTGCTGCCAGGTGTGGCAGCCAGTACGGCCGGTCCAGTCGTCGTGATCTCGTTCGTGATTGGCGGGCTCATCGCGATGGTGAACGCGCTGTCGGTCTCTGAACTCGGGACGGCCATGCCGAAAGCCGGCGGTGGCTACTACTACGTCAACCGGGCCCTCGGTCCCCTGTTTGGTTCCATCGCAGGCCTCGGCGACTGGATGGGGCTGGCGTTCGCGAGCGCGTTCTACAGCATCGGCTTCGGGCAGTATCTCGCGACTCTGATTCCGATGCCCGGGGTCCTGTTCCTCACCGACATTCAGGTCGGTGCGCTCGTCGCTGGTGCCGTCTTCGTGGGCGTCAACTACATCGGTGCCAAGGAGACTGGTGGGGTACAGACGGTCATCGTCACGATACTGCTGGCAATCCTGACCCTGTTCGCAGTCCAGGGCTGGCTGTCGTTCGACTTGGCGACACTCCTCGGCGACGGTGGGGCAGCGCCGTTCGGCTACGGTGCGATCCTTCCGGGGACGGCACTGGTCTTCGTTTCGTTCCTCGGATACGCGAAGATTGCCACAGTCGCTGAGGAACTGAAGAACCCCGGGCGGAATCTCCCACTGGCTATTATCGGCAGCGTCGTCATCGTGACCGTCCTCTATGCGATCTTGGTGAGCATCATGCTCGGGGTGGTGCCATGGGCGGACCTGAGCCAGAGTGCCCCGCTCACACAAGCGACGCAAGTCGCGTTCCCCGGCGGTCTTGCGGGAGTCGCCGTCACGATTGTAACGCTTGGCGCGCTGCTCGCAACGGCGTCGAGCGCGAACGCGTCGATCCTCGCGTCAGCGCGGATTAACTTCGCGATGGGCCGTGACCGAATCGTCACCAACTGGCTCAACGAGATCCACCCTTCGTACGCGACGCCGTACCGGTCGATACTCGTCACGGGTGCGATGATCGTCGTCTTCATCGCACTCCTGGGCCAAGATATCGAGGTTCTCGCGAAGGCGGCGAGCGTCCTGCATCTGGTCGTCTATGCACTGATGAACGCCGCACTCATCGTATTCCGGGAAACCGATCCTGACTACGACCCCGCGTTCCGGGTGCCGTTATATCCGATCACACCCATCCTCGGGATGATACTCTCACTCGGCTTACTGGCGTTCGTTGGCCAGCGTGAACTGCTCCTGTCTGCCGCCTTTGTCGTGGCGGCGCTGGTGTGGTACTTCGCGTACGCACGCCGTCGGGCCGATAGACAGGGACTCCTCGGCCGACACATCCTGAACCGCGGGGAGGAGCTACCCTTCCCCGTCGTCGACGCAGCTGCAACCGTCGCACCGAATGGTTCGGGAGCGGACACGGACGTTCCGACGACGATGGTCGCACTCTCGAACCCCCGGACCGAACACTCGCTCGTCGCATTGGCAGCGGCGCTCGCGAAACACGACGACGGACGGCTCCTCGCAACCCACGTTATTCAGGTGCCGGACCAGACGTCGCTGGCGGCAGCCGCCGATCGGCGCGAGCGCATTTCAGAGACCTCGGAGGAACTACTGGCTGATGCCCGAGCCGACGCCGAAGAGCTCGGGGTCCCCGTCGAGACACGGACGATTCTCTCGCATCAGGGCATTGGCGAGGTGTTCGATGCGGCTCGCGCTCACGATGTCGACCGGCTCATCATGGGTCATCAGGGAACGCGTCTCGCGGGAAGCCGTGCCGAAGGGGCACTCGACGAGTTGATTCACGATCTACCCTGTGACGTGCTCGTCCTCGACGAACGGGGATTCGATCCGAGCGAGATCCTCCTCCCGACTGCGGGCGGCCACTCCTCTGACCTGTCTGCGGAAGTCGCCCGGGCACTACAGGAGACAGCCGACGCGAACGTCTCTGTCCTCCACGTGGCCGATGATCTGGGGAAGGGCCAGGAGTTCTTGGAGAACTGGGTTGCCGAGCACGGCCTGGACGAGGTCGACCTCTTGGTAGAGACGGGTGATGTCGAAACCGCGATCGGAGCGGAGGCGGCTGGTCGGACGCTGGTCATCGTCGGAGCCACAGAGCGGGGGCTACTCTCACGAATCGTCGGGGGATCGCTGAATCTGTCCATCCTGGACGAGCTCGACACGACCGTGTTACTCGCCGAACGGCCGCATTCTCGCTCGATTCGAGAACGACTGTTCGGGTGAGTTCTCCTCCCACTCGAAAGTTGTAACATACTATAAAACAGTCGTCTGAACGTGTCTGAGAGAGATAACAGTGACTGAGAATACCTCCCGATGGCCAGGATACATCATGCTGGCTGGGCTGTTTTGTATTATCACAAGTATACTCGCTCGTGTTATTGTACGCTCTACGCCACTTCTCGACGAGGTCTCAACTGGGGTGGGTTACCTCGGTCTCTTCTTGATTTTTGTCGGGTTCTTCATCCAGATATTATCAGAAGAGTAATATTCGTGCCATCGAGGTGCAGGAGTTGAGAGTAGTAGTCGTACTCAATGATCTTTGAGCCGTAGGCCAAGTAAGAGAAATTGCCAAAAAAGATCTGAGAGGCGTATGCATTAAGAAAGCCAGTCTCAACTATTGAGAGCCGGGCCTGTGAAATTGCTTTGATTAGGGGTACTACAGGCTGTCGCCACCCCAAGCGGTGAACCGGTGGAAAATCGGGTGTTCAGACAAGTGGAGTCCCCACAACCGCGGAGATCGCTGCTGCCGTTGGATCAGAACTCTCGAAGACAGTCTCGTCGGAGATCCCCAACAAAAACTCTTGCTCGCCTTCAACGTATTCTAATATCGTTTCCGCCAATGCCTCAGAATCCCGGTGGGCCATCCGCTGGAAGTACGATCCTTCTCGCTGAAGGTTCGACTGAACGTACTCAGAGCGCGTGTTCAATACGAGTGCAACGAGAGTCCCATCGCTATCAAGCACGCGAGTCGCTTCCGCTAGTACTGCATCGACATCGGGAATGAATTCGAGTGTTGAGATGAAGACGACGGTATCGACGGATGCGGTTGCGATTGGGAGTGCTGTCGCATCGCCGAGTACGAACGATGCAGAGACTCGGTTACGGGCTGCATGGATCATCTCCTCCGATCGGTCCAAGCCAATAATCTCGTAGTCGAGAAAGCGCTCTTCGAGCGAACCAATACCGCACCCGACATTGAGAATACGGTCGTCTGCGGCAACGTGCTGTTTCACGTATGCGGCCTCTCGGTCCATGACTGCAGTCCCGAACTCGCTCTCACAGAATCGAATGAAGCTCTCGACATCACTCATACAATCACCGCTTCACGGATTAGGAGGTGATTCGACATCAGTCTGGTCACACCACTTTGGAGATGAGGTTGCGCTTCGCCATCATTGGTAGTCTCAATTCCTCTTGTTGGAGAATTACCACTGACGCTCAAGTCATTGTCTCACGAAGCTTTCGTATGAATCTCGGAATCATCTTAGAGACGAACGATCCTGAACGCGTCTGGAATGCTTTCCGTCTCGCGAACACAGCACTTGATGCAGACCACACGGTTGAGGTATTCCTCCTCGGCGACGGTGTCGAAGCACCGGATCTCGAACACGAGAAATTCAATCCCCACGGTGTAATGGTGAAATACACTCGGAATGGGGGAGAACTTCTCGCGTGTGGAACGTGTCTGGACTCCCGTGACCTCGAAGCGGACGACCTCAGACCAAGGGCGACGATGCAAGACTGCCTCGGCGTCGTCGAGGGTGCTGATAAGGTGCTCACAATCGGCTAACCGAAGCCCTGGCCGGTATGAAGACGTTCGGTTAGTCGGCAGCCCGCTCAGCTTGGCGAGTCTTTTCGACCTCTAATGGATCTGCCGTCGACGTCGCCGTCACCAGTCGCAGGAACTGCCCCGCGTTCGTGAGAATCTTGTTCTCGGCCTTCCGGAGGTGTTCTTCGTACGTCGACCGAGCGACAGCAGTCTGGTCGGCCAACTCCCTGAGCGACGTCTGCCGCGGTTGTTGGTAGTACCCGCTCTCTAACGCCAACCGGAGGGCCGCCATCTGTCGTTCGGTCACGCCTTCGAACAACTGGTCGACCGGAGCCAACATACTGTGTGGGATTCGCTGTGCTGTAATCGCCGTCTTCGAAAGCACCTCGATATCGCGGTCAGCCTCCAACTCGTGGAGAAGTTCTCTAATATCGCTCTCGTCGAACGCGATTACGGAGTAGTGTTCCCAACCCTGCCGATGAATCGTCGGTGGCTGGTAGAGACAATTGTGTGCTTCGAATCGTTCGATGATGGAGTCTTCCAGTGAGCACAGGCATGATTGCGTGACGACGTGGAGCCCAGTATCGTCGACTGACTCGTGAAGAACCGTTCCTAAGCGATCGATCTCGTCGAGGAGGTCGTCAGTCGGTGACCCCGGTGCAGTGATTTCGATCACCTGGCAGTCATCCAGATACCACTCACGAATCGTGAGATCTGGATGTCGCTCCGAAATCTCCCGGTACGGACACTCGTGTTTGACGCGAAACGACGCCTCGTAGAGACTCATACTGGTCCATTCGTCTATACAAAATTAACAGTACCGGTCATGTCCGGCATTGCATATATCCTATTACTTCCCATACGGAAGAACACTGATGTCGGATATTTCCCCCGAAGAACTTGGAGAACAACTGCAGACTGACGAAAACGGCCTGCTCGTAGTCGACATTCGCCACGAAGGAGAGTTCGACGACTGGCACGTCCCGGGTAGCGTCAACGTCAACGTCTACGACGAGTTGGCTGACGATCCTGACAAAGCCAAGGACGCGCTTGCGGGCCTCCCCGAAGAGAAGGAGATAGTTACCGTCTGTGGTGCAGGAATCGCCGCAGAGACGGCAACGGACGTCCTCCAAGAGATGGGCTACACCGCGGCGACACTCGAAGATGGGATGAACGGGTGGAGTCGCGTGCACCGCCATGCGGCGGTCTCTGTCGACCTCGATGGAACGCTCGTTCAGGTCGCACGACCGGGGAAAGGCTGTCTTTCACACGTACTCATTTCCGATGGTGAAGCTGCTGTCTTCGACCCATCACACTACCTCGAAGAGTACGAAGCGATTCTCGACGAGTACGACGCCGAACTCGTCGGTGTCTTCGACACCCACGCCCACGCCGACCACGTTTCGGGCGCTGCAGAACTGGCCGACCGTCACGACGTCCCCTACTACCTCCACCCGAAGGATGCACTGGCAATCGACGCGTCTCCCATCGACGACGAACAGACTGTCTCGGTCGGCAGCCTCAATATTGAGGTCATCCACACGCCGGGACACAGCGAAGGAAGCGTCTCGTTCGATATCGAGGAGGCGGTGCTGATTACGGGTGATACCCTCTTCCACGAGAGCGTGGGCCGCGTCGAACTCGGCGTCGAAGCCGGTATCGAGGATTCCAACGTCGAACAGAACGCCGCGACGCTGTACGAGAGTCTCCAGCGATTGCTCACCCGACCCGACGACACGCTCGTCCTCCCAGCACACGACCCCGGCTCACCGGAACCGCCAGTGACCGCAACACTGGGCGAGGTTCGAGAGCGGAACGACGACCTCGGCCGTGATCGCGAGGAATTCGTCCACGAACTCGCGTCAGACATCCCGGAACATCCCCCAAACTTCGAGCGCGTCAAGCGAACGAACGTGGGACAGGAATCAGTCCCCGGCGACGAGCTGGCAGAGCTCGAACTGGGTCCCAACAACTGCGCAGCGGAGTGATCGATGAGTACAGAAACTGACCTCAAACAGGGTATTCGCGAGCACCTCGGACAGTTCTCACTCCACGTCCTCCTGGTGTTCGCCACCGGGTTGACGATCGGTTCTGAGCGCGCCGTCGTGCCCGTGTTGGGTCGCGACGTCCTCGGCGTCGAGTCGCTGTTCGTCATCGGCTCGTTCGTCGTCTCATTCGGCTTCGTCAAGGCGCTGTTAAACCTCTACGCCGGCAAGTGGGGTAGTGAATACGGCCGCAAGCCCGTGCTCATCCTCGGGTGGGTGACCGCACTCCCCCTCCCGGTCATCCTCATCTTTGCCCCAAGCTGGGGGTGGATTACCGTCGGGAACATCCTGTTGGGCATCAACCAGGCGTTGACGTGGAGTATGGCTATCAACGCCAAAATCGACATCGCGGGGCCAGAGCAGCGAGGGCTCGCCGTCGGTATCGACGAGGCGTTCGGGTACAGCGGCGTCGCCGTCGGGGCGTGGGTGACGGGCATCATCGCTGCCCAGACGAGTCTCCGCCCCGAACCGTTCTACTTCCTCGCCATCGTCGTCGTGCTGGCGTTCCTCATCTCGGTGTTCCTCATCAAAGAGACGGTCCAACTCGCGAAAGCAGAGATAGACGACGAAGACCACCACGACGCGAACCTTCCGTTCAAAGAAGTGCTGAAGCGGGCGACGTACGGCGACAAGACGCTGTTCGCCGCGGCACAGGCAGGTCACATCGAGAAGTTCGTCGATACGCTGTTTTGGCTCGCCGTCCCGCTGTATCTCACGAGTCAGGGCGTCGGCATCGCAGCAGTCGGGTTCGTCGTCGGCGTCCACAGCGCGATGTACTTCCTCCAGATTGCGACCGGTGGACTCGCGGACCGAATCGGCCGTCGTCCGCCCGTGATTGCGGGGATGTTCCTCACTGGTGCGGGCGTCCTCGGGATGGTGCTCGTCGACGGCTACGTCCTGTGGGCCGTGCTCTCCGGCGTCTCTGGCCTCGGGATGGCGTTGCTCTACCCGAATCTGATGACCGTCCCCGGCGACGCGGCCCACCCGACGTGGCGGGCGACTGGCATGGGCGTCTACCGCATGTGGCGTGACTCGGGGTACGGCGTCGGCGCAATCCTCATCGGCCTCTCGATGGAGTTGCTGAACGCGGAGGCCGCATTCTACATGACCGCCGCCCTGATGTTCGTCTCCGGGGCCATCGTGGTCGTCTGGATGGAAGAGACCCACCCCGAGTTCGGAACCCACGAACCGCCTGCTCCTGCGACAGAAACTCCAGCCCAGACGGTCGCTCAAGACTAACCTACGGAACGTAACGGCCGTGGGTAACATGGGACCGTCTCATTTCTGATGGGAGGGATTAAGCGATACACATATCTACTACTCTGATTTTTACCAAAATATGGAAGAGAAGTTGACCGATTTTCTGGTTGCATCTGTTCAGATAACTGCTGCTATTCGGGCTTAGGACCCTATCGTTTCCGGAGAAGCCAAATCAGAAAGCAGATGACTCACCACCTGATTTGTCACCGGAGTTCATTCGGTTCTTCTACGAAGCCAACCGTGACGAGATACTCGAGGAACTCGTTGGATCGGTCAACGTCACTGGGTGTGTCGGTCGCAAGATAGCTGGCCCACTCGGTCGCCCACAGGAAGGCAGGACCGGAACCCTCCCTTGCCGTGAACCCCTGCGCGCCGCTTTCAGCACGCCGAGCGGATTCTTAGGTGGGTCCATACTCGCCAGCGAACGGGTCAGCGACCGGACCTCCTCGGGAACATCGCGCGTGTACTTCGTCGAACTGCGTGTTCACGATATCGACAGGGCTCTCGTTGATCGAGACGTCTCTCGGTTAATGTTGTTGACTCACGGGAATCACCTGACTGCGGGGACGTCTACTGAAACCCTCTCCCTCTCAGGGGGGCCAAAAACCAACCACAGCTGGGACGCTGGTGTCTCAGCGGCCGATGGTACCCTGGCGCGTGACCGGCGCGTCGGGATTGATGCTGAACGCGACGATGGTGGCGTCCTCGGTAGCTGTGACGACCACGCCCTCGTCGCCCGTCACGAGTGCACTCTCGGTGAACCCAACCGGCTCATCGCCGATTTCGACAGCCCCGTCGAAGACGTACAGGTAGGTGTGCCACCCCGGTCGGGACGGGAGCGTGGTCGTGGCTCCGGCGGCGAGTCGGCAATCGTAGAAGTCGACGTCATTACGAACGTACAGCGGGGCGTCGGTGCCCTCGGGACCGAACAGGTGGCGCCACTCACCGGCGACCGGGCTGGGAACCGGTTCGTGCTGGATGCCGGGGTCGAGGTCGAAGCTGTGCGGGCGGACGAAGATCTGGAGCATCCGTAGCGGCGGGTCGTCGGCGAGCGTCTCCTCGGCGTGCCAGAAGCCGCGGCCGGCGTTCATCACCATCAGGTTGTCTGGATCGGTGACGAGTTCGTTGCCCTGGCGGTCGTCGTGGCGCATCACGCCTTCGGGGACCCACGAGATGATCTCCTCGTTGCGATGCTGGTGCATCCGGATGAACGTCCCCGGGTCCATGAACGACTCGACGACGGTCGCGAGCGGGCCGTACCCGTGGTCGTCGTGGTCGGGGACGGCCCAGCCAGGGAAATTGAAGTGGATCCGGAATTTGCCCTGGTTCTGCGAGACATCCGTCCGCGGCGCTGTGTAGATGCGAGATTGTGTCTGTGCGGAAGGCGATTCGTCCATTACCCTTTGTAGTCGCTCACCCGGTAAATGGGTTCTGCGCGACGGGTCCTGGCTTCGTGCTGGGGGACTAACTGGCTGCCCTGATAGAGACCCTTGCTGAGGGACACGGTGACGAGATCGATGCTGTGGCCCGAGAGGTGAAACCGTGTGAATACTGTGTGACGCAGCACTACGAGGAGTTCGTCGTTCGGGAATTGCTCAATCGCGTGCCCATCGACCTCGGCGAGAGTGGTGAACTCGCTGCCCGGCTGTCGACCGAGCAGTAAGCGATTTGTCACCACGGTTTTGCCGGTCCGGTACGTAGCTCGGTCCATGACGCGGACAGCAGTCATCGCAGGTGTCGGTCCAGGACTCGGTGAATCGCTTGCCAGAAAATTTGCAGCCGAGGGTTGTCAGGTTGCCCTGTTCGCTCGGTCGGGAGACTACATCGACGAACTCGCCGAGAATCTTCCGGATCCCGGTGAGGGGCTTGCTGTCCAGACTGACCTCACCGACGTAGACCAGATTCGAGATGGGTTTGAGGCGGTTCGCGAGGCATTCGGGCCGGTCGATATCCTCGTAAACCACGCCAGTGCCGCCTCATGGAAGGGGCTCATGGACGTGGATGTTGCAGAATTCGAACAGGCGTGGGCGGTCAACGGGCGAGGTGCGTTCGTCTGCTCGCAGGAAGCCGTTGGCGACATGCTTGAGACGGGCAGAGGGACGGTCATCTTTACAGGCGCGACCTCGGCGGTACGGAGCCTCGGAGGAGCGATCGGGTTTACAGCCGCAAAGTTCGCCGCCCGCGGAATGGCGATGGATATGGCCCAAGAGTTCGGCCCTGAAGGGATTCACGTCGCTCACGTCGTCATTGACGGTCAGATCGACACGCCGGGCGTTCGTGACCGGTTCCCCGACCGGGAGGCCAAGACGTTCCTCGATCCAGACGAGATGGCCGAGACCTACTGGCACCTCGTCGAACAGGACAATGTCAGCACCCAGCCATTCGAGGTCCACATCACGAACGGACCCCAGAACTCCGAGTTCATCTAACCGGCACCCAGTTGAGATACGCACCGGTTGTGCTTGATGAGCACGACTCACACTGCCGGTTTTCGCTGCTGTTCGTCACTCCGCCTGTGCACCGACGTTACACCGTCGCTTATCAGTTATTTTGGGTGAGCGCGAGTTTGCGTATATGTCCAATCAACAGGAAGCACATTCGGATACTCCAACACCGTTGGAGGAACTTCCACCCAGTGCGAAGCTCGTCGCAAAAACTCTCGAATATGAAGGAGACCTGACGCAGTCGCAACTGGCTGACGAAACGATGCTTCCGAGTCGGACAGTTCGCAATGCAGTCGCTCAACTGCAGCGCGAACGAGTCATTACCGCGCAGATATCGTTCAGAGACGCGAGACAGAAAGTTTACTCGCTTATAACAACTGAGGCCCTACGCACTGAATAGGAACCACCGAGAGCGACTAGGGAACGTGAACGGTCAAAAATCGGTTGGGGGAGAGGAGCGGTAGTCTGGTTGGAGGACTGCTTGACCAGTTCTGTACGATTCAGAACGTGATGACTTCGTAGCCGTCGTTGACGAGAGACCGAACACTGGGATGCCCGTCGTGGTCGTCGAGCGTCACAACACCCGCGTCAGCAACTGCATCTTCGACGCCGAACGCACCAGCACAGTAGTCACAGGCCGAGGCCTGTTCGCTAACGGCTTGGTAGAGTTCGTAGTAGTCTGCTTCCTCGTCTTCCAGCTTTGGGATCCACTGCGTGCCAGCACCATCGAAGATGAGTTCTACTTCGTCATCCTCGGCTTCGGCGAATTCTTTGGCAGTCTCGAGAGCATTTACAAGTCGACCAAGGTTTGCGTGTCCTTCGGTTCCTGCAAGAACCATGACAGCTGCTTTCGTCATTTGCATTTTTTGTAACTACACCCACTACAATAACCTCGTTGTGGGTGTGTAATTGGACTGCGGATGCGCCTTCGATTTATATTCGTACCAGATGATTTGACCGTCAAGATTAGCTACAACCACCGAGTTTAGCTCTACAGGTGGATATTGCCAAGTGCCCCTTCTTTGGCCCCAACCTCGAAGTGGGTCACCACTATGTGCTGGTGAACCGACTCGACGTGATCACTCACTTGCAACTTCGGTTGACACGTCTCCGTCTTTCATCTGGGGCCGGGAGAGAACGTGTGATTCGAGACCACCGAGAACCTCTTCGAACGTCTCCCGGAACTTCGACTTCATCATCATTTTCGCCATTACCCACCCGACAGGGCCGTACTTCGGAGTGAACGTTGCGCGCATCGTAACAGTGGTTTCGTTTTCACCGACCTCTTCGACTGACACCTCGACGATGTTCGTCTTGAGAGGCATCTCCCCAACATCGATGAAATCGACGATATAACTCGACTCAGGTTCGTACTCGATTATTCTCTCTTCGATTCGACCCCCATCGGAAAATACGCATTCTCTTGTCGCTCCCTCACCGGTGTCGGGGCCGTCAATAATCCCTGATACCTTCACGTTTGGGTTGTATTTCGAGACACCTCCAAAATCGTCGAGAACTGGCCAAACCTCACCACGTGATGCGCCGACGGTTTTGCTAACACTGACTGTGTGCATGAAGAGAGAGACACGTCGATGAGTCATAACCCCGCTTAGGTGGTGCAGTTCACTTGCACACGCCCTCTTCAAAATCTGAACCGTGGAGAATCGATTGGACTGGCTGTGTCAGTGTGAGTGACGATTGCTCCCTCCACGGGAGAATTGTCCAGAAAACGCTCGCTGGACGACTTCTGAGAGGGCAGGGTGGATGTGCACTGATTGGCGGATGTCACGTACCGTCCCCGACCCGGTTTTCATCGCCACGACGACTTCCTGGATGAGGTTCGAGGCGTCCGGGCCGATGATGTGGCATCCCAGTATCTCACCGTCGAGGTCGATGATGACTTTCACGAACCCTTCAGCTTTCATCGCGCTCCCGCGTGCCGTCTGGTCGAATTGATACGTTCGAGTCGCGTACTCGACGCCCGCCTCTTGGAGTTCTTCTTCGTGAGCACCGACACCTGCTACTTCGGGAGAGGCGAAGACGGCGAATGGCATCGCCGAATAGTCTACTGCCTGGCGTTCGTCACCGAAGATGTTTCGAGCGACTGCCTGTGCTTCGTGGTTGGCGCTGTGTTTCAGGAGATACTCTCCAACGATGTCGCCGAGTGCCCACACCCCCTCTGCGGATGTCCGAAGGTACTCGTCAGTTTCAACGAACCCTCGGTTATCCGTCTCGACACCTGCTGCATCGAGGTTGAGCGTGTCTGAATTAGGAGTGCGTCCAGCAGCCACGAGGAGTGTATCCCCTTCGACACGGACAGGTTCACCTTCCTGTATCCCACCATCTTCTCCGTATTCATATGGATGCGCTTCGACAGTCACTGTCCCGTCGGTCTCTGAGACTGCTGTCGCTGCGTGTCCAGTATGGACCGTAAATCGATCTGCGTATCGTTCAGTGAACGCTTCTGCAACCTCGGAATCAGCTTCTGGCAAGAGGTTCGGTCGCCGTCCGATTATCGTCACGTCACTCCCGAACGTCCCAAAGAAGTGACCCAGTTCGGCTGCAATATACCCTCCACCAACGATTACGAGGTGTTCTGGCGGTGTCTCTAATTGGAGGGCTTCGGTGCTAGTGAGATACGATACGTCGTCGATGCCATCGATGCCGGGAATCGATGGACGCGTGCCAGCAGCAATCAAAACAGTCTCGGCACGAATACGAGTACCATCATCCTCTCCGCCCACGATTTCGACAGTTCGGTCGTCGACGAACCGTCCTTCACCGTGGTACAGGTCGTGACTCGACGAAGAGCTCAAGCCACGGCGAATCGACTCTGAGTCCGCATTCACGTCTTCGTTGACCTCGCGGACGATTTCAGCGAATTCGACATCGTTCACGTCTGCATCGATGTGGAACTCCCCAGCACGTTCGATCGTTTCTTTCACTTCGGCGTGGTAGAGCAACATCTTCGACGGGATACAGCCTCGGTTGAGGCATGTTCCTCCGAGTGGCCCCTTTTCGACGACTGCAACAGAGAGGCCTTGATTGGCGGCGACGTTCGCAACGTCGAGACCTGAACCGGACCCAATAACTAAGAAATCGACTTCTTCCATGTAATCTCAATCGATGGACACACATAATAATCAACTGTCGGTGTGCCATTCGCTTACCATTCCGTAGTCGTGGCCCATGATAACACCCAAACGGGCGAACGTCGCACGAACGCATCGCCGGGCGTGCATCTTGCACGCCCGACTGACTGAACCGCTATCGCGGTTCGACGCTAAGACTCACCGTTCGAATGTCAAATAAACAAAAACCATTTGTGTACGACGGGGGTGTCGTCGAACCAGGGGAGACGGCGAATCTGCGGTTCCCCGTGAGCGAGACGTACCTCGGTGAGCCAGTTCGCATTCCTGTGACGATAATTGTCGGGTCGGAACCCGGGCCGACAGCATTTCTCTCTGCGGCCATCCACGGCGACGAACTGAACGGCATCGAGGTCGTCCGCGAGGTGGCTCACGAGTGGGACCTCTCAGGTCTCCACGGCACCCTCGTCTGTCTCCCCGTTCTCAATCCACAAGGGTTCGTCACCCAGCAACGCTACCTCCCCATATACGATCGAGATCTCAATCGCTCGTTTCCCGGCGATAGGGGCGGAACCAGCGCAAGTCGCCTCGCACGCGCCGTCTGGACGAACTTCATCGAACCCTGTGACTTCGGCCTCGACTTCCACACCTCGACGCGCGGGCGGACTAATATGTTTCAGGTTCGCGCGGATATGGCCGACCCGGCGGTGGCCAGACTGGCCAACGCGTACGGGACGAATTTAATCATCTCTGGCGAGGGGTCGTCCGGGATGCTCCGTCGGGCGGCGTCCGAAGCGGGCATCCCAACCATCACGCTTGAGATGGGCGAGGCCCACCGCTTCGAGCGAGAGTTCATCGACCATGCACTCGATGGCGTTCGGAGCGTCCTCGCCGAGTACGCGATGCTTCCACAGGAGACAGTCCACTGGCCTGGATGGCGGACCGTCATCGAGGACGGTGATGAAAAGACGTGGCTCCGGGCCGACACCGGCGGCATCATCGAAATGGCCTCCGAGCGCGGTGACCTCGTCCACGAGGGTGAGGTGATCTGTACGATATCGAATCCGTTCAAGAGCGAGTCTGTCGACGTGCGTGCACCCTTCACTGGACTGCTCGTCGGTGTCCTCGCCAATCCCGTCGTCTACCCGGGAAACCCCCTCTGTCACTTTGTCGCGCTCGACGAGAAAGTTGAGCGCATCATCGAACTAAATCGCGGGGAGTCACACGGATGAGTGGGTAACGTGTCCCAGCGCCCGTCGCCCACAGACCGCTGTTCGTCGTCCGAAACCACCACCTGTTGTTCGAGCGTCAGTGGACTGGCCGCGAAAATAATCAAGATGGGTGGTTTGAGGCTTCACCTCGAGGGAATTCACCTGTGGAGAGGGTTATATCTCCTGTCAGTGAGTAAATGGTATTGATGACGAACGACACAGCCCCTGACGACGACGGTCTGCAGTGGTACCGGGCGCTCGGTCCTGACGAACTTCCGGAGAGACGCGTGACTGCGGTCACCTGCGGCGGAACGACAGTCTGTCTGACCCACTACGACGGTCAGTATGCGGCTATCGACAACGCCTGCCCCCATCAGGGTGGGCCGCTAGGCGAGGGGTCCATCGAGAACGGCCTCCTCCGGTGTCCGTGGCACGGGTGGGATTTCGACCCGCTGACCGGGCAGTCGCCTGGTGACCACGACGACTGCGTCCTCATCTACGACGTCGAAGAACGCGCTGACGGTATTTACGTCGGCTTCCCAGCAGACGAACCCCGCGAGCGGACCGTCTCCGACGTGATGGTTGAGACGATGACAAACTGGGGGATCGAACACGTCTGGGGTATCGTCGGTCACTCGAACCTCGGATTAGCAGACGCTTTCCGCGAGGCCGAGTCGCGAGGCGACCTCTCGTACTACGGAGTCAGACACGAGGGGGCGGCGTCGTTTGCAGCCTCTGCGTACGGAAAGCTGACGGGGCGACCGGCGGCCTGTTTCTCCATCGCCGGCCCAGGGGCGACCAACCTCCTCACGGGGCTGTGGGACGCAAACGTCGACCGTTCACCCACCCTCGCTCTCACCGGGCAAGTCGCTACACAGGTCCTCGGGACAGGGAATTTTCAGGAGGTCGACCTCGAAGCGGCTTACGGCGACGTCGCACTATTCGAGCAGACCGTCCTCCCGAGTAGCGACCACGCCGAACTTATGACACGTGCGGCGAAGACGGCGATTTTGGAAGGCGGCGTCTCCCACCTCATCTTCCCGGACGAGGTTCAGACCATATCTGCCGCCAGCGCAGAGGTGGGTGGTCCGGACGGGCGTCTCACCCGACGAGATATTGCTCCGCCCGCCGCCTCCGTCGAAGAAGCTGTCGACCTGCTCTCGAGCGCCGAGCGACCGCTAATAATCGTCGGCCACGGCGCGCGTTTCGAGATGGAGCAGGTGGTCGAGCTCGCCGAACGACTCGACTGTCCGGTGGTGACGACGTTCAAAGCGAAGGGTCAGCTCTCTGACCATCACCCGCTTGCCGGAGGCGTCCTCGGGCGGAGCGGGACGCCAGTCGCGAGTCATTTCATGAACGAGTCCGACCTGCTGGTTGTCTTCGGCGCGAGTTTCTCGAACCACACAGGAATATCAGAGTACAAGCCGACGATACACGTCGACCGAGACCCGATGGTACTGGGCAAACACCACGCCGTCGACGTTCCGGTGTGGGGAGACGTGGGTGTCGCCGCCGGCCAGTTCACCGAGCACCTCAAGGATAGTCTCGCCGCAAAGAGTCAGCGTGCCGAGGTAGCCGATAGATGGGACATCTGGCGCGAAGAGAAGGCGACTCGGCGGGCACAGCCGGCCGAACGGGGCGTCAACTACGCGACAGTGTTCGACGCGATGAGCCGCCTCCTACCCGACGACGCCATCCTCCCGGTCGACGTCGGCAACAACACCTACGCCTTTGGTCGGTATTTCGAGTGCGCCGACCACACGGTACTCATGTCGGGCTACCTCGGCTCTATCGGGTTCGCCTTCCCAGCAGCGCTCGGCGCATGGGCAGCGACACAGGAACCCAATTCACCGTTCGCCGAACGTCCGGTCGTTTCGGTGTCCAGCGACGGCGGTTTCGGCCAGTACATGGGCGAAGTGACGACGGCCGTCAAGTACGATATGGACCTCACACACGTCCTCCTGACCGACAACGAACTCGGGAAAATCAGCAAGGAACAGCGCGATGGCGGGTGGCCCGTGTGGCAGACTGATCTGGTGAACCCGGACTTCGCTGCCTACGCCGAAAACTGTGGTGCGCTCGGCGTCCGCGTCGAATCCCCCGATGAATTGGAGGACAAGCTGACCGAGGCCCTCGACCACGAGGGACCGGCACTCGTGGAGGTACTGACGGACACGAACCCGGTGTGATTGCGGTTGGGTATTGGTTGACAACATTATCGCTTGCGATGGGACCTCAACGTGTCTCACCCACACCGGTGACTAGTACGAACTGTTCGGTGACTCGTATGTCTAGAGTCCATAAAAACTGTCTCGCCCGTGGTCGTCTTGCCACGCAAACGCGTACATTCGTCTAGCAGGAAGCCGTAACAACTGCCGTCCGTTGTCACTTTGACCCGTCATCGGATCCCACGAGGAGTGGTCAGCGTGCAGTGTCTCATCTCGCAATTCGAAATCGAATCCAGGGTTTTCGAAGGCTGTGACCCCGTGGGTCGACGAGACGACGAGTATATCGACACCACCGACGGTATCGGTAACTACCCCTCCTTCCGCTTCGACGATAGAGAGTGGGTATCCAACTGCTTCACCGTCGAACGTGACACCGAGTACAATCGTCTTCGCATCGATATCGTCACGATACCACGTTCGCTTCGGCCCTTCGCCACGCATTTCTCGCAATCCAAAGTCCGTGGCCCTCTCGTACCGGTCATATGGTGACATATCGTAGGCGACTTGTGGTGACTGCCCCCTGGGGTCGTGTTCTCCGCCGTAGACAGGTTGCAGTACAAGCCCGTCCGGGTATTCAGATTGGAACTTCGACCAGGACAGTAATGGTGCAGGAAGAGCGGTGAGTTCGGTGCCTTCGAAAGCCCCACTAATCGACCTCCCAAGTGGTTGTTTCCACTCTGACTTGGTTTCTCGGTCGTACATTACGAGTGCGTCGTCGGCGAGCTTTCCAGAAGTCCCAAACGTCAGGGTACGTCCCTCAACATTCCGTTCGAAGACGACGGCACTTCCACAAATTGGACACCACGTCACGGCAATTGGTGTCCCATCAACGACGTCGTTGACTATCTCGTGGTAGCTGAGAATCCGAATCGGATACGCCCGTGACGGGTTCCCCTCAACGACGACAACCGCGTCGTCACCATCGCCAAAATAGTCAGTGTCGAACGTCGGTGAGTCGATGCTCGGGATGGCATCGCGAGGGAGTACGTCTAGGACGTCCATGTACACAACAGGTGACCGCCACTGATGAATTCTGGGCCGATACGGTTTTGGTCGGTCGTCGGACGAGCGTTGTACCCCACGTTGTATGTGTTGTCGCATCTAACCCGTGACCATGGTACCACCGTTGTTTAGAACACCGACGGGACAAGAAATACCAGCAGTGACCGCAGACGAGATGCGAGACGTCGACTGCGTCGCTGTCGAAACGGTCGGGTTACAAATATTACAGATGATGGAGAACGCAGGGCGAGCACTCGCCTGGCACGTACGCGACGTCCACACACGAGGCGATGGTACAGCGGTCGTAATCGCAGGAAATGGTGGAAACGGAGGCGGTGGGTTAGCCTGTGCACGTCATCTAGCAAATCGTGATATTCCGGTCAGTGTTGTATTGGACAGACACGCGGACGAACTGACTGGTGCTGCTGCGCACCAACATGGAATTCTAACTGAGATGGACATACCGATCCAGACAGACACCCAAGAACTCTCCAACTCTGAGGAGGGAACTGTCATCATCGACGCACTCATTGGCTACGGGTTGCGTGGGCGGGTTCGGTCTCGTGCTAGTACGCTGATTGAATGTATGAATTCCCACCCGGGAAAAGTCGTCTCTCTCGACGTTCCGTCGGGTATCGACTCGACGACTGGTGAAACACTTGGATCTGCTGTAGACCCAACTCGAACTGTTACGCTTGCCCTCCCTAAGACAGGCCTCGACGGAGTACCGGGCACAGTCTTCCTCGCCGACATTGGAATCCCCTACACAGTGTATGAACGACTTGGGATTGAGTATCACTGCCCCTTCGACGAAGCTGATTGGGTCCGAATCAGCGTTGATTGACGTGATAGACGGCCTACTACGGTGAGTTGTCGGTCGTGTGTTTCGAATACACACGCTGAACGGTTACTTATGGTAACCCTTCCTATATTGGTGTATGACCGAACAAGACGAAAGTGGCCAGAAGAGTGCGTGTTCCTCGACGAACTCGTTCAAAGACCACGGAATTGCGGATGCAACCTCGCTCGTCACGGACACCTATTACCGTCTCCGTGCTGCCGAGCAGACGGGGTTCTCGACAGATGAAGCGTTCTTCGACAGACTCGAATCGGCGTTCATCTGGGCGTACCTCAGTAGCGCCGACGAAGCGGGTATCCCCGACCACGTCCAGTTTGCAATCGAGGACGCACGTGAACTGACCCGAGACGAGTTCACTGAGATGCCAGACGCCGATCTACGGACCGACGTGCTTCCGGCGTTCTATAGGCGGCTTGCTGGGTTCCACTGCGTCTATCGCGACTGAGTGGGAGTCGGTAGACTCGTCCATATTCGGTTTGCAGACCCTTGCGATTCAGAACACGAGAAATTTCAGAATGACCTCCTGTAGATGAGACCAAACACTTCACACTCTCGTACGCAACGCACGCAGAATCATTTGGCGAACCTCAAGACGGCGACCGCTGATCTCTTTTCACAGGAGTTTGCTCTTTCGACTGGGCATGCAACCGCCTTTTTGAGTGGCTGTTTATTTGCACCCTCGTTGTTGACGTTCTGGTTCGTCAACGGCCTACTCGACTTTTCGACGGCACTCGCCCTCGGAACAGTGGTTTCACCGGCGGGCCTCCAACTTCGTCTCGTCGCCTATCTGTTGCTAGTCCCGACGTTTCTGGCACTTCGAGCAACGATCCACCTCACACACCCGGCACATCGGGAACAGGTCCTCTCGGGGTCGTGTCCACGAAACGAGTTTCTGAGCCTCGACTGGTTCAGTGTTGGAATCCTCGCGACTGGACTACCACTGTCGTTTCAGGAGTTCGGGCCGTGGATCGGAATGAACGCCGTCCTCCTAGTTGGTCTACTTATTGTTCCGAGAATCGCCACCCCCAGAGCCGCGAACGGAGGCAAACTGGTGGTGATAATAGTTGGACCACTGCTGTTTCTGTACGCAAAGTACGGTGAGTTGTTTACCTGGATGCCCGCACCTGCGACGACACTCGGTCCGATAGCGACGAGTACATTTTCGGACTCGACGACCCAAATGTTCTTGCAGGCGACCAATAGTCTCCTCATCGGTCCGATTCTCGTCGCTCTGTTTGCTGTCGTGATGAACTACGTGCTGACGCACCCAGAAATCAAAGATATTCCACTGATTCGGTATTCACTTCCAAAGCGTGATCCGAATCGGGTTGTCGCAACCAGTGCAATCCTCGGTACTGTATTCTATTTGCTTGTCGTGGCCGCAGCAACGGGTTCGCTACGATTGCTTCCGTAGCTGTCCACCGATTTCGACCCGGTGTCGTGTTTCATTTTCAGCTGTCGGCGCCTTTCGGTGATGTGCGCCAGTACCCAACTACCGCGCCGTAGTTTAATAAGCATCTGACGTTTGAACAAACGAAATCATGGCATCCTTAATTGCCGGGTTAGCAGGCGGCGTCGTCGCAACGATCGTAATGACTATCCTGATGATGGTAATGGGCGATGGTGGACCGCCGCCGACGGCACGTCTCGTGGCGAAGTTCGCTGGTGGAGACCCTGAAGACTATGCGATGCCGGGGATGGTGTTACACATACTGTATGGAGTCATCGCTGGCGGTGTCTTCGCTGTGGGCGTTCCATTGCTTGGGCTCAGCCTCAGTTCCATCGTCGTTGCTGCCGGACTTGGCCTCATCTTCGGCCTCGTCCTGATGGTCGGCGGGATGATGTTCTGGATGCGAATGGTCATCGGGATGGAGCCGAACCGCGACATGATGATGATGTTCGGCACAGTCCACGTCGTCTATGGTGTCGTCCTCGGTGCGTTCCTCGGTGCTGGAATCCTCGCGTAAAGACTGTTAGACAGTTTCCCGTTCGGGCCCAATGCTGATCCAGAGCGTCTTGATTTGGGTTCGTTTCACCACCCTTCGATAATGCAGAACAAACCGTTCGATATGCTACTGAATAGTTCGAGAAGCCAGACAGCCCGTTTGACAGACAGTGAGTACAGTACGAGATGGAGTCAGGAGACCAGCGCATGGTCCTGACAGTAACTGCGATAGCACTCGCAGATTTCCCTGTCGAGCAGTTCCTCGCACACTGGTGGGTGTTTCCGGTCTCGATTCTATTTTCGATGATCGCACTCTCGTCGGGAGTCTCAGGAGCGCTGTTTTTCAGTCCGTTCTTTATGTTGGTCGTCGGTCTTTCACCGTCACAGGCGATTGGGGCCGGATTGATGACCGAAGTATTCGGCATGGGGAACGGGCTGTTGAACTACGTCCGGCAGCGTGTCGTCGATTATGCGACCGCAAAATGGCTTCTGGTCGGTGCAGTACCGACAGTCGTCGCCGGGGCGTTCGCCGCTCACTACGTGCCCACCACGTTGCTGACAATCCTGTTCGGCGTCGGGTTGCTCGGCCTCGGTGGGTTCCTCGTATTGTACGACCCACCCGAGAAATGCGTCCCTGGAGAGCGAGAAGGGAAATATCTCAAAGCGAAGAACTCGGGGCGAGGCGAGACCACCATCGAAACGACCGACGGTGAAACGTACACATACGACACCTGTTGGCGGGTTCCCGGTGTCGCGATGGCGGGTGCAGGAGGGTTCGTTACTGGCCTCATCAGCGCTGGGCTTCCCGAAGTGACGACGACACAGCTGATCGTTCGATGTAGGCTCCCACCGCGTGTTGCAATTGCAACGAGTGTGTTCGTCCTCGCGATTGCAGCGGTCGCGGGTGCCGCTGTTCACGCCCTCGCAGCAACTCCTGTGTGGTACGTCGTCGCGTGGTCGATTCCAGGAGTTTTGATTGGTGGGACGGTTGGCACCCGTGTTGGAAAACACGTCCCAAGCGAGATTATGGAACCCGCGCTCGGTGTCGTATTCACACTCGTTGGGATGATTGTCCTCGGGAGTGAGCTAGCGACGTTCTGAGACGCCGAAAAAGTGGTCTTCTCAGTTGAACACGTCTTTGAACGCTGATTCGACGACCTTACTCAACGTCGGGTGAGCGTGGATAGTGTCTGCGACGTCGTCGACACTGAGTCCGTGTCTCATGGCTACGACGACTTCGTGGAGTAAAGTCGACGCTTCGTAACCGATTACGTGTGCACCTCGAATCTCGCCGTCTGGTGAGGCGAGAACTTTGAAGAACCCATCGTCGAGTTTTTTCGCCCGCCCCATCGACGAATCCGCGAATGCTGCTCGACCGACGACGTACTCATCACCCTCCTCTTGGAGTTCCTCTTCGGTGACTCCGACGCCGGCAATCTGTGGCTCGGTGAATATCGCGTGAGGCATCGCAGAGAGGTCGAGGGCCTTCCACTCATCATGGACGACGTTCGCAACGGCATGTCGAGTCTCGTAGTCACCTGAGTGTTTGAACAACGCGTTACCTGCGACGTCACCCTGTGCCCACACGTTCTCAGCACTCGTCTCAAGGTACTCGTTCGTCTCGATGAAGCCGCGGTCGTCGACGTCGACGCCTGCTGCGTCCAGCCCTAATTCGTCGCTGTTCGGCCGGCGACCAAGTGCGACGAGTACCTCGCTCCCCTCGACGGTGATCTCGTCACCAGATTCTGTCTCTGCGTGGACGGCGTAGCCATCACCATCTGCGTCGACAGCGGTGACTCGATGACCCGTATAGACATCGTGACGTTCGGCGGCAATCTCGGTGAACGCCGCGGCAACGTCGCCATCTTCTCGGGGGACGAGCGAGTCCATCATCTCAACGATCGTTACGTCAGTCCCGAGTGACTGGAACACGTAGCCCAGTTCGACCGCGATGTAGCCCCCGCCGAGGATAACGAGGCTCTCTGGGGGTTCTCGAAGATAGAGGGCATCCTGACTCGTGAGATAATCGATGTCCGAGAGACCGTCTATCGGTGGGACGATTGGCCGACTTCCCGTCGCGATGACGAACTTGTCGCCAGTGACGTGCTCTCCGCCGAGTGATACCGTTCGTTCGTCGACGAACTCGGTGTATTCTTTGAACAGTGTCAGATGTTCCTTTTCTCGGTATCGAGCCTCCATACCCTCCGATATCCCACCGAGGAGGCCGTCCATCTCGTCGACTACAGCCGCATAATCGATTCCATCGAGTGTAGCATCGACGTGGAATCGCTCGGCGTCTCTGACGTTATTCACCGCGTTCGCCGCTTGGATGAGCATCTTCGATGGATTACAGCCCCGGTTCAGACACGTTCCTCCCAACGGCCCTGGTTCGACCAACGCAGTATCGAGCCCAGCCTCGGCAGCCGCAGCTGCGACGTTGTTTCCTGTCCCACCGCCGATGACGATGACGTCAAAATCAGCCATGTGTACCGTATAGACGACACGTTCAGTAATGAACCCCGTGCGGTGGTTCACTACACTTGCACGGACGTCGGGTGATGTGGGAATCCACGTACACACCCGGACTGCGTTTATATCAGTACCAGCCGAGGTTGACGTATGAGTACGTTCGTTGTCGTTGGCGGAGATGCCGCAGGGATGTCTGCAGCGAGTAAGGCAAAGCGTGACAATCCTGACCTCGATATCGTCGTGTTCGAACGAGGCGAGTGGGTCTCGTACGGTGCCTGCGGCCTCCCGTACTACATCAAAGGTGAGATTCAATCACTCGAAGACCTGGTCTCGGTTACGCCGGAACAGTTCAGAGAGGAACGGGATATTGACCTCCGAACTGGACACGACGTCGTCGATATCGACCCCGAAACCCGAACCGTAACTGCTCGCTCTTCTGACGGTGACGTCGTTCAACCCTACGACCACCTCCTAATAGCGACTGGCTCGACTGCGGTGACGCCACCAATCGATGGCATCGACCGAGAGGGAGTCTACACACTTGGTTCGATGTCGGACGGGAAAGAACTCCGTGAATACGTTTCCCGCGCTCGGAGTGATGGGAATCTTCAACAGCCTGACCGAGGACCAGCCTGCCACTTCCTCGAAACGTGTAATGGTCCGATCGGAATCGTTGGTGGAGGATACATCGGTGTCGAGATGGCTGAAGCCTTGGCGGCGAACGATTTCGAAGTCCATCTCTTTCAGCGTGGAGACCGTATCCTGAAGCAGTTCAGTAAGGCAACGAGTGAGACAGTTCTCGAACATCTCCACGAGCAAGACGTGGCAGTGTACCTCGACACTGAAGTGCGTGAACTAGCCGGTGAAGAGTCCGTCGAAGCTATCGTGACGAACGAAGAGCGAATTCCCGTCGAGATGGTACTCGTTGGGACCGGTGTTCGCCCACGAACAGAACTCGCAGAAGCTGCTGGCGTCGAGCTCGGTAAGACGGGTGCAATCGCAACCGACCCATATCGGGAGACGAACATTCCCGACGTGTACGCAGCAGGTGATTGTGCCGAGGCAGCGCACGTGGTTACAGGTGAGCCAGTGTACATCCCACTCGCATTGACCGCGAACCGTCATGGTCGAGCGATTGGGCAGACTGTCGCAGGCACCCCAACAATGGGTGGGGGTGTTGCGGGGACCGCAGCGGTGAAAGCGTTCGATATCGAGGCCGCACGAACTGGGCTGCTTCATCAAGAAGCCCTCGATGCCGGGTTTGAACCGCTAACAGAGACTATCACGGCCAAATCTCGCGCTGGGTACTACCCTGAAGGAGGAACAGTCCAAGTGACGCTTACCATCGACCGCCCTACAGGACGAGTACTCGGTGGAAGCTTCGTCTCCGAATACGGTGAGGGTGCCGTCCATCGAAGCCACGCACTCGTCGGTGCCGTCACCGAGGGAATCACCGTTGAAGAACTCTCGAATTACGACCTCGCCTACGCACCACCGTTCAATACAACGTGGGATCCCGTGTTGACCGCGGCGAAGGTGCTCGATAGCAAACAGTAGGCTTGGCCAGACTTCTGAATTTTTGAACCCGTTTTCGGAGTCAGTCGTCGAGTGAGGACTCCCAGAACACGTCTGGGAGATCGCGATTGGAGTTCGATTCGAGATAGTCTTTTTTCGTCACGTTCGCCTGTTCGATTAGCGATGCAGCTTCGCCTGCCCAAATATAAAAACCAACGAGAGTATCTCGGCGCATCCGTTCGAGGTCGACTGAGTGATAGACGTTGACGACGCCACCCGCTTCTCGGTTCAATTCCGAGCGACGAAGGAGACCGAGTTCAGATAATTTGTTCAGGTATCGAGTGACTGTACTGCGGTCGTATCCGAGTTCAGTCGCAACTTCGTTGGCCGATAGCGGACCTTCTCCGATGACACATAGACAGATATCCAGTGCTGCTTTCGGAAGCCCAAACGCTTGCAGCAGGACCTGTCTCACGTCGGGCGACTTGATTCGCATCTCGACGTCGGTGACTCGTTGCATCGGTTCACCGTGACAGGACATCGGCGGGTCGTCGTTCCCGATAGTGAGGATGACGTTGTCACAGTCGGGACATGAACACTCGAGGACATCGTAGTGGCTCGACGACGGGTCGTAGGCGACTTCTTCGGAGTCAGACGTAGATTTCGAACGTTGTTCGTTAGACATTAGGGTTCGGGTTCTCCATTGGTGACGGTGACGTGAAGTCAGTTACGTGGGCGTCGTTCTTATTGGTCTCGGTCTTCGCACGCATCGATGACGACGATCTCAGCAGGGTCGATCTCGAGAAGTTCTTCTCCTGTAATCGTCACTCGAACTCGACCGTTCGACCGATTGTGTACCAGATTACACGCTTCGAGTGCATCAAGGTGGGTCTCGACAGTTCGCCTATCGGTGTCGAGTGCCGACGCAAGTGACCCGACAGTGGTCGTCTCTCTCGGTGTGGCACTACTTGATTCAGCAAGGTACTCAAATACTTCTCGTCTCGTCAGGGCCATATCTCTGAACCGGGGGTTTGGATTCGGTGGACGGACTGTTGTCCCCTCAGTAGCGCGGCTTTCATTGCAATATCTAATCCCCAAAACGGTGGACTTGGTAATATCGGTAGTGCGTGTGTGCAATCGCACTACACGGGGCGAACCGAATAATTTGATAACTGTCCGTGTAAGTCGGTTGCACTTGCTGCCAATGTTGAAGTATATGAACGGAACAGTTGCGGTGTAGATGGATACAACAGACAGTTCTGAACCAACGTGGGGGGAGGAACAAAGCCCGACGCGGGGGCTCTCATATATCGGCGCAGCGCTCACAGTCATCGTCGCTGGGAATCACATTCTGAGTCCGGATCACGGTCTCTTCAAACTGTTCGCCATTCTCAGTGCGGACCCTGGGCTACTCGTTTTTGACCCGCGTCCTGCTGCGTTCGTTCTTTCCGGAGTTGCGTTACTGGTCGGCCTCTCACTGAGCCGAAATGCACCCAACATCCGACCATATTACTTCGCAGGAATTCTTCTCGCAGTCACGTACATTGTCGGTTATTTTGCGTGGCATTTCACCGGTCACGGAGGGTTCCTTCCTGGTCGTGAACCACTTCTCCACGGGCTTTCCCCACTGGAAAACGTCATCGCTCATTTGACTGGCGACGTGTTTGCTGCACTCTCGAAGATAACCGAGGTTGCTCTGGTCGTGATCCTCGGCATTCTGTATGTGAATTCGAAGTAGGCAAGGCCAGATCGACTCGTCCGATTGTTCGAGTATCTTGCATTGCCACCGGAAAACTAAGATGGGGACACTCGTACCAAAACAGGATGTCGTTTGACCCATATCGTGTCTCGACGGTGACCTTCGATTCGTACAGTACGCTCGTCGACGTAGACGCCGCAGAACAGGCGCTGGCTGCTCGTGTCTCAAACCCAGAGCCTGTCTCGAAGCTGTGGCGAGCTCGTTCTCTGGAGTACACATTCGTCGCGAACCAAACCGACGCGTATCAACCATTCTACGAGATGAATCGAGATGCGTTACAGTACGCGCTCAACGCCCACGACGTCGAGATCGGAACCGAGGAACGAGACGAGATTCTCGCGGTCTACCACGAACTCGACGTGTTCGACGACGTTCGAGACGGGATCAAGCGTCTCCGAGATGGTGGGTACGAGTGTTACGTCGTCTCGAACGGGAATCCTGAGATGCTCGATTCGATGGTCGAACACGCGGATATCGAAGACATACTCACCGACACAATCAGCGCTGACGAAGTTCGAACATTCAAACCTGACGCTGAATTGTATCGACACGCAGCTGCACGGACTGGCACTCCTATCGACGAGATCGCACACGTCACGGCAGGGTGGTTCGATATCATGGGGGCGCAACACGCAGGGATGCAAGGTGTGTGGGTCGACCGTAAGGGCTCACCCTGGGAGACGTTTGGTGATGACCCCAACCTCACTATCGAGACGTTCTTCGAGTTGACAGAAGCACTCGGCGTTTGAACATCCTCCGTCGGGTGGTAAGCTAACCACCCTAACGGTGGAGTTTTTGTCTCAATTCGAACGGGTGGAGCTCACTCCCTCGCCATTACGGTCGAGAATCGAGTCGTGGTTGGCGCTCATATGATTAGTCGACGAGAGGGTCGCATCCGACACCGTAAACTCTTCGAGAACTGAACGGAGAATTTGCGCCCGGCTCTCGAGGTCTGTCGACGCTTCAGTGACTTCGGAAATCGTTCCAGTCTGTTGCTCCGCAGCGGAAACGACGTGTTCTGATTGACTGGCAGTCTCTTCACTAATGCCGGAGATTTCTTCGACCATGTCTGCAACCGCACCTGCAGAGGCAGCCTGATTAGCGGTGGCATCGTTGATTTCCTGGATACTCACGTCAGTCTCTTCGACGTAATCGACGATCTGTTCGAGATCTTCGACCGCCGCTTCGACAGTCTCGACACCATTCCCGAGTCGATTCGACGTCTCCCGTATTCGATCGACGGTTTCTCCGGTCTGTGATTGGATACGGTCGATTCGGTTCTCTATCGCTTCTGCAGAGTTTGCGGTCTCCTCAGCGAGGTTTTTGACTTCTTGAGCAACGACTGCAAATCCTTCACCTGCCTCCCCTGTTCGTGCTGCTTCGATAGACGCATTCAGCGCGAGGAGGTTTGTCTCTTGAGCGACTGAGGTAATGACTTCAGTTATATCTTCGATTTCCTCCATCTCTGCTGCGAGTGATTCGACCTCACTTCGAGTCTGTTCAGTCTCGCGTTCGATCTCGTTCATCTCCGTAGCTGCAGCCTCAGCCGCAGATCTCCCTTCGTCTCCAGCTTCGGCCGCCTGTTTAGATGTCTTCGCGACAGAGTCGACTGTGGCCGCAATTTCCTCAGCCGATGCAGACAGGGACTGTACCTCTCCAGCGACGCTACGGAGGTGTTCTGTCTGTTGAATCGCTCCATCCGAAATTTCGCCGACCGAAGCCGAGACCGATTTACTGGTGTCGAGAACCTCGTCTGCTCCGTCGTTGACCCGAACGGTCGCACTCGCGACATAGTTCGTAAAGTGAATTACGTCCTCGACTGTTCCTTCGACCTCGTCTATCATCGCGTTAAAGGCCTCGCCGATATCGGCCATCGCCTCGTTAGAACTCGTCGCGTCGACACGCTGGGTCAGATCACCGTCTGCGACTGCGCTCATCGTCCGTTCGTACGCAGCAGCCTTCTCTACCAACTGTTCGTTCGTCGCAGTCGTCTCGTGAATTGTCGCTCGGAGAGAATCCCGCATCGAGTCGAAGGCTGCGAATAACGACCCAAACTCGTCTTTCCTGGTCGATTCCATCGAAACGTCGAGGTCGCCGTCTGCCATTGCTGTCGCTTTCGACTCAAGTTCGCGGAGTGACGAGACGGCATCACGTCCGACTACAGCACCGATAATTCCGAGGGTGACGAGGGTGAGTCCCGCAAAGGCCAGAATCGAATCCGTGACCCGGTGACCCAGTGCGTACGCATTCTCTCGTGGGACGCGAACGACGACAGTCCACGGTGCTTCGTCCATCTGTGCGGCTGAGGCGAGCATCGTCTCGCCTTCGACGAACGATTCGCCTCCAGCGGCTGTTTGAGTTGCCTTCTCCGACTCTGCGATCTCTGTCGAAATCTTCGGCGGCTCTGGGTTGACCATATATCGGTTATCTTCGTTCACGACCAGCGTGGCTCCGCCGTCGACTGCCTGTGTGAATGATTCGGTTCGAGCAGCGAAGTTGACCATATACACCAACGCCTTCCCATCGCTGTTCGGAATTGGTGAGACAACCGCGACGACCGGGAACTCGGCCACAGGGACACGGAAGGGTTCAGAGACATAGACGTCGGTAGGGCTACTGAAAGACGGCGGGTCCGTCGCGAATGGCGCACCCATCTCACGAGCATTTACGCCCACGAGATCGTCGTTGGTACTCGTGACGAGTGTCCCCGTTTTCGTATCCAGATAGTGAATCGCGACGACACCATCCGGAACTGCACCCGTTTGCACCATCGACGAAAGGTGTCTTCGGACCGTGACAACATCGCCGGACTGTACGGCAACGTCGTCGGAGGTTGCAACAGTTTGTGTCTTTACTGCGGCGAGCCAGGTGTCGAGGTCAGCCGCTCGAACGTTTGCAGTCGTTACCAGGTCCGCTTCTACGTCTTCTCGAAGTTGCTCAGACGTCTGAACGTGAACGACACCTGCGAACCCAACAATTAATGCAACCACTACGAGGA
Organism: Haloferax larsenii; assembly: GCF_024730625.1. Taxonomy (NCBI): domain Archaea; kingdom Methanobacteriati; phylum Methanobacteriota; class Halobacteria; order Halobacteriales; family Haloferacaceae; genus Haloferax; species Haloferax larsenii. Next base: position 274,199 of record NZ_CP078064.1, read on the forward strand.
AAGCAAGCCCAAGCTTCACTGCGTAGCGGCCACGGACGAAGTCTCCTAGTTCTCGAACGCTGCTCATTGAGTAGACTCAAAACGGACGTCTGTTTGAATACTCGTGTCCGAATATCACGGTCGATATCGGCCATACTAACGTTTTGCAGGCGTGTAATTGGCTTACACAGTCGGTATTATATTTAATATCAGCCGGTGTTTCGGTTCGTAAAGACATAGTTGAATGAAATACACTCATCGTGAAGTGAGAGACTATACATGCTCCCCTTAGAATCCACGGCACCTGATTTCGAACTTCCAGGAACAGATGGCGATAACATAACCAGCTACCGGCTCTCAGATGCGCTCGAACACGGCGGTGCAGTGCTCGTATTCTACCCGTTCGACTTCCACCCGACGTGTACTGAAGACTTGTGCACACTTCGGGACTTCGGGTGGGTAGATATCCGGTCTGACGTCACTGTGTTCGGTATCTCTCCTGACTCCGTATTCAGTCATCGAGAGTATTACCAACTTCACGACTTCGATTTTGCTCTGCTTTCGGACTCTGACCGTCGCATTGCCTCACAGTACGACGTTTCTTTACAGCCAACCGAAGGGCACAGTCGAATACCTCGACGGACAGTGTTTGCAATCGACGAAACTAGACAAGTCCGATATCGGTGGGAAGCGACAGGCCCAGATAGCGAGTCCAATATCGAAGCTGTCGTCCGTGCGTTCGATAGATGATTCGGATAGTGTTCGTAGGGTGCCTCTGTGGCTCAGGTGCGACTCTCAACTGAGGGTTACTCGAGAGTAACTCAGTAACGAACCTCTCAGCGCATCTTCAATACACTCCGGAACCTTATTGCTCACATATGGCAGATGACCATAACCACGACCACGACCACGAACACGAGCACCAGCACGAACACGAGGAAGCCCACGAATGTGGAATGTGTGGAGCAACGTTCGACACCGATGAGGAGCTGAAAATTCACGCAAAAGAAGAACACGACATGGGTGCGTGACCCCGAATAGTAGTCACAACATCTACCGAGAGTGACGCCTTTTTGAAAACAAATCAGCTCAGAGTTCGAGAGCAGTCGCCGACTCGACTTCGAATTGAGTGACATCCGGTTCACCAGCTAACACCTCTGGGAGTGCAGATTCGAACGTCTCGAAGTGGTCCGTTTCCGCGTGTGCGGCGAACGCAGCCTCGTTTTCGTACTGTTCGATAAACCGGAAGACGTTCGAATCGTCGACGTCGGTCGCAACTCGATAGTCGATGATACCATCCTCGTCTCTCGAATGTTCTGCTAACTCACCAACCAATTCAAGCGCTTCTGTGCGTCTGTCTGGATCGATTGGGAATGTCGCATGTACAACGAGCATTACAGCGGTACATCGTCAGTACAGGACAAAAGCCCACCTCGACCGTGCAACCCGACCACAGTAGCGAACAGGGCCGGTTACCGTCGGCTCACCTTAGGTATATCTGGATAGCGGCCGTTCTACCTGGTGGCGAGTTTGCCCAGCTTCAGTACCGTTCCCCGTGCCAACGCTCCTCGGCCATTGAAGGTGGCAGACTCCCCAAAGGGCTGTACACGCGAACAGTACAGTCTTCCCGTCACACGAAGTGGGAAACATAACAGCACCGCACCAGCTTCAGAGACACCCCACATCACACAAATCCCTTGGTACTGGTGGTTCCCCACACTTCTATCCATTTTTATGCTCCGTTGATTCGTAATAGTGCAGTTCATTTTGGGTTGGCAAACAACCCGGAAAGCGCCGATTATAGTGAAGTGAACCATCTTTGCAGCGAATACAGAAAGCAACACAGAGCTCAAGCGAGAAAACAGGCCAGCCAGTTACCGACGGGTAACCGGCTTACTTATCACTCAAATAGTGATTTATTCCGACCGAAAAACAATAGCAACGACGGAGGACAACAGATGGAAGCGAGAACGACATCAGCAACCTCAGTCGATGGAGTACAGTCGAAGCAATGGCTTTCTGGAATCGTGGGAGGGTTCATCGGGAGTGTGATTTTCGGCCTCATGATGCAGTACGTGATGCCCCCACCGCTTCTCGAAATAGTGATTCCTGCAATGTATGGAATCGAAGGTCCAGCGCTACTCACCGGCTGGACAATCCACCAGTTCCACGGTGTCGTGCTTGGAATAGCCTACGTCGCGATCGTGCAGACCGATTTCCTCCAGACTAGTGCGTCCCGCATCGGCGGTGCGACACTTCTCGGTCTCGGATACGGAGTTGTCACGACTGTTTTACTCGCGGTGATCGTGATGCCACTGTGGCTCTCTGCTGTCGGGTTCCCCGCAGCCCCACCGTTCCCAAACGCTGCCATTCCAGGAACTATTGTCAGCCTCGTCGGACACATTCTCTACGCACTCCCAGTCGCTATCGGGTACGCTATCGTCACCGAGTAGGTCACCTCAAATCAACAGCTGAGTTTGACCCGTTCAAGAGACTACCCCTCTCACGAACGGAACTTTCACTGGAGTGCGACAAATCAGTTTTTTGTGCTGCACCGTTTCTCGATATCGGACGTACTCAGAGTAGGGAGTGTCGTCGTCGCCGACCATGGAAGATAACTTCTTCATTCAACACCATACATAAATGGTAGGAGGTTAGGTAATCTCGTGCACCACCGCGGTACCTTTACAAACATACGCCTGTTCGCCACGGTGGTTTCACAGAGAACAGACGAGAGAAACCACGACTTTCGTCATAGATTTCCGTCATTCATCCCTCTCACTGGTGCTCTCCGGCGATGTTGAACCCCGATATCGCATTGGAGGAACTGGACTCGTCACTGCACCAGAACAGTTCACCGGGCGTTCAATAGAGTTGCCAAAGCGAATTAGAACTAATTAATTCACCGTTCAACGTTCAATCGATGGATACCAACTGGTCTTCGACTCGTCTATACGGTGCGACAATCGCGCTCGTCTCCGGGTTCTACTCGATTGCAATGAGTCTCGATATGACATCAACCACCGACTCTGTGATGGCTCTCGTCGGTGTCATCGTGGTCCTGCATGGTGTCGCACTTCTCACACCGCTCGTCTCTCGAATCGGTCGTGCGGGAGGACCACTGATGCTCCTCTATTCGATCGTAATGCTCGGAAATCAAGCACTGATGAGCACTAACTCATCAACGATGGGCACAGGAATGAACACAGGGATGAACAGCATGAACTCAGGAATGAGTACGACGGGGGGGATGGGGTTCGATGCAGGGATGGTCGCTATCGCCCTCATCATGCTAGCAAGTGGCCTAATCATGACCTACGAGTCTTCTGTTGGCCAGACTTCCGACCAATCGATGCCGGATGGTCCGTCAATGTAGGAGGAGGATGTCAACAGGTTCGAGATTCTGACGTGCTCGCCTTACTATTTATAAAATGACTCTGCGCCGTGGTCGTCCTGCCACGCGAACGCGAAGAGTCGACGACTAGGGACACGCGTAAGGGAACAGCCATCGTCACTCTGACCGGATGCGGTTGTCCAGTGCGTGCCGTCACCAACTAGGCGTCCGTCGTCAGTCACGTCAAGGTCGAAGGGTGGGTTCTCGAATGCGTGTAGTCCGTCGTGTGTCGAAACCACGACGACTTCTCTATCGCCCACGGTTGTGACCACAATTCTACCTGCTTCTTCGATTCGTGGAAGTGGGAACCCGACTGCGTCGTTGCCACTCTCTATCCCTAAGACGACAGTCTTTGGATCGAGGTCTGTCCGGGTCCACTCTCGCTGCTGACCAGTGCCTCTGTGAGCACCCAGTCCGAATCCATCTGTCTCGAAATAGCCCTGATACGGATTAGTGCCGTAGTCTATCTCTGCGGGTTCGTCGGTTTTACTTGCAGCTTCACTCTTCGCCACCGTGGGCTGAAGGACGGTTCCGTCTGAGTACGCGTCTTCGAACTCAGCGTACGTCGTTAGCGACGCGGGAACAACAGACAACGATTCACCCTCGAGTTCACCACTGATACAGTTACCGAGAGACTGCTTCCATTCCGAGTCTGTCTCTCGGTCGTACATCACGAGGTCGTCGTCTGCAAGCTTCCCAGAGACACCGAAGGTGAGTGTCCGGTCACCAACTCGTCGTTCGTAGACGACTGCACTCCCACAGAGTGGACACCACGTCACAGCGAGTGGGATATCATCGACATCGTCGTTGACGACTTCGTGATAGTTGAGTATGCGGACAGGGTAGGCCTTTGCAGGTTCACCTTCGACTACGACCACCTCGTCTGTCCCGTCGCCAGCATAGTCAGTGTCGAACTCTGGGTCGTCGATGCTGGGAATCGCGTCCCGAGGGATGACTTGCCTAACGTTCATAGTTCACAGTGAGCCCCGGCGTCAGAAAAGTCATCTCTCTTTAGTTGTTCGTTTCGTCGGTTCTCCCAAGTGAACAGGGACAAGCCACAAAAAATCTAATCAGACGAGCGACGAGGACTTCTCGGACGGTTCAGTGAGGTGTTCGAGACCCCACTCTTGCATAGCGTAAATTATCTCCTCGAGTGATTCACCGTGAGGGGTGAGTGAGTACTGCACTCTGAACGGCTTCTCGCTGATGATTTCTCGGTCGACGAGTTGTTTCTCGCCGAGGTCTTCGAGACTATCGGAGAGAACTTTGCTCGAAATACCGTCCACGTTCTCCTTGAGTTCGTTAAATCCGCTCGGGCCGTGTTCGAGGAGGCGGTGGATTATTACTGGGTGCCACTTCTTACAGATGAGCGACGACGTCGTCGTCACTGGGCACCATTCTTTTCCAGCACACCATACTTCGAGCTTCCCAACCGGTTCTTCCGGCTCGGTATCATTTGACATAGTAGATGATTCGGTCTTCGAGAGCATAATAGTTACTCATAGAAACTAACTTACGAGTAGTTACTTACTGTTCCAAAATCACGAACGTACAGCAACAGCCCACGAAAAATCACACCATTGCATCAGCAGAGTCCCAGCGGGTACTCTGTATCCACCCATCCTCGGCCTGCTCGTCGTAGATGATTAATTCACCCTCAGCAGTTCGAACGTCCGAGTATCGGTCTAAGGACACCGCGTCAACGCCGAGCGAGGGGAATCGTGTGGTTTTGTCTTCGGTATCAAGCGTCATTGTGAGTCACCATCTGTTCGGGAAGTAACTTCCCTTACGATAGTAGATTACACTTGGTAACCCATAAGGATTCGTCAACCTATTCGTAACGTGGTTACCTGTTGGACACCTGATGTCGAGGATTTTCGCATGAGAGTCTCTCGACATTCGATATCACTGAATCTTGTTGGTGGCCTTCTCGCTAGAAGGTGAACACCTGATCAGCGTCGTCTACTGCTTCGAGGAAGGTTGCGGCCCCCGCGAACTTGGTCGTCACTTCGTCATCCATCGCCTCTTGGTCCCACTGGAGCATATCGAGTGTCGTCGTACATGCAACAGTTGTCACGCGTTCTCCTCCACTGTCTACGAACTGAGACAGCAGATCGTACGGGTTTGGCATCCCAGCGTCTAGCAACGCTTCGATTTCAGAGAGGTCTTTCTCACCTTCCATCAGATGGGTCAGCCCGTCGAATGTGAAGTACACGAGTACCTCCATATCGGTCGCGAGTGCAGTGAGGCCGAGATTCGTGGCCATCGCGAGATTCTTCGGACTGTCATCAGAGACGATTATCCCAATTTTATCCATTGTCATTGCTCCGTTTTTCGGATGTAGTGTGTGTACACGCCATCTCCCTCTACTTGTGAGAGGAGTTCGACACCATCGGTGCTGTCAGCCCATCCAAAGAGATCACTCATACTCCCCGGATCGGTCGCGGTGACCTCGAGAATGCTATCGACACCGAGTCCCCCAGTGGCTTGTTTGGTTTTGACGACGGGCATCGGACAGTTTAGTCCGGAGACATCAAGGCGTTCTGTAACATCGTGGTCGGCTATAGTGTTGGACACAAATCCCAATACTGATGGTATTAATAAAAACCCACAGTCGAGCGTTCAGGGAGAGTGCACACCCGAACAGAGTATATATTCGTGCTTAGCCGATACTGGGTCATGAGCGTCCAATATCGGTCGGATATTGGGCAGTCGATAATTGACTGTTCGAGTGTCCGAAGTGAGCGCCGGGAGATGCAAAATGACAACTACTGAGTCTATATCTAACGCGACCCGCAGCGACACCAACTCACCGCTGAGAGGACTCTGAATATGTTCGACGTCACACTTCTGCAGACAGTGGAGTTGTTCCCTCGAGGAACAACCCACTACTTCGTTGGTGGACTCGCTATCGGTCTCGGCGTCGCGATAATCTACCTCAGTACAGCGATTACTGCAGGTAACAGTACGTTTCTCGAGACATCCCTTTCGTACGTTTCGGACCTGCCACGGTTCAACACGCCAAATTACGTCGGTTCACGTGACTGGCGCGTCGCACTCACGCTGAGTACTATCGCCGGAGCAGCGCTCTACGAACTTGTTCTCGACCCAGGCATCTGGGTGACTGAAGTACAGTGGTGGCGGTTACTCGGTGGCGGTATTCTCGTCGGCATCGGGACTAGACTTGGAAAGGGGTGTACTATGGGCCACGGGGTCTGTGGGCTCGGGTCTGGGTCTCGTGTGTCGCTCATCAACGTGGTTACGTTCGTCGGAGTTGCGATAGTGACTGCACTACTCGTCGAGACGACCGGGGTGTTCCCCTGATGAGCGATTCGAACCGTCACCCACTGTTCATTCCTCTAATTGTCCTCGGTGGGCTCGTCGAAGGCTTCGGGCTCGCTTACAGCCAGATGGCTCGTCCAGAGATCGTGCTAAGTTTCCTCCAATTAGACGACCTCGGCCTCCTGCTCGTAATGTTTGGCGCAGCACTCGTTATCGCGATTGCGATTTTCATCGGGACTGCTTTCCTCGACAGAGCACCCCTCACTGGAGATCGGTACACGCGTCGCATGAAATCGATGGACAAATACGTCATCATCGGAGGTACCATCTTCGGAGTCGGTTGGGGAGTCTCAGGAATGTGTCCGGGCGCGTGTTACGCGAGTCTCGGGATTGGTAATTACCAGATTCTCTGGGGAATCGCAGGGATGTTCATCGGAGCATATGCTCAGGGGTACTGGCGTGCACTCCGGTCGAAGAACGCCGAGGGCGGAGTCGCTTTAGCGAACGATTGAGTCGAGATTGGGTGGTTCCCCGACTTCACCGAGGGAGATTGTCTGTTAGGGTATAGTTTTTCAAAATGATTCACAACTCTCCGGTCGTAGCGGGTGAACTCCTCATCGAACGCTAAAGACGAAGGCGAATAGATTGTGGACGGCCGGAACCAGCCCGGCACCCGTTGCGATGACGAGAAATGCAGTGGTATCCAGCCGGGGTCCAACTGTGTCATCAGTAAGTAACGAGACGACAGCAACTGCTACCGCAGTCTTGATGAGGAGAAACAGGCCAACTCCTGGGACACCAACCGAATCACCGATGTGAATGATGGATGCGGAAATCGGATTCTGCTCAGACATTCCGAGTCGTTCCAGACCCACGGCTGTCGTCGTCGCGTCGAGTACGTGAGCGAAGAGCACGGCCGCACCGAGCCATCGCTGGTCATGTCTGTTATGGGCGAACACGAATTGTGTGACGAGCGCGGCGACACCAACTGCCAGGACGACTGCGACGCTGTTCCAGAACAGTACTCGTGTCGAAAACTCGCCCACAGTGAGTAGACTTAGACCCCCGACGACACCCGCCGCAACCACACCGAAGACCGCAGTCCATCGTGGACGGTTCTCGACTCCGAGACCGTCGAAGACGAGCCAGAGCGCAGTGATGAGTGCACCTGTCGACAGGTAGATTGTCAGACTCCAGAGAGACGGCCCAGACGACCCGACGGAACGTGTCGAACGAACTACGGCGACGCCCACACCGACGATAGCGAACCACGGGACCACCGCAGTGATTACCGCCGGAGACACGGAGACATCCCGCTGCTGAAGACAGTACCACAGTCCGGTGAAGATGAGTGCGACGAGAATGAATACAAGTGACGACAGGGTCATTTACGATGCTCCAAGGAGCGCTCTCCACGACAGACTCGTTCGACTGAACAAAGGGGTCACGTCAGTTGTACGTCTCTTCGAGATAGTCGATAATATCGTCGCTTTCTGCCATCCCATCAATACCGTGTTCCGGGTCGACAAGAACGGGAACTCCAGATTGACCACTGACGGATTTCACTTCGAAACGAAGGAAACGAAACGGTAAGACGTTGTGTCGCTCGTACTCGAGGCCGAGCTCGTTGAGCTTCCGCTCGACCTTCGCACAGTACGGACAACCGGGAAGACGATAGAGTTCTAACATCGGGTATTCGGTCGACAGTATACGTCTTCGGGATAAGAAGCCGTCGCGGGTTCGAGACGAATTTGCACAGTCCCTCATATTGTTCCAGCACCCAGATAGCGTCAGTACGGTCCTACTCGTGATTGAGGGGCAGTTCTCAGCATAACCGCTGATATTCGAACAACACACGCCATTGCTTCCGGAGAAACGAAGTCAGAATGCAGATAACTCGCCATCAGATTTTATCTAAGCTCGAGATCGTCTTTGAGAAGGCCCGCACACATCTACTCTCCGAGGATGTGTCGACACACAGTTTCAGAGGATGGACTAGTTCCGTACCAATCATCTTGTAGCAGTAGAGTCAGAAGGAGAGTTTGAGAAGAGGTGCCTTACTTTAGGTACCTTCGAGGAGCTGTCGAGCGTACCGGTAGATCGGCGCACCGAGCCAATCACGTCCTTCTGCCATTGCCTCGAAGGTGACTCTTGCTTCCTCCTCGCTGAGGGCATCGCGCTTGACCAGCGCCCGGAGAACGATCGGAGATAGCGCAACTTCTGCACTCACTAGTTTTCGAAGTTCAGGAAGAGCTCTGTAGTCGTCGGTAATCAAGAACGCTGCATCCACCTCACGGACTGCAGCTACGCAGCTGGCTTCACCATCGTCGATTCGGCTCGTCACAAACTCACCACCAGCGACAGCAACAACGGTGAACTCGTCGGCCGTATCGAGGACGGCATTGGCGGCTTTGCCATGGTGGTCATCGTACTCAGCAGTTCTTTGAAGTTCCTCAAGAACTGCCTCTGTGGTTGCGACGTCAAACTCGGTGACGAAGACGTCGAGAACTTCGCCGACTGAAAGAGAGATGAATGCGCTCGTGTCTACAACGAGCATTTAGAGGTCTGCGAGTTTGTCTGCGAGTTCTTCACCACGATCAAGTACCTCTTTCGAAGCGCGGACGGCTTCGGCATCCTGTCGCCCGATAATCTCGGCCAGTTTCTCGAACTCGATGTGGTTATTCAGATACAGTTCGACAACAGCCTCACGGAAACTCTCATCAGACTCTTTCTCTTCGAGATACTGTCGGAGTGCTTCGATGAGAATCTCCGTTCGGTTTTTGTGAGTGACTTCGGCAGCGATGTCCGCGTGTGCTACTAACTCTTCGGGCAGTCGGAAGTTAACCCGTTTCGTGCTCATGTACATACAGTGTATGTACGTATTCAAAACTTTGTCGGCCTGCTCGTCGCTTGGTCACCCTCGCAAAGCCCCCTCAGATATCGTCAGAAGATTTGGAGTCCAGTTCTGTAAGGAGCGAAACAGAGTTGACAGTTCTCACCACACCCGCTGCTATCCGAACAAGCGCTGGTGCTATAACCCAATACACTCAATACAATTTAATATTTGATACACCATGCCCATCAGCGCTGATCGGTTCGAGACAATTGACGATGGCAACGATAGTCCAAGTCCAGGGACAAACGCCTACAAAATTCTCTCATTCTTAGAGCAGAATGCTGACCAAGCCTTCACACAAGGCGAGATTGTCGAGCGGACATCTGTCAAATCTGGGTCGGTTGGCCCGACTCTCGTCAGGCTTAGAGAACGAGGTCGTGTCGAGCATCGAGGTAAGTACTGGCGAGTTAGTGACCACGTCTTGATCCTTGATGCTGCAGCCAACCATGCTGCTGCAACTGCAGCTAGTCGCGAAGAAGAACCATCCGAGTACGACGAATGGCAAGAACACGCCGTTGACCCACGAGAACAGCGTGACTGATACACTCGATTCAAGAAAGGCGACGTATTCTGGGCACCGGATCCATTCCGGCGTGGGTCAAACCCACGGATCTGGTTAATTCTTGCCGCTAGCTCACTTCCGTACCCTGAAGAAGAGTATATGTGTGTAGCTCTGACGACGAGTAATATTCCGCGGAACTTCGAACTTGGAGATAGCTGGGTTAGTGGTAAAGACCCAAGCAAGACCTCGTATTGCTCCCCATGGGTCGTCGCTACAATCAAACATGATACAGTCGTCAACCCACAGAGACAAGTGGCTGAATCATTTGCCAACGAGATGATTGCAGGGTGTAAGCGGTATCTCGGCCCACAGTGAACTGCCTCGGGGTCAAGTGGTTCGAGACGCGAAGCGTCTCGTCATCACGGAAATCAAAGATTTCCGTACGACCCCGAGGCTTCCCGTGGATTAGTCGGATACCCCCACTCGACCATCGGCCTGATAGCCTCGAACGGTCGGTTGGGTCACGGTCGGGGCGTCCACAGCCCCCGATGCCTGCCGTCTCAAAGTCACAGAGTGACTTTGCGGGCTGCACAAGAGCGCAGCTCTTGTGAACGTCGCACCTTCCGAACAACGGGAAGGCTGTTGAGAGCAGGCACATTCCAATCGAGTTTCTTGATGCCTTTCACGGCGATGTTGACGCTTGCACCACGGTCGCTGTGGTCTTGATGCTCACAAGACTTGCACTTGAACCGCTTCTTGTTGCGGTTCGCTCGCTCTGTGTGTCCGCACATCGGACACCGTTGGCTCGTGTACGCGGGGTCAATCCACGCAGTCGGGATGCCCTCGAACGACGCCTTGTACGACGTATAGAACTGGAGGGCACGGAACGGGAGGTGGTGCAAGCGTCGATTCATCCGCGTACCGTAGTCGATACTGTTGCGCATCTCTTTGAGGTCTTCAAAGACGATACACGGTTTCTCGAACTGCTGGCTCCACTCCACGATGTGACGGCTCACCTTGTGGAATCGGTCACGGACGAACCGTTCCTCACGCCCTTCCAACGTATCGTGGATGCTGTCCTTCCCCGCGTTCTGCACGCGCTTTCGCATCGTGAAGTAACGGTGGCGCTCGAACTTGATTTCAGGGAATTCGATGACCAACGTATCCTCAACGCCACCCTCGGAGAGCGCGGTGAGAGCCACGTTGTCCTCGTTCACGTCCACACCGACGACCGTCTGCGAGTCCTGCTTGTCACGGACAGTTTGCTCGGTGTTGGTGACGTTGACGTGCAACTCAGGGTTGTCGTTGTGGAAAAGAGCTTCTGCCGTCCCAATCTTCCACTCGTCGCTTTCGAGTGCGGTTTTGAGAATATTGAGGTGGGCGTCACTCCCTTTGAGGACGCCCTTGACGTGCTTGTACGGCTTTGCACTGATTCGGAACGCCACGTCGCCATCGTCGGTGAGCGACAGGTTGTACCCCTCCGTGAAGTTCGCTCGGAGCGGGTACGCACCGTCCTTGGTGTGACTCGGCTGGTTGAAGTCGTCGTACTCGTAGTAGTTCTCCATCGCGCCGAGTGCCTTCGCAACAACGCGCTGTGTCGTGTTCTTCACGAGGTTGGCGTCGTCGGCTACTCGGTCGGGAATCACATCCCAGTCCACGCCTTCTTTGGCGAGGCGGATGGTTTCGTTGTACACCGAGCGGGATTCGAGTGTGGCGTCGTACAACAGGCTCTCGTTGTCACTCTGGATGTCGAGTTGGAAGTCTAGCGTCTTGACGAGGGCCTGCGCGTCGGTCATTCTTCGTCTTGTTCGGTGGGTTCTGTGGTTCGGACGACTTTCACGTCGGCTCCACGCCAGCGTTTGGGGACGGTGACGTGGGCGCTGTTCCCGAACGGTTTGACTTCACCGTCGAGAACTTCCTCGCCGTCGATTTTAAAGTGATTCGCCATATCTGTGTATATCCCTTGGATATACCTGACTGTGTTGGTGGAGTGGGTACGATATGGGCGAGAAGCGGTCGAACCACACGGTGTACAACGTCAACTACCACTTCGTGTGGTGTCCCAAGTACCGACACGCCATCCTCGAACCAATCGAGAACTCGTTGGAAGCGAGTTTCCGCGACGTATGCGACGAGTACGGCTACGAGATACTGTCGTCGTCCGAAAATCTCCGATTTTCGCGATCACGAGAGACGAAGTCTCTCGAACGACTCCACATCTCACCCGACCACGTACACCTGTTCCTGTCAGCCCACCCGAAGCACGCACCGAGCGAGATTGCACGGACGGTCAAGAGCATCACGGCGCGGGAGATGTGGGAACAACACGAGTCGTACTTGGAGGAGTATCTGTGGGGCGGTGGGTTCTGGGAACAATCGTACTACATCGGAACGGCTGGTCAGGTATCCAGCGAGACGATTGAACAGTATATCGAACGTACAGAACACGTTTGAGTGTCGGCTTCACCCTCGGGGTCAAGCCCCGAGGCACTCGCCTCGCTTTCTCTGTAGAGTGGACCTCCGAGTGCTCGTACCATCCACCCAGTCTCGAGCCCTTCTGCGCTGTGGGCAGTAAGTGAATTTGTATTCTCTCCTATCCAATAATACCAGTGGACCTCGATAGACCTCACTGTTTTCGGAGGAAAATTTCCGGCACTCAGCCGATTAATCCAAGCGGTTCAATCTCGTCGCTGAGGACCTGAATCGCCTCACGTGCAAAGTCCATCCCCAAGCACACCAAAGTTCCCAACGTCAAACCCAAAGGGACGTCCAAGTCGTTCAACTCTCGTTCACCTCTCCGCTAGACACTCTCCGTGTTTGAACAGTCGAAACTTGACCACTCGGAGCAACCAATGCGGTTACCTCAACCACACCAACTATCACATTTCGTATATTTGCAGCAGACCTGCCACTTCTAATTACAGTACGGAGGTATGGTTCGATATTTTTCTAATCAACTCGATAATCACGCCACAGTGGTGCGATTGATGGGGTTCATAATCACTCCCCGAAATTGGCGCTGAATTCTCCGTAATTACACTACGGCATCGAGATACGGCCAGTCGGTGATCACATCGCTAATTACAGTACGTCCCCCGAGTTCAGGGATGTTGTAATCAAACTGCTCCAGCAGAGGTTGCCACTACAACTGGACTTCGACCGGTAGCTAATTACTGGACGGCGGTTGGTTTGACACCACTAGTAATTACTCACCTAATCACGGTACGGGGTTGTGATTTGAGGGGTTCGTAATCAGCCACGTTCTCAGCGACAATCACACCGGTAATTACCATGCGGCGTGGTGATTCGCATTCTCTGTGATTACTCTTGATCCCACCGGCCCAATTTCCTAATCACAACACGGGGACGCGGTTCGGGGGATCTGTAATCAGGACAAACCACCGCACGATTCTCCCTGATTAGGCTATTACGGTGCGATAGGTCTTTAGGGATCCTCTAACATGGTCGAGAATCGCTCCTGATTAGGCTCGACAGTTTACACAAATAGGCCCAAGGGAAGAGCCTACACAGGGGTAGTCACGTAGTGGGGGGTTCAGGCGGAGCCGAGGGGAGGCAGGGATCAAGTGGAGAGCATCGAAAGGAATTACTACCAGACTTCTTACAGGTATGAAGGACAAGAGGTGATCTGCGGGGACGGCACGACAGTATCAACGACGACCAGACATGAGCGACATCAGCGGTTGCGGCGACGGGGGTCAGGAGCGAGACACAGGAGGGGAGCTCGGGATGGGACGCGATGGGATGGAAATCGGGGTTGCGTTTCATCTCGCAGACGAGCTATAACGACAATTTCGTCGCCCCTGTCTACAACTTGGACGGCGGCAGTCAGCTCATCACTGTCAATAAGACCAACATCTTTCGCTCGTGAGATACTCACGAGTGCTGATGACCCAGTTGAAGTCACAGACAGACGGTCCAGCGCAATTATCGCCCCTTTATCAGGTATGCTGAATCCTGCCGAATATGGGCATCAAAAGTCCGTTGGCAAATCTGAATCACTGACTATCGGTCAATGCTGCCGATACCGAAGAAGGGCCCCCATTGCGAGTGAGGGGGGTGTCTGCGAGTGTACCCTCTTCTGCGAGTGAGGCAGTGGCTACAGTATAAAAACACCCCCATTGCGAGTGAGGGGGGTATCTGCAAGTGTACCCCCCTTCTGCGAGTGAGAAATAACACACCCATGCAGAATCGATTCCTCTGAAAACCGGTTTTGTGACATCCCCGGACTAAACTCTGGGCTCACCGAGTTCATTTGTCTAGTTTGGATAATTACTACTCACCGTTTGTGAGTTCAAATGGAGCGAACAGAGTACGTCGAGTGCACTGATGTTGGGGTCTCGCTGACCGTGAAGCTCAAGTACGGAACTAGGACACGAGATGAAGACCAGATCAAAGCCAGGAGAAAGCGAAAGCGCTGGAAGACGCTCGCCAAATCCAGCCAGCAGACCTACACGAAGAGTGATTCTTTTGTCTGTTGCACAGAATTGTGTAATCATAGGATGTACGAAGTGTGCGGTGAGAAGGAACTCAAGGTCATTCTCGCGCTTGACCCAGGTGATTCCATCTCGGGCGTCGCACGGAAAATCGATGAAAACCGGGAGACGATCCGACGCGTCGTGAATCGCCTCGAAGAGGCGGGATACGTCGTGCACGACGATGGTCTCCGGCTCGTCGACCAGACAGTCCGAGACGCCGGTCTCGAGTTCCTGACGGCGGCAGTAGACATCTCACCGCCGTCGATTTCGGAGGCGTACGTCCTCCCGGAGTTCGCGGGTATGGAGTATGCATTCACTGCCATCGATGCGGTCTACGTCTGGACCCTCGGTGGCTACCAAGTTGCTCGCAACCCAGATGACTATCCGCTGTTCATCGCCGTCCACGAATCCGAACTCGACGCTTGGACGGAGTTCTTCGATCGGTTCGGAATCCCGGCTTCGGAAGAGCGCCAACCCACAGAAGATCTCGACAGCACCAACCAAATCGTTCTGAAGCCACAGTCACAAATCGATGCCGAGATGGTCGACGGACGGCCCGCCATCCCACTCGAAGAAACTGTGGCGTTCGCAAACGAACACTACGCAACCTTCCAGTCAGCGCTCGACATGCTCGACCGCATGTACGACAGCGTCGACACTGACGCGAACTACCGTCCAAACTGACCTGGAGTTCTGACAAGGAATTTCTCCGACCAAGAGGGGCCTAGCCGCTGTTTGCTGTCGCCTTGAGAGAGCGGAGGCGGACAAAAGTGAGCGACTCGTTGAATTCATCCATCGAACCAGATCGTCTCACACCGGAACAGCGTCTTGAACCGCCAAAACATTCGACCCATCAATGCTGGTATCGCGACGATTCACGACATTGAGACAGTCTGAGCCTGCATCGCCTACGAAAACGTGAACCAGCAGCGCGTCTAGATTCTCCGCTAACCTGAACGGAGAGTGCAAAAAACCGCTCACAAGAGGAGTGAACTAGCTCGTAATCGTCGTTTTTCCAAAGACTCCATTAGGTAGAGATACGATCCAGATAAGCGATTGTCCAGATATCAACCTCCGGCATCAGACAGCATTTGGAAACGGTGACCCCTCCCCGGCGTAAACGCCGGGGCTTCCCACACGGTGGGAATGCCAGTTAGTCGTCGCCAGAGTCACGGCATGGCTCTGGCTGGCCCGAAGATCACCAGTCTGTCGAACGTCACCAGAACTGGTGGTTCGGGTTGGTTTACGAGACTCATGGAAATGCCAGTCTGGGCCTTAGTTGGTACGCCCTCTATCTCGCATCCAATATGTGTCTTGACGGGTCAAACGTGGCGCCGTGGCTGTCCTGCAGGCCCGCCCCGAGGTTGATCAGTTACGGAGGCTCAGACACGAGAGGTGGGACGAATGAATCTGTTTTTCGTCCTTACAATTACAGTCGTAGCCCTGTAACTGTCTATCCGGAAATAATGCTCAGCGAGCCTGAATGCAACAGGTAGTAGAATGGTTCGCTACTATCTCCGAATCGCGTCGCATGTCACCGCTCACTCCGCGGATTCGTCATCCGTGTGTTGGGCTGCACCGCGTCGAATTGCGTCTCTGTGCTTCTTCGCAATTGGCGACACATCACTACGTGGCACTGGGCCGCTCCGCCCGGTCTCCGGTTCTTCGATCAGCGCCTCCATGCGGTCGATAATCTGTTGTGGGGGAACTTCGGGCTCGATAATCATCTTCCCGTCTGCTTCGGAAATCGTCACTTCTGTTCCAGGTGTCAGCCCAAGTCGGTCGCGGATCGACTGTGGCAGGACAATTCGACCGAGTGAATCCACCGTGACCATGGTCTGTCTCAGGACCGAACAGCAATGGATATTTTGTCTCTGTCATCCCGACCCCGCAAGCGCCGCGGGCACGAGGAGCGCAGCGGGGTTCCCGCGAGCGGAGCGAACGGGTGCAAGCGAGACGTAGTCTCGCGTGGTCACGGGATACAGAGCAGCCAAGCGTTTTCATCCAGTCTGCTCGCGTCCTCGACAGAGTCCGCTCTGTGTTGCAAAATACCGAAGCGATTTATATATTGGTTCGCTAGTATGCAACAGTATGCTCACAGAAGGCGAAGTTCGCGCCCTCACTGCCCTCCACGGTGAGCAGACGGTCTCTGAGCTCGCAACGAATCTCGATCGGAGTCTCAGCTACACCTCAGAGCTCGTCGAACGGCTCGAAACAGCAGGCCTTGTCGAGACACGCCGACAGGGGAAAACAAAGCGGATTCGACTGTCGGACGCAAAGGCCCTCGAATTACTCACGGACCTCACGCAGCAGTATTCACACATCGACTGGTCGGAGCTGTTGTCAGGGGCAGCCCTCCGTGTGTGCTACTATCTCAACACTCCACGGACAGCGACAGAGCTCGCACGTCGCGCCGATGTCCACCGAAGTACCGTTCACCGTACGGTTGCCCCGCTTCAGCATCGCGGACTCGTCTACCAAACCGACGACGGGGCGTACGCACTGAATGACGGGTTCGAACAGCTGAATGCAGTCGCTCGTGAGCTTGCCCATCACGTCCACCGCCAGACTGTCGAAGCACAGGCCGACACCTACACGATTCTGTGGGAATCTCTCGACGAGTTCCTTGTGCAGACGCCGACTGAAATCACCGACGAACACTTCATCCCGACAGGTCCAGACCAGTTTCAGCGATACGGCCTCCCGCTGTTGGCACGTGACCGTCGGTACTACCTCTATTCGGAGACGACAGGCGATCTCTCCCCGGAGATGTTGTGCTGCCATATGCTCGTGATTGATTCCGGCCCACGAACGCAGTCATACTGCCTGCTCCTGCTCAGTCACGTCGACATCAACCACGACGAACTCCGAGCCCAAGCCACTAAGTACGGCGTCGACGACGTCGTCGACGACCTCTACACGTATCTCGACACCAGCGGTGCCCAGCGGACGTCGCGACTCCCCGAGTGGGAGGACTTCCAGGAACTGGCTGAGGAGTACGAGGTGACGCTATGAGGGCGCGATTTGATAGCGCATACATTCGCTCAGAACTCGAGCGCATCGGCCAGCAGCTGGACAACCCACTTACTGTCTTCTTGATTGGCGGTGGGTCGATGGCCTTTCGCGGACTCAAGGAGACGACCAAAGATATCGACCTCATCGTCTCCTCCGGCGACGATCTGAGTCAGCTCCAGGCAGTGCTCCTCGAACTGGGATACGATATCGTCCGAGAGCCGGACGAAGAGTACGAAGAACTCGGTGCCCAGCGCATCCTCGAGAACGATGACGGATGTCGCATCGACGTTTTCAACCAGCAGGTGATCGGCAAGCTGATCCTGTCTCCAGGTATCCGTGAGCGGAGCGAACGCTATCTCGACCCGGGGAATCTCGTGGTCGAGCTCGTGAGTCCAGAAGACATCTTCCTGTTCAAAGCGGTTGCCGGTCGGGTGGACGATATCGAGGATATGTTCTCGCTGATGCAGACCGGCCTCGAATTCGACGTCGTCGAAGCAGAACTCGAGATGCAGGTCGAACTCTTGGAGCAAGAGCTGTTCGTGACGTACGTCAACGAAGCGTTGACCGATCTCACGGAACAACACAACGTGACGACACCGTTGCACGACCCCGTGGCGGAGATCACTGAGCGCGTCTACGAGGAGCTCGAAGTGCTGCACGCGCTTGACGAACCGAACTCGGTGGCTGACCTACAACAGGAGCTCGACTGGCCTGCAGCAGACGTACAGGAGATTGTGAGCCGATTGGAAGAGAAAGACGCCGTCGCCGTAATCGGTGGACGCGTAGAACGTCGCTCAACGACGATCTGACCCTAAGGATGAAGTGAGGCCCTAGGTCTTTGCTGAACTCCCCAGATTATCCATCCCGAATAATACCCAGTCACCGAGAAGAAATTCTAGGGGCGAGGACATCAGGCTTCAGTTCTGTTAGCAGCGACCTCGCGGTAGGCCTGCTTAACATCTGCCCACTTGAGGCGACTCGCAGTACGCTCTGCTGCAACGAGTTTAGCTTGGTTACTGAGTGCAGTCAGTTCAGCACCGGACCATCCGCTAGTCTTCTCTGCGAGGTGGTCAATGTGTTTCTGATTGAGATTATGGGGGACTTCGAGGACGGTCAGTTCGATAATCTCCTTCCGAGCGTCCAAATCAGGGAGGCCGATCTCAAATTCACTGTCAACCCGACCGGGGCGAAGGATTGCTTCGTCCATCCCGTCTCGCTGATTCGTGGTAAGCAAGATCAAGAAATCCTGTTCTTCCTTGGTGAGCGCCGACAGGAACATGTTGGTGACTTTTTGATCTTCAGCGTGCGCGTTCCTCGCGCTCGACCGGTCGCCGAGTAACTGTTCTGCTTCGTCGATGAAGACGACCCCGCCGATCTGCTGGGCTTCAGCAAATAGCTGCTTGATCAGCTGTGGACTCTTGTTGATGTGTTCGTGCGTCAGGTCAGCCTGCGAAAGCTCGACGAACGGTCGGTCGAGCGCGTTTGCAAGAGCACGGGCAAACAGCGTCTTCCCAGTCCCCGGTGGACCATGGAACAGGAGACCCCGAGCAGGTTCGACATCAAACCGCCTGTAGCTCTCGTTGTCAGATTGAAGCGGGTTGATGACTTGGCTTGTGAGTTCCTCCTTGGTGTCGTGATACCCACCGATATCGGCAAATCGGAGCTCTGGCGATTCCTCCCAAGGGAACATGAATTCTTCAACACTCTGGTCGTCTTCTTCCTCATCACTGGCCATGTTAGGGTTGTCGAGAGGTGAGTCATTCTCGTCACCATCTGTTGGGGATTCATCTGTTTCTGAATCGCCCAGGTTTGCACCCTGAATCACGTCGGTGTCTCCATTCTCATCCGCAGCAGATTTTTTAGATCGACGTTTCTTGGACTTCTCAGAGAGCTCGATGCTGTGTTCTAACTTGTTACTGCTAGACTTTTGCTTGGAAGACGTTTCGCTGCCGGACGGTTTACTTGAGCTCGGGTTAGATCCACTTCCCGATGTCCAGCTAGAACTCTTCGATTGCTTCTGGCTGGATTTTCTACCTCTGTGAGATCCAGTTTTGCGGTAGGGGTGGCGATCTAGCTTGATTGACGGTTCCGGTTCACGGAGTCCAGAGGTGATGAGTACCCACTGAACCGGGTGGCCTTTCCATTCGGTAAGAACTGTTGCTAAGGCCATAACAACACCAACAACTGTGAACGTTAGTATCTCTCCGCTACCAGTGACCCACTCAACCGCAGTGTAGCCATTACTCATGCCGTGGATAACGACTACCATTCCCCCGATCGCCCCAGCGACAACGCCGGAGTGAACAGATTCCCAGGCATTCACGTTCAGGTGGAGGAGAGAGCTGATCAAGACAAATCCCAGTAGAAGTGCAGGGCTGTTCGTTAAGGCGGCGAACACAGTGAGGAGCGTCAATTGAACAGCAGTTCTCCAGTATGGTGGGTACATAAATTCCTTGTCGTAGAGGAGCCACGTGTAGCACATCCACAGGTACACGATAGTGAACAGTATGAGAATCATGTTGTTATCCTCGTTGAGTCCGATTGAACAGGTCTACACTCTCTACTCGAACCGCAGGGGAGAGCACGTTGAGGGTAGCGCGTTGGGCTTTCATCTGTTCTTAGTACTGATTATTTGTTTACTGTTATAAACTTCCGCCTCTGAGCAGAATCTCTGAGAACATACCAACTCGAATATATTGTGGATGAAAGCACTCTCGTCAAGAGAGGTCAAACAAACAGGTCAATGGGACAAGAGTAAGCTGTTGCTTTCACACAGAATCCATATAGGACTCAATAACGTTAGAAGCCTTTTCGTCCGTGAGACTGTACATTCCTACGACTGCATCAACTAGTTCACTTCTCGGTTTTTTCTTGAACTCATTCGATAACCAGTCTAGGGCAGGACGAAGATATTCGGTTGTTTGGTCAACTGACAATCCATCTGGAACATAGTACTGTACTTCGTACCCACGGATTTCTCGGAAGGTTGCTGGTCTTCCAACATCCTCGGGGAGGATTTCTCCAGAGTCTAATTCAGCACGGAACACTCGAGGTTCTTCAATGACAACAGTAGGGTATTCGTGTTGGATTGCGTCGATGGCATCGAAATCAAGAGGTCCATCGCCCACTGCAGCAACCATGTTTACGTACAAACTCCGAACCGGAACAGACCAACCTTCGCTGGTCAAAATACCATGGCGTCGATATACCCTGTCTTTTCCCGGTCTCCTATCACCAAGCTCAAACCTATACAAGCCGAGCATTTTGTCTGGTGGGTCTGTTGATTCTGGGACGTTGTGGTCATCAAAAAATTTGGGCCGAGGAAGTTGGCTAGCTTCATCTTGGTCCATACTTCTCAATTATACAAAATTTGGTATAAACAAACCGCCGGAATTCTCGTTTTGTGATAACGACAGTTGGGTTCGAAGCCCACAATACGTGGATATACCTGAGACACACAGACGTCAACTGCCTCGGGGTCAAGCCCCGAGGCTTGTCAGTGGACTCCCGCTCTAACTGCGTAGTGCAGTAGGTCGGAATCGACCGTTCGCGTTCAACGTCCCTGACTTCAAAGCCAGTTGACTCGTGGCTCGTCCAGCACCAGACTTGAGCCAGTGCTGAACAAGACGCCCCCCGATGTTCCGAGCGGCGTTATAATCGCTATGCAACTGCTTCCCGCACTTCAGACACTCAAACTCATCTCCATCACGATTGTCCTCGTGCGTGAACCCGCATTCCGAGTGGCTGCACCGCTGACTCGTGTACTGCGGTTTCACATCGTCCACGTCGATACCGTGTTCTTCGGCTTTGTATTCGGCGTGACGTTGCAGTTCTCTGAACGCCCACTGCTGGAACTTCGAGGCGTTCGAGATACGCTTGCGAATATGCTTCAGGTTCTCGAACGCAATCGCCGTACAACCGTTTTCAACGGC
The DNA here is from genome assembly GCF_024730625.1 of Haloferax larsenii. Taxonomy (NCBI): domain Archaea; kingdom Methanobacteriati; phylum Methanobacteriota; class Halobacteria; order Halobacteriales; family Haloferacaceae; genus Haloferax; species Haloferax larsenii. Next base: position 295,695 of record NZ_CP078064.1, read on the forward strand.
TTCTCGAACGATTGCTTTGGAGATTCGATGCAGATAGTCAGCGCTCCATCGAGCGAATCGTGACCCGATGCTCTTGATCGTGAGGTGTGCCGACCGAGTGCCTGTCTGTTGTAGTTTTCCACGCCGACGCTCGTATTCGTCTCGTCGGTGGTTGAGGTAGTCGGCGTTGCCGAGGAATGCTCCCGTACTGGTAACGGCGAGGTATCCGTCCACGTTGAGGTCGACACCGAGAACCACTCCGTTCTCGGATTCTTCATCGCAAGAAGGTTCTACGTCTTTCTTCACGGCGACGTGGAGGTAGTACGTTCCGTCACGTTTGTGGAGCGTTGCTTCGGCTTTCCCCCATTCGTCAGTCCAGTAGTCCTCGAACGGCGTTCCTTTCTCGTTGACGGGCGTGACGTATTCAGCGGTCACGCGCTTGTCGGTTGTGGCGAGAGATACGTGGTCGTCGTTGTATGTGATGGTTCGACCGTTGTACACGACAACACTTCCTCGGAACTCGGGCTTGCTTGCGCGTTCACCGTTGAACTTACGGTCTTTGCAGTTGCCGAGTGCGGTGGCCGCGAGGTTTCTCGCGGATTGGACGAGACTGGATTGTAGGGAGAGTTCGTCACGAACGTCGGAATACGTCTCTTTGTGGAGTGTGTTCTTGGTGTCCGTGATGTTGTAGGGGTTGTCGTCCCATCCGTGGTCTGCGACGTGTTGGGCCGCTTGTCGGAACTGCTCGAACGTCTCATCGAGGACTTCAGCGTCCTCGTGGGAAACGTCGAGTTTGACTTGGATGTTCCGAACAACCTCTATACTTCATTAGCATGGAGAGAGATACTTAAACCTACATCTTGGGGTGGGAGTCGGGCTTGCTATCGAGCGTGGTTTGAGGAGGGTAGTGTCAGCTTCCTCCCCGAGGTCAAGCCTCGGGGTATCCGTCTTGAATCTGTCCAATTCTTCCCTGAAGACTGACTCCACAACAGTGAAGGAGTGGCTTAGGACCTGATCTCGAGGTAGTTTATTCAAGCATGTCTTCGTTTTCGAGTCGCCGCATCACTTGCTCGTGTTGTTGTTCAGCGGCATCTTCAGGGGTATAGCGGTCACCGCCTGTGTAATCGCTGTCTTCCCACGGCTTGTCAGGGTCAACACCGACTGGGGGCGTGTCATCGTGAGTGGTGTCACACGTGAGGCAGGTCCAGAGTGCGGCACCATCAACGTGGGTCGAAGGGTGGCCACCATCATATCCGTCGAAAACATGCTGTGTTGCCTCACTACAGTTCGGGCAGGTTCGGTTTCGAACTGTTTTGTCGGTGGTGTTGTGCTTGCGGTCGTAGAGGACTGCAGGAACTACCCAGTAGTCATGACTCTTACAGTGTGGTTGCTCGTCGAAGTCTGCCAGTTGGTCCCTATTGACGAGTCCGTCACCAGTCTCAGTGAAGATGTGCGGGTTGCTATCCGAAAGAGATGAATCAGTTACATCGCGTGACTGTTCGACAGAGAGTGTCGTCTCCCAGTCGGTCTTATCAACTGCAGTCTCGAAAAGTCGCTGCCCATCGTTAGAGTCCAGTGGAACTGCGTCGGGGATGCTACCCCACCCAGCGGTCAGTATTCGGGCAGGGTCATCGAGGTCGTAGAACAGTTCATAGCTGCTACGCGACTTGTGGCCTCCGTCTCGAAGGCGGAACGATGAACTTCCGATGGCGATCGCATGGTAGCGATTCGATGCCGGGATGACGGCGATTGCAGTCTTCGAAATCGACCACTCGTAGTCGGTGGGAGCAGCTACTCGCGGCGATGTCTCGCGGTGGCCGACACAGCGAGCGCGCGTCGGTGGTATCGACGCGGCACAGACCTCACAGCTCGCTGGGCCGGTCTCGACGTCGTAGTTCACAAATTGCCACCCATGCTGATGATACTGTCTCCCGGTGTGATTTGGTCCGCCTGCTGTGCCTGGGAGTCCCTCTCGTGGAACCCGACCTTCGTCGTCCATCAGGTTCCCATAGAGTCGGCTCGTATTTATGTTATGGACATAATATGTCCGAATAGAGTATACGTATTGATATTGAACCAATTCCAATGCCACCGAGTGATGACCACGATATTGGTGACTCACCCCCAGTTCCCTCATGGGTCTCTGACGGGGAGACGGCTACCCCAGACATTATCAACGTTGATTCGAAGCAGGATTCAGCAGAATCGTCTCACTCACTGACCAGAGGTGTGAGTCCAGTCACTGTTTCTGACCTCGACAGAACATGGACACCCTACTTTCGCTACGAGTCTGTCTACCAAGACCAGATTGATGCAGTTGATACGTTCCTTGAACTCCTCTCTGAAAACGGCTATTACGTTTTTGAGGGTGCGTGTGGAACAGGGAAGACGTTGGCAGCCGTCACTGGCGGGATTCACGCAATCCGCGACCAGTCGACACTGACGGAGACCCTTGACAACGTTTCTGGAGACTTTCCAGACTACTCACGACTGTTCGTGGTTACGCCACTCAAACAGCAACTCCACCAGTTCGTCCGAGAAATGAAGGGTATCAATGCGTCCCTTCCTGAAGCTAAAGCTCCCGTCTCAACGGTCGTGATAAGGGGTCGAACCGACATGATGCCGTATGCGTACGTCGACCTTCCGCCGTTTGATAGACACGGTGTCGGTGAGAAGATGGACGACCTCAGGGAGATGACGCGAAAGCTCATCAAGTTCGATAGCGACATCCCATTGGACTGGCCGGAGGACATGTCGCCACCAGACTTCTCAAAGGTGGATTACAATTGGGACGAAGCTAGCTTAACAGCAGAAGATCACCGTGAACAGTTTCGATACGACCCCGCTCGAGCAGAGGCAGTCACCCGAATTGTCAATGACATGGATCCAAGAGGCGATGGCAGTTTCGACCGCCTAACAGTCAATGGTGTTGAGACACCATATCCAGACCTTGTTCCTCATACGAACGACGTCGTCGATACAGACGTACTTCAGCGACGAGGGACGGGGCAACTTCCAGTTGACCTGCAAGGTAAGTTCGACCCGTTCTATGCTGGTGCGTTCAAGAAGGGAGGCTTGCCGTTTGACTTCCATCATGCGGACAACCACGTATTCGACCAAGAGACACTTTTCCAGACTGCGGCCTCGCGCGGTATCTGTCCACACGAGGCAATGGAGATGCTGGCAGAGCGGGCGGAAGTCGTTCTCGGGAATTACTACCACCTCTTCGACCCCCAAACCAGACTACTGACCGACGATAAAATTGGTCTACTGGACTCGGAAACTATCGTTGCCGTCGACGAGGGTCATCAGATTGAGGAGCGGGTCCGTGATATGCTCTCGATGTCTCTGGATATCTACACACTTGACCGGGCGATTAACGACCTCGAGATTGCACGAAACTACGCTGTTGGCGACCTCGCAAAGACGCCAACACCGAATCTCGGTACTAGCGACGCAAGAACGGCCGAATCACTGGCTGATAGCGCACTCGGGACGGCCGGCAGCTACTCTGTGACTCCCGAGGACCTTGCTGAGGTTGAACAGCTGCTCCGATTCGCCAAGCAAAAACTGACTGCTTACGGTTCAGACGCGGTGAGCGAGCGCTATCAGGACCACTCGTGGCAGGAAGCTGTCGAACGGTGGGGTGCAGACCCTATTGATAGCGCTCTCTGTGACCCGGAGAGTGATGACCCTGACAAGTTCCTTTCAGACGCTGTCGCTAAGGATAACTTCGATACGCGTTCGTTCCTCAAGGTCTATCCAGCGATGTTGGGTGTGAAGTTCGTGTTCGAGGCACTCGAAGAAGCAGGTATTCACGACCGAACACCACAGGGGGTAGAGGTCGGGAAATTCTTCAAGCGTTGGGCTGCTGAGAGTACTGTTGAGTATTACCGTGAGGTCGTCCTCGACGACAGACAAAAGGAAACTATTCCGGCGGAGTTCCCCGACTGGGTGAAGGCGTGGACTCCAAAATTCCAGCTGTTTAACTGCATCCCGCGAGATGAGCTTCGGGCAGTCTTCGGAGAACTAGGAGGGGGCGTCCTCATGAGTGCGACCCTCCAACCCGAGGAAGTCTTTACTGAAGCGGTCGGCATCAACGACATCCCGTATCCCAAAGAGGATGAAGAAGACGATGATAATGGTGGGGAGAGGGAAGTTGTGGCGAAGCCTTCTGCAGGAGGACAATCTGGCGACTCTGACGTCCGTCCAACTGCGTTTGAGCAGTACCCGCTGCGGTTTCCTGAGGAGAACCGGGCGTCCCTTATCGCTGACCTTCCGAAATTCACGAGTCGGAATCGGGGGAAGCGAACGACCAACCCGCGCCAGATGAAGCCAGTCCGTAAGCAGTACGCTGATCTTCTCGAAGAAGTGGTAGCCAGTCGTGGGAATATCCTGGTCGCGATGCCGAACTACCGGGAAGCGAAGTGGGCCCATGACTATCTCAAGAAGCGTGGGTCATCCAAGCGGTTCCACCTCGACCAGTCGAGTTCAGCGTTGGAAACTGATGAGACTCTGGAATCGTTCTTTGCTGATGGCGACGCCGTCATCTTCACCAGTGCGCGCAGCACGATCACGGAAGGCGTCGACTACGACGGCGAGAAGTTGCACGGGTGCGTAGTCGTTGGTATTCCACTTGTTCCGGTGATCCCGGACAAAATCACACGCACTGATGCCGTTATCGAGGCGTATGATGAGTGGATCGGTGCTGGGTCTGGGTTTGAGACAGCCTTGACGATTCCGGCTGTTTGGAAAGTCCGTCAGGCGTTCGGACGTGTGATTCGGGGGACAGATGAGGCTGGCTTCCGACTTCTTGCTGACGAACGCTATGGGTCGACAGATTGGGACGGGGTGAATGAATATCTCTCCGAGCAAGAAAGGGAAGAGTTCCAGTCTGCAAGCCCTGAGTTCATCAGCCAGATGCTCTCGACGTTTTGGGACGACGTGGATGAACGGGAACGAAAGCGAGAGCAGGAGGGTGAGCAAAATGAGACCGATATGGAGACGACGACGGAGACCGTGTCGTCGAACGATGACAAGACTCAGAACTCTGCAGTGACGACAGCATCGAGCGGGGTCAATCAAGAATCATCGACCAAAGTAACAGCAACAAGCGACGTCTCGGAAACGTACTCGAAAATCTACTTCGGTGATGGTTCAAATCTATCCAACTGGACGCCTATCAGGACCGACATCGCCGAGAACGAAATCATCCCCCTCGTGCGTGAGCACACGGTTGATGAAGAGAGTGGCACGGAGTATATTCAGCTCAACTTCGCGAAAGAACTCTCAGTTAGTGGTTGGACAAAAGTCGATGCAGAGATTGTCCATGCGAAAATTGAGCCGATAGCAAAAAGGGCAAGAAAGTAGCAAATCGGGGAGTTCCCCATCCACTGTGAGCAACGGTGTGATGCAGATACGATCGGATGTTCGTCTCTGGGACTGTCGTGAGGGCGTGGGTTTCCTGATCATTCGTGGTTCGCCCGTCTCTCGGTTTGACTACTCCACTGTATGCGGTATCTAGACTCCCCCTTGGCATTGTTTTCAGGCCGACAGTTACAGGGCTACGGCTGTAATTGAAAGGCAAAAATAGGTTCTTCGTCCCTCCCCCTCGCGTCTGAGACCTCATGATTGAGAACTCAAGACGAAGGCTCAGGGACAGCCACGGGGCACTGTCTCACCCGTCAAGACGCACACGATTGGGGTCGACATGGAGAGAGTTCCCTATCAACGCATGAACTGGTATTCCTACTGTGTGTGAATTCTTATCGTTTCCCCTGGGAGGCACTGTCTAGTTAACCTCCTGAGCTGGCGTTCTTCCGTCGAGCGACTGATGCGGTCGCTGAAAATTATAGTAATGGATGAACACTGCAAGCCATTGGCAGACGCCCAGCCGACTGCCTGCCCATGAATTGTGGAAACAGTCAACTCTCATTTTGAATGTGTGAAACCATTTTTCAATCAGGTTTCGGTCTGTGTAGTCAACCCGACCGTTCAACCCTAATCGAGAGAATACAGTCCGATATCCGAAGACATCAGCCAGAAACACCGTCTCTGAACAGTCGTGTTTCTCACAGACTCCGTGGAGAAACGCAGCCGCCGGATCGGTTCCATGACGCTTGAACAGCGCATCGTCAAGAATCACTTTTGTGTCGATTTCTATTGCAGCGTACTACCAAGACCACTCGCCGTTGATTTTGACAGCGGTCTCGTCGACCGCAACCCGCTTCGGCGTTGCCCCAGGCGGGTTGTGTCCGCTGTCAGCAAGCCGATGTACCCACTGCCAAACAGCTTGGTGAGAGCGTTCAACGCCGAGATATCGAAGAATCTGTTTTGTTTCTCTGAGTGAACATCCGGTCGCGTGGAGCTGGACAGCGAACGCCCTGACGGGCGTCCTCAGAACGCTCCGCGTTCTGATGGGCTGCACGAGAGCTCTGCTCTCGTGAACGTCCCCAGAAATCGAAGATTTCTGGTGTGCGAACGAGACGCGAAGCGTCTCGTCACGTTGCCGTCCGCTCACGCTCCCAAGTTTCTTCTAAATCCGTCGCAAAGCACTCGATGAGCAGGTCTGCGAGCATCTTGACCAACTAACTCAACGACCTGCTCGTTCCTCAAACTGGCTTAACTAGACAGTACCCTCAAGAGCAAATATGATAAACATTTGACTAGAATACTGCTTAAACCAGTTCCCGTGAGACGACGTTACGACGACGCCTAATCTCTCTATCGAGCACCGCCTCGTGCCGCAGTAATCAGGTCGGCGACGTGGTCGGCGTCGTCAACGAACACTATCGACTCCCGGTAGAATCGGTAGGGCTCCTGTTGGTCGGAACTGCTGGTTCGTTCGATTTTCACTGTTCCAACGTCGGTCCCCAGCGGTGAATCGAACCACCCATCTCGAACCGACACAGACGCAATGGACGCGTACGGGACAGACCACTGCACGGCGTCAAGTCGGCGGTCGTATGCGACGAGTGCATCTTCGTACAATCGGTATTCGGTCGTCCCAAACACAATGTCGTAATGAAGGGCGCCAACGAGTGCAACCCCTCCCAAGTAGAGTGCCACAAAGCTGCTGGTCAGGTCGAGGAACACCCACGGCGACGCAACCGACAGCAATTCGTGGCTGAGAACGGGGACCCCAATCATCAAAACCACGAGAATTGCACTCTGTCCAGTGATTCGGCGGATGCTTCCCGCAGCGTGTCCAACTGGAATGAGGCTATCGATTGCACCGCCGATGTGGACTGCACGTCGCGTGGGACGAACCACAGTTTCGGGGGGCACCGATGGCAACGAGTTCGCGTGTCGTTGGGTCTGTTGCTCCGGAGTTTGGCTCGTCTGTGTACTGGGTTGTTCTGCGGCACCGAACTGCCGAGTATCGCGAATTGTGTGGACGACGACGAGCCCAACTGCGACGACTGCCAGGAGCGAGTCCACACTCGGCCCGGCAGTGTAAATCACTGCCAATCCCCACAACGGTACCCAGTAGACTGCCCAGATTCCGAGTCGCCACCCCGGAAAGACACTGTCCGCAGTGGGGTACGTTGGCGTCCGCTGCAGTCGGGCCAAATCAACATGTTTCACGCACGCTGCGAGGACCCCTCCTGCAACGACGAGGCGGGTTGTCGATGTCCAGAACCCGGCCATCACTGACGATGTCGGCTCGGCCCACGTGGTGGCCAATACTGGAAGTGGCAGTAAAACGACTCCGAGAAGGAGTGTATTCACAAACGGACGGAGGTTGTGCACCGCTATCGGTGGGAGGCGTTCAGCTAGCGTTATCGAACCGACCTTGGGTGTGAAGAATCTGAAGAGCCCCATCTCGTACGGTGAAAACGTCGAATATCCGCTTTCTGGGGCTTTGGACTTTCCCGTCGGCGTCACTGACGGTCGATGGGATGCGAACAACAGCAACCCGAACCGACGAACGAGCGAGACGCTGCGGTCGATCCAAAAGAGAACAAGAACGGTGTACAACGGGCGGGCAGTAATCGCCCCGCCAACACCAGCGGTCAGACCAACACAAAGCCGTGTAACCCACCGAAACGGGGAGTTGTTCACGTGTTCTGATGCCAATTTCGTGATAATATTCTCACCGATTTTTGTGGATTAGTAGGGATGTCGCGTCACCGCGAAAAAGCACCCCGCCGACGCACTGCTGTCCGAAGAATTATATCACGGTCCCTGAAAATGAAGACAGTACGAATCTCACGCCTACGCTGGAATGCGGGCGGCCGAGATGTAACACGGAGGCGCTTTATCCATGTCGAGAAATGAGTCAAAACCCGCCCTGATGTCCTCGTCCGCGTGTCGATACACGTTCGATCCGTCGATACAGACGGATGCGCACTTGCAAACGACGTGGGAGTGTCCCCACGAAGCCCACCCGGAAAGCGAGTTCTGTGTGTTCCACATGACTCGCGACGAACGCGCGTCGCTCGACGTGACCGCTGACGATATCGTCGATGAACTCCGGGCAAACCTTCAGTCTCCCGACACTCGTGTGAACGAGTACATCGGTGCTGACCTCCCGCACCTCTCACTCACGTACCAGGATATCAACGGCAAGACGAACCACGTCCTGAACTTCCAACACGCCGATATCGACGGTCTAGACCTGACGCATGGGAAGCTCGAACAAGGGCTGATTCTCCGCGAGGCGACTGTCGGGAAATTGAAACTCGAAGAAGCTGTGCTTACTGGCACAGTCGACGCCGAGCGGCTGACGGTCCGCGACGAAGTCAAAACCAACGAAGCGACCTTCGAGCAGGAAGCCCGGTTCGACGGCGCTGTCTTCCGTGGCGACGTGCGATGCGATGAGACGACGTTTCTGGCTGACACGAGTTTCGCGGAGACGACCTTCCACGGGGCCGCGTACTTTCGAAACGTCGAAACGAGCGGGACCAGCCACGTCCTCGACGACCACATCACGTTCGAGAACGCTACCTTCCGCGACGACGCGAGTTTCCGGCAGGCAACCTTCGACTACGTGACGTTCGAAGGAGCGCAGTTTACTGCGGGCTCCGACTTCGAACACGTCATCTTTGGCGGCGACGCTCGGTTCGACCGGGTCACGTTCCAGGAGATGGCAGACTTCGACGAAGCGCGGTTCGACGACGACGTGAGCTTTGCCGACGTCCGGTTCATGCAACTCGCCGAATTCCGCGGCGTCGAGTTCAACGGTGGGAGTCGAACCACCCACGACGACGTGACCTTCGAAGGGGCAGTTTTCGAAGGCGAGGCCGACTACAAACTGGCGCGCTTCCGCTTTTCGGATTTCAAGGATGCGGTGTTCAAAGGTTCGGTCAACTTCGACCGAGCGACCTTCACCGCGCGGACTGACTGCCACCGCTTGGTGGTCAGCGACGAACTCGACCTCTCGTTCGCGACGTTCCAAGGCGGTGCCAACTTCGACGAGAGTCGGTTCCGTGGGGACGTCGTCGCCGACGGGACGCAATTCGGTGGCGACGCCTCGTTCGACGACGTCGAATTCGAGGCACGTGCACGGTTCGGCGAGGCACGATTCGACGAAGACGCGAGTTTCGAAACTGCAACGTTCCACGGGCCGGCCGAGTTCCGCGGCACCCTGTTCGAGGGTGAGATGCAACATCTCGGTGCGAACGCCTCCTTCAACGAGGCAGTCTTTCAGGACGTCGCCGAGTTCGAAGCGGCCAACTTCACGACTGCGTCGTTCTGGGAGACGACGTTCCACGACCAGGCTGACTTCCGCCGGTCGGTCTTCAGCGAGACAGCACGCTTCCGCGTTCACGGTGGCGACCGAGACACGTATCTCGACTTCACCGACGCGACGCTTTGCGGGGGCACGATTTCGCAGGTCGCTGGCGAAGCGACGCCGTACGACCTCACGCGAGCGACAGTTGGTGACCTCCAACTCGAAGGCGACGGAAACGAGCACGAACTGCTCGACCACTTCCGGTTTTGCCTCACCGATTTCGATTGCTTCGACTTCAGCGACCACCACGGCTACCTCGAACGAAACGACTGGACCATCCACGACTTCGTGGGGAACGCTGCGACGGGCCAATTCGCCGTCGAGATGTCTCCCGAGATAATCGAGGAGACCTACCGGAAAGCACAGGATAGCGCCAACGCCGTGGGCGACACACCGGCGAGTCGGGAATTCGAGTTCAAACGCTACTACTACAATCGTCAGAAGAACTTCGACATCATCATCAACGAGTACTCACTGAACGCCTGGGCACGCGGCAAAAAGGTCGCGAGCGTGGGACTCAACCTCTTGATGCAGGTGACGTGCGGCTATGGGAACCGCCTCCCTCGAATCGCTGCGTTCACCTTCCTCTTACCTGCGGCGTTCGGATTGGCCTACGCTGTTGGCGGGCCGTTCTTGACGCAAGCCGGGAGCGTCTTCGACCCGAGCGCAGTAGACAAAACAGCGCTCGAAGTCCTCTTCGATAACGTCTACTACAGCTACATCAGCTTCAGTACGGTTGGCTACGGTGACATCAACCCCCTCGGTCCGGCAGCGCGCGTCCTCGCTGCCAGTCAGGGGATGCTGAACGGGTTGTTCTTCACCCTTCTCACGTTCACGCTGTTCAAGCGGGTACTTGGCGGGAACTAAGCGTCGGGATTCGACCGATTGAAGCCCGGGATTCGACATCCGGGATTTTCACTGAAGACGACCACCCCAGCTAGTAGTGAGCTGTTGGTCTTGTGTCGAGTCCGCAAAGTGATAGCTGACTGTCGAGTCGTCGATAGTCGATACTGGTGTCTAGTGAAGTTGTGATAGGTGGACAAGTCACCCTGGAGAACAGACTGATGGGGCTGTCATACTGCTTATTAATGGGTCTAACGGCACTGATGAGAATAACATATCAAAACATGGTAATTGATAGTGGTGATTAGTTAGAATATTGATTGTACCTATCATTACTGCTGTACTCTTGTTCGCCTTCATAAGTCGTGGATGCGAAGACGTTGCGAGTATTCGAGTTTGTCCGCGCGGGGTGTTCGCTAAACACCACCTTGACTGTCGCATCCAGTGACTCGTGGGACAGGGCGAAAAACTAGTCAGCGAGTGAACCTAGTCCACTACACCAAATCTCGAACTTTTCCGAGTAAGCTCTGTTCTTCTGGGTCGTGATACTCCGGATAGATGTCCATGAGCTTGTAGGCGGCCGTCGATTCGAACCGCCCCGTTCCCAGCACGCGGAACGGTTCCGGTGGTTCGGCACCCATCCGAACGAAGCAATCTCGCACTTGGCACTTCAGGTGATGGTCGAGGAACTCGCGGAACTCGTCGAGTGGTCCCGGTTCGACTGGTGGAAGTTCGATGTGCGTGTCTGGCTCGCGCTCGAACGGTGATTCGTCCGGCTCGGTCACGACGTATTCGTCACCGCCGACGTACGAGGTGTACAGCGACGAGACTGCATCGACGTACACACCGACCATGAGGTCTGCTTCCGCCTCGGAAGCGAGGTCGGCAAGGTCGCTCCCGAACGACTCCCAATCGGTGAGTGCTTCTGTCGAGAGCGAACTCACAGCCTGCTCGTTGAGCGCGTCCTCGTCGAGGTTGATGCCGTGGGAGGCTGCGAGGTTGACGGCTGCGTCTTCCAGTTCGGTTTCGGTGGGGTCCACACCGAGATAGACGTCTTGGCGGTACAACACGCTATTCGGGCCGGGTGCACCAGCGGGGATGTCGATAGCGCGGGGCGTCTCGTCGTGATAGCTGCGCATCTGCTGGTACAGGTCGCCGAACAGCGATTCGAACTCCGCATCAGAGAGTTCCTGGATAGCGAGTCTGACAGCGTTGATTCGGACCGGGTTGTCCGGAGGCGAGACCGTTTCGTACCCACGGGTTGCGTACACGTAGTATCGTGCAAACGCCCGAGCCTGTTCGACGTGCTCGTTGCCTTCTCGTGTCCGTTTGGCTGCCTTGTCTGGGTAGCCGTCTTGCAGGTGACCATCTATCTCTCCATCATGGCAGACTCCGATCTTATGATCTACCCCATTATTATCGGTTACAAGCAGGCCGAAGCCGTCGTCAGTCTCTTTTTTAATTTCTGCATGCATGGTTAGAAGTTGGTTTTGTTACTCTCCGTACCAGTCTTAGAGTCCCCGAACGCAGCGTTCAGTTTCTCGTCGATGAGTTCCTCGATGTACTCTTTGGCCGCACCCATTTTCTCCGAGACGACCTCAGAGCCTTTGTCGTAGGCTTTGCCGGTGAGCGACTTGGTGACGTCGCCAGCAACTCCTTTGGCCATCTCTTGGCCAACGACAGCGCCACCGATTGTGCCGATACCGGGCATGAACGCTGAGCCTGCGACGGCTCCGAGTAGTCCACCAACGGTGCCGACTGTCCCTTGTACCGCCGCCTTTCCGACGGCCGACGCTGTCGATTCGCTACTGTTGACAGTCTCTTCGACAGTGGTCAGTCGCTCGTTGATCTGTTCGACTTCTTTGGCTAACACCTCTGGATCAGACGATATCTTGTCTTCGTCGTCCTTCGAGGCGCCGAAATTGAGTGGGCCAACATCGTAACCGAACCAGTTTCCGTCACTGTTTGTGGCCGCCCGCTGAACGTGGACACCAGACTGCTGCATCCGATAACCATCCAGCCTTCCACCGCAGGCCACGTACCTTTCCGATTCTTGCTTGGGACACGGACGGGGGGGTCACACGAGTCGAACTAGTTCAGGTTGAGGGGTTCGACTCGATGAGTCCATCCTCGTGCCACTGGTCGAAATCGATGGCGTCGGAGGTGAGGTCGTGGAGGGGTGGATAGAAATCTAACTGCTTGTACCGAATCGCATAGTGGTAGAGACCCGGACCGACGACACGGAACTCGTGTGGCGGTTCGATTCCCATCCCGACGAAGCAATCCCGGACTTGGCACTGTAGGTGATAGCACAGGAAGTCTTTGAACTCCTGAACTGCGTCCGGGTTATCGAGTGCACCCGTGTCGAATGGTGGGAGTTGCACCAGTGCATCTGGTTCGCGGTCGTATGGAATCGCTCCCTCTTGGCGGCGCTCTTCGACGCGTTTGTTGATGAGACCAACCTCGTCTTCCCAGCGAACGTGAACACCAGAGACGGCATCGATTTCGACGATATCGGTGATATCGATGTTTCTCTCATCTGCTTTCTGAGTCAGGTGTTGGACCGTCTCCCCGGTGAGCGTTTTCTGCCCACCGTCAGTACCAAGGACGTTTTGAACTCGCTCCAGTGTCCCTTCGTCTTGTTCGAGTGCTGCTTCGGTGAGCAACTCACTCAGGTCTGCAGCTTTTTCGTCGAGGCGGTCCTGATCGATATCGAGGTAGATGCCGAGTTCGTACTGGAAGTAATCATCCTCGTCAATGCTTTCTGGGAGTGAAACAGGCCGAGTGACTGAGTCGTCGTAGTGACTTCGGTGCTGGCGACAGTATGCACCGAACAGGTCGAGAAAGTCGTCGTTAGAGAGGGCCGAGAGCGCATGCCGAGCGGCGTTGATTCGGTCTGGGTTTTCGTCCTGTGTGATGGTGTCGTATCCACGCTCACGGGCGACGTAGAAGCGAGCGTAGTTCCGCGCCTGCATCACGTTTTGGCCTTCCCATGGCTCACGCTTCGAGGAATCGTCTGGATAGCCGTCTTGCTGGTGTCCAGTTATTTCACCATCACTCGACACCTCGATTAAGTGCTCCACGTCATTGTTGTCGATGACGCTGAGTCCGACGATACCATCTCCTTCTCCAGTAATTAGTGCATCCATAGTTAGCGACCACCTCTGTTCTGTGCTTTCCCTTCGAGATCCGACCCAGTATCGTCACTACTGAAGATACTGATGTTGGATAGACGTTCTTTGATGCTTCCGTAGCCGTCCTGAATCTGTTCACCGAGCGCAGTGAAGCGGTCTTTCGCTGCTTTCGCACCCTGCTTTGCGCCCCGGATTGCGTCGTCACCGTAAGCACGCCCGAGGTTTTCCAAGCCGTGGACGCCTAGACCGACCCCACCGGCGATGAGTGCAGCCGTTCCGAGGCTTACCCCGCCGGCTGCAGCACTTCCACCAGCTATGAGACTCGTTGCAACTGTCCCGGCACTCGTTTTCGCAGCGTCTGTGACCCCTGCAACTAGACTCTCAGTGGCGGCTTCGCCCCCAGTCATATCCGAAATCGCGTTCTGGACGCTGCTGACTTTCGTTTCCAGTTCACTCACGCGATTGGCTAAGCTCTCGACTGTCGGACTCGCATTCGCGTTCTGAACTTGTTCGAGTTTTTCGGCGTCTGGCATCCGCTGAACGTGGACATCAGACTGCTGCATCCGATGGACACCAATCTTCCCGCCACGCATCACGCGCTGGGCGGTTTCTTCTGCTTCCCGCTCCAGACGCTCGTCGGGGTCAATCTCTAATTCACCCTTCTGCGGGAGCATCGACACCGCGCCCCCGGTCTGCTGGCGAACGTGCGCTAACTCGTGTGCGAGGACGTGCTGTCCCTCTGCACTCGACGGGTCGTACTCGCCGTGGTTGAAGGCGATGTGATTTCCGACAGTAAAGGCACGGGCGTTGATGTCCTCACACGCTTTCGCAGCACTTGGGCCCGTATGAATGCGCACGTCGCCCAGATTGTCACCCATGCGCTCTTCCATCGCGCGCTGAATCGAGGTGTCGAGCTGCTGGCCGGGAGCAGAAATCACGTCTCGAACCGAATCAGGAACCTGCGCGTCGCCAGCTTTCGACGCTTCGTGATGCGCGCCGCGACTGCGCTGGACAGATTTGGCGTTCCGGCGCTCGATATCCTTCGGAACTTCTGCGGGGCGTTCTTCTTGGCGGTCGCGGAACTGGCGCATGTCCCGCGGCTTGCCCATCGTCTCGACGGTCATGCCTTCGTCGGCCCACTGCCGCACTTGGCTCGCGCCGTGGCTCTGGACGAGGCGTTGAATCTGAACCTCCATTCCGGGGCGATACGCTTCGAGGCCGAACCGTCCCGCAGCGTCCTGTGACGTCGGCGACCCACCGCCGCGATGACTGCGGTCGGAACCACCCGTTAGCTCTTGAATCGACGGGACGACCGAGGACTGTTGGCCCTCGCTCGTCTTCTCACTCGCAGAGCGAAATCCCATCTTACCACTGACTTGATAGCCATCCTATATATTGTTTGTTGCCTAGCCGAATACCCAACATATATCTCGGTGAATTATTAGTGCTCCGACACCTCGACGCAGACAATGAGTTACGAGGACACGATTGAACACCTACTGGACGAACTCGGGTGCCTCGACCTGCTCTTGCGCGAGCACCTCGGGAATCGTCACGAGGAACTCCCGCGTTCCGAACTCGGATTGGCCGACCGCCTGCAGTCCGGCGCGTCGCACACGCCGCCGGGCTCGACGCAGCTGGTGGTCCCACCTCGCATCCGCGACGAGTTCGACCGATACCGAGGGACAATCGAAGAAAAACGCACGGCCGCCGTCGATGCGGGTGTTGAACTCCGGCTCCAGACGCTCGTCGATGCGTTCGGCCTCACGCGGCAACACCTGGACGTTCTATTGCTAGCGCTCTTCCCCGATATCGACCCCGCTGGTGCCGAGCTATTCAGCGAACTCCACAACGACGCGAGCAAGCAACGTCCGACAGTCAGTCTCGTCGCCGACCTCTTTTCGACCACGCCCGCGGCGTTTCTGACCGCGACCGACCTGTTCGGTCAGGGGTCACCACTGTCCGAATACCGTCTTCTCGTCCTCGAACCACCAGAGGGGGCTGGACGGGCTGGCTCGAAACTCGACTACTCGCTCCGCGTCGACGACCGAATCTACGCGTTCTTGCTCGACCACGGGACTGTCGACGTTGGATTGCGCTCTCCGTCGCCTGCACAGGGTTCCGGTGCGGCCGAGACGTTCGTCACAGAGTCGACTACCGACGCCACGCTCGACGACCTGCTCGTCGAAGACGACACGTATTCGACGCTCGCTTCGCTCCGCGACAGCGACGAGACTGGGCGTCGCCTCTACTTCTACGGCCCACAGGGGAGTGGTCCCCGACGGGCTGCTGAAGCTCTCTGCGACGACGAGACGTATCTCCAAATCCACCTGCCGACGGTGCTGGAGGCTGGCGTCCTCGATATCGTCGTTCGCGAGGCTGCCCTTCAGGCACGGCCGGTCGTCCTCGCCGACGCTGACGACGTGACGAAAACGACGACAGGCGGTTCCCAGTCGCTAACGTCGATTATCGAACGGTTCGACCCTGTCGTGGCCGACGTGTTCCTACTCGGCGAATCGTCGTGGACGCCAGCCGGAACTACCCGACAGGTCGTAGACGCACTCGTCGGGTTCGACCGCCCCACGATTCCGTTGCGGCGGCGATTCTGGCGGACACACGCCGACTCGCTCCCTGACGACCTCGATGCCGAACACATGGCCAGCACGTTCGACCTGACGTTGGGACAGATGGAGTCCGCGCTGGCGGCGGCGAACACGCTCGCCGGCGACGACGAACTGACTGCCGAACACGTTCGAGAGGGCTGTCGTGCGCAATCGTCCAGCCAGTTGGCCGAACTCGCCCAGCATATCACGCCGTCGGTGACTCGCGAGGAAGTTATCCTCCGAGAACGAACCGACCAGAAACTCGACCAGCTTCAGGCGCACATTTCGAACCGAGGGCGAATCTACGACGACTGGGGCTTCCGTGACACAGACAAGAGTACCGGCGTGGTCGCCCTGTTCAAGGGCAAACCGGGGACCGGGAAGACGATGGCTGCCGAAGCGCTCGCCAACGAGGTCGGTATGCACATCTACAAAATCGACCTCTCCAGCGTCGTGAGTAAGTACATCGGCGAGACCGAGGAGAACCTCGAACAAATCTTCAAGGCGGCCGAACAGTCGAACGCGATTCTTCTCTTCGACGAGGCTGATTCGGTGTTCGGCGACCGGGCGGAGGTGTCGGATGCGACGGACCGCTACGCTAACGCGGAAGTGAACTACCTGCTCCAGCGCATCGAGACGTACGACGGCGTCATCCTCTTGACGACGAACTACGCCTCGAACATCGACGAGGCGTTCACCCGACGTATCAACCACACGATTCGGTTCGAGAACCCGAAAGAAGAGACCAGAGAGACGATTTGGGAGGCCGCGTTCCCTGACGGGACCCCCACAGACGGTATCGACGCCGAGTGGCTCGCGCAGTTCGACTTGAGCGGGGGTGAAATCGCCTCGCTCGCCAAGCGAATCGCCGTCGAAGCAGCGAGTTGCGGTGCCGACTCGATTCAGATGAAACACGCCGTTCGCGTGCTCGAACGCGACTACCGAGACTCCGGTCGCGTCGTCCGAAAATCGGAGTTCGAACCGTACGCCGACGCGCTTGCAGAGCCAGCACAGGAGTCTGAGAGTCGCCGACGGAACCGACGATGAGGTCGGAACCACCGACGAGTTCGGAAGACTCGACGCCCTCGGAATCCTTTTTCGAGCGGTACACGAACGGGCGACGTATGCGACTGTGTGAGACGCCGATGTCACCCCGACGTTTGGAGAGAAACCACCGATGACCTACGAAGCAATTCGATACGTGAGTGAAGCGCTCGTCGACCTCCTGTCCGATACTGCCGACTATCCAGAGCTCCCTGTCGCCCCCGACGAAATCGAACTCGTCTCTCCGGAGGACATCGGCCCCAACTCGACCGTTCGAATCGGATTCTACCCGTATCGCGTCCGAAAAGACGGCTCGGTCGGGTCGATGAACACGACTCCCGTGGGCGACTCGTCACGACGCGACCCGCCGTTGCCCGTCAGTATCGAGTATCTCGTGACGGCGTACCCGCGAGACGACGAAGACAACGTCAGCGGCACGCTCGGCCAACAGCAGGCGCTTGGACTCGTTCTCCAGACGCTCAACGACGTGAGCGTACTCGAACCAGCCGATGTCGAGGGAATCGACCAAGATACTCGAATCGCGCTGTCGATTACGGACCCGCCGTTCGACGAAGTGCTCTCGCTGTGGGCGCGGTTCGACGCCACGTATCAGCCGTCGGTGACGGTGGAAGCCTCGCCAGTGATGATTCAGTCCATCAACCAGGAAGCGTTCACGCGTATCGCAGAACGCGACGTCGGTGTGCAACGGCGTCCAGAACGAGAGTGAGGTAGCGACCGGGTTTACTTCGGTGCGCCGGACAGTTTGTTGAACTGCTTGTAGGCGAGTTCGATGGTCTCGATAGCGACACCACCCTGGCGGCCACCGATGAGGTCGGGACCACGCCACGTCGTGGGGTACGCGCCGAGGAACTGCCAGCCCCACGTGTTCGGCCCCATGTAGTTCTCTTGGACTTTGACCGTCACGTTCTTTCTCGTCACGTTGCCACTCATCACGTCCTGTATCCACTCCCAGAAGGTGACGTCGTCTGTCAATCCTCGTTGGAGGACCAGGTTGGCATGAGCGAACTGGTCTGGAAGCTGGTGGACGTACTCGTCGACACCGCCTTCTCGGTACGAGACGGTTTCTAACTGCATCGCGATTCCGGAGACTTCAGAGAAGCCGGCGACAGATTTCCCGTCGATCAAGACCTCGAAGTTGTATTGTCCGTAGGGAGATTGTGATTTTTTTGCCATGGTTGAATGAGGAATCTCGTGGCGATTACCCGTCGCGTAGTTCGTCTAACGACTTCGAGAGGACCTTGCCGCCGTCCCCAGTATCGAGGAAGTTCGGACGTTGCTGTTCGGGTTCTTGCCCCGACGCAGCGCCGTCGTTCCTGTTCATCTCTTCGTTGATGTCGCTTATCTCCTCGCACCACCGCTGACGTTCCCAGTGGGACATTCCCAGGACGTCTTCGCGGCTCCACCCGAAGTGGTACGCCACGAAGGCGACTTCCTCGAACAGCACGTCAGGGTCGTGGAGGTGAATCATTCGGCTGGGTTTCCCGGTTCTGCGTCCTCTGCGATGGGCTCGGGGTCTTCCTGTGGTGTCTCAGACACCGTGGAGATGTCGCGGACGCCGTCGGAATCGTCCAGAGACACGTCCGACTCCGGCGTCGCAATTCCGTCGTCGGTCGCGTCCGTGACGTGTGCGCCGGTTTCGACCTCGACGGTGAACGGCTCACCACACTCTGGACAGGCAGTGTCGACCGCGTTCAAACCGCTGTTGTTGATGCGTTCGTACATCACCTGCAGGTATTCGAGGTCCGACACGAAGAGACTCTGGATGACGTTCTCGTCGACGGTATCGAGCGAGCCCAGCTCCGTGACCGTCCGCGCGAGCAACACAATCGTCAGGTACGACGAGTTCGACTGAACACGCGGGTTGTTCAGCGGTTGAATCTCGTCTGCGGCAGTTGCGAGCCGCATCCGACCCTCCTTGTGGAGGGTTCCCTCGTCGTCGACGTATCCCTTCGGCAGGGTAAACTCGAATTCGGTCTGGAGCGTCTGATTAGTCATCTGTTACCGGCGTTGTCCTTTCGTGTTGATAATTATTCTGTTGACGTGTGCCGACGCGGTCCCGGTGTGGAGATATCCCTCGGAGTCGAGATGACACTCCTCCCGGAATCGGTCGACTGCGTAGCCGTCCGTCGGGTCAGTTGTGTGAGTGCCCATTACGAGCGGTCGACCTGCATCGTGTCGAAGTCGACGACGTACGTCTCGACAGCAATCTGGTCGCCACCGGGGGTCGCGTTCAGCGTCGGCGGGCTGTACTGGATGACCATCGCGCCCTCCATGTTGTAGCGGGCAACCGTCTGACCGGTGCGGTCCTTGAGGAGCACTGCAATCTGCTTTTTGGCGTCCTTTTCGCGACCCTCTTCGGCGGCCTTCAGCCAGTCGTCGAGCGCCGAGTTCGACTTGTCGGCGGACCGTGCGAATTCGAGCTTGGTGTAGGTGACTTCGCCCAGGTGCTTCGTCCCGGAGGCGATGTCGGTACCCTCACGGTAGTTGTGCGTCTGGACGTTCTTTTCGGGGAGTTTGACTTCGACGACACCGGGGATGTTGGTTCCGTCGAGCTCGACATCGAATTGCGTGTTGGCGATCGGTTGAGACTTGGACATTGTTGGATGTTGTTATGGTAGTCGTTTGGTTACGTTCGGTTTCGGGTGATTCGTTAGGCCTGTTCGGTGTCTTGGCTGATACGGAAGATGACGAACTCGGCGGGCTTGACCGGGGCGACGCCGATTTCGACGATGAGACGACCGTTGTCGATGTCGTCTTGTGACATCGTCTCTTCGCCACACTTCACGTAGAACGCGTCGTCTTCGCTTTGACCCTGCAGACCGCCGTTTCGCCAGACCGTACGCAGGAAGTTGTTGACAGACTGCCGGATACGGCCCCAGGTGTCCTGGTCGTTCGGCTCGAAGACGGCCCACTGGGTTCCTTCTTTGATGGACTGTTCGATGTACAGGAACAGGCGACGGACGTTGAGGTACTTCCACTCAGGGTCAGACGACGTGGTGCGGGCACCCCACACGCGAATGCCACGACCCTGGAAGCTGCGGATGCAGTTGATTCCCTTCGGGTTGAGAACGTCCTGTTCGCCCTTGGTGATGTTGTGCTGCAGGCCGACGATGCCACGCAGCGTCTCGTTTGCGGGTGCCTTGTGGACTCCGTGTTCCTGGTCTGTCCGCGAGTAGATTCCCGCGATGTGACCACCTGGCGGGACGAGTTTCTCTCGGTTCGTGACGGGGTCGAGCACCTTGACCCACGGGTAGTAGTACGCCGCGTACGAGGAATCGACGGGCGTCTCGATCTCGGAGATCGGACCGGGGTTCTGCGGAGACTGCAGAATCGCAAAGCGGTCGCCCATGTTCTCACAGTGGGCGACGAGCGCGTCGGTCAGGCCCTCGACGTCGTTCTCGTCAGGAGCACAGACCATCGAAATCTCGTCGATGGCTTCGAAGGCTGCGAGCCCGGTACGGAGGCCGGGCTTGTTGACGCCTTCGTAGTCCTTGAGCGTGACTTCGCCGTCCGCTTCCGGCTTCTCGGTGACGATTTCGGCGTCGACCTCGCGTTCACCTTCGCGGACCTCTTCGAGTTCGACGACGAGGTCGTCTTTATCCGCGCCGTCGACTTCGAGTTCGAGGGGTTCGGCGATGCTTTCGAGACTTTCCTGTTCGAGTTCGTCGAGGTCTTCGGGGATGTGGACGACGGTCTTTTCTTCGTCCTCATCTTCCTCTGCTTCTTCTTCCTCTTCAGCCTCGACGACACCACCGTCGGAGTACAGAGTGGGTTGACTGTCGCGGTGCAGCCAGGTGAGACCTTCGACGGGCATGCCGTCACCTTTGTACTCGATGTTGACGAGGACCGAGCTTTCGAGCTGCTTCTCGTAGAAGTTGCTCGACTGCATGTCTGCCGACAGGCCGTCGAAGACTTCCTCTACGTCAGGGGACGGGTCAGGACGGTCGCCGTGCGGTTTCTTGACCGTTTCGAGGTCATCGGACCAGTAACGGACGACGATGTCGAACTGACCGGGGTACTGGCTTTCTTCGACGATGACTGCGACGGATTCGCCCCACTGGCCGGGACCAATGGCTTCGACTTCGGCGACTTCGTTACCCTGGTCGTCGGCGAGGATACCAGTCGCTACGTCGTTGACGTCGGCACCACAAACACGTCCGACGTAACAGCGACTCCCGCCGTTCTTGAAGAAGCCATCGACAGCCGAATCGAGGTTGGATGACTTCGGACTCGAACCGTAGAGTCGCTCGAAGTCGGAGTAGTTCGTGATGAGGCGAGGCTCGACAGGACCGCGCTCGGTCTGACCGAGGAAGCCAGCGGTGCTAGTGCTGACTCCTTCGACGGATTTGCTTCCGCTCTGCACCTCTTCGACGTATACGCCTGGAGACTGATATTCACTCATTTGTTTGCTGACTCCAACAGTGTCAATAATCCAATCGGTTACTGATAAATGTTACTATTTGATAAATTAATTTAAATATGGAGAACAGCGGCTATCCAACCGGAAATGTGACCGGAGAGGCTGTCAGCGCCGGTTCGGTAGTGTGGCGATTACCGCTGGGTCAAATCCTTGTATTCGGTGAACTGGTCTGGTTCGTTAGTTTCCATCCATGGGGACGACGTTCAGGAGTACTTCGAGGGAGTCTGCGGCTTCACACACTTCGTCGTGCGCGTCGACCTGGTCCAACAGCGAACGTCGTTCTTCGACGGCCGCTTGCATGTTCGACACGGCTCGCAAGTAATTCTCGAGACTCTCTTCGGTGGTTACTGGTTCGAGGTGGTCTCCTAGCTCGACCAGCGGGTCGATGAGTGCGTCCAACTGGTCTTCGTAGTCCTCCTCGCGAACACGCACCGCCTGCAGGTCCTCGCGGGAGCGGTCTACGATACCCCGTGCGAGTTGACTCGCTTGACCGCTCTGTTCTTGGACTCTGTCGGCCAGTTCCTCGAAGAAGCGAATGCGGTCTTTGATGGTCTTCCGCATGACGTATCTCGTCAGCGACCGGCGGTCGTCTTGCAGCGTCTCGACTTGTGTTTGGAGTCCTTCCAGCGCATCCATGATTTCGTCGACGTCTTCGGGGACATCCATCGGCTCTTTC
Source organism: Haloferax larsenii (assembly GCF_024730625.1). Lineage (NCBI taxonomy): Archaea > Methanobacteriati > Methanobacteriota > Halobacteria > Halobacteriales > Haloferacaceae > Haloferax > Haloferax larsenii. The sequence goes on from NZ_CP078064.1 coordinate 318,151, forward strand.
GTGACTGGAGTCCGGTGTGGATTGTCGGTGTCTGCAACGTGGTCGACGAGGACGCTAAACAGGAACTCGCTGTCGAGCACGACGGGTCGTGCTGGGGCGTCGTCGATGGGAACCCAACTTCCGTCAGGGGTACGCTCGAAGGCACCAATAAAGACGGCTGGCCCCGTGGTTCCCCGAGTCCACTGCTTCTGCTCGCACTGCTCGGCGAGCAGTTGACGGAGCGTTTCTGGAGTAAAATCGTCCGATTGGAGGTTGGGAATCTCGACGTCCGGGGTCGCCGCTACTTCGTCCGGTTCGGTCTCGTGGTACGTCAGCGTGAACGATTCGACAGCGCGGTTGGATGCTGTGTCGTCGGCGACTGCACCTTCCGTGTCTGGCACTGGAATCGTCTCCATCGCGGCCTCGGTGAATTCGAGAAAGAGGTACACGGAGTCGTCCGCCGGCATCGGTACGGATTTGGTCGTGACCTGCTCGACGACGATTGGCCGACCGTTCCCGTCGAGCGCCAATCCGGGTGTCAGGGTGACGTCGAGGCCGTCGCCCGTCTCTGTCACAGACTGCACTTCGATGCCGTGAACGATTCCCTTTCCGTTGAGGAATCGGTTTATCGTATGTAACCGTTCGGCGTGATACGCCTGTTCTGCCTCCATATCACGGGGGGTCATCAGCTTCCCCTTGAAGAAGCGATTCTTCTGGAACTGCGTCAAGTCAGGCGTATCCGAGTCCGAATATGTTTCCTCGCGTGCCATGCGATGAGTAATTATGCTGACTGTAACACTGTTTTCATATAAACTGTTTGGCCGATAGACAGGATGGTCACATTCAACACCCCGCATCCATTACCAGATTCCACCTCGGACGAACGAGCCGACGTAGTCTCACAGGCCGACTACGAGAAAAGCGTCGGCAGCTCCCAAAGACCCCGCATTCACAGTATGAAAGTCACCGAACACTCCGAAACGGGTCGCACAGTCGAGTTACGAATCACCGACCACGAAGACACAGCACACCACCTCACACTCTCCGCGGACGGGATGGTCGAGGACCACTGGCACGACCAGTCCCTCCCCGACGACCACTCTCGGTCCCTCGATGACGAAGAACGACTTGCTCGTGTCGAGCGATTCGCCAAATACTACCTCACGCGTACGACCGACACCGACGTACTTTCGCCCTACAGCAGCACCGACCAAATCGCCGACCCGGACCGACTCGCCGTGACGGCACTCCTCGTCGGCGCGATGGCCCAAGACACACTCGCCTCGCACCTCCAGCCGTGTTACGACCAACTCACCGCCCACCGGAGGAACGAAGCGCCACCAGTTACACCGCCAGAGCCGACACGAGGAACCCCGTTGGAACTCGTCGAACAGGACATCTATCTCACGTTGGATACCGAGGAGATTCGGCAGCTTTCCGACGTACTCACCGAACTGAATGGCCTCGGTGAGATTCGACACGCACTCGACGTCCGCCCCGACCGAGACGATTCCGACCTGTTCGCGCGCTTGAACCGCCTCCTCTCGACTGCCGGGGGGACATCTGCCGAGGATGTGTCCAGCGAGCGGTTCCTCCGTGTCTCCTCCCCACTCAGAGTTCACTGGAACGCAGACGGCGGGCCGACACGCGTCGAGTACGGCGACAGCACAGAACCGGATGACGACGCCACACTCGCTGCTCGCATCCAACTCACGCCTGCTCACACGCCGATTATCTCGATGGCTGCCTTCCAGCGCACTCTCGTCGACCATCTCCGGTGTCAAATCCGGGATTGCTACGTCGGCATGGGGCTTCGGCCACCCGCGGACACACGAGTGACGGGGCACGGAATTGCAGCGTGTACCGACCGCTACGACCGTGCTGGCCAACTGCAGAATTATCACAACGACCACGCGATTCTCGACTGGGCGGGGCTTGCACCGCGGCCGGAGTTCTAACCCGAATTCTTCACCTTCGCGTACAATAGGCGGGCCCGAATCGAAGCTCCTCAGCCTCGCGCTCCAGCCGCTCGTCGGGGTCGATTTCTAACTCGCCCGTCTGCGGCAACATAGACACTGCCCCACCGGTCTGCTGGCGAACGTGCGCGAGTTCATGGGCCAGCACGTGCTGACCCTCTGCGCTCGACGGGTCGTACTCACCGCGGTTGAACGCGATGTGATTCCCGACGGTGAACGCGCGGGCGTTGATATCCTCGCAGTCCTGCCCGTGGACTACTTCGGTTCCCACGACTGGATATCTGCTGTCGCGTCCCAGTAGTTCTCGTACTGTGGTCTGAACTTCTGCTCGTGGAACGCTCGGTATTTCCCCCAGCCAGTCTGTCGGAACGCCACCGGTGGCTTCACTCCCATCCGGAGGAAGCAATCACGAATCTGGTAGGCCAGATGTGAAACGACGTAGTGATGGAATGACTCTATCTCGTCGGGGTCGAATGGGACGAGTTCGATGGTCGCATCTGGTTCGCGTTCGAGTGGGTCCGCACTGCGTTTTGTCTGCTCACTACCTGGACCATCCATGTGCAGGTAGTGCATGTCCGAGACCGCTTCAATCTCGAAATTTAGCGTGTCGAACTCGGTGCTGTCGAGTGTTCCCTTCGATGGAATCTCTGGCGAACCCGATTCTTCCTCGAAGTGGCCGAGGTACTGATCTAAGACTGGTGGCTCGAACTCGACTGGGTCGGGTTGGACATACACATCTTTTCGGTAGACGAGTACGTCGTCGGGGTCAGCATCCGGGAACGGGAGATCCACTGGAGTATTGTCATAGTGGCTTTCAATCTGGGCTTGTAAATCGCCGAACTGCTCATTGAAGACATCCTCTGGTAGTCTCGCGATGGCGACAAGGGCAGCTAGAATCCTATCCGGATTCTCCGGTGGGGTAACAGTGTCGTAGCCCCGCTCACGATAGACGTGCCACTTCGCATAGCGACGGGCTTGGTTGACGTGTTCGTTACCTTCCGGTGTACGTTTGGTTGCTTTGTCTGGGTAGCCGTCTTGTAGGTGCCCGTCAATTTCACCATTATGACAGACTCCAATTTTGTGTTCTACTTTATTGTTATCGACTACTAGAAGACCAAAACCATCGTCAGTTACCTTCTTAATTTCTGCCTTCATGATTAGAAGTCCACCTTCTCGCTGGTCGTACCTGTGTCGAACTCATCAGTGATTTGCTCCTTAACCTGTGCAAGCCGTTCAGTTAGCGAGCCATCGGTCTGCTCCCAAAACTGACGCAGTGCCGTCTCACTGACTTCGTAGGCGGCCATAATCGGACCCATTCCAGGGACGAGCGAAATGAGGCCCTTGACGGCAGTCCACCCGAGTTCCGCGAAGACTTCTCCACCATCGAAGTCGTTGTCGCCGTACAGTTTCTCACGTTGCTCGTCAGTGAGTGCAATCTGCTCGGCGCGCTCGCCAATATGCTCGTATAACTCTGCGATGCGGTCTTGAATCGATTCTTTCCCCGCTTCCAGGTTCACCTCTCGCTTGGTGTCGCCAGCGGCTTTCGCATCCAGAATCTTCTCATTCTGTATGTTGAGTGCCTCGTCGTGTGATTTGATGTTGTCGATGGCCCACTTGACTTCCTCTTCGATGAACTCGATGCGTTCCTTGTTCTGTCGCTGCTGGAATGACCCGATAGAACCCTTCTGGTTCTCCGATTTGAACATCTCCAGTGCATCTGGGACCATGTCGGCAGGCATCCGCTGAACGTGCACGTCGGAGTTCCGCATCCGGAAGATACCCAGCCCCCCACCACGCATCACGCGCTTGGCCGTCTCCTCAGCCTCCCGCTCCAGACGTTCGTCGGGGTCGATTTCGAGTTCACCCGTCTGCGGCAGCATCGACACCGCCCCGCCAGTCTGCTGGCGAACGTGCGCCAACTCGTGTGCGAGGACGTGCTGACCCTCTGCGCTCGACGGGTCGTACTCGACAGTGCTGGACACATCGCAGCCAGAACCACACGCCAAACAAGAAGAAGTACCGGGACTTATTCGTCGGCGAACGCCGACAACAGCGATTTGACCTGTCCTTCGATTTCTGGGTACTCTTCGAGGCCGAGGCCGACCGTGTAGCCCGGAATGTCGGCGTCGAGACGGGTGTAGTCCTCGTACAACGAGAGGTCTTCTCGCTGATAGAGCGAGGCGAATTTGTACTTCCCAAAGCCCAGTTGGCGATACTCTTCGGGTGGTTCCTCACCCATGACGATGTAGCAGTCTCGAATCTGGCAGCTCGTCTGGTGGACGACAATGGGCTGGAGCAACTCGATTGATGGCAGCGGCATCGGCGTCAATTCGATGCGTGCGTCAGGTACGCGGTTGTTGTCTTCCGGCGGTGATTCGAGTTCCTCTTGCCAGTCGTCGGTAGGAATTATCTGCCGCACCTCTGAGGTTGCCTCAACTTGTCCGTCGTTGTCGAGGTACACGTCGATGTAGTACGCGTTGGCCTTCTCTTGGATCGCCGCAAAGAGAGCTGAGATGTCTCCCCCACTGTCGAGGCTAAGCGAGCCAGCAACCGTCTCGTAGAACTCGCCGAAGTAGTCCTCGAACTCCTCGGTTGAGAGGTTCTCGATGGCATCACCGACGGCTTCGATGCGACCGATGTGTTCGTCCCATGGGAACGTCTCGTAGCCGCGTTCGTTGTACACGTGATACCGAGCGAATCTTCTCGCTTGGTTGACGTGTTCGTTACCATCTGGTGTGCGTTTGGCCGCCTTGTCAGGGTAGCCGTCTTGCTCGTGATATGCTATTCCACCGTCAAACTCTATCTCAATCCAGTGTTCAATACCGTTGTTATCGTAGACATATATTCCAACCCGCTCCTCGTTTTCCCCAGTGATGTTTGCTTTCATTTGAATCACTTCCCGAGTTCGTCACCTTGCGAGTCGCCTGCTCCGGTATCGTCCTCAACATCGTAGTCAGTGGTTATGGTTTTGACGAACAGCGCTAGGCCCATCGAGACGGCCATGACGATTGCACCGGCAGCAGTCGACGCTTCTGCCGCGCCCATCTCTTTTGCGAACAGCGCCGAGAGGCTCGTTACGCTCGTCGCAGCCCCTGTAAGGTTGTCCAGCAGCCACGTAATGGCCAGTTCGGCGACGGGGGTGTCGAATTGTTCGGCCAGCTTCTGCTGGAGTGACTTGATTTCGGATTCCTGAGCCGCTGTCAGCCGGATATTCTCGTCGGAGAGTAGGGAACTCAGTTCGGCGTCAAGTTCGTCGAGCGTCTTTTCGACCTGTGCCTGTTCGTGAACGACATCCATCGCCGATTTCTCCCCGTCGGTGAGGCTATCGATGTTCCCGGATTCATTGTTTCCACGCACCAGATCGGACTCTGCAAGCGTTTTGTTTACCTTATCGACAGCGCCGAGTTCCTCGGCTTTTTGTTGGGCTTTCTGCTGGGCTTTTTCGAGTACCTTCACGTTCAATTCGTCGTGGCCCTTCGCCCCAGCGTAGTCTGTTCCAGCCACGTCCTGCGCCACTTCGTCCTTAATCCGCTTGACATCGTCGTCCGTGAGAGCTGACTCGCGCTTGATCGCGTCGATGACGCCCTCGTAGAATTCCGCTGTTCCCTCCGGAATCCGCTGAACGTGCACGTCGGAGTGCCGCATCCGGTGAATACCCAACTCACCACCACGCATCACGCGCTTGGCCGTCTCCTCAGCCTCACGCTCCAGCCGCTCGTCGGGGTCGATTTCTAACTCACCCGTCTGCGGCAGCATCGACACCGCCCCGCCAGTCTGCTGGCGAACGTGCGCGAGTTCGTGAGCCAACACGTGCTGACCCTCTGCACTCGATGGGTCGTACTCGCCGTGGTTGAATGCGATGTGATTCCCAACAGTGAACGCACGGGCGTTGATGTCCTCACACGCTTTCGCGGCCTGCGGACCCGTGTGGATTCGAACGTCGCCCAGATTGTCACCCATGCGCTCCTCGATTACCTGTTGAATCGAGCTATCGAGTTGTTGGCCGGGCGAGGAAATCACGTCCCGAACCGAATCGGGAACCTGCGCATCCCCGGCCTTGCTTGCCTCGTGGTGCGCATTCCGACTGCGTTGGACCGACTTCGCGTTCCGGCGCTCGATATCCTTCGGCACTTCCGCAGGGCGTTGTTGCTGGCGGTCGCGGAACTGTCGCATGTCCCGCGGTTTGCCCATCGTCTCGACGGTCATGCCTTCGTCGGCCCACTGCCGAACTTGACCTGCGCCGTGGTTCTGAACGAGGCGCTGGACCGTCACCTCCAGTCCGTCTCTGTACATATCGAGGCCGAAGAGGTTCTCGCACTCCGTCGCCGACAGGCGGGGACCTCGCCGACGGCGCCGGTTCCGCGACGAATCCGCTTCGTCACGATTCCAAACGGAGGACCGCTCGGCCTCTGTGGTGCTCTCTCGTGCGGTCCGAAATCCCATCGTTATGACGGATTGACATTCACGCTATTAATTCTTTATTGCTGAAGCGAGTGGGGGAAAATCAGCGACCGCCGACAATCGAGTCGAGTTATTCCACAGCGCCGCGCGGTGTAAGGACGGTATCCTCACCCAGTCGGGCTTCGCCCATCGAGAACTCCCGCGACGCCAGATGGCTGTTGAGGCCGAGGAACGAACTCTCGCCGAGGGTGAACTCGTCTTCCATCTCGACGACGGTTCCGTTGACGTGTGCCGGACTCTCCGCGTCGATGATGTCCTGCAGCGCTTCGACCTGCTCGTCGGAGTCGAGTGAGCCACAGAACAGCGCGAACGACCGACTCCCGGAGAGGAACGACCCGTACTGTCTGTCGACGACGTCCTCGTCGAGCGCGCCGAGGTCGGTCTGTTCCACGAAGAACAGCCGATAGTCCGAGACGCCGTTCTTCGGAGTGGTTTGGCCTGACTCGGAATCTGACTGCGTGTTCGTTCCGGAACTGGCGCGGACAGGCTTCGATGCGTCGGGGAGTGACTGCTGCAGTGGGGTACTGACTCTCGGGTTCGTATGCCGGAGGTACAACTCGATTAGTTCGATGAGTCCGGCTTTCGTCCCTCGCTTCTTGTACAGCTCTGGGGCGCGAGCCAGCAGTTCTCGCCGGGCGCTCTCGGGCCAGTTTTGCCCGAGGTCTGCGGCCAGCCATCCTTCCAACCATTCGAGAGATTCGCTCGCCACGCCATAGGGGTCGAAGTGCGTGCCGATAGACTCGATCTCTGACTCGATATCGACGAAGGAACTCTCCATCACCGAGAGGTACCGTTCGAGGAACGCCGCAGACTGCTCGTCCTCCTGGTAAATCTCGGGCATGTGGCGGAGGTACGACGTCCGCGGGCAGTACGCCCGCACCGAATCGACCAGTGGCGACGCGTCCGGCGTTCCGAGCAGTTCGACGGCGACGTACAGGTACCGCCCGTTGGCGTCGTCCAAGAGGATGTCTTCGGGGTCGATAACGTCGCTCGTCGTCCACTCAGACGCTGCGTGCGAAGCCAGCGCCGTGCGTCCCGCTGCTTGCCACGAGTGGATGTCGTTCCGGGTGAATGCTGCGTCCTGCGGCACGAGGGCGTCGGGGTTTGCTGTGACGAACTCCCACATCGACTCGATGCCCATTCCGCGCACCGCCGAGGCCTCGGCTTGCGACATGTCCTCGAAACAGTCGGCGTCGAACTCCACGACAGGTGGCTCGTCGGTCGCTCGGTATCGAATTCGAACCTGCGTACTGGCAGATGACCGAATGATGCCGAGCGTCACCCGATGCCAGTCGATGTCTTTCGTCCCCGAGTCGTACCGGAGTATCGCGGTTCCGACGTGGCGGTTCTGTCGAGGGTGGTTCACGTACTGGTCGAGCGCGCGGAATCCGTGGCACGTACGCTCTTCGCCAGTCACGACGTGGAGTGTCTGGGTGTCCGAATCTCCAGACTGTGCGACCATCTTGCGAGGAGACGCTTCGAGCGCGACCCGCTGGTCGAACGTTTCCGTCGCCGAGTCGTAGACGAATATCCCGTGTTCCTCACCGCCTGCGGCGTCGATAGGGCCCGAGACGGCAGGTTTCTCACCCAACGCTGTCACACAGGTGGGAGTGAACGCTTCGTCACTGAAGTCGAACGTTCCGTCGGGACCCAGTGTCGAATCGGCGGTAGTCGACCCCGAGGGTCCAAGGACCCGAAGAGATAGCTCGGCGTCTGTGAGTTCGCCCGTCGTGTCGATAGCGCCCTCTGCGCTGATTTCGTTCGTCGTACCGGCATCGCCACCATCTCTGTCCAACACGTAGAGCGCACCCTCTCGGGCCGCGAAATCGACGGGATTGGTGAGTTCGTCACCGAAGGTGGTGTCTGCTGTTCCGCCCCGGTCGACAGCGACGAGTCCGTCCGCAGTGAGTGCATAAATCGTCCCGGAAGCGTACGCGAGGGCGCGGGGGGCATCGAGGTCGGGGTGGAGCGTCCCGACGACACGGTGGAGTCGCGGTGAGAGCGCCGTAATCGTCCCATCTGCCGCATCGCACACGAACACTCTGTTCGAACTCGCGCAAATTGCACGCGGGTCTCGGACCGCTCTGTCCGTCCCTTTGAGCAGTCGTTCTCTGAACTCGGTCGCTGGGTCGTACCGATAGACGGCACCGTTGGTTCGGAGCGTGTACAGGATTCCGTCGGGGTCGGCGGCGATGTCGCGGACCTCCGATGCGACCTCGGTTCGTCGAGTCGTCGTCTTCGTCGCGAGGCGGACACCGCCGTTTCGGAGTTCGACGTTGTCCAGCACGCCGTTCGACCAATCTGCTTCACTCGTCGTCGTCGTATACGAGAAGTTCACGGGTATCGTCCTCCATCGTCCGCTTCGGGAATCGTCAAGTTCGTCGAGACGTTCACCACGGAAAACAGTTCTTGCTCACCGATTGCGACGGCGTCTTCGAGTGCTGCTCCACCGTGTGCGGTGATGTCGACGTCCGAGACGTAGTCGATGCCATCCAGAGATGCAACGTGGTCGGCTATCGCTTCGGTCTGCAGACTACGGCCAAACGGCCATCCCTCCCCGTCGAAGCCGATGAGTGGGTGGACGTAGGACTCGATGACCGCCCGTACGTCTTCTTCGTAGCCGTTCTCGGTGTATCTCGGGCGTGCCTGTCCAGAGACGGTGATGTCGAGGCCAACGTATGTCGGCCCGGTGACGGTCACTCTGTCACCGAGCATAGCCCGGTCGGTGACGTGGCGACGGACAGCGTCGAGAAAGCCATCGCTCGGCGTCGGGCGCGATACGTCCGGGGGCGCGTACGGAACCACGACGACGATGACACGGTCGCCATCGACGAGGACGTTCGTCTGACCGACCCTCACACCCGGCGTCCGCGACGCAATCGCCTCGTAATCGTCGACTGTCACGCCGCGGTGAGGCGTCCGAAGGTCCTGACGAACGCGTTCGAGCGCTTCCGAAATCGTCTCGCGGTCGCTCCCGCCTGTGGCAGCACCCGCCGCCGTGAGTTCGATGTCACCTAGCGACGTCGTTTCCGTGAGTGACTTCGTCGGGTCTTCGAACTGCCAGCCTGCACTGGGTGAGACGTTCCCGTCGGAACCGCCGCCGTAGACGTAGTCTGCGGTGATGGTCGCGCTGGACGGCGGTATCCGGCCGCGTTCGCCATCACCGAACGTGATTTCCCCCGTCTCCCGGTCGAGGACGTAGTGTGGGTCAGTTGGCCCGGACGCGTCGAAATCCGGCACTTCGACGAATCGCTCTCCGTCGACGCGAACGTCAGCCCAGAGAATCGGTGTGTGTTGGGTTTCGTAGGTCTGCCCATCGAGGGCGGTCGGCTCGCCGAGCGCCGCGACCTGTTCGAGCACTTCGTTGCTGACGGTTGCACGGTGGCTCGCCTCGACGACGTTCGGTTCGATTCGGTCCACTTGGGGTGGAATCTCGTAACCTGCGGTCTCCACACGGCACCTGAACCACGCGAGGTCCGACGACTCGACGTCGTTCGGGGCCTCGGCAGTCTGTCTGGGGGGGCCGTGGCTGTCTTCGCGGCGTGCCAGCTCGATTGCACCACCCTCGTAGAGGGACTTCGTTCCGTCCGCAACAACGTCGAGTTGTACCCAACTGTCGCCGTTCGCTGGGCGGTACTCCCACTCCAATTCGACCGACGGCTCGAAGAACGACTCGCCGGTCGGACTCGCCGTGGGTTCCGGGAGGTCGTCGTCGTGATACTCGACGACGAGGGTGAACGAATTCGACTCGGCGAACGGGTCGCCATCGAAGCCGATATACATCGTATCCCCGCGTTCGACCGTGTTTCCGAACGCCCGATAGAACATCCCGTCTGTCGCGTTTTCTTGGCTGTTGTCGGTTTTCCCGCTCTCGTCGACGGTGACGATTCGGTCGAGTGTGGCGTCGGTGAGCACGACGTCGTGGTCCGTCTCGAACCGGTAGGTGTCGTTGGTTCCGTCGGTGACGAGGAACCTCGTTCCGGCCGGGAGTCTCGTTCCGGACGCGGCTTCAGGCGGCGACAACGACAGTCGCGCCGACGCGGCTTCCTGAAGCTGTTTTCGGTGGCCCATCAACTGGAGGTACTTCTCACGGTGCTCGTCCGTGATTTGGTCCAGTTGGTAGGTGTACGTCTCGGTGACCCACGCGAGGACTTCGAGCATGGTGATGCCCGGGTCGTGTGGGTTGAAGTCCGTCCACTCGTCCGAGTAGGCCGGAATCAGCTTCTTCGCCTGTTCGAGATACTCTTCGTAAGACCTGTCGTCGAGGGTTGGGGTGTCGATTCCCATCGTTAGTACTCCGTGTCCATGGTGATGCTGAGGTCGTGTTGACCACTACAGACGAGCGTGTTCTGCGGCAGTATCTTGTCTGTCGTCCGTCCGGTGAGTGCCCGACGCTCACCGTTGAGTTCGACGTACGTCGTCGCTTCGAGTGTCTCTTCGACTTCGTCGAGTCGGTCGAGGCGCTGCACGAGCGTGTCCGAATCGGGGAGTTCGCCGAACGACCAGCCTCCCCCGTCCCTCCCCGTGAGTGGGTGGAGGTACTCGTCGAGTTCCCGGCGAATCGTCTGCTTGAGCAGCGACACGCTCTTGACGTTCGGCGCGTGGACCGTCGCCTGCACCGATATCTCTGCGTACCCCGGCCCTCGAACGACGATGTCCGTGTCGTCGGACTCGACGACTGTCGCGGGTGCACAGTCCGTCAGCACGTCTCTGACCTCGTGTTTCAACGCCATCGACGGAACGGGTTTGTCGCGCTCGGTCTCGGGGACGATTATCACGACCACCCGTGTCTCGTCTCCGTTCGACGTCGTTTCACACTTCACGGTCGAGAGCTCTCTGAACTCCGAGAGCGCGACCTGTTCGTAATCCGACGGCGTGACCGCCCTCCCACGGTGTTTGACTCGGTTCGCCGACCGCGACACCAGGGCGTCCATCGATTCGACGTCGGCCCCTCCGTCGCCGGACTCGGGATTCGACACGTCGTCGACGAGCGAAATCGAACTCTTCAGGTCTGAAACGGTCCCGGCGTCGATGTTCCCGTCGCTTCCACCGCCGGTGGTGTACGTCGCCCGGACGTTGTCCTGTCCGTTCGGTGGGATTGCTCCCTTCTCTCCGTCGCCGAACGTGATGCTTCCGGTGGTCTTGTTGGCGACGTAGTGGCGGTCTGTCGGTCCCGAATCGAGAAAGTCCTCGACGCGCGTCCATCGCACCCAGAACTCCGCGAGGTCGCCCCGGTCGTCGAAGACGCGCTCGACGTCGTCGGGTCGTTCTTCGAGTAACGTCCGTTGCTCTCCTGCGGACAACGTCGCACTCTCGTCGACCCACAACTCGATGCCAATCATCGGGGCGTGAGCGCATCTGAACGACTGGTCGTGTGAGCCGTCTGACGACCCGAGAATCTCGTCTTCGATGGTTCGCTTGTTGTACGCCCATCGCGTGTTGGGGTACAGGCCCTCCAGAAGCGGTGGTGTCGTCGTTCGACTCGACCGGTCGGCAACACGCTGGGCAGTCGCGGACCCGTTTGCTTGGCGAGTCGCGTCGGGGCGTTCGAACTCGTCTTGCGTCGTTCGGATTCGAATCCAGTGCCGCGTCCGTCCGAACAGGTCGAACGCTGTCGTCTCTTCCGGGAAGGTGAGCGTGACGATACCGCGCTCGGTGAAGCCACCAGTCCGGTCGCGAACGTCGAGTTCGGTCCACGAGAACTCTGTCGGGCTCGTGCAGTACTCCCACTCCATTCCCGGGTCGAACGACTGGGGATACGTCGTGTCGTCGATGGGAACGAACAGCGTCAGTGGCCCATCGTGCAAGCTGTCGTCGAATCCGAGATACACCGTTTGGCCGTCGTCGGGGAGGTCCTGGAAGGGAGTGTACGCCTCGATGTGTTCCGTGAGGTCGTCGCTGTACGAGGCGTTGTTGTGTCTGAACACCGTGTCGAACGATTGTCCTCGGTGTTCGTAATGAATCGAGATGTCACCGAACACCGGTGGGTCTGGCTCGCTTTGGAACCCGTCGAAGGCGTCGTTGTCCGGAATCGAAATCGACGGCTGTCCGTAGTTCCCGCTGACGAGTCGCGCGCGAATCCAGACGTTTTCGTGTCCTGAGACGGTCGTCGGGTCGATGTCGTCCGGGACGTGGAACGTGACAGTCCCCGCGTGGTCGAACGTATCCGTCTCGTCTTCGACGGCGTCGAGTTGGGACCAGCCGTCTCCGTTCCAGTACTCCCAGGACAGCCGTGGGTCGCCTCCGATAACTCCGATATCGGCACCGCGTCCAGACGCGGTGGTCGCTTCGTCGGCCGCGTCGACATCGTCTGTGTCGTCACCGCCCGCGTTCCCATCCGCTTCCGGCGGGTGGAATTCGAGGGTGACGGTCCCGCCGGAGTTGGTGAACGCTTCCTCGCACGCGACGTAGAACGAGGTCGGTGGCTGGGGGAGTTGCCCGAGTGGCTTGACGTCGCCGTCGTCGGTCGAAAGCGGGATGTCGTTCGACAGCATGAGGTCTGGCTCTAATCCGTTTACGTCGTCGGTGCTCCCCACGTGAATCGACAGGTCTCGAATCGACGTGGAAAACAGTTCGGGGCTGGTATCAGTGAGTCGGCACCGAAGCCAGCGACTCTCGACCCCGTTTACCGACCGCTCGACGATGGCTCCGGGAACCTGGAAGGTTGCTTCGTACGTCGACCCATCGCTCGCGGTCCCTCCTGATTCCGACTGGACACCGGCGAGCGTCTCCTGTTGTCCCGACCCGCGACCACGAAGTTGCTCTCTGACCGCTTCGATGCCACTGTCGGGTGTGAGCGTGTTGGACCCCGTTCGTGGCGGGACCAGCGGGTGCCACCCTTCTTCCCCAGACTCGTCTTCACCGTAGTACTCCCACACGACGGCGTCTGCGAACGCGTCGGCATCGACGTCAGTCTGTGCAGTAATCGAGAGCGTCGACCCCGGTTTGAGGTTCAGCGCGTTCTCGTTTGCGACGTAGAGATGGTGTTGTTGCAGACTGTCGCCGACGAACAGTTCGACCGGGTCGTCCGAGTCGAGTACGTCGGAGTGGTCGACGATAGCGTCTGCTGCAGGGTCGACGGCGATAACGTCGGTCAGGGACGCTCCCGTCGCTTCGAACCCCTTGTCACGCGGAATCTCGAACAGTTGTGAGGTGTCGCCTGCTCTGGCGACCGCTTGGGTTCCGCCGGGAATGACGACGTTCCGGTCGAGGTCACTGGGTACGTGAAACGTAAGCGGAACCCGGGATGCTTTCGGGGGGCGCCGGTCGAAGCCGAACGCGTCGAGGAACGCGATGCGATGTTTCTGAGGGACGCTGTTGAGGCGGTTTCGGACGTCGGCTTCGAACGTCGAGAAGATTCGAAGGACGGTCTGGCCGGTGTCCGGCGTCCGAGGGTCCCAGCTATCGGTGTACACGTCGGCGCGCTCGACCAGTTCGTCGAATAGCTCGTCTTCTTCTCTGTCGTCTATCGTCGGCGGTGTCTTCATCCATCACCCTCCGTGATGTGGAAGGGGTAGACCATGTTCGCGAGCGCGTTCGTGGTTCGAACGCGGTAGTCGATGGCGATGAGTATCTTGTTCGGGTCGTCCTCGTCGGTGTACGCTTCGACGTCTTCGATGTCGATTCTGGGCTCCCAGCGGACGAGTGCTTCTCTGACACTCGTCTCGATGACGTTCAGCGTGGCTGGTGTCGCGGCCGAGTAGACGTGGTCGTGGATGTCACACCCGAACTCGGGACGCATGATGCGCTCGCCTTTCGCAGTTCCGAGGATGATACGAATCGACTCTCGAATGTCCTCGTCGGTCTCCGAGAGTTCGATGTCGCCTCGGTGGTCGGGTCGCACTGGGTAGGCCCAGCCTTTGCCGAGAAAGTCTTCAGACATGTCCGGTCAGCCGATGAGGACGGTCGTGTCGCCACTGATGATGGTGTTCGGCGGTCCGCTCTCGATGACTTTGTCTCCCATCCGCACGGCGGGCATCCCGTTGATGAGGACGCTCGTGCTTCCCTTGGCGACGACGCCGCCGACGTGCGGAACGGTTCCCGTGACGAGCGGACAGACGTGCATGTCCATTCCGGCGCGCCACGCTGGCTTCCCTCCGATGAGGACGTTCGGACTCCCTGTACCGCCGCTGAGTGGTTTGCCGTGAGCGGTCGAATCGCCGAGTCTGGCTGCTGGTTTCATTGGTTGGTTGAGTCGTTGTGGTTGTGTGGCAGTGTGTCGTCAGTTCAACTGGATGAGAGCGCCTTTGATTTGAAGCGGGCCAGTCGCGTTGACGCTCATCAGGCCGTTACTCTTGATATCTAACTTCGCCTTACTGGAGAGCTTCATCTGGCCTTTGCTTGCGACGTTGACGCCTTTGTTCCCCGAAATCTTGACGCTCTTTTTACCTTTTATCTTTATATTTTGTGCCGACAGTTCTATCTCCTTCTTGGCGTCGAGTTTCACCGACCCGCTTCCCGAGTCGATAGAGAGACTGTTGTCGTTTTTCTCGTCGCGGACGACAATCGTCTCGGAGTCGCCCGAATCGTCTATCACGATTTCGTTTCCGGCACTCGTCTGAATCGTGATACTCCCTTTTTTCGCGTCGTCGAACGCGATTTTGTGGTCGCTTCGGGACCGGATTTCACGGGTGTTGTTCTTCCCGTCGCTGTTCTTTTGCGGGGGTTTCTGCTTCCCGTTCCAGAGCGACCCGATGACGAACGGTTTGTGGATGTCTCCGTTTTCGAACGCGACGAGCACCTCGTCTTCGACTTCGGGGAGGAAGTACGTCCCGTACTTTTTGCCCGCCATCTCCGTCGCGATGCGCGCCCAGTAACTCTCGTCGTCGGCGTCTCGCCACGGGAACTGGAGTTTGACCCGCCCGAGGTCTTTCGGGTCTTGGTTGTCGGTGACGATACCGACTGCGACGCCACTGATACCATCGTTTCCGGACTGTTCGGACCCGAACAAGTCTGGATGCGTCATCCTGCCACCTCCGTCGCCTCGAACGTGGTTCGATATCCGCTCGCCCCCATTCGGTGAGTCGCGTTCGTGATGTGGTATTTCCCCGAGAACCGCTTTCCGAGTTCTTCGAGTTTCACCGTAACCCCGGCTCGAAGAGCGGGAATGCCGTCGGTCTCACCGTGAGCCCGAACGATTCCGTCTGAGAACTTCCCGAGTTTCGTCTTGGCTATGTGTTCGGCTTCGTCGCGTGACATGGCTGGAATTCTGAATACTTCTTTGTGTTTGGCGCTTCGGCTGCCCGCGGTCGCTTTGATTTCTTCTTTCTTGTGGATGTCCCACGACCGAACTTCTACTTGATGGCTCTGTCGCTGCTCGGTGATTTCACCGAAGAAGTCGTGGAGGTCTTCGCCGTACCACAATTCGGCGACCGGCTTTTTGTCGTTCGGCTGTGACGACCGCGGGACGAACTTCACCGTGTCGCGTTCCGCGTAGAACTCGAATCCGTAGGCCGACGCGAGTTGTTCGACGAACTTGTAGTCGCTGCGGTCGTCCTGGATGAGCTTCTCTCGTTTGATGTTCGCTTTTTTGACCTTGGTCGTCGAAAACGAGTACGACGACAAAACGTCCTTGACCGCGTCACCAATCGTGGTCTTCTCCCACGAGTCCGAGTTCGTTCCCTGCATCATCTCCCAGAGCAGCCCGTATCCAGAAATCTGGACCGACGGCCCTCTGTCGGTCGTGAACTCGGTGTTGATGGAGTGAATCTTCCCGGTCAACAGGTCTGTGAGCTGTCCGTCGTCGCCGTACCCCATCGCGATTTCGACGTCGGTGCCGATACTGAACAGGTCCCAATCGAGTCCGGCAAACTGGTCTCGTTCCTCGTCGAAGGGGTAGTTCAGCGTGAACGAAAACCGGTCGGCCCCGTCGAACGTTGTCTCGACGACGAGGTCTGCAATCCGACCGCCCGGTTCTTGGAACTTCTTGCTCCCGACTTGCACCTTGAATCGCGGCGAATAGGCCGGGTGGTTGTTGATGGGCGGTGCCATGCTTACAGTGGTGGGAGTTCGAGTTTCTCCCCTGCTCGGATGTCTCGGGGATTATCGAGGTTGTTGTGCTCGGCGATGGTTCGCCAGTGCGCCGGGTCGCTGTACTCCTCGGACGCGATGAGCCAGAGCGTGTCGCCCTCGTTCACGGTCCACACCTTCGTCTTGTCGGTCGATTCCGGGGAGACCTCGGACTTGTGGTAGTCCGCCGTTTTGAACTCCTGAAAGACGATAGAGACGCGGGCGCGGACCGGCACCCCGCTGGGGAGGAACTTCGTAAATTGCTTGTTCGCGCTGTGGACGAGCGCCGTGAAGTCGATGCCTTTGCCCCAGACGAAACGGCACACTGGGGGTGCGTGAAGCTCACCGTCGACCGAGAGCAGCAAGTCGATATACTTCGTGTACTGCTCTCGGACGTCGACTTTGTCGACCGATTTGGCGTTGTCGACCTCGTCTGTCGTGTCGAAGAACAGTTCCATCGAGAGTCGTTCGGCGTTTCCGTCGACGAACTGCTGGACGGACGCACCTGACCCTGTCGCTTTCAACTCCCCGTAGTTGACGCTCTTTTCGAGCGTGTAGGAGTTTGGATTGAACTTGCAGTCGATAGTCGTGTTCTCGTGGTTCCCGTTTAGGATGATAATCTGTGCTTTCTCGAGTTTCCCTGATGCACTCATTTAGAATCCTCTCCGTTGTCGTTCCATCCGATGTTTGCGTTCGAGTTTCCGGTACAGCACGTCGACCAGTCGGTCGACGTCGGCGTTGAGTTGCATCGACTGTTCACCCAGTTGAACGTCGAGGTCGTCGATGCGACCCTGTGCACGTTGCGAGTGGTTGTCTTCGGAGGGCTGCCTGTGGTCGCCCGTCGGTGACAGTATCGAGTCGGTGTCTGGGTTCTGTAGACGTCTGGTCTCGAATGGAGAACCGCCTGTCGAATCACCGGCACGGGACGCGGAACGATGTTGCTGGCGAGGGGACTGGTTCGAACCGGCCCCCCGTGGTCCGTGGCTGGGCACCGACCCAGTGTCGAATCCGTCTCGATGGGCAGGTAGATTTGCCGAGCCAGAGTGATGCTGAGCGAATTGTGTTCGGCTTCCCATCGACGCGCCTGCCTGCGAGGCGTGTTGCATACCGCTGGCTACGTCGTCGTCGGTAGCAGACGGA
Source organism: Haloferax larsenii (assembly GCF_024730625.1). Lineage (NCBI taxonomy): Archaea > Methanobacteriati > Methanobacteriota > Halobacteria > Halobacteriales > Haloferacaceae > Haloferax > Haloferax larsenii. Next base: position 335,715 of record NZ_CP078064.1, read on the forward strand.
CTATCCTGTCGATAGACGAGCGAGGGCTTGGTCTGTGGTTCCAGCATAGTGTTCCGCGTGACGCCACTGGTTCCTTCGCGCTGTCCTTCTTTTGTGGTGTCATATTCAATATTCTTATTCCGATATTTGATTCTTTCGACAAATGATGTTGTCCCCCGGAATGAAGTGTCACTGGAGCGGACGCCAGCGTCCATAGACGGACTGGCGCTGGCCGAATCGACAGCAGTCGATTCAGACTCCCCAGTCGGGTTAGATGGTTGTACGCGTGCGTTTGCCCCCGAGCTATTCTCACCCCCTGACTCGGTGTTCGTCGTCGAGACGATGGTACGAGCCCGATTGGCTCGGGCAAATGCCTGTCCCGACGAGGAATCGCTCGGTGCGCTCGCATCCACCTCCGTTCCCTCGATGGCTCTGCTCGAACGCTGACTCGTCGGCTGGGGAACTGCCCCACTCGCACCCGCCACCGACCGTTGGTCAACAGTCTCACTACCGCTGTTGGCCTCGACGGGCGATGCGTTCCCTTCCCGTTTGGTCATCTGCTCTCCAGTAGCTACTCTCGGTGTGAGTCTGGCAGTCGACCCTATCTGAGTGGGGTCGGGGGTGGCTGACGAAACACTCGGCGACCAGTGTTCTGTGGAGAACGACACTCTCTGCGAAGCTCGGGGGGTCACGCTTTGACTCTGTGAGGAACGAGCGGTCACGCTTTGCGAATCTGGGGAAGTCGAGTTCTGTGATACCCGGGAAGTTGCTCCCTGAGCTTCGAAACTCCAACCCTGTCCTGCTGAAACGCCTCCAACCTCAGGTTCGTTCAGTCCCGACTCGTACCTCGTCGGTGACGCGGTTGGTCCACGCACGCTAGCCTCGCCCTCGACTTCACCACGGGGCGCGGACGCCTCCGATTTGCGAACGATTCGTTGCGGGTGCGTCCCTGCTACGTCAGACGCACCAGTCACACGAGATGGGGCTGCACTACCACGACCCTGTTGGACACCAGCAATTCGCTGGCCAACACTGTCGATTCGTTGCTGCCCGCTCGTGGTGCCCGGCGTCGAGTAGCTGTCCGGCGACTGTTCCGCTCCGACCGCTCCGAACTGTGTCGTCTCGGCGACCCACCCGAGCGCCGGTGTACTAATCGCAGTTGGTCGATGTCGCTGCACCACCGCTCTCTCGAATCTGTCGCCTTTGGTCGCTCGTCCCCGAAGCGTTGTCCCACTCGTCGGCAAGGACCTGTCGGTCGTCTCTCGGTCGTCTCCCTGACCTTGGTCTCCCGACCGAGTTGTCGCCGCCGACGCGACACGCGTCTGGGTGGTGTCCCGAAGTGTTCTCGACTGCTCGGTGTCTCGCAGGGGGTCCGACTGCCCGACTTCGACTCCGCCCGTGTGCTGTCTCGCAGTCCCTTCGACTGCATCGCTCTGGCTCGTGTACTGGGTGGCAGCGTCGCCGTCGACGCTGGCTGGGACCGAGCTCACAGTCTCGCGCGGCACGGAACTCGAAGCTTCGTGCTGCATCGAATTCGGCGTCTCACGCTGCCCGAGGGTCGATTCCCTACGTCGTGCCGAACGCTGATGACCTCCTAGTGCCGTCGCTGTATCGTCGGTCGGTGACTCGCTTACAACCTCGCCCGACAGCGTGCTCGTGTCACGCCCTTCAAGCGAGTCACCCTGCCAGCCATTCGTATCGAGGGCTGTGCGTTGTCGTGGTGCAGTGCTGTCTCGTGACTGTGTTCCGGGAGCGTCGCGACTCAGCGTGTCTGAGTAGCGTTCGCCATGTGTTGGTGCTGCTGTCGCCGCCTGTTCAGGCTGGCTGTCGCGGTCGGCTGCCACAGCATCGACACCCTCGGAGTGTGCCAGCGCACGCGACTCCCCCGGTGCGACAACGAGATTCGGACGTCCCGTTTCCGAATCGGCTGTCCTTTGTTCCACCGACTGGCCCGTGAGTTGGGTGGGTAGTGTCGCGAATGTATTCGTTGCCCCGGATGTCGGTACCCCGGCGTCACGTCGTGGAGTCACGTCTCGACGTTCTGGACGGGCCGACGGTCGTTTTCCGGATGGACTCGTCGAAGGTACCCGACTCCTAATCTGATCGAATTGACGCGCACGTGCGAACGCACCCGCTGCAATCGGCGAGAGGCCGACTCCCTCAGACGGTCCCCGTGTAACCGGCGGCAGTCCAACACCGCCGGTCGTTCCTGTGCTGGTCTGAGACTCGGTGGACTCTGTCTCGATGTACTGCGTAGCCATCTCGCCCGTGCTGGACTGTGGTCGGTCTCCAACGTTGGAGGAGTGCTGTCGGTGCGTTCGTTCGACTGGCCGCTCTCGGTAGGTGTCACGTTCTGCGGATGTGGATGTGGGTGCGGGTTCGGATGTGGATGTGGATGTGGATGTGGGTGGTGCGGATGTGGATGTGGATGCAGATATTGTGGATGTGGGTGCGGGTGCGGATGCGGATGTGGATGCAGATATTGTGGATGAGATTGCGGGCTCTCCTGCCTGCAACCGGTCTCCAGTCACGCTCTCTCGTCCGTGGTCCACCGGCGAGTCGGTCAAATTGGACGGAGACTGGGCAGTCGGTTGCTGTCGGAGACGTGGCATCCGAGATGCGGATTCAGCCGGGGTGGACGACCACGTATCCGCCGCCGACACCACATCGTAGGCCGGAGCGCGGTCTGGTGTCGACGAAGGTGCTTGCTGCGTTCCTCGCGGGAACGCCTGCTGTACACGCTGTGTCGCCGACGCGTTCTGCAACCGACTAAGACGTGTGCTGCCAGTGGAGGCCCTCGGAGTGTCTCTCGTGAGGTGGGTTTCACTGTCTACAGTTGCTCCCGCTTGAGTCCCGAGGTTCGATGCACTCGACGTTCGGAGTCCAGACTCGACCGTCGGTAAGTCGACGGTTCGCGACCCAGTGCGTACTGACTGCGTACCTCGTTGGCTACGAACGATTGTCGACGGTTGGACCTGGGTTTCGGTTGCATCCCGTGTGTTCTGCTCTCCAAGGCGGCCTTCGACAGCGGTACGGGACGCTGAATCACCACCACTATCGAGGGCCCGACCACCTGCTTGCGAGGGCTGACTAGTGGCACCGAAGGAGTGAACCGGACTAGAAGCGGCGCGTTGTCCGAACTCCAACGAATCAGTGGTGGGTACCTGGTTTCTGAGGGTCGTCGTGCTCGCCTCCGCTGTTGGGTGCTCAGACCGGCGACTCGTCGCTTCCATGGCTGCCGAGTGGGTATCCGATTCGATTACACTGGGCCGAGTTGCTGGTGAGATTTCGTTCAGCGCCATTCGGGTGACTGACGACTGCTCACCCGGACTGTCTCGATTCCTGTCCGACGTGTTGCTGTGTTTCGCGTCGCCCGGTGGACTGATTGGCTGGGCACGCCCTGTTGGAACAGTTGTGGCCGACGATTGAGTCGGCAGGCGGTGTACTGTTAGTCGGGCTATCGTGCCGGGTACAGTTGACTGGTGCTGGACAGCAGGGCGTTGCGATGTTGGGCGTGGACCGTCTCGACCGGTCGGTCTCGGCTGCTGTCTGTCGAAGCTGTCACTCGATACTGGTGAGTTTGCGGCTGTTGGTCGTGTGGCTGTCTGCAGTGTGGTTGTGTCTGCCGACAGTGTGTTCGTGGCTGTCGAAGTATTTGTCGATGGTGTCGGTGTCCGCCCCGCTGTTGGTACGGTGGGGTTCGAGCCACCCTCTGCAACGTTGGCGTTCGTATGGAGGGGCCGCTCCGACACCGGGGATGAACTTCTGATTTGGCTCTTTGGGAGGTTCGTGGTATTCGCCTCGGGAGAACTAGACACCGACCACGCCGACTGAGACGGTTTTTCGTTCGTATTTACCGACTGTGGGTTCGTATCGAGTGCTCTCGTAAGCGTTCGTCGTGGTCCCTGTGTCGATGAACTCGTAGAGGACCCTGGATTCGGTGCCGTCGACTCGCTCGTCTGGGAGTGCAGGTCTGTGACCGTGGCTCTAGTGGTCGCTTCTGCAGGTGCCAAGTCGTTAGCGACTGGGTTGTCTGCAGTTGAGTGACGGCGAGTTTCCGTCGTCGTCGCTGTCGTCTGTGGGAGATACCGACCCGTTTCAGTGGATGCCGAACTGCGGGCTTGTTCCGTCGGACCTGTGAGCCTGCCTTCTGTGTGACTGGAACCTGCAGAAGTAGTCTCAGTCAACTGAGGACGTGCTTCCGAAGCCGGTGCGGAAGATGAAGCTACTTCGGGGGTGGGCTCTGGGCGTGTGGAACTCGGATTTTCGGCAGCGAACACACGTCTCCGCGCACCTGTCACCGACCCAGAGCTAAATCGCTGCACTGCCACTTCTCGATTATCTATCGCATGCTGTGCGACTGAAACGTCGAGTACCGTTGTTGGTGCTCTCCCCAACGAAGGTCGGGTTGGTGTCGGTGTGGTTCTCGCCGTCGCTGGTTGGGCCGAACCAGTTGTGGTCGTCGACGAGTCGCTCGTATTCGACACCACATCGGAGGGGGTCTTCGACGAGTCAGATGGAGTCGATACCGAACTCTCTGGGTACCGAGCCGATGCCTGACTCGCTCCCGTCCGAATTCGACTGGCTGACTGCCCGGCTCTCTCGTGGTCAGAAGCGGCCGACCTCGTATTCGTGCGCTGTTGATGAGCCGAAACGTCCAGTACCGTCGTCGGTGCGACCTCCAGCGATGGTCGGCTCGGTGTGTTATCTCCCGTGCCTTGGGTTGGGTGGGGGGAATCTGTCGTGCTTCGCGAGGTGCTCGTCGCCCTCAGTGGGCCACTTGTCCCCGTCGAAATCTCGTCCCTCGCTGTCGGTGGAGTGGTTGCAGTTTGGTCGCTTGTGATTGGATTGCTTGCGGTTAGGTCGCTCGTGGAAGTGTCACTCGCGGTCGTTCCTGACCCGGTCACATTCGCTTCCGCATTAGTCGTGACTGGTGCCGACTCGTCCGAGAGCGTGGTTCGTTCGCGATTACGGAAAGTTCGACTTGGACTCGCTGGGCGCTGTGCAGTCCCTCTGTTCGAGGAGTGCCCGGTGGCTCGCGTCGTCGCCCGCGTTGGTGCTCTACTATCGGGCCCCGGAATCGTGGACGCTGTCACGCGGAGCGAAGCACTCGATGCGATGGATTCGTGTACCCCGGACTGTGGGTCCTCCGATACCGAGTCTGGAGTCGTCTGACGGTCTCTTGCGGTCGACGTCTGTATTGACGATTCTGGCTGTCGAGTTGTCGATTCCGTGCGCTGTGCTCGGAGCGACGAGGACTCCCCAATCGAACGCTGCATAGTTGCTGAGCTGAGGGTCGCGTCGTCAGTCGCCGAGTCTCCCGGTGCAACCGCCGGTTGCGACGCGTTCGAGGACCCGACCTCGTGAGATTCGTCTGTCGAACCCTCCATTCCACCCGAAGACCACTGCGACTGGGTGGTATCTGTCCTCTGCGCTGTCGACGAGGGAGTTTGACTCGTGTGGTGTTCAGACACCGAGTCGGAGAGTGAAGTCGGTCCTTCCGAGGTTGATTGCTGTCGGGCGTCACCCTCGACGACAGGGCCACTGTCCGAGGTGGTGGGTGATTGGTCGGTCCGGTCGACGAGGACCGTTCGTGTTCCCGAAGCCCGGCGCGTCACGCGATGAAGTTGTTGCTGCGCCGCTCGAATGGTGCGATTAGTTCGTTCCGTCTGCCGTCGATTGATGGTGCCACGGCTGTTCTCGTGTCCGTCGCTGGCGGTGGTTGGGTGGGCGGGAGCTGCGGTAGGTGGGGAACGCTCTCGGGACTCACCTTCCGAGCCGCCCGTCGTATCGACTCCCGTCGTCGCTTCGCTGACCCTTCCAAGATTGCTTCGAGGTTCGTGGGTTGGACTCTCTGACTCCGCGAGTATGTCAGACGTCTGCGTGGCTGTCTGTTCCCGTGTCTGTGTTGCGTCCTGTGTCCGTGTTTGCGTCTGTACAAGTGTCTGCGTCTGCGCTTGTGAGACACCTGCCTGCTCTGGTTGCCTCGGTTGCCCAGTTCGCTCACTGCCAGTTGGCTCGGAAGTGCTCGTGCGGTTCGTTCTGAGGACCGTGTTAGTACGTGCAGTCCGGCTGTCTGGGATGTCTAGTTCGGGTGCATCTCCGCCGTATTGTGGGTGCGTGTCTTCGAGAGACGGATACGAAACTGAGAACTGGTCGTCCGAGCCGTCGGCTTCCTCCATCGCTTGCTGTTGGACGGCGTTCTGGAACGTACGAAAGACGAGATTGGCCGCACCTCGTTTGTGGATGATTCGCTGTGCGAACGCCCCACCGAGACGGTTCGCATCGAGCGTCGAAATCGAACTGATTCGCTGTTGGAGCCCACCAACTGTCGCGCGTGGCGTACCACTTCTTTCCGAGCTACTCGTGTCGGAGTCGGTTAGCATGCCGACGTTACGACAGGATGATTCGAGCGTGAGATGTGAGTGTTCTCGATTCATGGGTGCGTCTCCTGTTACTGTCTCGGCGTGTCGAAGGTCCGCGTCCGGTGGCACGCGGTATTCTTACTAATCATCATGAGTTGACATCTTACGTATCTGTCGGTTGGAATCGGAAGACACCGCGGCGGTCTTTTGTGCGTGTCTCGTCCTCTCGTCCACTGGTCGACGCGCGTGCGGCAGACAACTTGAGATGACCTGTGAAGTGTCAGTCCTGAGTGGAGGGATTGGTCCCGGGTGACTGGCCTCCGGAACTGGTTGGCTGTCCAGTTCCTGTCACGTCTTCGTCGGCCCCCTCAGAGAGTATCGAGTCGATGTCTGTCCCGTCGAACTTGTCCCGTTGCAGTGCGTATATCTCTCCAGTCCGGGTCAGGATGACCGGCGTCTCCGACCCCTGTTTGAGAGTGTACCCGAGTGGTAGCTCCCACGAGTCGTCGTTTGGTTCCAACTGGAACTCTTCGGGTGCATTGAACGTACAGAGTGCACCGGGACCGAGGTCCGTATCGACGCCGAACTGATAGAGGTCGAACTTCGTATCGCGAATCTTTGCGAGAGAGAGGTCGATAGTCTCGTTCGATTCGTTCCGAATCGTCAGTTCCCACGCCGTTCGCGTGTCAGGACGATTGACGGAGGTAATCGACAGCCCGGATTGCTCGGTCGTCTGAGCCTCGTAGCGATTGTAGACGAACACAGTGACGAGCATCCACAGGAGAACTGCGACGGTTACGGCGGGGAGTGCCGAATCCGACTCCGTGAACCGGGTCGAGAGTGCCCACGTCACGAATCCGCTTGCCACCGCGAACAGCGCCCCGACGACGATGGCCATCGTTCGACTCTCTAACCCCCTCGCGTGCATGTACCCGATTTTGATGGACGTCGAGCGGGGGCAATCGTCGATACGGCGGTTCGCGAGGATGACAGCACCGGTCGCTAACGGCCACGAGACGAGGAACGCAGCCAAGACAGTCAGGTCGGAGATGGCCCAATAGTGTCGGGCTACGAGCAGGCAAAGGACAACCACAATGGCACCTCCGAGACCAAGCGTCGTCGCTTGCCCCCACGTTGGAATCTGCTCCCAGTGCTCGCGGACTGTCTCTCGATTCGGACGATACGCGAAGTACCACGTCCCGAGAAGCGCCCCAAAGATAAACGCGGCGATGAAGGTGACTTCTGGCCGGTCGATAACCCAGAGCGTCTTGCCACTGAATATCCCGTTGATTGCAATCGACGGCGCGAGGTGGAAGAGGTCGAAGAGACGACCTATTCCCCACGTCAGGAGTGCAGTTACCAGAGCCGTGACGAGAATCGGGAAGATTGGGCCGAGTCGCTTGTGGACGCGCTTAATCTTCGTTCGGATTTTGGGGAACAGCCGAATCATGCTCTCACGGGTGAATTAGGTTGTCTGCTGGTTCGACGAGGCGACCATTGCGTCCCGTTCCAGGCGCACCGCTCACGTTCGGTTGGAAGGGGAGACCAATACCGGCATCCTTCGATTCACACATTTACTAAATACATAAAAATAAGTCTCAGGTTATAAAGATGATGGTCCTGATTGTCGATAGACAATAATTCGCGAACCCCCAACTTCTAGGCCTCTCACGGGTGCTGGCTACCGTCCGAAAGCGGTGCCAGCAACTCGGCGTCTTCGTCGACCGGAGCGACTTCGACCATATGTGCCACGGAGAGTGGAAGTTGCTGTCGTCCGGCGGGCGTGCGGACAGCCAGCAATTCTATCGGAAACCGTTCGTCGACGAGCACTGGGTTTCCCGGTTCGAGGCCGGCGTCCGTGAGGAAATCGAGGACGTCGCGGTCGTCGGTCAGAATTCGACGAACAGCCACAGGAACGTCGGTATCGACGGTCTCCAGCCGGACGCGTTCGTGTTCGGTTTCTATCTCGAGGTTCGCGTTCGGAATCG
>NZ_CP078065.1:0-327798 GCF_024730625.1 Haloferax larsenii
AGTTCGCCGAACTCGTCGAGGCGACTCGCGGCCCACGAGAACTCGCTTTCTGGATACACCCGCCGGGCCTCAGCCCTAAGTGCGGGGTCGAGACGCCAGTAGTTGACGTGTCTGCCCTCGTCGTATTCGGCGTAGTCGTGCGGCGTGTCTGTCATACGTTATCTAAAAACACGATACGTGGTAAATGTAGTCTGAAACAACGGTTCGATTGTCGAGGATTCTCGGCGACTGGACTCACGAGGCCGCGTAGCGGTTCAGACGGAGCGGAGTAGAGTGGGGTGAGTAGAGTGGGGTGAGTAGAGTGGAATGAGGTGGAGTGGAGTGGGATGGAGTAGAGAGCGTGATAACGGTGAAGAGGAGAGCGTGATGGTGAATACCAAGACAGTCGAGTACGAACAGCCCGTACGATGTCACAGTTCGTCGTCGCCGCGTGCCAGATGGACTCGAAGGACGACAAACAGGACAACCTCGACCGGGCGCTGTCGTTCGTCGACGAGGCTGCTCGCGCCGGCGCAGACCTCGTCACGTTTCCGGAGATGGTCACGTACATGGGCGATAGAGACCGCTATCCCGACGTTTCGGAGCCAGCCGCCGGGGCGACAGTCCAGCAGTTCGCCGAGAAAGCGCGCGAACACGGTCTCTATGTCCACACCGGGAGCTTCTTCGAGCAGATTCCCGACTCCGAGCGCGTGTACAACACGTCGGCCGTTATCGACCCGGACGGCGCCGTCCTCGACACCTATCGGAAGGTCCACCTCTTCGATATCGAACTCGAAGGCAGCGTCGAACAACAGGAGTCCGCCTACGTCGCACCCGGCGACGATATCGTCACCGTGGAGACGGACCTCGCGACGCTCGGCCTCTCGATTTGTTACGACCTTCGGTTCCCGCGCCTCTACCAAACAATGGCACAGCAGGGCGCGAACGTGTTTCTCGTCCCGGCGGCGTTCACCATGTACACCGGGAAAGACCACTGGGAGACGCTTCTTCGGGCGCGGGCAATCGAGAATCAGGCGTGGGTCGTCGCCCCGGCCCAGATTGGCAATAAACCAGCCTCGGAACCAACCTACGGGCGAACACTCGTCGTCGACCCGTGGGGGAACGTGGTCGCCAAAGCGTCGGACCGCGAGACGATGCTCACGGCGACAATCGACCAGGAATACCTCGAAGACGTTCGCCGCGACATGCAGACGCTCCAGCACGCCCGACCGAACGTGTATCGAGAGCCGAACTGATGCTTAGAGACTGAACCGGTCCGCCGCAGTCTCCATGTCCTTGTCACCGCGCCCGGAGAGGTTGACGAGTATCGTGTCGTGTGCGTCCGCCTCTGCGAGTTGAATCGCCCGCGCGACGGCGTGACTGGATTCGAGCGCCGGAATGATACCCTCGGTTTCGCTGAGTTCGCGGAACGCCGCGAGTGCCTCGTCGTCGGTGACGCCGGTGTACTCGGCGCGCCCGAGAGCGCGGAACATTGCGTGCTCCGGGCCGACGCCGGGGTAGTCGAGACCGGCGGAGACCGAGTGGACTTCCACGTCGTCGTCGATGACGCGGGTCTTCATGCCGTGAATTACGTCGTCTTTCCCCTTGGCGAGGGGTGCGGCGTGCTGAGTCGAATCCGAACCTTTCCCGCCGCCTTCTGCACCATAGAACGCCACATCGTCGTCACGGAAGGCGTGGAACAGCCCGATTGCGTTCGACCCGCCGCCGACACACGCGACAGCGGCATCCGGAAGTTCGCCCGTCCGGTCGAGGAACTGCTCGCGGGCCTCCTCGCCGATGACGCTCTGGAAGTCTCGAACCATCCGCGGGAAGGGGTCGGGGCCGACGACGCTCCCGACGAGGTAGTGCGTCTGGTCGATGTTTTGTGCGAAGTCCTCCAACGCAGCGTCGACGGCGTCAGCGAGTCCTGCGCCGCCGCGTGTCACCTCGTTCACCTCGGCACCCATCAGGCGCATGCGGAAGACGTTCATCTGCTGGCGCTCGACGTCTTTCTTCCCCATGTAAATCTCCGTGTCGAGGTTGAACAGCGCGCCGACCATCGCCGTCGCCGTCCCGTGTTGTCCAGCACCAGTCTCGGCGATGAGTCGGTCTTTCCCGGCTTTCTTGGCAAGGAGTGCCTGTCCGAGTGCGTTGTTGATTTTGTGTGCGCCGCCGTGGAGCAGGTCCTCACGCTTGAGGTAGATATCAGCGCCGTATCGCTCGCTCAGGTTGCGCGCGTGGTACAGCGGAGTAGAACGCCCCGCGAAGTCTTCGAGTAAGTCGCGGAATTCCGACTGGAACTCGTCCGTGGCCGCGATGTCGCCGTAGCCCGCTGCGAGCTGTTCGAGTGCCGATTCGAGCGCTTCGGGAACGTATCGTCCACCGTATCCATCGAAGTCTCCGTGCGTCATGTATTCACGTGTCACCTGCATCATGTATAAAAGATACCATCAGTCGACAAGAAACGACATTGGTGTTAGTGCTGGACCACCGTTTGTGATTTACTCTGTCGCTCCGTCGGGTTGTGGTGTCGAATCACCCACTGGGGTCTCCCACAGCCAAACGACGGCGGCGCAGGCCAAGAAGAGTCCACCGAGACACGCGAGGGCGGTTAGCGGAGCGGTAGCGTCGGCGACGACCCCGGTCAGTGGCTTCAGTGGAACTCGGACGAGTGCGTAGGCCATCGACGCGGCACTGAGAAGCGTCGCACGGCCGACCGCGTCGGCGTGGTCGTTGACGTAGCCACTGGCGATAGGGGAGACGGTAGAGCGGGCAGCTTTCAGTAGCGCGAACGTCGGCAGGGCGGCGACGGGAACGAGGACCGAACCGAGAAGAAACACACTGACGACCACGGGGACGAGTACGAGCGTCCACTTCGTCGAGAGTCGCGCTTCGATAGCCCCGGCGTAGTAACTCGCGGTCGCAGTGAGTACCGTGAACCCGGCGTAGAGCGGTCCGAGCGAAGTCTCGGGAATACCGATTGTCCCGGTGACGATTGGCTGAACGTACGTGTTTGCCGCGCTGGTCACACCGAAGAACAACGCGAGATAGACGATTGTCGAGCGAAGCGGTGGGACGGTCAACCGCCGTCTGAGGACTGGAAGCACGTCGAAGAGAGTGTTCTCCTCGCGGTCGGTCCGTGAACTCGTCGCGGGCATCGAGACCAAGACGAGAAGCGAGCACCCGAGCAGTGCGGCCGCGACGAGAAACGGTAGCCGAGGGTCGGAGTCGTACAGCACACCCGAAACGAGCATCGTCGCCACGCCGGCCCACTGATTCACCGACGCGCCGCGACCGCGAACGTGTGTGAATTGGTTGGCGTCCAGTCGCGCGTCGAGTACTTCGTAGAGCCACGCATCGTCACTCCCGGATTGGAAAGCGAGTCCGAGCGCCCAGAGAACGTACAGAGCGACGAAGGCCGAGAACGACTGTGCGACGAGAAATCCGAGTAAGGAGAGCGCGAGGAACGCAGACCCGACGAGTAGACTGGCACGACGACCGAATCGGTCGCCGACGTAGCCGGTCGGTACCTCACCGACGACAACGAGAACCGCCGAGACGCTTCCGAGAGTGCCGATTTGCGTGTAGGTGAGGTCACGCCAGAGGAGAAACAGCGTGAACACGGGCGTGACGAATCCGAACGTCGTCGTCGCCTGGTACAGATAGTACTTCAGGAGAACCGCCGGTGGGAGCCTGCGGTCGAACCGCATCAGCGACACGTCCGGGACCGGTCACACGTGGCTCGCGTCCGCTTCGTTCGCACGCCTTTGCCTCGATTCGACACACGGAAAGCTGTTCCCTGACCGAGATTTTTGTATCGGATTTGAGACGTTCTTCAACGCGCCACGATAGCAAAACAGCGCCTCACTCGGGACGAACGACTTCGTCGCACGAGTAGCACTCGGCGAAGACGCCGGTGGTGCCGTCGCTCTCTTCGAACTCGATGAGTTTCTGTCCGGGGGCGAGTTCGGACCCACACTCTGGACACCGGCCGATAGAGGACGAATCACTGTTCATGGGAATCGATGAGCGCGTTTGTCCCGGCTCACTATACATGTGGTTTCTTCGGCCTCCCCAATAGGTGTTTCTCGTGTCGTATTATTCACACAATAGCGTCGGCGGGTGCGCTTGGGGCACCGGGAGCCGGGGGGTGAAGGCTTAACCGCACACAGTCGAACACTGTGTTCGATGCAACCACGCCCCTCAACGTTCTCAATCGTCGCCCGCGACCCCGAGCGAGATGCTGTCGGCGTCGCCGTCCAGTCGAAATTCGTCAGCGTCGGGTCGGTCGTCCCCTTCGTCAGTGCAGACGCCGGGGCGATTGCGACGCAGAGCTTTGCGAACGTCGCGTACGGCCCCGACGGCCTCGACTACCTCCGGGAGGGCCACACCGCGGCCGAGGTCGTCGAACACCTCACAGAAGGAGACGACGAAGCGCCGAGCAGACAGGTCGGCGTCGTCGGACAGGACGGGTCGGTGGCCGCGTTCACCGGCGAGGAGTGCTTCGACGTCGCCGACGACATTCAAGGCGAGCACTACACCGTCCAAGGGAACATCCTCGAAAATCACGAGACGCTCGAAGCCATGGCCGACGCCTTCGAATCGACCGACGACGGTCTCCCAGAGAAACTCTTGGCCGCACTTCACGCTGGAAACGACGCCGGCGGTGACAAGCGCGGCGAGCAGTCGGCCGCGATGTACATCGCCAAGCCCGACGGCGGGTACGACGGCGGGAACGACCGCTGGGTCGACGTCCGCGTCGACGACCACGAACACCCGATAGACGAGTTGGAACGGGTGTTCAAGATATACGACATCACGCTGTTGGAGCGAGAGACGCCCGACGAAATGCGGTCGCTCTCCGGGGCGACTGCCGAAGCGGTGTTGCAGACGCTCGCAGAACTCGGGTTCTACGACGGAGACCCGACATCCGAATTCGACGACGACGGTGTCGAAGCACTCGAATCCTTCCGTGGCATGAACAACTTCGAGAACCACTCACTCGTCGGCCTCGAAGACGCAATCGCCCGCGGTTGGGACGATGCAGACGGCACTGGCGAGGAAAAACTCGTCGACGCGATTTGGAACGGCCTGTCGCGACTCGAACGACTGTAGTCTGGACAGAAGTCCACACAGCGGACCTCTATCTGCGGTGCTGTGTCTCTCAGAGGCCCTCCTCCCAGCCTCTCCGCCTCTCTCAGGCGGACCGTGTCCCTCAGACGCTGCTGTATCTCTCTTTCCCTGCCGCTTTGCCCTGCTCTGATATCTCACTCATCGTCGAACACGCGAGACACGCGAACACCTGGTTGTTGTTCGTTCCGAAGACGCGAGCGAAATCGACCGAGACGTACTGCCCACAACTGTTGCACGTTTTCATTGGTTTGTCCTCCCCCCTGAGTGCAGCACAAAAGGTGAACGGGCGTGTGACGAGACTCCCACCACGAAGGCCTCGTCTCGACACGAGTCGCGTGTCGTCACCGAAGTTTCCACCTTCGACTCCCACTTTCGGGCGGCAGTTGGTGTAAGACGCGCAGCATACACAAATCAGGTCGCTAGTCTCCTAGCCCCCGTGGGGTGACGTACGCACTAGTAGACTAGGTTACTAGTCGCGCAACACGATATCGACGGCGTGGTCGACTCCCGCCTCGGCGAGATGCCTCGCTTCGAGTTCGAGTGCCGTCGCGACGTCGGCAGCAGTCTCCGTGTATGCACACACCGTACACCGAAGGTCGTACGTCACGGTTCCTCTTGGAAGACGCTGGTGAGCCGACGGTTCATAGAAGACCTACGCAGCGTGGTGAGGTAACTCACACGGGTTGGTATCTAGTGCCGTTTCTCGTCGAGAAGTTGGTCCAAGATTCGTTTGATAGCCTTCCGAACGTGGAGGTAGAACGTCGGAGACGAGATATCGAGTGCGGAGGCGAGGTCGTCACCAGTCGAGAGTCGAGGCGCTTCGAAGTACCCCGCGTGGTACGCTAAGTCGATGACCTCTCGTTGCCGTTCGGTCAACACGTCGTCGAGCGTCTCCCGACTCGTCGCTGGGACCGACTCGTGCCGGTCGATAGTCCGTTTCGCGACGAACGTCGTGTCGGCGTGGCCGTGCATCCCCCCGATAATCTCGTGAACGTCGGTCTCGGGGGCGACCTCGCCGACGACAGTAGTGGTTCCGTCCTCGGCGACGAGCGACCGAAGGGTGGCACCGTAATCGAGGAGCGTCGCCGACGGGGCCGACGTGAGCGTGAACTCCACCCGTCCTCCTGAAGACTCCTCTTCGACGACCCGAACGTGGCCGTCCGTCGTCAGTGCATCGAGCTGGTCCCGCACTGTCGCTACCGGTGTCCCCTCGACGTTCGCGTAACAGACGTATCCACCGTCGCGTGCCGGAGAAATCGCTTCGAGAGTCACGCGGCAGTCAACTGCGGTCGTCAGTTCGTTGAACACCGAATCTGGGTCTTCGGACCGGAACTCAAGTTCGACGAGCGTGTCGGTGTAGAGGAGGTACTTGTTCTCCGCCGCGTTCATCGCGTGTCCGATGCGACGCCCGAGTTCGCCGAGTAAGGCTCGCTCGTTCTCGTCGAACGCGTTGGGGCGACTCGTGTAGAGACCGATGACGCCGTACACTGTGCCACCGTATGCAACGGGAATCGCGGCGAGGGATTGGTATCCCCAACTGAGTGCGTGCTGTCGGCGGTCCGTTCCGTGTTCGTCGCTGAGAACGTTCCGAGCCACGTGGACCTCGCTGGTGCGAATCGCTTCGGCGAAGGGGTGCCACTTCCACGGAATCGTCCGAGACGAGACGCTAAACTGGTCGACGAAGTCGCCACCGACTCCCACCACCTCTGTCGGCGTCACCCGGCCAACAGCCGGATTGTAGTCACCGTACCAGACGAATTGGTAGACGTCCGAGACGGCCAACTGCTCGCAGACGAGTCGCTGAATCTCATCTCGTGACGACGCGCGGGCGAGTTCTCGATTCAGTGGGCGAAGGCTCTCAGTCACCTGCTGAATCCGTTCGAGCTTGTTCCGCCGCCGTTCGAGCATCTCTTCGCGTCGCTTCTGGTCGCTGATATCGGCGTTCACGGCGACAAAGCGGTCGATGTCCCCATTGTCGTCGACCACCGGTGCGATAGTTTGGTTGACCGTGTAGCGCTCGCCAGACCGCCGCCGATTGACGACCTCACCCTGCCACACCTCGCCCGCGAGTATCGTCTCCCAGAGGTCTGCGTAGAAGTCCTCGTCGTGTTCTCCCGAGTTGAGGATGCTCGGCGTCTTTCCGAGGACGTCAGTCTCGTCGTACCCAGTCAACTCCTCGAACGCCGGGTTGACGTACTCGATGGTACCGTCGGTGTCCGTGAGGTAGACGGAGTGCCCGGTGTGTTCGACGGCCTCCCGAAACGCGCGCAGTTGTCGCTCGCGTTCTTCCCGTGCAGTCACGTCGCGGGCGACACTGACGACTCGCTCGACGGAGCCGTCAGACCCCATGACGGGAGCACTGTTCATCACCACCCAGCGTTCTGTGCCGTCTGGCCCCACGAATCCGAATTCGGTTCCGAACACCGGCTCTCCCGTTTCGGACACGTGGACAATCGAGTGGTCCTCGACCGGAATCGGGTTGCCATCCCGGTCGTGGGCCGTCAGTCCGAGGTCGGTGTACTGTCTCCCGGTCGCCTCCGCCTCAGACAACCCGAGAGCATCTTCCGCGCGGCCGTTGATGCGCGTTATCTCACCGTCAGGGGCCGTGACCATCGTTCCGGCCGGTATCGTCTCCAGCAGGCGGTCGAGCATCTCCTGTCGCCGTTCGAGTTCGGCGTTCGCATCGAGTTGTGACACGAGGCCGCTCGCGTCATCCACGACAGCCGAGACGACGTCGCGTAGCTGTTCATCGAGTGCCGGCGAATCGGTGAAATACAGGACGACGACTGCGACACGCCGACTGCCGGTATCGAGCGGAACCCCGAACGCTGCTTCGACCGAATTTGTCGGGGTGGAGTCGGATTCCGCGTTCGGTATCGACCACTCGTCGTCCGACTCGACGGTCCAAACTGGCTCCGTAGCGTCCCAGACTCGCCCGGGGACCCCGTCTCCGATTTCGGTCGTGGGAGTTGTCGGCGCTGCCGCCGAAGCTTCCGAATCGGCAGCCGCCGTAGCGAGTGTGACGCGTGTGAGACGCTGCTCATTCGAATCAGGACGTACCCACGCCTCAGCAGACGCACACTCGGTCCACGCCTGTAGTGCGTCGGTCAACACGTGGAGTCCCTCGTCGAGTGTCTCGACAGTTCCCAACGCTCGCGCGATGCGGCCGAGAAGAACATCTTGCCGCGCTGTCGGTGAGTCGGCACCCAGCCCGTGCTGCCCGTTAGACTCGGCTGACCCACCCCAGTCCCCGTTCATCACTTGCAGCGTGCTACGAGCGGTCCGAATAAAAAGTATAGACAGTATATCACTTAGATATCAATCTGGCAATCCGGTGTCAGTCCAGCGTTCCGTTGAGAACTTTCGCAGTCGTCAGGACGGGGTCCCACGTCGGACTGACCGGCGGCGCGTACGAGAGGTCGAAGTACGACAGTTCCTCGACTGTCGTCTCGGTGTGGAGCGCGGCAGCGACCGTGTCGATTCGTTTGGCGACGCCTTCGTGGCCGACCATCGCGGCTCCGAGCACGCGGTGAGAGTCTCGGTCGCCGACCATGGTGATGTGAATCGGCTTTGCACCGGGGTAGTAGTGTGCCCGCGACGTCGAAGAGATAGTGACGCTCACGGGGTCGAACCCTGCCTCTCGGGCCGCCTCTTCGTCGATGATTCCCGTTCGGGCGGCTTCGAGGTCGAACGCTTTGACAGCGGCGGTCCCGGCGATATCGCCGACCGGAGTCTCGTCACCGGCCATCGTCTGCCCGATAGCACGGCCAGCCCGGTTCGCGGTCAGTGCGAGCGGAACGTAGTCGGGTTCTCCGGTCACGACGTTTCTGGCTTCGGCGCAGTCGCCCGCGGCGAAGACGTCAGGCGCGCTCGTTCGCCCGAACTCGTCGGTCGCGATAGCGCCCGTCTCACCGAGTTCGATGCCCGCCTCTGCTGCGAGTTCGGCGTTCGGTGCGACACCGACGCCGACGAGGACGAGGTCGACATCGTAGGTCGACTCGTCGGCGACGAGCGTCTCGACGCGCCCACCGGCACCGTCGAACCCATCGACCGCCGTTTCGAGGTGGAGTTCGACGCCCTCGTCGCGGAGGTGCGCTTCGACCTTCTCGCCGACCATCTCGCCGAAGGGGGCGAGAACGTGCGGGAGCATCTCGAAGAGGCGTACCGCAGCGTCGTGCTCCGCGAAGGCTTCGGCCATCTCGATGCCGACGTAGCCGCCACCGACGACCGCGACTGACTCCGGTTCGTGGGTCTCCATGGCGTCGCGGACAGCCTTCGCGCTGTCCAGACTGTGCATCGTGTAGACGCCGTCCAGGTCCATTCCGTCGAACGGTGGCTCGATAGCTCGGGCCCCGGTCGCGACGAGCAGTTGGTCGTACGATTGCGTGCTCGTCCCGGACGGTGATTCGACCGTCACCTCGTGGGCGTCGGTGTCGATAGCGACGACTTCGTGGTGGAGTCGAAGGTCGATATCTCGCTCCTCGATGAACGCTTCGGGAGCGACTTGCAAGAGGTCGTCGAACTCTTCGACAGACCCCTTGACGTAGTAGGGCATCCCGCAGGCGGCGTACGAGACGTACTCGCCTTTCTCGAAGACGACGACATCTCGGTCGGGCTGTTCGCGTTTGAACTTGCTCGCTGCGCTCATGCCGGCGGCGTCACCGCCGACGACGACAATCGGGTCCATACTCAACTCTTCTCGGAGGAGCGGCTAATATATTGCGCTCATTCTACAATAGCAAGGAAGAATCGTCTCTTCCGATTAGGCAGAGAGGTCGTCGACGACGCGCCGAAGGACGTCCTCACCGCGCATGCCGACCACGCGCTTTTTCGGTTCGCCGTCGGCGAAGAAGACCACGTTGGGGACGCTCTGAACCTGGTACGCACCGGCGAGTTGCTGGAACTCGTCGATGTCGACTTTCACCACGACCGCGGCCGTGTCTGCGGCGATGTTCTCGACGACGGGTTCGAGCATCTGACAAGGGCCGCACCAGTCGGCGTAGAAGTCGACGAGAACGACGCCGTCGCGGTCGACGACGGATTTGAACTGTTCGACAGATTCGACGTGCACCGGTTCGTCGGTCACGAGTTCCGATTCGGACATGTATCTCATCGTACTCGGCCTTTCACCATAACAGTATTGTTTTCAGAACACAATTCTAATGCTGGAATTAGTACCCACAGGTCACATGTTCTACCGTACGATCACTACCGCACTACCGTACGACCACTACCGCACTAACATACTACCGAGAGAATATGCCGGGGGTGTTCCCCCGCACGTCTCTCCCTCATCCGAGGAAGTACTTGAGGATGGGGCGCTGGCGGACGAATTCGGTCTTCTCGATTATCGCGTCGAGGCCGAGGATGCGGCCCGCGGCGAGGGTGCCGACCATCGCGAACATCAGGAGGCCGAACAGGTCACCGTTGACGTATCCGTGCGCCCAGTCGGCGTTCCCGAGGTAGAAGAACACCATCAGGAAGCCACCGAAGAAGGCGGCTAACCGGGTGAGTGCTCCGACGAGGAGGCCGAGTCCGATGAGGGTCTGTCCGAGCGGAATCATGAAGTTCGTGAACTCCAGCATCCACGGCGTCGCGGCGGCCCACGCGAGGAAGCCGTGAATCGGCGACCCCATCGTCCCGTTTGCCAGCCAGCCAGCGGCGCTGAACGGTTCTGCCGCGAGGTACTTACCGACCCCCGCGTTGAGGAACCAGTAGCCGGTGAGGATGCGGACGAGCACGAGCACGTATCCCGTTGCGCCCTCCGAGTAGTCGAAATCCATTCTGTTGCCGAGTATCTCGAGTTTACCAGTCGTAGTCATTGTAATCCACCTACGAATGAACCATCGACCCCGCAGAGCATATAAAGAGAGACTGATTGCCGAATCCAGAGAATCGAGAATCATCGGAATTCCGCGGTTCCCGGCCCGTGAGAACCACTCGCCGGAATCGACAGCCGTCGGTCCGAAAGCCGAATCGAACTCAGAGTCGAGCGACGAGGTCGGGTGAGATATCCGATTCCTCGTACACGTCGCCACCGTGCTCGTCGGCGAAGGCGTCAGCATCCGACTCTTGGGAGAACGGGACAAGGTCGTTCCCCATCGCACCGTTGATGTCCGCTCCAGCGACGTAGAACAGTTCGTCCATCCGCCCGAACGCCTCGGGGTCGAGGTGGGCGGTGATAAACGTCGCGCCCTCGTCGTCGTAGAGGTCGTAGTCGACCGAGCTGTAGTCGGTGAGGTAGCCGACGACCCGCGTCCATCCTTCGTCTTGCCGCGCGAAATTGTAGCTGAACGTCTCCCAGGCGCTACAGAACCACGCGGGATTGTCGTGGCCCTCGGGGGCGTTATCTCGGTAGAAAACCTGTCCGACCGGTCCGGGGTGCTGTTCGATGACCATACCACACCTATCGCACTGCTTGTCCCCGGTCAACGCGATTGGCTCTGGGGCGTCACTGTTGTCACCTCCACCGCCGAGACAGCCTGCGGTTGCTGCGACGCCGACTGCGCCCGCTGTCGTCAAAACCGACCGTCGAGAGATGGACGGGCCACGATGGTTGCACATAGTATTGCTTAGTTCGCACATTCCAAATGTGAATTGGTTCGGAGGTCGAACGGCTCGTCCCAACATCAATCAGGGACCGACAAGTTTGAACATCGACACGCCGAGTTACGGTCGATGACGTCGCCGACGCTCCTCGTCGCCGGAACCGCCAGTCACGTCGGTAAGAGTACCGTCACAGCAGGACTGTGCAGATTGCTCGCGCGGCGCGGCCTCGACGTCGCGCCGTACAAGGCCCAGAACATGAGCAACAACGCCCGGGCCGTCGCGCGGGCGGACGGCGACGGATTCGGCGAGATTGGTGTTTCCCAGTACGTGCAAGCGCGTGCGGCGGGCGTCTCGCCGACGACAGACCACAACCCGGTTCTCCTCAAGCCGCACGGAGACGGTCACTCGCAACTGGTCGTACAGGGGCGTG
The DNA here is from genome assembly GCF_024730625.1 of Haloferax larsenii. NCBI lineage: Archaea > Methanobacteriati > Methanobacteriota > Halobacteria > Halobacteriales > Haloferacaceae > Haloferax > Haloferax larsenii. Next base: position 12,092 of record NZ_CP078065.1, read on the forward strand.
CCGTCGGCGAGAACACCGCGAGCGACTACTACGAAAACCACTGGGAGGACGCGAGAGACGCAGCCCTCACGTCACATCGGCGACTCGCCGACGCAGCAGATATCGTCGTCGCCGAGGGCGCGGGGTCGATTGCCGAGATAAATCTCCACCACCGCGACTTGGCGAACGTCGAGACTGCGCGCTTCACAGACGCGCGAATCCTCCTCGTCGCTGATATCGAACGCGGCGGCGTCTTTGCAAGTCTGGTCGGCACCTTGGAACTCCTTCCGGACGACCTTCGTGAGCAGGTCGTCGGCGCGGTAATCACGAAGTTCCGAGGCGACCAGACGATTCTCGAACCCGGACTCGACGCGTTCGAAGCGCGAACCGGCGTCCCCGTTCTCGGCGTGCTTCCGTACGACGACCCCGGTCTCCCGGAGGAAGACAGCCTGTCGCTTCCGGCCGCAGGAGAGCGAGCAACCGTCGGCGACGACGACGGCATCGAAGCGAACGAGGCGGTCACCATCGGTGTCCCGCGACTCCCGCGAATCTCGAACTTCGCGGACCTCGACCCACTCGCCGCGACGCCGGGTGTTCGAGTTTCCTATCTCCCCCTCGGTGCGACCCTCGACGGCATCGACGGCGTGGTCCTTCCGGGGAGTAAAAACACCGTGGACGACCTGCTCGCACTCCGAGACGCCGGGTTCGACACCGAACTTGCGGCGTTCGACGGCCCACTCGTCGGCCTCTGTGGGGGCTACCAACTGCTCGGCGAGCGAATCGAGAACGCCGGCGTCGAGAGCACACAGGGCGTCGAGACGGTTGAGGGCCTGGGCTTGCTTCCCGTCGTCACCAGATTCTCGACCGAAAAGCGGGTCGAGGCCGTGTCGGTCGAGTTCGACGGTGCAGGACCCCTCGTGGGTTCGACAGGCCGAATCGATGGATACGAGATTCACATGGGTCGCTCTCGGGTGGTCGGCGACGCGACCGCGCTCGCGGGCGACGGAGCAGCCACCGACCGCGTCGCTGGAACCTACATCCACGACCTGTTCGCAAACCGGTCGCCGCGAGAGGCGTTCCTCGACGCGGTGTACCGCTCCGCCGGCCGGGAGCGCCCCGAAGTCGAACGCGCACACGCTGACCCATACGAACACGCGGCGGACCTCGTCGGCGACAACGTCGACATCGACCACCTGCTCGACACGCTCGGGGTCGCATGAGAACTAGTCTGCAACATATCGCTCCGGAGAAATGTTCTTGTCCTTCGAGTCGAGTGTTCAGGTATGTCCCAATCGATGCACCTGCTCGACTCGTTCGACGACGACGTGTGCACCTACTGTGAGGGCGACCTCGTGACGGGAAGCTACAAGGACAACGATGCAGTGGTCTGCGAAGACTGCGGAACGCCGGCGGTTCAGCTCTGGTGAGCAGCCCCCGACCACATCTGTGAGTCAGGTCAGCCGTTGATGATGTCGGCGACGCGTTGCCGGTCAAACAACTGTTCTTCGGCGGGAATCTCCGGGTATGGACCCGACTCGTAGGTCGGCCACGAACCGAAGATGTCGGGGTAGAGCTGCTTTGCGGTCATCTCGGTCTGGAAGAGATTGAGAATCGGTCCCTGATAGCGGGCAGCCTGCGCGTAGATGCGGCCGTTCTTCACTGCAGACACTTCGCTCGCGACCGGGTGGTCGGTGAGCGTCTGTCGGATTTTACCCATGTCTGTCGTCGGGTGCATCCCACCGAGCGAGAGAATCACGTCCGGGTCGGCTTCGAGCAGTGTCTCGAAGTCGATGGTCGCACCTGATTCGACGTCGTCGCCGAGTGCACCCTGCGCGCCCAGTGGTCGCGTGTGTGCCGTCAGGAATCCGGGCGTGTTCAGATTGTAGGCGTAGATGTTCTCGTAGTCTCGCGACGCGAGCATCACGACCGTCGGCCGCTCGTCTGCCGGCGGAAGTTTCGACGAGATGGTCTGAAGCATCTCCTCACGAACCGACGCGAGGGACTCGTACTTCGCTTCCTCTTGGAGCACTGTCGCGACCTTCGCGAAAATTTCCCAGAGACCGTAGTGCTCGTAGCGGTCGGCCCATTCGGTCGGCGGGCTTCGGTTGCGGTCGCTGAACGTGTTGCCGAACCACGGACTGACGTTCTCCTCGATTTCTTCGAGGTCCGATTCGTCCCAGCTACCGAGGGCGGCGACGCTGGCCGGGTCCGCGAGGTGAACGTCGCTGTCGAGTTCGTACAGTCGCTCTTTCGACGGTTCCCACGACGAGTAGAGACCGCTCCAGTCGAGCGAGACGCCGTCGAGTCGCGGCGTAAACTGGTTCCAGAGCGCGTCGTAGTAGTCGGGCGCGTGCATGGAGTTGACGGCGTCGCCGTGGCCGAGTGCGAACGCCATCCCCGCGTGGTGGGTCAGGCGAGTGAAGATAGTCTCGGGAGCGCTGTCGAACGAAACTGCTCCCATCGGGGCCATCGAGACAGTGTACGACTCGTCTGCAGGAGTCGACTCGGTGGTCTGCTCCGGCGTCGACGATGACGACGATTCGGTGGTCGAGGACGAAGCCGTCTCGCCGTCAGTGTCTTGGCCAGTACAGCCTGCGAGAAGTCCGCCAGTAACGAGTGCGGCACCCGATTTGAGATAGGTTCGGCGCGTCGACGGGCGCTGCTCTTCGAAGTCCATATTTCTTTAGGTCTGCCTAAAATACAAAGAGCCGTCGATTTTAGGTAGACCGAATAATCGAGAGTTGTCGTCCGATTCGTGTCCGAGTGCGCGTGAAACAGACTCGGGTGAAACCAATCTCAGAAGGCAAGTGATGGACGCAGAGGTGTTAGCTCGGGTCGTCTTGTGGTGGGCGCGGGACGCGAACTTCGACTATCGTGCCTCGTGGCTCGTTCTCTCGGACATCGATGGTTCCGCCGCTGTTGTCGATTGTCCAGCGAACGAGCCAGAGTCCGAGTCCCAGACCGTGTTCGAGCGGACTCTCTTCGCCTCGCAGGACGATATCGCGGTCCATCTCGGAGAGTCCCGGACCGTCGTCTGCGACTAGCACCGAAATCGTCGATTCGTGTTGCTCGACAGTGAGTTCGACGGTGGGGTCGTCGTGGTCTGCGTGCTGGATTGCGTTTTGTACGAGTTCGTCTATCGCCAGTTCGAACGCTTCGTGAACTACCCCCCACACAGGCTCGTCTTGGTCCACTTCGAGCGTCGCGTTCGGGAACTGCGTCCGCGCTTCGTCGGCGACGCGAGAAACACACTCGGAGATATCTTGGGGAGTGGCGTGTGTGTTCTCGGGACGAATACTGGATTTGAATCGGCGAGCACTATCACTGAGTTCGGCGAGCGATTCGGCTGCCGCGCGTATTCCGCGTGCGTGTCTCTGAGTCTCTTCGTCCGGTCGATCTTCGAGAGCGCTACTGTGGGCTAAGACGAGATTCAGCTTGTTCCGAATGTTGTGTCGGAGCACCCGGTCCAACACCGACAACCGCCGTTGGTGTTCTCTGAGGTTGGTCACGTCACGAGCCACACCGACCGTACTGAAGGTTCCCCCCTCCGCTTGGTCACTGTTCAGCGTGATGTTCACTTCGTACTCGCGAGTGCCTTCGGGAGTCGAGAGAGTCAGGTCGAGCGGTGGCGGGTCGGGACCGTCGCTGGCGAGTTGCATGATGTGTTCCAGACTCGCTTCGACCTCGGAGGGTTCCAGTAACTCGGCGATATTGCTCCCGACGAGTTCCGCTTTCGACCGTCCTGTCGACTCCGCAAGCGCCTCGTTTACCAGCGTGAACCCCCCCATTCCGTCCAAGACGTAAATCGGGTCTGCCGCCGTCTCGACGATTCGTTCGTACTGTTCGAGTTCCTGCTCGCGTTCTTTTTGTTCGGTGATATCGACACCGACACCCGTGATTCGAGTGGGGTTGCCATCTGCATCGGTGAGAACCTTACCACGGGCGGTAATCCAGCGTTTTTCCCCGTCGTCGCGAACGATTCTGTAATCGAGGCTAAACGACTCGTTTTCTTCGATGGCACGCTCGATAGCCGCATCCAGTGCTGGTAAATCATCCTCGTGGACGCGTCGGGCGAACGCTTCGTAGGTCCCTTCGAACGTCCCCTCGGGGACACCGAAGAGTTGTTCGGTCGACGAGTGCCAATTGACACGGTCCGACCCGAGTTCCCACTCCCAGATGCCCGCCTGCGATGCTTTGAGTGCGAGCGACCGACTCTCGTCGGTTCGTTCCAGTGCGTGTTCCGCTTCGACTCGTTCTGTCACGTCGTGGGTGTTGATGACGACGGCGCGCTCCGGCCCGTTTTCCATCGGTGTCACGCGCGACTCGACCCACCGAACCTCCCCATCACCGTGGTGGAGTCGGTAGACGACTCGCTCCGGCGACCCATCGCTCGTCCCTTCGCTATCGAGAAGGACGGAAACAGCGTCCTTGCGGTCCAGTGGGTGGATGTAGTCCGAAATCGGTGTGCCGACGACTCCATCTGGTTCGTAGCCGAAGACGCGCCGAACCGCCGGGCTGACGTACTCGACGATGCCCTCGTCGTCGACCACAGTGATGACGTCCGAGGAGTGTTCGACAATCGTTTGAAACTCTTTCTCCCGCTGTTTCTGTTCGGTGACGTCCCTCGACGTACCGATGAGTCGCGTCTCACCAGTGTCCGGGTCTGAATACGCACTGCCGCGCGTCGATATCACCCGAACCGTGTCGTCTTTCAGGATACGAAACTCGAAACCGAACGACGACACGTTCTCAACGATGGAGTCGACTGTTTCGGTGAGCTCTCGTCGGTCCTCGGGATGGACAACCTCCGACAATTCGGCAAACGACGTTATCTCTCGACCGAAGAGGTCTCTCGACGACGGGATGACAGTCGTGGTATCTGATTTGGGGTCCCACTCCCAGAGTATCGCCTCAGACTTCTCTAGGGCGAGTTCCAATCGACCGTCGTCGATTGTCCGGTTCATTACTGTCACTTAACACTCGAACTGTAATAGAACCCCGACTATTATTGATTAGAGAAAGTGCGTCTGGGCCGAGTATCCGTCGGAGACGACACCAGAAAGACAGTCACTCGTCTCGGACGGCCTTCAGGTCAAGTCGTGGAGCAAACGACTCGTACGTTTCATCGCTCGAAACGATTGTGTCACCACCAGATTCGACGAGATGGAGTGCATCGAAGGGTGTGAATTCGTGGTCTTCGACGTAGGTTGCAGACTTGTCCTGATGGTCTCGGTAGACTGTCTCTGCGGCGTCGCCAAGCCAGTCACCACCCCACTCTGAGAGGTAATGTCGGTTGTCAGACACGTCCACTACGTTTAGCGATTCAGAACAGGAGTTCGACCTCACGTCATAGAGAACAAATATTTTAACCGATTTACACATTTGAGTCTACAATGAAGGGTACTGACGTCGCTGATTCCGTCTCTGGTGGATGGGGCGGGATTCTCTATGGTCTGATTTTTCTCACTGCTTTTTTGGCAGATGTGTTCGATACCAGTATCAACCCTCTTTTGGCAGTAATCGTCGGCATACTCCTCATATTCATCCCCTTCACGTGGAAGTCGTACAGAGAAACCATCGAGAAGTGAGCACGTCTCTACTGAACGGCTGTGTCACGACAAATGCCGTGAAACGAGCCGAAATCGTATACTGAGTACGCCCTCTGTATGCGTCACGCCACGGGTGACGTATTCGGTGAGACTTCTGCGGTCGTGCTGAACTCAGGGCGCGAGTCGGGAAACTCGTCCCGTCTAGGAAGTCACTGCAACAAAGAATCCGTAGACGACGACAGCAACCCCGACAAAGAGTCCCCAACCGAGTTTACTAACGACACCAGAAGCGAGAACGCTGCTGATACTCATACCCGTTCCAACGACGACCCAAAAGAGACCAGTTACTCGGGCATTCGCAGTAGCTAACCATGCAGACACCCGCGGCCAAGTGAGCCTCACAACACCCCACGCCCCAACGATAAGGCTCACCGCAACCCCGCGCATATCGATTGGATTCGCGTAGAAGATGAATACCGTCGAAGAGAAGAGAGCAACAGCGAGGTACATCACGGCTCGTTGGTTTCGATATTGCGGTACATCGGTAGCAGTCATTGGTAGAGTCAGTAGCCGTCAAGAACGGTCGAGTAAAAGTATCTTCATGTTTTAGATAGGACACTTCGATACGTGCCTATTCGCTGCTGAGTACAGTCAATCTATGCACACCAGTGTCGACTAGCACGACGACCCCAAGCAGAGATGCGGTGAAGAGTGCGATCACCGGGCCAACGAACGCTCCGGTGCCACCGTACGTGAACGCTCCATCGGTCGTGAGGACAGCAGAGACGTTCAACACAACGACGCCAAGGGTGAAGACGCCGAGGACGCCAGCCAGATACGAGGCAAGTCGTCGTGGGCCGGTGGTCACGTGGTAGAGTGCGACGGTACTGAGAAGCGTCGGTACGGCCCAAATCCCGAGTGCAATCGCAATGCCAGCAGGCGAACCGGCAGTGATAGCCGAGAGTTGAACCGGTGGGATAGCGAAGAGTACCACCACGCCGAGCAGGGTTGCAATCGAGAGCGCCACCTCGGCTGCTCGGACGGCGGAAGTATATTCTATTGACATGTATTGGCCTAGATTCGAAGATGTAAATTGTTTGTGACGCGTCCCGCCTACGGAGGGTTAACCGGGGTTGTGACCACTGTGAGCCATTTTAATGTCGAACACAGTTCGTGTCGCCGCGGGGGACATCACTTGCAGTCGGAATACGTGAACACCTCCGTCGAGTTCTTTTCGTGCATCTTAACGGCGACACAGTCTGGAGACTACCCAACTGAAGGGTTCACATCGTCTCTGTTGTCGGTTTCTCAGTCTTACTCTCGTCTAAGAGTACCGTCCATCCATCTCCGAGTAGTTCCGGGTCAGAATGGAACACAGCTACGACGGACGGTGTCTCCCGGAACGAGACTGTCGCCTCGTAGTCGTAGTAGCGCGTACAGGACGGACACTCCGCAGAATCGGCTACAATAACCTCGACGATGACCCGGTCCGACGACTCGTTGTTAGTGTAGGAGATATCGAGGCCCCCACAGTTGGTCGTCCCAGAGACGACCCCTTCGAGATGAAGTTGGTCTATCGACGTATCGTATTCGAGCGATGCAGTGTTCTCTTTTTCTCCGCAGCCGCGGTCGACTACGGTCACGTCTCGGTCTGTAACGACTGGCGTACTCGTTCCGGACCCCAGACACCCGCTCGCAGCGACGAGGCCTGAAGAGACGCCGGAGAGGAACGTTCGACGGTTCATGAAGTGACTCGTAGGTGTAGAATTGGTGAGTTCCATCTGTGACCCAACAGATTAGAAATTTAACATTTGGTACTTAATCATTCGAGGTTCGTTCTGAGCCAAGTCCGGGGCGGTGACCAATGACACCGAAGTGAAAACACGTGCAGACACGACCGTCTTAGACCACCAGTAGTAGACGACTGTCCAGACACATTCAGCGTAGTCAATATCGGAAGTCTCGCCTCCGAAAACCAGATTAAAACAAAAAGAAAGAAATCGTGCCAGTGGGCAGCCTCTGAGCGCCCGAATTAGTCGAGTGCCGATTCGACGGCGGCGCGAATCGCGCCGAACCGCACGAGGTCAGCAGCCGTCTCTAACTCCTCGTCGAGCGGCCGGTCCTCGTCCAGCGGCGGGACGACAGACCGGACTTCGTCGCGAGCAGCACCAGTCCCAGTACCGAGTTCGAGTCCGTCGTCGAGGAACTCGGCAGCCTGCGCGCCACAGAGGAGTTCGACGCCGACGATAGTTGCGACGTTCTCCGCGACGCGCCGGGCGTTGAGGGCACTCTGACCACTCATGCTCACGTGGTCTTCCTGCCCGCCGCTGACGGGTGTGGAGTCGATGGATGGACGACCGAACGACCGGCACTCGTTGAGGAGCGCCGCCGCGGTGTACTGCGCAATCATGTACCCCGAGCGAAGGCCGCTGTGTTCGGTCAGGAACGGCGGCAGGTACTCCTCTTGGACCTCCGGATTCAGCATCCGGTCGGCGCGGCGCTCCGAGATTGCCGCGAGGTCGGTGAGCGCGCCAGCGGCGTAGTCCAGACGGAGTGCGAGCGGTTCGCCGTGGAAGTTACCGGCGGAGACGACCGCCGCAACGTCGGTTCCGGGGGCGCGTTCGTCCACCGAGCCTGCTTCGAAGACGAGCGGGTTGTCGGTCGCGCTGTTGAGTTCGACTTCGACGGCCTCGCGGAGGTGGTCGACGGCGTCTCTGACAGCGCCGTGGACCTGCGGGAGACAGCGAATCGAGTAGGCATCCTGCACTCGCTCGCAGTCCTTGTGGGATTCGAGGACGGCCGAACCGTCGGTCAGGCGGCGAATCGCCGCGGCGCTTTCTTTCTGACCGGGGTGCGGACGAGCCTCGTGGATTTCGGGGTCGCAGTTCGCCGTGGTCCCCATCGTCACTTCGGTCGTGAGCGCGCCAGCGGCGTCCGCCGCGTCGAGAATCTCCTCGGCGTCGACGACGAACAGCGAGGCGAGACCGACGGTGAGTTGCGTCCCGTTGATGAGCGCAAGTCCCTCTTTCGAAGCGAGCGTGACCGGTTCGAGGTCAGCGGTCGCCAGCGCGTCCTCGCCCGAGAGTCGCTCGCCATCGACGATGGCCTCGCCGCCGCCGATGAGGACGAGCGCCATGTGGGCGAGTGGCGCGAGGTCGCCGCTGGCTCCGAGACTGCCGCGAGAGCGGACGACCGGGTGGACGCCCTCGTTGAGCATCGTCACGAGGTGGTCGACGACGAACGGGCGAATACCGGAGTAGCCCTTGGCGAGCGTGTTCACCCGCGTGAGCATCATCGACCGGACTTCCTCGCGGGTGAGTTCCCGGCCCGCGCCCGCGGAGTGACTGCGGACGAGGTTGGTCTGGAGTTGCTCGATGTCTTCTTCGTCGATGTGCGTCTCGACGAGGTGACCGAACCCGGTGTTGACGCCGTAGACCGGTTCGCCGGATTCGACGACCGATTCGACGCGGTCTCGGGAATCTCGCATGCGCTCGCGGGCCTCGTCGTCGAGTTCGACGCGAGCATCGTATCGAGCGACCGCGACGACGTCTTCGGGAACGAGCGACTCGCCATCGACGACGACAACGTCGCGTTGGACAGCGCGGTCACTCATGGACGACCACCCCCGACTTCAGCACGGTCGAAACCGGGTTCGTGTCGAAGCGATACGAGAGGTGCGTCGCCGTCGGCGTGTCCAGGACCACGAGGTCCGCGGGGCTTCCCTGACGGAGCGTGCCGGTCCCGTCGGTTCTGTCGACTGCCTTTGCCGCGGCGCTCGTGATACTCCGGATTGCCTCGTGCGGCGTCATGCGCATGCCGACGCTTCCGAGAGTGGCGACGAATCCCATACTTCTCGCAAAGCAGTTGGGGTTGAAGTCGCTAGCGAGTGCGACTTCGTGGCCCGCGTCGAGGAACGCCCGCGCGTCGGCGTACTCGGCTCCGAGGCCGAACGCCGTGCCGGGGAGCATGACGGGAACCACGCCTCCTTCGACCAACGTCTCGCGACCCTCCGCGTCGGTCTGGAGCAGATGGTCTGCGCTCGAAGCGCCGACGTCGGCCGCGACGTCAGTCCCGCCGATTGCGGCGAACTCGTCGGCGTGAATCTTCGGCGTGAGACCGTATTCGCGGCCAGCTTCGAGGATACGGCGCGACTGCTCGGCGGTGAAGACGCCGCGTTCACAGAACACGTCGCAGAACTCGGCGACACCTTGTTCGGCGACCGCTGGCAGTTGCTCGGAGACGACTTCCTCGACGTACTCGTCGGTATCGACATCGCGCGGGACCGCGTGGGCACCCATGAACGTCGGGATGACGTCTACCGGGTGGTCTGCACCGGCCTCGTCGATGGCGGCGAGCATCTTGAGTTCCGTCTCGGTGTCGAGTCCGTAGCCAGACTTCACCTCGACGGTGGTCGTCCCGTGTTCGAGCATCGCGTCGAGGTGCTCGGTGAGGTTCGCGACGAGGTCGTCTTTCGATGCGGCGCGGACCGCCTCGACGGTTCGGAGGATACCGCCGCCAGCCTCCAGAATCTCCTCGTAGGTCTTCCCCTTGAGCTTCGCGACGAACTCGTCGGAGCGGTCACCAGCGAACACAGCGTGCGTGTGTGGGTCGACGAAGCCCGGAAGGACCGTCTGCCCGGACGCATCGAGTACGGTGTCCGCGTCTTCGACTGGATACTCATCGAGCACGTCGTCTGTCGGGCCGACCGCGACGACAGTCCCATCGACTGCGGCGACGGCCGCGTCTTCGAGGACTTCGACGCCGGTGTCATCGTCGGGGCCGACGACGACCTCTTCAGCACCGTAGACGACCGTTAACTGGTCAGTCGCTGCGTCGTCACTCATTGTTCCACCCCCGAGAGGAAGTGGGCAACAGCACGCGCTGCCGCGCCCGAGGTCCGGTCGGACGTGTCGAGCGACGGTGCACACTCGACGACTTCGAACCCGGCGACGCGCGAATCCGACGCGACGCGGCGAAGCATCGAGTACAGTTCGCGGGTCGAGATACCGCCCGGTGTGGGTGCGCTGACGCCCGGTGCGGCCGTCTCGTCGAGTACGTCAACGTCGAGGCTGACGTAGACGACGTCGCAGGACGCGACGGCGTCGAGCGCGAAGTCCGCGGCTTCTTCGGGGTCGCGGCCGACTTCTTCTGCGGTCAGAATCGTCCCGCCCTGCTCACCGAGGAAGTCGGCGTACACGGTCGAGGTCTCGAAGTGACGCGCGCCGACGACCGCGAGAGTGTCGAGTCCGGCGTCGAACAGTTGGTGGTACGGCGTCCCACTCGATGGGCCGTCTTGCGGTTCGCGGCAGTCGAGGTGAGCGTCGAAACTGATGACACCGACCGAGACGTCGTCCGCGAGAAGCGGCGTGACGTTGGCCACCGAAAGCGAGTTGTCGCCGCCGAGGAAGACCGGGAAGGCACCGCGCTCGTAGACCTGTGCGGCCGCGTCCGCGACTTCGGACTGTACGTCGGCGACGCCACCGGTAATCTGGTCGACGGCGACGTCACCGAGGTCGGCGACGTTAGCGACTGCACCCTCGTCGTAGTGGTGGGTCTTGACGCCCGTGAGCGCGTTCCGTATCGCCTGCGGGCCGTCACGAGCACCTTTGCGGCCGATAACCGCGCCGTCGTAGGGTTCGCCGACGAAGACGGCGTCGTAGTCGCTGGCAGCATCGAGGTCCGTCGTCTCGACGACGTGGCCGAACTGCTCGTCGTTCGGGTCGGAGGACGTGCCCTCCCACTGCGATGGTTCGTGGAACATCATTGGTCGTCTCGCATCGGGATATGGACGTTCGATTGGGTCGCCTCGTCGAGTGCGTCGTCGTAGCCGGCGTCTGCGTGCCGGATGACGCCCATGCCGGGGTCGGTCGTGAACACCGCGCGGGCCTTCTTGGCCGCGAGGTCCGAGCCGTCGAGGACGACGTGGTTGTTGCTGTGCAGCGAGTTGCCGATTCCGACGCCGCCACCGTCGTGGACGCTGACGATGTCGGCACCAGCGGCGGTGTTGACGAGTGCGTTCAGGATGGGCCAGTCGGCGACGGCGTCCGTGCCGTCCTGCATGGCTTCAGTCTCGCGGTTGGGGCTGGCGACAGACCCGGCGTCGAGGTGGTCGCGGGTGACGACGACCGGAGCCGACACTTCGCCGGACGCGACGAGTTCGTTGATTTTCAGCGCGAAGCGGGCGCGCTCGGTGATACCCTCTTCGTTGGTCTCGTAGCCGAGCCAGCAGACACGAGAGGGAAGCCCCTGGAAGGACACCTGCTCCTGTGCGAGGTCTATCCAGCGCATGAGCGACTCGTTTTCGGGGAACAGCTCTCGGATGGCCTCGTCGGTGCGGTAGATGTCCTCGGGGTCGCCGGAGAGTGCCGCCCAGCGGAACGGACCGCGCCCGCGACAGAACATCGGCCGGATGTAGGCCGGGACGAACCCGGGGAAGTCGAAGGCGTTCTCCATGCCGCGGTGGTTCTTCACCTGCCCGCGGATGTTGTTGCCGTATTCGAAGGCAATCGCACCCTCGTCCTGCAGGTCGAGGATGGCCTGCACGTGGCGCTCCATCGTGTCGAGGCTCTCTTCGACGTACTTCTCGGGGTCCTCGTCGCGGAGTTCGTCCGCCTCGGCGGCAGTGTAACCGCTCGGGTAGTAACCTTCGAGTTCGTCGTGGGCGCTCGTCTGGTCGGTGACGATGTCTGGAATCTCGCCGCGCTCGAGGAGTTCTTCGAGCATGTCGGCGATGTTCATCTCGACGCCGACGCTGTAGGGTTCGCCCACTTCGAGCGCATCCTTCGCGTTCTCAAGCGCCTCGTCCAGCGAGTCGGCGTAGTCCATCAGGTAGTCGGTCTCGACGCGGCGCTCGATGCGGTCGGGCTGGACTTCGGCCGCGATACAGACGCCGTGGTTCATCGTGACCGCGAGGGGCTGTGCACCGCTCATGCCGCCGAGACCGCCGGTCACGACGAGTTTCCCGGCCAAGTCGCTGTCGTAGTGCTGCCGGGCGAGTTCGGCCAGCGTCTCGTAGGTCCCCTGAATGATGCCCTGCGTGCCGATGTAGGCCCACGACCCCGCGGTCATCTGGCCGTACATAATCTTGCCCTCGGCTTCCAGTTCGTGGAAGTGTTCCCAGTCGTCCCAGTGGCCGACGAGGTTCGAGTTCGCGATGAGAACGCGCGGCGCGCGCTCGTGGGTCGGGAACTTCCCGACGGGCTTGCCGGACTGGACCAAGAGCGTCTCGTCGTCGTCCAGATTCCGCAGTTCGTCGAGAATCGCGTCGTAGGCATCCCACGACCGGGCCGCACGACCGGTCCCGCCGTAGACGACGAGGTCCTCGGGACGCTCGGCAACCTCGGGGTCGAGGTTGTTGTTGAGCATCCTGAAGGCCGCTTCCTGCCGCCACGACTGACACTCGGTCAGGTCCGTGCCAGTGGGCGAGCCTTGGTACTCCTTCCACTGCTCGCTCGGTTCACCGAACCGCTCGTCTCGACTCTTCGCCTGCTCTTTGCTCATACACAGTACTTTGTGGCGATTATTGGTAGCAATTTGCTCGCCATGCGGAGATGACTTTATATGCAATTCCGGTTGTGTCGCTAGACACACGATAGCGAACGACAGCGCTCCGGAAACGGCCGTATCTCTCTCCCAAAGAATCGTAACGCACTGGTAGCGGGTCTCCAAAGAGGGTGTGTGACCCAACAGCCGGCATCCGACGACCCTGTGTTTGCAGGCTATCGGACTCGGATGTTACTCACCGTCTCACTCGGGTGGGCGCTACTGCAAGCCGGGCGATTCCTCCTGTCGCCGTTGCTCCCGACGATTATCGACGACCTCCAGATAACGGAGGCGACCGCGGGAATCGCGCTCGCAGTCTTTCAGGGGATTTACGCCCTCACACAGTATCCCGGCGGTGAATATTCCGACCGCTGGACGCGAGCCACGCTCATCGTCCCGGGGCTCGCAATTCTCGTCGTCGGGTTCGCTACGCTCGGTCTCGCCGGTGGCGTCGCTGGCTTCGTCGTTGCCGTGGGAATCATCGGCTTCGGGAAGGGACTGTTTGCGATTCCGTCGCGGGCGCTTCTATCGGACCTCTTCGCCGGGCGTCGCGGTCGGGCCCTCGGGTTGTACGCAGCCGGGACCGACCTCGGTGGGCTCCTCGCCTCCGGGCTCGCAATCCTCGCGCTCACGTACGCCTCGTGGCGAACGCCGTTTCTCCCCGTCGCGGCCGCACTCGGCGTGCTTACACTCGTCTTCGTGTTGTGGTCGAAGGAGGGCTACACGGTCGGGTCGCCGCGACTCGACCTCACGCGGACCGTCAAACGACTGATATCGAGCCCTGCACAGCGTCGGACGCTCCTCGCCTTCGCGCTCTTTTACTTCATGGTCGGCGGCTTCATCAACTTCCTTCCGACCTACCTCATCGAAGCGAAGGACTTCACACAGCAGTTCGCGAGTGTCGCCTTCGCCATCGTCTTCGTCGTCGGAATCGCTATCAAGCCGGTTGCTGGCGGCCTCAGTGACCGATTCCGACGAGAGTCTATCGCGGTCGTCGGCCTGCTCATCGCCGCCGGGTCGCTGACGCTCCTCTCGCTTGCAACCACGGAGGCGGTCATCTACCTCGCGGTCGTCGTGATGGCCGTCGGGTACAAGATGGAATTCCCGCTCGCCGACGCCATCATCGTGGACAACGCCCCCGCCGAGGATATGGGTGCAGACCTCGGTGCTGCTCGGGCGCTGTTTTTGGGTGCAAACGCGGCCGGACCTGCCTACGTCGGCATCGTCGCTACCTACGTCGGCTACGTCCCCGCGTTCGCCGGACTCGTCGGCTGTCTCGTGCTCGCGGCTGGTCTCCTCTACTGGGACACACGAGCGAGATGAGACGCTCGTCGAGAGAGGACGCGACCAGAGAACCCAACGAAATTCGCCCGGACGCGACCGGGGCGTTAGTTCGCGGTCAGAAGCTGTTCGGCTTCGTCTTCGACTTCGACGGTTCCCTCGGCGAAGACGACGCCGTGAGCGCCCTCACGTTTCTTCGCACTCGCCGCGACCCGAACGAACTCGGCCTTCTCGCGGGCGGCCGAAATCGTGTGGCCGCCGCAGTAACTCACACCCGACCGAATCCCGCCGAGGAACTCCTCGACGAGCGGTGCGAGCGGGCCGTCGTAGGGCGTCAGCGCCTCGATACCCTCGCCCGCGGCGACGTCGCTTTCCTTGTCCCCACGGTCGTCCGCCGCTTCGGTGGACGCCATGCCGCGCGACTGTTTGTAGACCTTGCCGTCGACTTCGACGACGCGGCCCGGTGCCTCGTCGGTGCCGGCGAAGAAGCTGCCCATCATAACCGTGTCCGCACCCGCCATGAGCGCCTTCGCGGCGTCACCCGAGGTTCGGATACCACCGTCGGCCATCACGTGGATGCCGAGTTCGTGCGCGCGGTCGGCGCAGTCCGAGACAGCCGTCAATTGCGGGTAGCCAGCGCCCGCAACCTTCCGAGTCGTACAGTGAGAACCGGGCCCGACGCCGACTTTCACGCATCCGGCACCGGCCTCATAGAGGTCTTCGACGGCCGCCGGCGTGACGACGTTGCCCGCGACGATTTCGATATCGAACTCGTCGTCGATTGCGGAGACGGCGTCGAGACACCGCTCCATGTGGCCGTGGGCGATGTCCATCACGACCGCGTCGGCACCGGCGTTCACGAGTGCCTCCGTCCGTTCGAGGTAGTCTTCGTTGATTCCGACCGCACCCGCGACCGTGCCGCCGCGTTCCGCGACGCTTCGGACCTGTTGGGACTGTTCGTCTATGGTGAGGAACCGGTGGATAACACCCATTCCGCCCAGATTCGAGAGTTCGGCCGCCAACTCGTCTTCGGTGACCGTATCCATCGCCGCACTGACGAGCGGTGTGTCTAGCCGAAGGTTCGGCGTCACGTTAGTCGAGAGGTCCACGTCGCTCCTGCTATCGACCGGGGAGCGCTGTGGAACCAGCAATACATCTCCATACGAGAGACCTGTGCGAATCTCCATCGTAACCCTCCACAGCCGAAGGGAGGGACGGATATAGGTGCTCCGGAAGGCGATTACGTCGCCGGGGAGCGAAACTATTACCTGCTGGGTTCCGTTTGTTTAGCAACACACGGCGTCGCGTTACGTGCGAATCTCCATCCAATCGTAACCCCAACATTTTCGTGCTGCGCGCGCCGTGTGGCTCAAATTCTCGACGAGCGACTGCACTGCGCTCGGACCTGAACTTCTGTAGGCGGAACGATGAATTCGGAAGTGTTTTTATCCGTAATTTTTGACATTGCTATGCCGAACCGACGGTCTCGCTGAGTCGGTGTCGGTAGGTGGTCAGAGGCACCCACGAAACGAACGGACCCGCGTTCGGATGCCCTCCTGGCCCTCCTCTCTCTACTTCGGACTCTCGGTACGTCACACTCGGAAACCACCGTCACCGCGAACGACGAATCTCGGCCATTCGAACGGCCCTCTCGGTGGATGTGACCAATCGACATCCGTCTGACGGAAGACATTTCCTTCACGCAGTAACTCGATAACGTACATGCAGACTGTCATTCTCGCTGCCGGGCGCGGGACGCGAATGCACCCGCTTACCGACAGGCGACCGAAGCCCATGCTGCCAGTTACCGATAGGCCACTCGTCGCGCACACGGTCGACGCGGCAATCGAAGCGGGAGCGACCAGCCTGACACTCGTCGTTGGGTACGAGGCTGACGACGTTCGGTCGTTCTTCGGCGACGAGCGCGGTGGCGTCCCGGTCGAGTTCGCCGTCCAGGAGGAACAGCGTGGAACCGCCGACGCAGTTCGCGCCGCCGCGCCGACCCTCGACGACGACGAACCGTTCGTCGTCCTCAACGGCGACGCACTCTACGACGTGCCTTCGCTTTCGACGCTGTACGACAGCGTCCCCGCAGTCGGGTCGTATACGGTCGACAACCCGAGTTCCTACGGCGTCTTGGACACCGACACGGACGGGTTCGTCACCGGAGTCATAGAGAAGCCCGAGAACCCGCCGTCGAACCTCATCAACGCCGGGTCGTACGTCTTCCCGGCCGAGGCACAGCAGTGGTTGAACGTCGAAGAGAGCGACCGCGGCGAACTCGAACTGACGGACGTGCTCGCCCGCGCCTGCGACGAGTTCGACGTGCAGGCCGTCGCCTTCGACCGCTGGCTCGACGTCGGCCGCCCGTGGGAACTGCTCGAAGCGAACGAGTGGAAGCTCTCGGAACTCGACGGTCGCATCGATGGCGACGTCTCCGACGATGCCGAACTCACCGGCCCCGTGGTCGTCGAAGAAGGGGCGACAGTCCGGTCGGGCGTCGTTATCGAAGGCCCTGCCCTCGTCCGCAAGGGGGCGACTGTCGGACCGAACGCGTACGTCCGCGGCGCGACTGTCGTCGGCGAGGGTGCGAAAGTCGGTCACGCCGTCGAAGTGAAAAACAGCGTGCTGATGGAAGGCGCGACGGTCGGCCACCTCTCGTACGTCGGCGACAGCGTCCTCGGCCGCGACGTGAACTTCGGTGCGGGGACGAAAGTCGCCAACCTCCGTCACGACGGCGAGGCCGTCCGACAGATGGTGAAAGGCGAACTCGTCTCGACCGGCCGCCGGAAGTACGGCGTCGTGCTCGGTGACGAGGCTAAGACTGGCATCAACACCTCGCTGAACGCCGGCGTTCGACTCCCGACCGGCGGAATGACGAAGCCGTCAGAGTCCGTCCTCTACGACAGAATCGAGGGTGGTAAGGGAGACGAAACTGAGTCGGAGTAAGCCGTAGCCGCCGCGTCAGTCGAGGAGCGACTGAGCCGCTTCGAGTAGTTCGTCGGCCCGGTCCGCATCGCGGGCCTCTGCTGTCACCCGAACCAGCGGTTGGGTGCCACTCGCGCGGACGAGGAACCACCCGTCGTCGAACGCGACACGAACACCGTCTATCGTTTCGACGTCGTCGTACTCGGCGAGCACGCGCTCTTCGACGCGGTCCATCGTCGCTTCCTTCTGGTCGGTCTCGACGCTCTCCCGGCGAATCGGATACGCCTCGAAATCTGCGAGGAGCGACGAGAGCGGACCGGCCTCACTCACGAGCGACGCCAGCGTACAGGCAGCCAGTGGCCCGTCAGGGCAGCGTGTCTGGTCCGGCCAAATCCACGCGCCAGACGGTTCGCCGCCGAAGGCGAATCCGGGGTTCGACAGCGTCTCCGCGACGTACACGTCGCCGACTTTGGTCCGTTCGATGACGCCGCCGACGGGGTCGATGTAGTCGTCGACGGCGAGGCTCGTGTTCAGCGGGGCCGCAATCTTCTGGTGGTCCTCGTCGATGGCGTGACGTGCGAACAGTGCGAGGAGCGCGTCACCCGAGAGGAACTCGCCGTCTTCCGAGACAGCCATCATCCGGTCGGCGTCGCCGTCGTGAGCGATTCCGAGGTCGGCGTCGGTCGCCGCGACGACCTCGGTCAAGCGAGCGCACGTTTCCGCGGTCGGTTCACTCGGGCGCGCCGGGAAGCTCCCGTCAGGCTGTGCGTTGAGTGTCTCGACGTGGCACCCGAGGTTCGTGAGTGCGGTCGCCGTGACCTGTCCCGCTCCGTTGCCTACGTCGACGACGACGTCGAGTTCGGTATCGATATCGACGGCAGATTCGAGCGCGGCGGCGTGATGGGCGACTGCGTCGTCTCGGGTCGTCTCCGTACCGTGGCCGGCCCAATCTGCGAGTTCGAACTCGCCGTCGGTCAACCGGGCTTCGATTGCGTCGCGCTGTGTCGCGACGAACGCTTGGCCCGACGGGTTCCAGAGTTTGAACCCATTGTCGGTCGCGGGATTGTGAGAGGCGGTGACTGAGACGCCCACGTCCGCGTCGAAGGCCTCGATTGCACGGGCAACAGTCGGCGTCGACGCCAGGCCGAGCGTGACGACGTCAGCGCCGCACTCGCGTGCACCAGCAGAGAGGGCGTCGACGAAGACGCGCCCACTGTCTCTCGAATCGCGTCCGACGACGACTGTCTCGTAGCCCTCCGAGGCGACCGCCCGCCCGAGGTCGAGTGCCAGCGACGCAGTGATAGTCGAACCGACCGCACCTCGAATACCGCTCGTGCCGAACATACTACTACTTCACTTATCTCTGATATGTAAGTTCTCACCCCAATCGACCCGGTGAGCGCTCCCAACTCCGTGAGAATACCACTCATATTTCACTATACCATACAATTATCATCTGTGGCTCGGAATTGACACGGTGACTATGGAACACGGGACGAGAGAGTCGCCGAGCATCCGTGTCCTCTACGTCGACGACGACGACGGGTTGCTGACGTTGACAAAACGGTTTCTCGAAAGCCAGCGTGACCGCCTCGAAATAGAGACGACGCAGTCTCCCAAGCGGGCGCTCCAGATGCTCGACGAACGCGAGTTCGACGTTCTCGTCTCGGACTTCCAGATGCCCGAACTGTCGGGGCTCGAACTCCTCGAAACGGTCCGCCGAGAGCGCGGGTCGTCGATTCCGGTCGTCATCTTCACCGGTCGAAGTCGCGAGGAAGTCGCTATCGAGGCGCTCAACCTCGGTGCGGACAGGTACATCCAGAAGGGCGGGGACCCGTCGACGCAGTACGGCGTGTTGCTACAGACGATAGAACAACTGGCGAGCCACCGCCAGGCACGGCAGCGACTCCGCAAGCGAGAAGCACATCTCGAAATCACGCTCGATTCTATCGCAGAAGCTGTCGTCGCCACCGACGCGTCCGGCGAGATTCAGAAGATGAACCGCACTGCAGAGGAGTTGACCGGCTGGAATACCGCTGATGCCGTCGGAAAGCATCTTCGAGACGTGTTCCACTTCGTCGACGACGAGACCGGGGACCCTCTCACACCGTCGGCTGAGGTTCTCGAACACGGTTCCTCGGTCGAACTCGAAGATACGACGAAACTCGTCGTCGACGGCGGCGAGACACGGTACATCGACGGGAGTGTGTCGCCGATTTTGACAGACGACGGGACGATTGAGGGCCTCGTTGCCGTGTTGAGAGACGTCACGGACGACGTACTCGAACGGGAGCGCCGCGAGCGCCAACAGGATGCTCTCATCGAGATGGCGACCAGCGATGCGGTTCTCATGGGGTCGTTCGACGAAGCGGTTCGGCACATCACCGAGACAGTGGCCGAAACGCTCGACATCGACAGGGCGAGTATTTGGCTCGCCGACGAGTCCGGCACGACGCTGTTCTGCGAAGACCGCTACGACCGGAGAGATGAGACACACACCGCTGGCGACCAAATCTCCGCAGACGACTATCCGGCGTACTTCGAAGCCCTCGAATCGAATCGCTCGATTTCGGTTGTCGACGCTCGGACCAACCCACTGACCAGTGAACTCCGCGACGATTATCTCGCACCGAACGCAGTGACCTCGATGCTGGATGCGACACTACGGTCCGGTGGAACCATCGCCGGCGTCGTCTGTACCGAACACGTCGGCGACCCCCGAGACTGGCGGGCCGACGAGATAACCTTCGCCGCAGAGGTCGCCGACACTGTCGTCATCACACTGTTGCAAGCAAGCGGCGTCGACCGTCGAGACAAAAATTCTACAGTTGACCGCGAACCACTCACAGACGAGTCGTGAACGTGCATTTTTAGTGACATTCATTCGAACCGGCTCTTTTATTTTTCAGACGGGAGCTATCCGGTCGTTCATCGAGGAAGTATATTCCGAGGATAATCCGACTCGAATACTGCCATAAGTGTACGGTCACACTATTTTTCCGGAGGGCAACCATCTGACGGCCTCACCGTGAAACCTAAAATGGGGGGGAAGCGAACCGTAGTGTATGTCGAACAGCAGCCGATTCGTCGTCGCGACGCACGTGCTCACGAACCTCGCCGTGCGGAGCGACGAACGGCTGTCCTCTGACCGTCTCGCGTGGAGCGTCAATACGAATCCCGTCGTCATTCGACAGCTTCTCTGTTCACTTCGAGAGGCCGAACTCGTCGATTCGAAGCGCGGTCCGACCGGCGGATTCACACTCGCACGCGACCCCGAGGGCATCACGCTCCGGGATATCTACGAGGCGGTCGAGGACCCAGAGCCGTTCTGCTTCCACGCAAACGAACCGAACGACGAGTGCACGGTTGGAGAGTACATCCAGCCCGTTCTCGGCGAACTACTCGAACCCGCAGTCCAGTCGATGTTAGACGAACTCGACGCGGTGTCTATCGCCGACGTTCACGAGACTATTTTCGACGTCGCCGAGGACGATTCTCTCGAAGCCTGAGAAATCGGGTATTACGCTCAAAACCGCCTACGCGGACGTCTCTGCCGCCTCGACCTCGACTGCTGGTTGGTCGCTGTCTCCGTCGAGCCACTCGCTCGCCCACTCTTCGATTTCGTCGAAGACCGGACAAAGCGACTGTCCCTTGTCCGTCAGCGAGTAGTAGGTCGCCACGGGAGCGTCTTCTTCGAGTCGGCGGTCCACGAAGCCCGTCTCTTGGAGGTCGTCGAGGACGCGAGAGAGCGTCCGTGAACTCGCTCCAGTCGAGCGCTTGAGTTCGTTGAATCGCTTTTCGCCCTCTTGGAGGTCGTGAAGGACGATGAGTCGCCACTGCGACCCGATTTGCTGGATAGAGTTGATAATCGGACAGGCGGCTTCGTTGAGTTCCGTGTTGGAGGCCATACCCCATTGGTTGTGACCGACCACCTTTAGTAGTTCGGTCAAGAACCAGGTTTCACAATGTTATCTGTCACGTCAGCAGGTTCGCGTCAGTTTCGACGGTGACTGCCGAAGCCGTTGTCTCGTTTGGGACCGTAGACACCGCATGGCGGAGCGACCAACGTTTTCGACGACAGTCGTCGGTTCGAGCGAATCGGCCGGGACAGGTGTGTTCGATTTCGAGACGTCGGTGCTTCTTCGTCGCAGTAAACGTCTCCACCTCTGGGTCTACGACCAGCATTTCGTCAGCGACGCCGACGGCTGCGTTCAAACCGGACAGTACCTCCTCGTGACGACGCCCTCGTCTGGAATCGTCGCCCTCGTGACGAACGCCGCAGCGTCGGATGCCCCGAAACCGAGGACACGCGTGAAAGTCGAATATCGCTACTCGTGGGACGCTGCTGGCGTTTCGACGGAGCGAACCGTCGATTACTGGTCGAAGGAGTCTATCGAAAGTCGAAGGGCGGTCTCGCTGGACGACGACGCCACTGTCGAGTACATCCGGCCGACGAAGAAATAGCGACCCCAGTCACATTCGAGCGGGAAGCGACGACTCGTCCGAGCCATGGCCACCGCGTCAGGCGAGCAGTTTCGAGATGAGAAGGAAGATGCGTTTCAGGTTCTCGGAGAGTCGCGACTGGCCTTCTGAGTGGAGGACGACGTCGTCTTCGAGCGCGTGAATCTCCAGCGTCCTACCGCGGTCGCTGAGGTCCTTCAGTTCGAAGCCACGGATGGATTCGAACGGGATGATGAGATACCGAAACTCTTCGTCGCGGATGTCGGCGTTACACTGGTCTCCGTAGACGTGGAGACTCTTCTGTGTGACGGCGACTTCGTAGCCAATGTAGCTCATTCCGGCAATTTCGGCACCCGCACGGCTACCCTTGACTTTCGCCTTGAGTTGTGAGGAATCGAGAAGGACTCCGTCTACCATATTCGGCGATTGGTGTTCTTACCCCTATATGTTCGTCTCTAGTTCTCGAAATTGATTCCCTCAGCCCGTATATCGGCCGGTATGGTTTTAAGTGAGAATCACCTCAGAACGGCCAGTAGATGCATCGATTCGGCCCATGGGAGCGGCTTGCTGGGACGCTTCTCATCTGCCTGGTGTTCGCGCTCGGGCAGATGCTTCTCTTCCCAGTCACGTCGCTCAACGTGACGTTACAAACCGTCACCGAGTTTCTGTTTTTGCTGTTCGTCTTTGGACTGCTGGTCGTCCTCGGCGGCGTCCAGCAACCGAACCGAATCAAGAACTCCTTCGGTATCGGGCTGACCTTACTCGCGCTCCACGGCGTGACGAACGTCCTCGACCAGTTCGTCTCTCATCCGCCAGAGCTCATCCTCCTCGGAAAGCAGATACCGATGCTCGTGGGGGGCATCACCGTACTCGCGGGGGTCGTACAATGGTCGCAGTTCCGTGACCAGCGCGAGAAACACTACGAAGAGCGAGGCGAGCGCCTCGTCGAACAGAACGAGCGCCTCGAAACGTTCACGTCCGTCGTCTCTCACGACCTCAGAAACCCGATGACTATCGCCCGTGGCCGGGTCGAACTCGCCCGCGAGACCGGCGACGTCGAACATCTCGAACCCGCGACAGATGCACTCGACCGCATGGACGAGATAATCGACGACGTGCTCTCGTTGGCGCGTCTCGGACCCGACGCTATCGAGCCATCCGAAGTGGCGCTCGACGCCGTGGTCTCGCAAGCCTGGTCGAGCGTCGGAACCAAAGACGCCACGCTTCACACACCAGCGACACGGTCGACAATCGTCGCCGACGGTCGGTTCCTCCAGGAGGCCTTCGAGAACCTCTTTCGTAACGCAATCGAGCATGCGGGGGCGGACGCGACTATCAGGGTCGGGCTACTCGACATGGGATTCTTCGTCGAAGACGACGGCCCGGGTATCCCCGAGTCGAAGCGTGCAGACGTCTTCTCGCCGGGAGAGTCGTCCACTGGGGGGACGGGGCTGGGGTTAGCACTGGTCGACGAAATCGCCGGTGGCCACGGGTGGGACCTCAGAGTCACGGAAGGCGAGACCGGCGGCGCACGATTCGAATTTTACGGGGTCAACGTCTCTGCGACGGACCCATCTATCGAACGGACGGGGACAGGAGACACGTCTGCGACGGAACCGACGAAGCCCGACGTCGCCGATTGACGACTCGCGCCAAGTGCTGACGGCTTACGCTAGATACTGACGGCTCACGCTAAATACCGACAACTTACGCCAGATGCCGTGGAAACGGGAGCGGCCTCCGGCGACCAGTGCCGTCGGATTCGATACTCGCGTACGTCGTCTGGAGGTAGTTGACGAGGTAGTCGACGGTCGATGGGTCGTACGTCCAAAACCCCGTGAATTCAGCTTCGTGGGGGCGTTCTTCGGCGACGAGCGCGCACTTGTAGTCGTTGATGCCGTTGCCGTCGTAGACGACGAACCAGGAATTGCGAATTTCCTCTGTGCGAGCGAGGTGCAACTGGAACGAGTCCGCCTGTGGGACGCGTTCTGACGGATAGACGTAGGCGTGAACCGATAAGTCGCCGCGGTCCCCAAGCCGTTCGTACGCCGTCTGTTGAGGTCGGAGGTTGTCGCCGGTCTGGAAGCCACTGTAGAGGTGTCCGGCACCGACACGCCACGCTCTGTCTTCTATCTCGCGCGTCGCAGCGAGCATCTTGTCGCGGTCGTACGAGGTAAACAGTGTCTCGTCGAGGTGGTCCAACACAGGAGCGTACTGCTGGCGCTCGAATCCCGGTTCGACCTGCTCGGGTGGGTCGAGGAGGTCGTCGACAGCCACCGCCGTGTGGAACGTATCGTCCGTACTGAGCACGGCGTAGTTCGATGGACCGTGCGGCGAGCACGCGGACGTAACCGAAATGTTGCGGTCCGAAAAGTGTGCAGCGAGTCGGTCGGTGACGTCACCAACCGGGTTAAACACCGTCAACGTCTTTTCTGACGCGACGACACCGTCGATAAGGTCACCGAGCGACATCGATGGGAGATAGCAATAGCACTGAGCATTTTATTCTTTGTATTAGGACAGACACGCCGAGACGATAGTCAGATATTCGAAACAAAACCACTCGCTGACGAGTAGGAAGTGCGTTATCTGGTGACACGGCTTCCTAACTATGGGTCAGTGAGTCGTACGTTTGTGTATGATTTCCGAGCGTACCCATCTGAATGCGGAAGTGTCCGAGGGTGACGAGGGAATCGCCGATTGGTTCGCACACGAAGCGCCCGGTATCGTCGCCGGGCTCGAAGCGTCACAGTCCATCGGGCCAGTGACGGCAGCGACGGCGTGGGAACTCATCGGTGCTGGTAAACCGGTCGCAGCAGTCGAACTCGTCCTCGGCGAAGTCGACGAGTCGTGGCGACACTGAACTGACTACTCCCTGGAGGACGTGTCGCGAACGTAGAGTTCGACCAGCGCGTCGAGGAGGTGCGGCGCGAGTTGGAATCGAACGTCCACGTTGTTCGTACTCCGGTCGTACGAGAGGTGTTGCACGTCGAGCGAGGCGAGCAACGTTCGCATGGCGTCGACGACGTAGTCACTCGCACCTGCTTCGACACGGAGCGATTCGCCGATGTGAATTGAGAGTCCGTCGACGACGGTCTCGTAGCACGTCTTGCTCGGGGACTCGACGCGCTGGGTTCGTTTGACGAGGCCGAGCGACGACAGCGTTTCGAGGCGACGGTAAATCGTCGACTCCGAGACGTCACAGTTCTCTGCGAGCTCCTCGGCCGTCATCGGCGAGCGTTTGCACGCCCTGAGGACGTCTCGCGAGACATCGTCTCCGAGCGCGTCGAGGAGGTCTTCGTCGGCGTTCTGTGGAACCGTCGTAGCCGCCTCTTCTGACACGGCGTCCGATTCGTCGGTTAGTGGACCGTCTAGTTCGTCGGACGACGAGAGAACGTCGTCGACGAGGTCCCGCCTGGTCATTGAGACCTAGTAACGTGTGCGAAGGTTATGTAATGCGGTGGTGAATTTCGGACAGAAACTGGTATGCTAAGAGAGTGAGGTGTGGGGAGGACCGGGCGTTCTACGCCCTCACTCCACCGTGACGCACTTTGCGAGGTTTCGAGGTTTGTCGATAGGACGGTCGAGTAACTTCGCCGCGTGGTACGCGACGAGCTGCAGTTGGACGTTCGCGAGAACACCCGCCACGTCGGGGTGCGTCTCGGGAATCGCGAGGACGTGGTCGGCAAACTCGGATATCTCGCCGTCGGTATCGCCCGTGATGGCGACGACGGGCGCACCGCGCGCCTGCACTTCCTTGACGTTGCTCAGCGTTGCCTCGTCTTCCTCGCCGGTGAAGATAGCGAACACGGGCGTCAGTGGTGTGACGAGCGCGAGCGGCCCGTGTTTCAACTCAGACGCGGCGAACCCCTCGGCGTGTTCGTAGGATATCTCCTTGAACTTCAGCGCACCTTCGAGTGCGACGGGGTGGGCGATGCCACGCCCGATGAAGAAGTACGCGTCGCTGTCTTGGTATTCGGCCGCGATTGCCGATGCTGTAGCGGTGTCGAGAACCTCTTGGACGTCCCCCGGGAGCCGTGAGAGAGCATCGACGATGTCGTGTGCGTCACCAGATTTCGAGCCAGTCACGTCCTCGGCGAGACGCTCTGTGAGGAGCGTCAGTGCCGTCACCTGCGACGAGAACGTCTTGGTCGCGGCGACACCGATTTCCGGGCCGGCACGGATGAGTAACTCCGCGTCGCACTCGCGGGTAATCGACGACCCGACGACGTTGGTGACTGCGAGCGTTCGCGCGCCAGCAGCGCGGGCGCGCCTGACTGCGTCGAGCGTGTCGGCAGTTTCGCCGGACTGCGAAACGGCGACGACGAGCGTTCCGGGCGTCACTGGTGGGACAGTCACGGCGTACTCGCCAGCCATGAAGGGGAACGCTGGGATACCGCGTGCAGCCATGAGTGAAGCGGCGTACATCCCCGCGTGGTGCGAGGTACCCATCGCGACGAGGTGTATCTGCTCGACGTCGGCGAACGTCCCCGGCGGGAACGCTTCGAGTTCGACACCACCGTTGAGTGGGTTCAACCGGCCGTGAATCGTCCGTCGGAGCGCGCCGGGTTGCTCGTGAATCTCCTTGTACATGAAGTGTTCGTAGCCGCCCTTCGTCGCCGTTTCGGGGTCCCAATCGACTGTTTCGACCGAGCGCTCGACCGGGCGACCGGCCGCGTCGGTGATGGTGTACCCCTCGCGGGTCGTGACGACGTAGTCACCGTCGTGAAGGTAGACGACGCGGTCAGTGTACGGGATGAACGCCGGCACGTCGCTGGCGAGGAAGAACTCCCCGTCGCCGACGCCGAGAACTAACGGCGACCCCGAGCGCGTGGCGTAGATTACTTCCTCGTCGCCGATAATCGCCGCGAGCGCGTACGTGCCAGAGAGTCTCCCGACGGCAGCGCGGAACGCTTCCTCCGGGGTCGCACCGTCGCGGAGGTTCGCTTCGATGAGGTGCGGAACGACCTCGGTGTCGGTCTCGCTCGCGAAGACGTGACCGTCCGCTTCGAGTTCGGTTCGGAGCGACTGGAAGTTCCCGATGATACCGTTGTGAACGACCGCGATTCGACCGGCCTCGTCGGTGTGGGGGTGAGCGTTCTCGTTTGTGACCCCGCCGTGAGTCGCCCAGCGAGTGTGGCCGATGCCGAACGTTCCATCGAGTGGGTTTTGCTCGACCGCAGTCGCGAGTTCCGAGACCTCGCCGACGCGCTTGGTCAGCGAGAGGCCGTTCGGCCCGTTGACGGCGATACCGGCCGAGTCGTAGCCGCGGTATTCGAGGCGTCGAAGGCCGGACATGAGCGGGTCGACAGAATCGGCAGTGCCGATGCAGGCGGTGATTCCGCACATCAGTTCGTCACCTCCGCGCGTTCGCGGACGTCTCCATGCAGGACAGTGCCGACGCCGACGATGGCTTCTGCGCCGACCCGGCTCCCGGGCGAGAGCGTCGAGTTGGCACCCACGGTCGCGCGGTCGCCGACGATGCTGCCCAAGCGCCTGTCAGTGTACAGTTTACGGTCGATGACGACGTCACCACGACCGCCGGGTGAGACGACGCCGTCGCCGATTGTGGCACCTGAACCGACTACCGAGTCGCGGAGCACGACGCCAGCGCCCACGCGAGAGTCGGAGGAGACGAGCGAGCGTTCGATGACGGTGTTCGCGCCCACGACGACGTTGTTCTGTAGGCAGGTTCCAGCACGGAGGACAGCGCCCGGCCCGACGTCGCAGTCTGGTCCGATGACGACCGAGTCCTCGACGACGGCGTTCTCGTGGAGCCGTGCCGAGTCAGCGACCCCGGCCAAGCCCGGACGCGTGAGTAGCGATTCGGTCACGGAGAGCAGTCCCCACGGGTGAGACGGGTCGAGCCAGCCACCGTTGACGAGGACCGACGTCACCGGGCCGTCGAGTTGGTTGACGACGTCCGGAAGTCGTGTCTCGCCTTCGTAGGGGGGGGTGCGCCTGAGTGCTTCGAAGACGCCCCCGTCGAAGACGTACACACCAGCGTTTACGAGGTACCCGTCGGTCTCTGCCGGGTGTTCGTCGATGTCGGAGATGTGCCCGTCGTTCGTGACGACGACGCCGTACTCTTCGGGCGTCTCGGACTGGGCGACAGCGACTGTCGCGACCGAGCGTGTCGTCGAAAACCGTTCGAGGACAGACGAGACGATGTCGGCGTCGACGACGTTGTCACCGTTGCAGACGAGGAACGGTCCGTCGACGGTGCCCTCTGCTTGCAGGAGTGCGTGTCCGCTTCCGAGTCGCGTGTCTTGGTGGACGAACTCGACGTTCGCGCCGGGGTACCGGGCGGTCACGAACGTCTGGATGCGGTCGGCGCGATAGCCGACGACGACGACGACGTGTTCGATGCCGGATTCGAACAGGGCATCGAGGACGTATTCGACGACGGGGCGGTTCGCCACGGGAAGCATCGGTTTCGGTTGAAACGTCGTCAGCGGTCGAAGCCGCCGCCCTTCACCCGCTGCGAGGACCACAGCCTCGGTGGTTCGGCCGTTCATCGGCCCGACCCGACACCAGTGTCCCGAAGCAGTCTCCGATACGTGCGTGACGATATCATACAGAAGGTGGGGCGTCGGACGGGAATTGTTATAAGCTGTGATACAGCCCAACCGAGAGCGGTTAAGGAGCCCTATCGGGAGGGCCGTGTTGGTCCGAGAGGGTCGAATCCACGCTACTCAGTGGTATCGAGTTACCTAATCGCTCGAATCGACACCGCGCTCGGTCGAGCAGAACGTTACGGCGGTCGGGCGAGAATAGTTCGACCCAGACAGCCGAACGATGACTCTCTGTCGTCGAGGGGTACGCGAGTGAAAATGGAGACCGAACGGGAGTCTAGTGCGCTACGCTGGGAGGTATTCTTTGTACGATTCCATCGCGGTGATAGCCATCAGCGTCGCGGTGCTGACGACTGCCCAGCCCGCTGCTGGGATTTGTTCGAGGCCCGGCACACCGAGCAGTCCTGCCGAGACAGTCGCAGCCACACCACCAGCGATAGCGAGATTACGCTTCGCTGCCGACGGCCCCCCGACCGTCGCCGTGTCAGCGTCAGGAGCGGAGACGATGTCCCCCTCCAGATACTGGTCCAGCTGCTTTGCCGTTTCGAGTATCCGAATGTCCCCCCGGTTTTTGTCGAAATCGACGACTCCAGCCGAGTCCATCTTCGGTAGATGGCACTGGTAGAGGCCGATGTACACACGCTTGCGTTGGCTCGACGAGAGTGCGGCGATGTCGATGTCGTTCTCTTTGGCGGCGATGAACTCGGCCATGTCGCCGAGTTTCGCTTCCCCGTCGTTCTCCTTGAGATACCGGAGCGCGTCGCGTCGACGCTGGTTCTTGAGAATCTCGAAGACCACGTCCTTCGAGAGAAGCTCCGGTTCAGACTGTTTCTGGACACTCTGAGAACCGCCAGTCGCCTCACCTAGTTGTTCTATCCCTGCTTCGTCAGCGGCACCAGTTTTCGACTGTAGTGAATCTGTAGCCATTGTTTTCCTCCCCCCACTAGCGGGTAGAGTGTCGCATCCGCGGTTGCGTAAGCGTCGAGCAGTCGAGCTCGACCCCACCACGGTGACGCGACATCGGGACAGCCCCACCAGGCACGTCCCTAACACCAGAGGGTCAACGAGTCAATAAGTTAGACACGGGTAAATACTTGTCTGACAGTCTCACACACTGATTTGTCCGGGCGTTAGGATTGCAAAATCTGCAAGTAGATTACGTGTAACTATCTAAATAATCACAGACGTTCTGTGTATTCGATACGAATAAAAGAAGTAGTCGACTAACGTTCTGTCTATCGGTTAGGCACGTCTCTCAAAATCGATATAGGAAGACTATCTATTTTTTCGACCAATAAATTCGAATAGGAACGTCATACGAACTACCAGAGGCTGAGAACGGCAGTTGGATAGAAATGTCAACACCTGTCACCCATATTAGTAATTTAGCTATCACTTTTTCAGCGCATTATTCGACCAGTGTTTCGAACGCTTCATCAGCGGTATCCATCCGCTCTTCGACGAGGTATTGAGCCACCACCAACACGAGAAGCGCCGTCGACACGAACGCCGCGATGGCCGACCACGGCAAGAGGACGAACCCCGGGAGTCCGAGCCACACGGCGAGAATGAGTATCCAACCCAGGAAACCAACGCCCGCGTAGTAGAGACTCCACGAACGAGTCGGCTCCGACTGCATCCAGAAGAATCCCCGCCGGGCGACGTCCGAGACGAGTTCGACGGTTCGCGCTTCGTCGTCGTAGTTTACCAAGTCCGCGGATTCGAGCTTCGGGAGGTGCGTCTGGTAGAGCGAGATGTACACACGCTGTCGCTCCTCGTCTGTGACCTCGTCGACGGCGGTGCCGTTCTCCCGTGCAGCAACCATCGCGGCGAGTTCCTTCAGAGAGAGGGCGTCCCCTTCACGATGAAGGAAGTAAATTATCTGCCGTCGTCGCGAGTTGCTCAAGATTCGGAACAACTCGTCTTTGGAAAGCTCTGTCATCGTGGTGTGCGGGCGTCCCCGCGCTTACACGAGAGGACAATCTCCGGTCGTACACCTCTACGAGACAAGTGACCTTTGTTATCGTCACGTTTCCCGGGTGGGTGCCACCGACGAACTCACAGCATTAAGCTCATATTCACGAGAAATTCGCTACACGTCGGACGGTCAGGAACTGATTTTTATCCGAATCGTAAGGAGGTTTATTCGAATCAGAGACACGTGAAAGCTCACGTGAACCACACACCACCAAATCGTTAGTTCGAGTGGTAATACCTCAAAGCTGGAAGTATAGCAGTGGCTAACAATACCCGATGGCAGCAATATCTACGTTCGAGACTACATGTTCGAACTAACCGGCTTTCAGCGCGACCTCCTGTACGTCATCGCCGGGACGGAGCGACCGTCCGGCCAAGAGATCAAAGAGATCATCAGCAGAGATGTCGGCGAGGTCAACCACGGCAGACTGTACCCGAATCTCGACGCGCTCGTCGAGCAAGGATACGTCAACAAGGGCCAACACGACCGTCGAACGAACTTCTACGAGATATCGGAATCGGGAAAGACAGCCATCCGCGAGCGCCGCGATTGGGAGAACCAACACGTCGACCTCAGCGAGTGAACAGACACCGACACGTGGTGTGCCGACCGACTGAGAGCGATCTCTGTGTCGCGCGTGCCGGAGTCCGAACATCCACTTCTCATTCTCGACTGTCTTCTGAGACGATTCGTTCCGAGTCTCGATTCTGAGCCGGGTCTCGACTATTGACCGGGGCGTCACACGCTACCTGTTTTTCGGGCAGTTGGACGCCCACCAATCCAAGCCAGCGGACACCCCCACTCCAAACCAGCGGACACCAACGATATCCAGAGCGCACCATACCAGGGGAGTCGAGCCCGAGTCGAGCAGTTTCGCGTCGCTGAAAACCGACGAATTGAGTCGTTTTCTCCGACAGTCGCCCCATAACAAAGCACGTTCCCGACGCGATGACTGGTAGTGAGTTTCCCCTATGACGAAGCAACGAATTAGCGGCCGCCGAGCCCCGACGATACCGTCCCCGTGGGGAGGACAGCGATGACGAGTCCCCAATCGGTCGCAATCGTCCTCGGGACGCGGCCAGAGATAATCAAGTTCGCGCCGATAATCGACGCCTGTGAGCGCCGCGGCGTACGCTGTCTCATCGTCCACACCGGCCAGCACTACTCGCCGGACCTCGACAGCGTGTTCTTCGAGGAACTCGAACTCCCCGAGCCGGAGTACAACCTCGGCGTCGGGTCCGGCAGCCACGGCATCCAGACGGGGACGATGCTGGCCAGCATCGAGTCGGTCTTCCTCGACGAAGCGCCGGACGTCGTCCTCGTGCAGGGAGACACGAACTCCACGCTCGCGGGCGCACTCGCGGCGGTGAAACTCGGGATTCCGGTCGGCCACGTCGAGGCGGGACTCAGAAGCTACGACCGCGAGATGCCCGAGGAGATAAACCGAGTCGTCGTCGACCACGTCGCGGACTTCTGCTTCCCGCCGACACCCGACGCCGCAGATATCCTCGAATCCGAGCACGTTCCGGGGAGCATCCACGTGACCGGCAACACCATCGTCGATGCGATACACAGCTATCGCGACGTCGCCGCCCGAAAGAGCGACGTGCTCGACCGCCTCGACCTCGAACCCGGTGAGTTCTACCTCCTGACGGCGCACCGCGCCGAGAACGTCGACGACGCCGAGCGATTCGCGTCGATGCTCGACGGCGTCGCGCGCGTCGTGGAATCGACTGGGCGAGAGGCAATCTACCCGATTCACCCCCGGTCGAAGGCGCGATTAGTCGAGTTCGACATCGAGGTTCCCGAGGGAATCCGGGTCGTCGAACCGCTTCCGTTCCTCGACTTCCTCCGACTCGAAAGCACGACCGCCCTGGCGTTTACTGATTCCGGCGGCGTCCAAGAGGAGACGTGTATCCTCGGTGTCCCCTGTGTGACCATGCGCTACTCGACCGAGCGACCGGAGACGGTTCACGTCGGTGCGAACTGCGTGGCCGGAACCGACGCTGTGGACATCGTCGACGCCGCGGAAATCATGCTCGGCAAAGACGGGTCGTGGCCGATTCCGTTCGGTGACGGAGATGCCGCAGAACGTATCATGGACGCCCTCGCCGTCCCCGACGCGAAGTCGGAGGTCGCACAATGACGACCGTCTGTGTCCACGGCATCGGGTACATCGGCCTTGCGACCGCTGCGCTGCTCGCCAACGGTGGCTACGACGTCGTCGGCTACGACCCCGACGAAGAGCTCGTCGAGCGCACCCGCGCTGGGAATCCGCGGACGACCGAAGCAGACCTCCGAACGTTCGTCCGTGACGCGCTCGACGCGGGGTTCGAACCGCAGACGGAGCCCGTACAGGCGGACGTTCACATCGTCTGTGTGCCCACGCCACTGGACGACGAGACGAAGCGTGCAAATCTCGAGTACGTCGAGTCGTCCGGCCGGACGGTGGCGAACCTGCTCCGAGAAGGGGACACGGTCGTTCTGGAATCGACGGTTCCGCCGGGAACTACAGAGACGTTCCTCGCTCCGATTCTCGAATCGTCCGGTCT
Source organism: Haloferax larsenii (assembly GCF_024730625.1). Classification (NCBI taxonomy): domain Archaea; kingdom Methanobacteriati; phylum Methanobacteriota; class Halobacteria; order Halobacteriales; family Haloferacaceae; genus Haloferax; species Haloferax larsenii. The sequence continues at coordinate 44,937 of NZ_CP078065.1, forward strand.
CGTCGCCGGCGCGGACTTCCACCTCGCGCACTGTCCCGAGACAGTCCTCCCGGGGAACATCGTCCACGAACTCGTCCACAACGACCGCATCGTCGGCGGTATCGACGATGCCTCGACCGATGCCGCAATCGCACTCTACGAACCGCTGGTCGAGGGAACGATTCACCGCGCACCGGACGCGACGACTGCCGAGTTCGCCAAACTCGCCCAGAACGCCTATCGCGACGCGAACGTCGCGTTCGCGAACGAAGTCGCCCGACTCGCACACGACTACGACATCAGTGCTCGGTCGACTATCGAACTGGCCAACAGCCATCCACGGGTGAACGTCCTCCAACCGGGACCGGGCGTCGGTGGACACTGCCTCCCCATCGACCCGTACTTCCTCGGTCAGGAGTCCGACGACCTCGACCTCATCCTCGCCGCCCGGCGCGTCAACGACTCCATGGCCGACTACCTCGTCGACCGACTGGAAGAGGAACTCGGGTCTGTCACGGACGCTCGAATCGCGGTCCTCGGCGTCGCCTACAAGGGGAACGTCGACGACGCGCGGCACAGCCCCGGCTACCACTTCGCCGACCGTCTGGTCACTCGCGCGCGACTCGCAGAAGGGTCTGCGGCCGAAGCAGCGACCGACGGCGGACTCCACGTCGACGTTCGTCTCTCGGACCCGCACGTCGACGACGAGCGACTCGTCTCGCTCGAAGATGCCCTCCGCGACGCCGACGCGATGGTCGTCACAGCCGACCACGACGAATACCGCCACCTCGACCCGGACAGCGTCTCGTCGCTGATGGCTGGCCGCGTCGTCGTGGATTCGAAGTCCGTTCTCGACCCCAGCGAGTGGGCCGCAGCCGGCTTTACCTACCTCGGACTCTGACACATATCAGATTTAGATACTTTCGCTTCTCGGCTAATATATTGAATCTGTTATGTAACTTCGACTCACTTAACGCGAGCATAAGGACGACATTAATTCTGGAATAATAAGCCGCAGTGTGCCGATTTTCGGCTGCTTTTGCGAACGGCTCAAAATCACGATTTAGGCAGGTTCAAACGAGAATGTATATCTTCGATAGACACTCACAGATTCCTACTAATGTAATTACCATAACATTTATTGTACTCATGGTCTATTGACCGACCATGGCACGCGAACTGGCCCACGACCAGGACCGCGACGACGACGGCGAGAGCGATTCGTCCGTCGGCCGACGTGGATACCTCGGTCTGTGCGGCACGGTGGCGGCCACCGGCGCACTCACCGGGTTCACCGGGTTGGGTGCGGCGACGAACCGCCCTGAAGAGTCCTCCAGATCGTCCGACGAACACACGCTTATCGTGGCTGGCACCGGAACGTCGAGTTCCTTCGAAGTCACCGTCAGCGACACCATCAGCCCACTCGAAGCAAGTGGGGCACTCAGCACGACTGGGACAGTTGGTCCCGCTGCAGAGGGTGCTGTCGATGATGGCGCACGAAGCTACCGCTTCACTGGCGACATCACCGATATCCGTAGTAGTGGCCCGGTCTCCGTCTACGTAGACGGTTCCCGAATCCCCGACGACGCGTACTGAGCGCGACGCCGAACATCGGCTTTTTCGAGCCGCGAAAACGAGAGCGGCTGCGCAGTTACGACCGCGACACGCCGTCTTCCGGGTCGAGCGCACTGTCCGACGCGCCCGCTTCGGCGCGCAGTCGGCGCTCGGCCTCGTCGCGGTCGTCGGGATACCCAACGTCGATTCGCCAGCCCTCCAATTCGACGGTCTCGACGCGCATTCCCGCGCGGACAAGCAGTGCAATCGCGTCCGGCAGTTCGTACTCTCCTCTGTCGGATGGTTGGACGAGACGACACGCACGGAAGATAGCAGGAGAGAACGTGTAGAAGCCAGTGGTCACGAGCGTCGACTGCGGGTCGTCGGGCTTCTCGACGATATCGACTAGTTCGCCGCGTTCGTTCGTCGTGCAGACGCCGTGTCGTGACGCCTCCTCGTACGAGACCGATTCGACGAGCAGCGCCGCATCGACTCCCTGCTCTCGTTGTGTTTCGACCACGTCGGCCAGATTCGCCCTGAAGACGTTGTCACAGAACATGAGCATGAAGTCGCCGTCGACGTGCGGTTCGGCGGTCAAGAGAGCGTGGGCAAGCCCCTTCTGCTCGCGTTGGTGCGTGTACGTGAGTTGAATGCCGTGGTACTCGTCGCCGAGTCGTTCGATAACCTGTGCTTTCAGATAGCCGACGACGAGTGTGACCTCGGACGCCCCGAGCGCCCGAAGGTGGTCGAGGCAGCGTTCGACGAGCGGAACCCCGTCGACTTCGACCAGCGCTTTCGGTCGGTCGTCCGTGAGCGGCCGAAGTCGCGTGCCTTTGCCCGCAGCGAGGAGGACGGCTTGCATGTGCAGAACAGACGGTCGCTGCTGGCATTGTTAGTCGATAGGTAGTGTGGTACTGCAGAACAACATGTCTCGATTCGAGACGGTATGGGCTTCGAACGCCGTCGTTACTCAGGACACAGTGGTGTTCCGACGAGACGCAGTGGTGTTCCGACGAACACGTAGGCTGGGGGAAGTGTTCGATGTACGTCCGCTACCGAGACAGTGAACAACTACCGCTGGAGGTAGCCGTCGAGCCACTCTTGCGTTATGTCGTCGAAGGAAACCGTCGTACCGCCGTGTTCCTCGGCGAACGAACTCGCGTCGTCTCCATTCGAGAACGGAATGAGGTCGGGCCCCATTCCGCCGTGGACGTCGCTGTCGACGACGTACGTCATCTTCTCGGCGTCGCCGAAGGTGTCGGCTCCGGTGTGTGTCGAGATGAACGTCCGTCCCTCTTCGGTTCGGAGTTCGTAGTCGACGGTCGAGTAGTCGGTCACGTAGATGGCAGTTGCCGTCCACCCCTGACGTTTGTGCTCGAAGTAGTAGGGGAACAACCCCATGCTCAGGGTGTGGAACCACGCCGGGTTGTCGTGGCCTTCGGGGGCGTTGTCGGCGTAGAAAATCTGTCCGTTTGGCCCCGCGTGCACACCGATGACCATCCCGCCTTGGTCGTCTTCCTTCCCGCCCGAAAGGTCGATTGGCTCCGGTTTCGGTTCCGACTCGCCGCCACCGAGACAGCCTGCGAGTGCTGTGACGACGCCGAGCGAAATGGCTCGCGTCGCTCTCCGGCGAGAGACTGCGCATTTCGTCCAGCTATCCGGTGTTGGGTCGCGTGGCATCGACTCGTCTACCCGATTGTCGGGGCGACTTCCTATTTAAAACTCGAGGTATGGAGCTGATATTCGAGCATCGAACCGGTGAAAAACAGTGCTCGCAGCGTGTCGTCGGGTACAGAAGTGGCGAGAGTGTGACCTTGCCAGCGTCAGGCCGCGATGCGGACACCCTCGACGAGTGAACACACCTCGTCGAAGAGTTCGTCCGCGGTGTCGGGGTCGCGAGCCTCGGCAGTGACGCGAATCAACGGTTCGGTGCCGCTCGCGCGCACGAGGAACCAGCCATCGTCCGTGTCGACGCGGAGTCCGTCTGTCGCGTCGATGTCGTCGTAGGTGGCGTAGAGGTCTCTCGCGATGCGGTCCATCGCGTGGTCCGCATTCTCGGTCTCGACGCTGGTTCGCCGGGTCGTGTACGCGGTGTCTCCGAGCGAGGCGACCTGTTCCGAGAGCGGGCCGTTGCGAGTGACGAGTTCGGCGAGTTTCAGCGCCGCGTAGTGGCCGTCGGGTGCCAGCGTCTCGTCGGGCCAAATCCAGACGCCAGACTGTTCCCCGCCGAAGACGAATCCTGGATGCGCCACTGCCTCGGCGACGTTGACATCTCCGACCGGTGTGTACGCGACAGAGCCACCAGCGTCTTCGACGACGTCCTGTACGAGCAGACTGGTGTCGACGGGGACCGCGACGGCGTCTCCCGGTTCGACCGCGTCGCGCGCGAACAGCGCGAGCAGGGAGTCGCCGTCGACGTAGGTTCCAGTCTCGTCGACTGCGACGAGTCTGTCGGCGTCACTATCGTGAGCAAGGCCGATATCGGCACCCAGTGCGGGGACGGTCTGCCTGAGTGCAGACAGCGTCTCGGCGGTCGGCTCGCTCTTTCGGGCGGGGAATCGCCCGTCGTACTGACCATCGAGCGTGTTGACCGTCGCGTCCAGTTGGTGGAGCGCGTCGACCGACACGCGGCCCGTCCCGTTCCCGAGATCGAACGCGACAGTCAGGTCGTCGAAGGGGTCGAACGCCGAGACGAGATGGTCGACGTGGCGGGCACTCACACCCGGGGTGAATCGCTCGTCGCCGAAGGCGTCCCAGTCGGCGCGCTCGATATCACCGCGGTTGAGTCGGTGGACGATTTCCCGCGTCTGCGCACGGTCGAAGGCGCGTCCACTCGATGACCAGAGTTTCAGTCCGTTATCGGACGCGGGGTTGTGTGAGCCCGTGACTGCGATTCCAGCGTCGGCACCGAGCCAGCCGACGGCTCGGGCGACGGTCGGCGTCGAGACGACGCCCAATCTGATGACGTCAGCACCGGACTCGCGGAGTCCAGCACTGACAGCGTCGGTGAGGACGTCGCCACTGAGACGGGCGTCCTGACCGACGACGACGGTCCGGGAGTCACAGCCAACCGCACGGCCGATGCGGAGCGCGAGGTCGGCAGTGACGGTTCTGCCGACCGGACCCCGGATGCCACTCGTTCCGAACATACCGGAACAGACGCCGCAAACGTGTTTTGGTATATGTCGCCTACTAACACACTGTGGATTTCAGGGACGTCCTACTCAGATTCAGACAGTGGGTAATCGAATGACTGCGGTAAGTTACTGTGGCTGGAGAATTAGTTCCGAGTCAGGGCCCGCGTCTCGTCGATAGGTGTAATCTCGATGCGGTCTGCAGCGTGAATCGCGATTTGGTAGCCGGCATACGAAAAAGAGAGCATCGCGTCGTCGGTTCCACAGAAGACCTGGTCGAGGGCATCTGGGTCGATTGTACGTGCAAGTGGTGGTAGTTCAGTTGGTCGAACGCCCTCGATTGCCGCGACGCTCAAAACCACGTTCGTGCTGAGCGGTTCGTCGTGTTCTCGTCCTACTCGATAAAAGCCCGTCGAGTGGTCGTACTCTACCTTTGATTGCATCCATTGTTCCGTCTGTGCCATCATGCTGAGAGACACTGTTGGGTGTGTAGTGGTGGTTCTTAAAACCGTGCAATTTGTGAACAGTTGTACATCGTGAGAGTCACGAATGAGTGAAGATACCGCGACCGACACAGAATCCGAGAGCGGTCGGGAAAGCCGCAGAGAAAGCGTCAAATTAGTTCGTGACAGTGGGAAAGTCAATAACGAACCACATGCGTGTCGAGACAGTCATAGTCGACAGAACGAGTCAGGGCAGGTATCGAACGCACTGTGAACGAAAGAGAGCGATACGACTCACTCAGTATCATCGAACTCGTCGAAGCGATCAAGAAGGAAAAGTAAGAGTTCTCAGCGTCGTTGGCGACTCGCCTCGTCGAAGGCGCAGTAGGTGGAACTCTCGCTGTTTTTTAGAACGGCGGGCTGTAGTCTTCGTACTCGTCCATCTCTTCCATTTCGTCGGTCTTGTTCGGCATCACAGCCGCTCGCGGGCCGTTCGCACGACGGACCGTCACTTTGGAGAGGTCCTCGACTTCGTCGGGGAGTCGGTGGCGAATCGCTCGCATCGTCATCGGTGCGATGCCACAGCCAGAGCAAGCACCACCGATAACGACCGTCACTTCACCGGTTTCGTCGTCGACATCTTCGATTTCGAAGTGACCACCGTGTTCTTGAATCTGCGGTACGTTGTCGTTGAGGAAACTGCGCGTCTGTCGTTCGAGGCTTTCTGCGCTCATACAAGTAATCCATTCGCCGGATATGTGTTAAAACTATGGAGTTAGGCCGCCCTAAATTTGAAAATGTAATTTTTAGGTTGTCCAAACAATTACAAACGTATAATTCCGCCACCGCTTCCTAGGAATACCAATAGAGTACCAGCCACTGGGTAGGACAGTTGGGATTGTAGAAATATTTCAGCACGATAGTTGTTGTACGATAGTATCAGGACAATGATTTAGGGCTGCCTAAAATCCGAAAACCATATGAGTATTTAGGTTGGCCTAAAACTATGGTAACGGTAGCAAACAGCTACGGACCACTGACGCAGGCATGAACGTCGAGAGACACACTCGACAGGCTCTCGACCGGGTCCACAGTGAGCAAGAACGCATCTTAGAGAAACAAGCCGCGTACGACGAGTTCGAACGTCGTATCCGCGGTCTCTCTCCCGGCACGCCCAACCAACGAGCGGCGGTGTCTCAGACGACGGGTGTGAGTGGCCTCGCTGGGTGTACGGTCAGTCAGGCAAGCACCAACCGGAGTCGAGGAGACCAGTGCCAGCAGGTGCGGGAGGCATTCGCCCAGACTGTCCGGCCGTGTAGCCTCGACGACGTTCGTACGCGGGAGTCGCTGTTGGAAACGATTCAGGAAGAACTAGGCGAAGACCTCGCGATTGCACTGGCCCCGAAGAGTGCAAGCCGATTTACGCCGGAGACCAAACGAGCAGTTCTCGAAGCGACGACTGAGCGGCGTGGCGAACTCACCGTGATGAAGCGGGCGCTCGAACGAGAAGAGCGCTCACTCGAACGGACGGCCGACGCAGTTACAGACACCATCGACTGGCTTCGCCGAGTCGACGAAACACCCCTTTCGGCACTCGGATTCGACGAGTTGCAGGCGCGACACGGAGAGTTATCCGAGCGCCGGACTCGATGCGACACCCTCGCTCGTGAGCGCCAGTCGACGCTCGCCGAGACGTCGAACAGCGGCGTGAGCGTCGCCATCGAGCAGCGAGCACTCACCGAGTATTTGTACGCGGAAGCGACGGTCGGGTATCCCGCATTGGCGACGATAGGTTCCCTCGATAGCGTGCTGGCAGCGTGTCAGAGAGCGGTTCGAGACCACCTAGTTCGGAGGGCATAAGTTGCAATTGGACGACATTTATGTGACAGACGCAGTGAGCATTCGAGTAGCTAAGGAGTGCGTGAATACGTCTCAAGTAGACCTCTCAGGGACGGGCGTACCCACCTCCCAGCGTAAACACCAATGACAAGTGCATCGCTGTACCTGCTGGCACTGTACATCGTCGAACACAGAGAAGAACCACCAGTTTCGCCGAGTGTCGTCGCCGAGCAAGTCGGTCGCTCGTCGGCGACAGTCATCGAGGCCTTCCATCAATTCGACGAGGAGGGTTTGGTCTCGTACGAACCGTACAAAGGAGTGGAGCTAACCGAAGCAGGAACGGAGGCCGCAGAAGAACTCCACGAGACGTACGTGACGCTCTCGTGGTTTTTTCGGAGCGTTCTCGACCTCGACGAGTACGAAGCAGAGGCGATGGAGATGGCGGGAATCGTCAGCGGAGACGTCGCAGAACGACTCGTCACGACACTTCCCTACGACGGCAGTTCGCCCGCCGAAATCCCCGAGATAGACTGGGGGAGTCGAAAACGAGACTAGAATCGCAACGGAACCCGAGAGTAGCGAACGATGCCGGTCACTCAGGCCGGGACGACTGTTTCGTATCGCTGTCGTCAGCCGATTCGTCCCCTGACTGTGAGCCTTCCTCCGCCTTGATGAGTGCTTCTGCGGTTCCGACAGCAGTGGTCGCCTCCTCGTGTGACGGCGCGCGCGGACTGAACGCGGCTCGTTCGTACCACTCGGTCAACGAACGAAGCATGTCGGAGTCGGCGATGCCGTCCCGAACGCTCTCGTAGAACTCGGTGTGTGTCTCCGAATCCGACCCGGGGGCGGCGTCCCGGAGTCGACGGCGGGTCGCGATGTACGCGCGTTCTGTGGCACCTGCCGGGTCGTCACCGAGTCGTTCGCGTGCGAGGCGAAGGAGTTCCCGCGGTGAGAGCGCCGACTGACCCGTCGAGGATACAGCACCGCGACTGCCACCGACGCGAGCGCGACCGGCGACGGGCGAGGGTGCCACGCCGACGCCGTCTGCGACGGTTCCGATACGTCGGAGCGCGACGAGGCCGCCGAGGACGACGACCACGACAGCGCCGAGCGCGACTGCGCCGGTCGGCACAATGACGTCACCGACCAGCAACTGTTCCTGCACCGTGACCGACTGACCACCCGGGAGTGGCACCGCGGGAAGGGCCGGTGCCGGGATGGCGGGGCGGGCAGGCGACACCACTCCGAGTTCGACAGCGACCGACTCGCTTTCTGCTGCCAGCAGGTTCGACCCGCGACCGGGGTACGCGACAGAGACGGTGACAGACCCGTTTTCACGTTGCTCGTCGTCCAGTGCGAGCGTGGTCGCGAACCGGCCCTGCTCGTCAGTCCGAATCCGTTCGACGCTCGTTCCGTCGACCCGCACGTCGAGCGTGACGTTCGAAATCGGCGTTTGGTCGGCAGTCCGGAACGCTCCCGTGACACGGACTCCCTCGTCGGTGGGGGCGACGTTCGCCAGCCGGACGGACGTAGCAGTCGTCTCGACTACGACGGGGCTGGTGACGTTGACCGGGGCGAGTGCCCGTTCTTCGGCGGGGATTTCGACGCGAAGTTGTCTGTCACCCGGTGCGACGTCACCCGGCAAGTCGAGTTCGAAGACGAACCGGCCGTTTTCGTCCGTGACGTTCCGGGCACGGGTTCGACCGTCGATGGAGAGCGCGACTGTCGCATTCGGCGCGGGAGTCTCGTTGACGAACATTACACCTTCGACGCGGACGGTCTCCCCGTAGGCCGTCTGTGTGGGCGCGGCGTCGACAGTGAACGCGGGTGTCGACTGCTCGATTCGCAGCGAGAGTACCGCCGTCGACCCGAGGTACGAGGAGTTCGGGTCGGGAACGTACGAGACCGAGACGTTCTGCGGGCCAGTTCCGACCATCGTCGGTCGGTAGTCGAGACTGAACGACCCGTCGGCGTCGGTCACGACGCGCGTGGACTGCGCCCCGACAGTGATGTTGAGCGAGGCGTCTCCAAGCGGTTCGCCGTCTGTCTCGGTCACGCGGCCGGTAATCGGGAACGGGTCGGCGAACGACCCCGCGACAGCCCTACTTTGTGCCTCGATTTGTGTCCGTCTGAACTCCGCGTCTCGGACTTGCTCTTGGTCCTGTTCGACCGACGTGCTGACAGTTTCGAGACGCTCCCGCCCGACGTCGAGTTGGACGCCGCCTGTCGACTCCACCTCGGTGTAGTTCGCTTCGAGGCGAGTGCGCGACTCCGCCGCTTCGCCGGCGAGTTCGTCTAGTTCGCGCGCGAGGGTTCGCGCACGGTCCTCGTTGCCCGCGGCCTTCGCCTCAAGGTAGCGCTGGTACGTTCGGTCGTACTCCTGGACGGTCTCGATGTATTCGAGTTGCCCCTCACGAGTGTCGACGAGGCTCGTGCCGGTCGTATCGAGGTCGCGGTCGCTCGCGATGAGTTCGTACCGGTCGAGAAGTGTGTCGTACTCGGGACCGAGAATCTCGCGTGCGCGTTGGTAGTCGTCGTCCGAGAGGGCTTCTGCACTCGATTTTAAGCGCTCACCCAGCGCAGCCACGAGATACGCCTCGACGGACGACACGTTGCCCTGGCCGACCGCCTCGTCGGGGTCGAGATGTCGCGGTGGCGACGACGCGTTCGTCTCGTTCGTCGCGTTTTGCATTCCCGTCTCGTTCGTCTCGCCATCGACCTGTTCAGCTATCGGAGCTCCACCGACTGCGACCTCACCGCCGAGGTCAGCGAATGCGACTGCTGGCGAGACCGCCGAAGCGAGGAGGAGGAAGGCAACTGCGAGGACCAGTGGTCGCACGTGTCAGGCCTCCATCGTGGGTTCGCTGACAGTGACCCAGACGTGGACGTGGTCGTCGGCGTTCTCGAACGTCGGGTCGGCCGGCGGGTCGTTGTAGTACAGCAGGTACGTCAGACGAAGGTTGCGGCCGGTGAACGACGGCGACACCTCGTGTTCGAGTCGCCACGTCTCGTCGTCTTCGAGGTTCGCCCGGAAGCGGTCGAGTTCGCGCTGTTCCGTCACGACTCCCTCGTCGTCTACGTCTTGCAACAGCACGACGACGGTGTAGGCCTGTTGGGACCCCTCGCGGTTTTCGATACCGACGACCATCGGCTTCGACTCGCCGAGTTCGAACTGCGACGGGTAGTTGTCGGCGATGAGCGTCCCGTCTTCGGCCTCGGCGAGGAGGTAGAATTCACTGAACGATTCTCCGACGCGGGGCTCCGCGGCCGCGTACGCGAGGCTCGCACCGGCACCAAGGACCGCGACCGCGACAATCACGTCGACCGGGCGAATGGCCCGGTTCTGGAAGGGGTCCGTGAGAATCTCCGGGGACTCGTACCGTTCGTCACCGGGCAGTGAGGCGCGGCGCGCTGCTGCGACGACTGTCGCGGAGAGCGTCACCACAGACAACGAGACGAGCACCGACCCCAAGGAGAGTACAAACGGCGAGAAGTGAATGCCGAGCGCGACGAGCGGAGCCACGACGATACTCGTCCCGATGGCGAACGTCAGTCGCTCGGCGTTGTCGGGGTCCTCCCGCGAATCCACCGGCTGATCCGTATCGGGGGCCGCGGGATACAGCGCAGAGACGAGGGCGTACCCCGGCGCGAGGAGGACAAATGCAACGGCCAGGAGGCCGCGAATCGCTACCGCTACGGGTTCATCTGGGAGGACCATCGCGACCCACGTAGCGACGACCACCACGACGAGGATGGTCAGGTCGGCGGGGAACCCCCGTAAGAACGCGGGCGGTCGAAACTGTAGGCTCGCGTCCGTGGACATTGTTCACAATACGTGTGCTTACAGCAAAAATCAGTCGGTGCGACACGTCCGAAACGCGACCAGATTGGTCGGCGGACCATCTACCTCACCAACAACTTAAACTCGTTTGCTAACGTTGTACATTCGAGTGAAGCTAACAAGACGGTTCTGGGGTGTGGCCACACTTGCCATTCTCTCGGGAGCGGGGGCGGTCGCATTCGAGCGACCCGCGCTACTCGTCGCAGCCGTGGGCCCGCTAGCGTGGCTCGTCAGTCGGCAGTACGCCTTCGTCCGCGCCGCCGGCATCGCAGTGTCGGGTCTCGACGTCGAGTTCACCCCGGAGCGTCGGACGACGCCGGCCGGCAAACCGCTGTCAGTGACCGTCTCTGCGAAGCTCCCGCGGCCGGTGTCGGCAGTCGTCAGTATCGAGCCGGACGTCCCCGTCGGTGCGGCGGCCGATGCCGAATCGACCATGTTACTCGAATCGCCGGCGACGGACGGGTCGCTCTCGTTCGACGTCACGTGGCGCGTCGCCGGGCGCTACGAACTGCCGCCCGCGCGTGTCGTCGTCGAGGATGCAGCCGGATTGTTCTCAGTCGAGACGACGATGGGCGACAGCGTCGTCGTCGACGTGGACCCCGCGCGAGCGACAGACGTTCTCGTGCGTGGCGGGCGGTCCGACAGGTTCGTCCCGCTCGGCGTCTCGAAACCGTGGCTCGCTGGACAGGGGACCGAAGTCGCCGACATCCGGGAGTACAAACCCGGCGACCCCACGAATCACATCGAGTGGAAAGCCACCGCGCGGCGCGGGTCGCTCCACATCCGCGAGTTCGAAGCCGAGACGAACCCGTCGGTGATGGTCGTCTTCGACGCGCGCGCGAGGCTGTCTGCCGGTGAGACCGGCGGCACAAAGCTCGCGTACCTCCGTGAGGTCGCACTGTCGTTCCTCCAGCGGTCACGAAACGTCTCCGAGCCACTCGGCCTGACCGTCGTCAGCGACGACGGTCGGCCGACGATGCTCGAACCCGGGAGCGCCGCCAGCCACTACAAACAAGTCCGTGAGAAGTTGTTCGAAGCCGGCAGCGAAAGCGGGTCCCAGACGAGTCAGTCTCCTCGGTCGCCCGGAAGCGCGCGCGCTGCCGCGTTGGCGCTGGAAACTGAGCAGTCGCCGTTCGCCCGCCAGCTCGAACCGTTCTTCCAAGCGCGCGCACCGTACGCGAGCGCGGTTGCAAACGACCCGCTGTACCGAGCAATCGTCCGTCACGGGAGCGTCGCTGGCGGGGACTCGCTGACCGTCATCTGCACCGACGACGCCGACCGGACGGCGCTCGTCGAGGCGGTGACTGCCGCCCGGCGCTTCGGAAGTCGCGTCCTCGTGTTCCTGACGCCCACGGCGCGGTTCGATGGACGGCTAACGCAGGACCGCCTCGACGAGTTCGAGCGCGTCCGCGCGCAACTCGCCGGAATGCCGAACGTCTGGGCCTACGAGGTTGCACCCGGACACAGCATCGAGACGTCCGAAGGCGAAGGCGACGCGGGACCGCAGTCGGCAGTCGGCGAGCACTCGACCGCCGGGCGCGGCGATGCCGACACAGAGACGAACGTCGCGGAGGTGCAATGATGCGCATCTCGACCGTCGAGGCGGCGGCCATCGGGGGGTTCGCCGTCGCCGCGTGGGTCTCGATTGGACCACTCGGCGTCATCATGGCGCTGGCCGTCGCACTGGCGTCGTTCCTCTTGTCGGCACCCTACGCGTTCGTCGTCGGACAGGTGCTCCTCGTCGCACTCGTCCCGACGACGGCCACGGGCTTTCTGGGCGCGGAAGTCGCGCTGCTCGGACTGGTCGTCGGTGACCTCGAAGACGCCGGCCAGGCTCGGCGAACCGTCCCCATCGCCCTCGGGTTTGCGCTCGTGGGGCTCAGCGTCGTGTTCGTCGCCGTTCCGTACGGAACCATGGCAGCAGCGGTCGCGGTCGTGACCGCCGGCGGACTCGCACTCGGTGTGCTCTCGCAGTACACCGTCGTCGGAGGGACCTAACTATGCACACATTCGACTCTGAGACAGCCGTCACCGAATCAGACGTTGCATCGCTCGCCGCACGAATCGACGAACTGGAGGCCGAAAACCAGCGTCTCAGAGCGGAGACCAGAGAACTCAGACAGGTCAGATACCGACGTGTCGCGCTCGGATTCGCCGTGGTCGGCGTCTTGTCGTTCGTGGCGGGCTGGTACCTTCCCACCTCGCAGACCGTCCTCTTCGGTCTCGGTGGGGTCGGTCTCTTCGCGTCGCTGTTGATGGTCTCGCTGGTGCCGACAGACATCGTCGCCGCACCGACAGCCAGCCACCTCCGGGCGGCCCACGCCGCCACGGTCGAAGAACTCGTCTCCGACCTCGGACTGCACCGAACGACGGTGTACGTCCCGACACCGAGCGAGCGACCGGAGATTGCCGACGTTCGGCTCTACATCCCGCAACACAGGGAGTACGAGGTTCCGTCGCCGCCGGCGCTCCACGACGTGTTCGTCGTCACCGAAGACGAGCGGAACCGCGGCGTCTCGTTGCCGCCGAGTGGCGGGGCGCTTCTCGTCGCCCTCGACAGAGACGAAGACGTTCCCCTGCTCGACGCAGACGAGATAGTCGAACGACTCCCGGATGCGCTTGTCGAAGGGTTCGAACTCGCAAACGACGTCGAAATCGACGCAGATATCGACGCTGGCAGAGTCTCGGTCTCGGTGTCGGGAAGCGCGCTCGAAGACGCTGAACTGCTCGACCACCCGGTCGGGTCGCTCGTCGCGAGCGCCCTCGCACGGGCACTCGGTACCGAGGTGACACTCACTGTAGAGACCGACACCGAAGAACCAGTGTTCGTCTGCCGGTGGGACCCGAAAACGACGCAAGACGAGCGTCGGGCCGGAACAGAGACCAGCGAGTTGGCCGCGTAGACTACCGCGAAATCGACAACTGCCGTACTTTTTCTCGTGCTTCTGCCGTCGAAATCTCCCGATGATAGAACACGGAGCCTGGCTCTTGGAGTGCGCCGCCGTCCGCGAGACTTCCCGTGTCGACCGGCCCGAAGCCGATGTCTCTGACGAGGTCGGCGACGACTGCTTTCGCTTCGGGGTCGTCGCCCGCGAGGAAGAGAGCGAACCGTTCCGACTCGGGGAGTTCGGGATGCCCTCTGTCCCGAAGCGTCTCCCAGTACATGGTGTTGAACGCCTTGACGACACGTGCACCCGGCAGTTGCTCGGCGACGAGTTCCGACGACGTGTCGTCGCCGAGGTCCATCACGTGGTAGTCTTCGGTGTACGGATTCATCGCGTCGACGACGATGCGGCCGTCGAACAGCTCAGCGTCCGGGAGCGTCTCGCGCTCTCGAAACGGAATAGCGAGGAGAACGAGCTCGCCGAACTCGACCGCACGTGCAGGTTCGACGGGCGAGATTCGCGGCAGGTTCTCCGCGAGGTCGGCCAACGAGTCCGGACCGCTTCGGTTCGCAATCGCCACCTCGTGGCCCACCTCCACGAACAGTTGCGCTGCTGTTGCACCCACCTTTCCGGCACCGAGTACACCGATTTTCATGAATAAAGATTGACGTTAAGTGCATTGAATCTTGGGTGAGAACGAGTGTCCGAGACGCAAGCGGCCTTACTCGTCGGTGCCGCCGTCGGCGACGCCGGAGGCTTCGTCCGCCGTGTCGGCCACACCGGGCGGGGAGACGGATTCGACGACCTCGTCGACGACGCCGCGTTCGTCGACGTCGCCGAAGACCGCATCGGGCCGAAGGACGATACGGTGGGCGACGGTCGGCTTGGCGAGCGCTTTCACGTCGTCCGGGGTGACGTAATCGCGTCCGTGGAGGGCGGCACGGGCCTTGGACGCAGTGAGGAGGCCAATCGAGGCACGCGGCGACGCGCCGTAGGCTACCGCTGGGTGTTCGCGCGTTTCGGTCACGAGGTCGACGATGTACTGTTTCACGTCGTCGTCGACGAACACCTCGTCGACCGCGTTGCGGGCCGATTCGAGTTCGTTCATCGTGATGACCTGCTGGATGCGGAGCGGGCTGAGGTCCGGGTCGGCGTCGAACCGGTCGAGAATCGTGTGCTCTTCGTCGTCCGACGGGAGGTCGACGATGTACTTGAGTTGGAAGCGGTCGCGTTGCGCCTTCGGCAGTTCGAAGGTCCCCTCCATCTCGATGGGGTTCTGGGTGGCGACGACGAGGAACGGGTCCGGGAGCGCCAGCGTGTCGCCCTCGATAGTGACCGTCCCCTCCTGCATCGCTTCGAGGAGCGCCGACTGCGTCTTCGGCGTCGCCCGGTTGATTTCGTCGGCGACGACGACGTTCGTGAACACTGGTCCCTTCTGAATCTCGAAGGTGCCCGTCTGTTCGCGGTACACTTTCGTCCCCGTGAGGTCGGCGGGGAGCACGTCAGGCGTGAGTTGGATACGGCGGGTGTCGAGGCCGGTCGCTCGGGCGAACGACGCAGCGATAGTCGTCTTCGCCACGCCCGGGACGCCCTCGATGAGGACGTGACCTCCGGTCAGGAGTGCGATGGTCAGTCCCTCGACCACAGCTGCGTTTCCGACGAGAACTGTTTCCATTTCTTCGGCCAGCGCGTGGTAAATTTCGGAAACGTCAGTCATGACAGTAGTAACAACGGCAAAGGCCAAAACTGTTTGTCCAATAACGAGAGAATCGAGTGGTCTCAGGAGTCATCAAAGCGGGGAGAGACAATGACTCACGAGCGGTCAGAGCCGGGACGTCGCTCCCGACGCGGTGCGGCGAGGAAGCCAATCGCGAGCGCGACTCCCACACCGAGGATGACCTGAACGCGCTGGTCAGTTCGAACGACTTGCTCGACGACCGCGAGCGCCGGCGTCCCCGTGCTTCCAGTCTGGTCGATAACGACACGGTCGTGCTGTTCGACGAGGGCCGACGCGAACGCGCGGTTCCCCGGTCGGTCGAGCATCGCGTTGATGAACAGACTCGGGTCCGAGACGGCGACGACACGGCCGTTACCCACGGGTTCGACGGTCGCTACCGGGTGTGCCGCCATCGGCTCGCGCGGGTCCGGTTCGCCGTCCCCGTTGGTATCGAGATACGAGAACGTCGAGGCGCGAACGAGCGGCGTGAGACTCTCGGGGAGTGCTGCCGTGCCATTGGCGGCGACGACGGGCGTCCCGTTCTCGTCGAGCGTCGTCGCGCTGTCCGCGTAGATGGCCGTGCCGTAGTTGAGCGTCAGCCCCTCGACACCGGTCGTGAAGTTGTGCTGCGTGACGTTCCGCGCGATTGGAAGCGCAGGGTCGCGGTAGTACAGGCGTTCGTCTCTGAGAACGCGCCCGTCGAAGCGCGCGTCCGCGCCGACTCCCTCGAGGACGGCGTTGCCGCCAGTTCCGTAGTCGTCGGCGACGACGAGCGTGCCGCCAGCGCGGACGAACGACCGAAGGGCAGCGAGTTGCTCGGGTGACGGGTCGGACGGCGCACCGACGAACGCGACCGCGCCAACTGGTTCGACCCGGTCGTACTGTGCGGGTTCCGTGACAGTGAGTGCCCGGATGTCGGAGTCGGATGCAACCCCTCGAAGCGACGAAGAGCCGTCCCACTCGGTGTTGTAGGCGTCGAACGCGATAGAGGACGTGCCGGCCGCAACGCCGAGTGACGCGGCGACGACGACGACGTAGAGGACGAACGCGAGTTTCGGAATCCGGCGACGAGACGTCATAGCACCCCTCCTTCCTGCAGTATCGTGGACACCCGAGTGACGACGACGTAGCCGAACACGAGGAAGCCCGCGAGGATTATCCAGCGCAGGTGGTCCCGCCAGCGCTGGACGTGGTTCACCGGCTCGGTGAGCTCCGTGATGAACAGAAGTCCGACGAAGACGAAGACGAACAGTAAGTCGAGCGCGACGAGTTCGAGAACCGAGAGAACCGCGACGCTGACCAGTGTCCACGTCAACAGTGCGTAGACGAATCGGAGACGTCCCGGTACCATACCACATATGTCGTCACGTAGGTACTTGTACCTTCCTCGGAATTTCACACCATCAGACGCCATACCCGTCGATTTTCCTGAACGAATCGACCACAAGGTGGATACCCTTCGGGCGACAGATACCAGTCATGTGGCCGTGGGGACACCTCGCATTTGGCTACCTCCTCTACTCACCAGCGGTGCGAGCCAAGACTGGCCGCGCGCCGGAGGGGGTAGCCGCCATCGCACTCGCTCTCGGGACGCAGTTCCCGGACCTCGTCGACAAGCCGCTGGCGTGGTATCTCGACGTGCTTCCCCACGGTCGGTCGCTCATGCACTCCGTGTTCGCGCTCGTCGTGGTGTCGCTGGTCGTGATTCGTCTCGGTCGGCGATACGAATCCCCGGCGGGTGCGGCGTTCGCCGTCGGCCACGCGTCACACCTCGCAGGCGACGCACTGAGACCACTCCTCGCTGGCGACTGGGCGAACCTCACGTTCCTCGCGTGGCCGTTGCTTCCCGTCCCGCTGGCGACAATCGAAGACACGTCACTGGTGGCACTCCTCACGAGACTCACGCTGTCGAGCGCTGCGTTCGGTGAAGTACTGTTGGGGCTCAGCGTCGTGTTGCTGTGGGTCCTCGACGGCCGACCGGGACTACAGACGATTGGCCGCCTCGTTCGCGGAAGGTTGCGGGAGAATCGTCGTCACTGAAACGTCGTCACCGAAACGCCGTCACCGAAACGCCGTCACCGAAACGTCGTCACCGAAACGCCGTCACCGAAACGCCGTCACCGAAACGCCGTCACCGAAACGTCGTCACTGAAACGTCGTCTAAAACGTGCGTAAGCGAGGCCTATTCTCGTCGCTTCCGCGACCCGCGAAGTCCCCGGCGCTTCGACTCCTGAGAATCGAGAACCATGGCGAGCACCAAGCCGAGAGCACCACCAACCGCACGTTTGACCGAGCGACCCGATGGAGTCTCGAACGACGCGAGCGAGCGAAGGACGCCGAGGAAGCCGAGAAGCGTCACTACCGCGCCGACGACGTAGGAGATAGCGACGGGATTCCCGGAGGGAACGTACTTCCGCCAGAGCCGCCAGAGGAAGTCCTTGAGCAGGAGCATCGAGAGTTTCGGGACGAACGTCCGGTAGTCGATTCCGCTCTCCTCGTCGCCGTAGCGGGCCCGCATCGGAACGTTCACGACGGGCATATCGGCGACGTTGAGTCTGACGAGGAGGTCGTTGAGAAACCCGTAGTCGTCGTAGAGTGCACCGAGGTCGACCGCACGCAGTGCCTCCGCAGAGATTGCGGTGTAGCCGTTTTGCGGGTCGAGGATGTGCCAGTAGCCGCTGGCGATGCGGGTCAAGAGCGTGAGGATGACGTTCCCGAACAGCCGGTGGCCCGGCATATCTGCCCAGGAAGCGGGACCGGTGAGTCGGTTGCCGACGGCGTAATCGGCCTCGCCGCGAGCGACGGGGTCGATGATGTCTTCGAAGATGTCGGGGTCCATCTGTCCGTCCGCGTCCATGACGGCGATGACGTCGATGCCGTCTTCGAGGGCTGCACGGTAGCCGGTCTTGACAGCCGCCCCGCGACCGAGATTCGTCTCGTGACGAATTGGGACGACGAAGTCACCGGTGAGCGCGCCACCGTCGGAGTCACCAGTGAGCGCGCCACCGTCAGAGAGTGCCTCCGCGGGCGTACGCGAGTCGTCGTCGAACTCACTCCGGAGCACGGACTCGGTTTCGGTATCGCCGACACTCGGAGTCGCCGAACGTGCCGCGTTCGCGCGGGCGGCGTGGGCGCGAATGACTTCCCACGTGTCGTCGTTAGAGCAGTCGTCGACGACATACGCTCTGTCTGCGACCGACGGCAGGGTGTCGATGACGTCGCCCACAAAATTCGCTTCGTCGTGGCCCGGAACGACGACGGCGACTGTCTTACCGAGATACACGTGAGTCACCCCCCAAATATCGGGCGTTCCGCCCCTGTCCTCCTCTCTCCGGAGGTCGTGTGTCGGCAGTCATAGATATTCTCGACAGAATCTTTCGTGAGAGCCACCTTTGTTAAGCGGCAACTCCCCCCAAACATACATCTACAATACACATTAATTCCGGCGTAATTGACCCTCTACCTTCAGAATTTCACGAATAAACTGAAAACATGTCTGTCGCATTTTTCTGAATTTCAGGTATTCAATACACTCTTGAGAGTCGGAACATACACTATTCAAAAATCAATTATTTTGAGCGTCGAGAGTCCCTTCGTAGCGGGCGACGACACGACAGTCACAATACCGGGAGGAGGAACACAGGAACCGCCACAGTGACGAGATGGATGCGTGTACCGAGATAGATACGTCTCGGGCCGTGAGTGCGAGAAGAAAGAAAGGTAGAACCTAGTCGGGCCGATTCGAGGACACGTCGACGCCGCCATCGGAGAGCGGGGCGTCTCCGTGCGTGGCGTCCTCGACGTGTTCGAGCGTTGGCTGGCGGTCCTCGACCGGAGGTCGATGACCGTCGTCCAACACGGCTTCGTACAGAGAGACGATGTCGGCGGCGACGACGTCCCAATCGAACTGGTCGCGGACGTAGGCCCGGTTTCGCTCACCGACGGTGGCTCGGAGGACATCGTCCTCGACGTACCGTCTGAGCGCCGTTGCGAGTTGCGCCCGCGAGGGTGGAATGTTGAGCACCGCCCCGTGGGTTCCGTCCTGGATGACGTCTGCGAGCGCCCCTGCAGGGGTCGTGACGACCGGAAGCCGGGCGTTCATCGCTTCGAGAACGACCGTCGGAAGCCCCTCCGAGCGGGACAACGAGACGAACACGTCGGCGGCGTGGTAGGCAGCCTGCAACTCCTCGAACGGGAGGTTCGAGAGGAAGTGGAATCGGTCGTCCGCCCGCGCCTGCAAGTCGGCGACGAAGGACTCCTCACCGTGGCCGACGACGACGACGTTCACGTCGAGGTCCGCGAGTTCGTCGACGACGGTGTCGACGAGCACGTCGGGATTCTTGAGTTCGACCAATCGCCCGACGAAGAGAATCGTCGGTCGTGACGGGTCGATGCCGTGCGTTTCGCGGAACGCTTCGACAGTCGATTCCGGGACGTCGTGTTCGTCGGGATGGATACCGTTGGGGATGACGACGACCTTCTCCTCGGGAACGCGGTACTCGCGGAGGAGTCGCCGCTTTTCGGCCGCACCGAGGACGATAATCCGGTCCATTCGGTCGAAGATGAACTGTGCGAAGGGGCGATACGCGAACTCGACTGCCTTGGCGACGAGTCCCCCCATCGGTTGGAACCCGTGAATCGTCATCACCGTCGGCGCGTCTTTCGGAAGCGCGAGCGTGGCGGCGAGCGACGAGAGGTACCACGGACTGTGGAGGTGATAGACGTCCGCGTCGTGCTGGCGAACGACGCGAAACAGTTCGAGAGAAAGCGGGTTGCGCATCACCGTCGCCGTCGTCTTACAGTACGTCACCCCGGATTCCGGGCCGAGTGGACTCCGGTCGTTGGCGAGGCTCATGTCGGTCGTGACGACGTCGACAGCGTGCCCACCTGCCCGGAGTGACTCGGCGAGGCGGTGGCTGTAGTTCTCCAACCCGCCGAGCGAGGGGCGGTGGAGGTGGTTGACTTGAACGACGTGCATTGACAGGCGTCGATTGGTCGAGTGGGGCGTTAGTAAGCCGTCGGCTACCGCCGTAAACAGCCTCCTCAGTGCCGGTAGCAGTCGCACTTGGGGACCGGTACGAATCGCGTAACTATCCCGAACGACGGGCAAGAGTAGAGCAGAAGCCGACCGGCAGCAGACAACTATGAGCACCGACACACCCCCAGAGTACGAGACAGAGCGACGACCGGCGGCGACACCGGTCGAAGCGACCAGACGAGAGCGACCCGACGACCGACTCGAAATCTGGTACTTCATCGGTGCACTGACCGTCGGGGGGGCAGAGCGCACGCTCGTGGACCTCGTCAACGGACTCGACAGAGAGCGGTACGACCCGACCATCTGGACGCTGTTCGACGAAAACAGGCTCGCCGACACGGTCGACCCGGCGGTTCCGATTCGAACGCTGGGACTCGGCGCACAGACCCGGGCCGACGACGCCGCGTTCGTCGAGGGCGGGAGCAACCCCCTCGACTACGTCCGCGCACCGCTTCGATTCGTCCGCGCCGTCCGTCGCGAACAGCCCGATATCGTCCAGTCGTTCCTCTTCTACGACAACACCATCGCCCGTCTCGTCGGCCTCGTCGCCCCGAAGACGACAATCGTCACGGGCGCACGAGGACTCCAGAACATCTCGAACCCGGTGATTCGAGCCATCGACACTGCGCTCATCCCGCTCTCCGACCGCATCATCTCGAACTCGAACGCCGGGGCGGACGCCTACGTGGCGCGCGGAGCGAATCCCGAGCGCGTCGGTGTCGTCCACAACGGCCGCGACCTCACCACGTTCACCGACGCCGAACCGGCGGGGCTCCGCGCCGAACTCGGACTCGACGCGGACGCTCGGCTCGTCGGGGTCGTCAGTCGCCTCGTCGAGCGAAAAGGCCAGCGTGACCTCATCGACGCGTGGCCCGGCATCCGGCGCGCACATCCCGACGCGCACCTCGTCCTCGTCGGTGACGGCGTCCTCCGCGACGAGTTCGCCGACCTCGCGGTCGACCGCGGCGTCTCCAACTCGGTTCACTTCCTCGGGACGCGCGACGACGTGCCGAACGTCCTCGCCGACCTCGACCTCTTTGCGTTCCCCTCGCACTGGGAGGGGCTTCCCGGCGCGCTGCTCGAAGCCATGGCTGCGGGCGTCCCAATCGTCGCGACCGACATTCCGGGAAACGACGAACTCGTCACCGACGGCGAAACCGGCGTGTTAGTCCCGGCTCACGACCCAGCCGCGCTCTGTGGGGCAATCTCTGGAGTGCTGGCACACCCCTCGCAAGCCGAGCGCTACGGGCGTGCCGCACAGGCTGACGCCGTCGACCGATTCGGATTGGATCGGATGGTCAGCGAGTTCGAAGCACTCTACGAATCGCTTCGTGACGACTGAGAAGACGCTGGCCGAACCAGTGGGCCGGGCGGATGTCTAGCAGGCCGATAGGGACGGCTTTATGCGACTGTCACGCCTGGTAACCGGACCCAAACAAAGGCAGATACCGCCCCATCTCTCCTCATGCGAATTCTCGTCACCGGCGGTGCCGGATTCATCGGCGGCCACCTCGCAGAGGCCTTCGCACGAGAGGGCCACGACGTCGTCGTCGTGGACAACTTCACGCCGTACTACGACCTCGGAATCAAACACCACAACGTCGACGTCGCCCGACAGGCAGCGAGCGAATCGGGCGGCTCGTACGAACTCGTCGTCGGCGACGTTCGAAACGCCGAGTTGATGGAGAAACTCGTCCGCGACAGCGACATCGTCTACCATCAGGCGGCGCAGGCGGGCGTCAGGTCGAGCGTCGACGAACCCCTCCGGGTGAACGAAATCAACGTCCGAGGGACGCTGAACGTGCTCGAAGCGGCCAGAGACGCCGACCTCGAACGCGTCGTCTTCGCGAGTTCGTCGTCGGTCTACGGCACGCCCGAGTACCTCCCGTACGACGAGTCGCATCCGACCTATCCAGTCAGTCCGTACGGAGCCTCCAAGCTCGCTGCCGAATCGTACGTCAGCACGTACAACGAGGTGTACGACCTGCCGACCGTCTCGCTCCGGTACTTCACCGTCTACGGGCCGCGGATGCGCCCGAACATGGCCATCTCGAACTTCGTCTCGCGGTGTGCGAACGGCGAGCCGCCAGTCATCTACGGCGACGGACGGCAGACGCGTGATTTCACCTACGTCGACGACATCATCACCGCGAATCTGAGGCTGCTCGACACCGACGCGGCCGACGGGGAAGTGATGAACATCGGCAGCACCGACAACATCTCCGTGCTCGACCTCGCAGAAGCGGTCCGGGACCGGGTCGCACCGTCGATGCAAATCGAGTACGACGAGCGTGCGCCGGGAGACGCCGAGCACACCCACGCAGCCGTCTCGAAAGCCGCCGACCTCATCGACTACGAACCCCGAACGAGCATTCGAGAGGGAGTCAGCGCGTTCGTCGATTGGTACGACGCGAACCGCGACTGGTACGAACCGCTCGTGCGGTCGTCGATGGGCGCAGCCGACGCTGCGAGCGCCCAGTCGAACGACTGAACCTGACTGTCTCGTTTTATTAGGTTTCCAACTGCCCCGTTCCGACGACAGCGGTCCGATTAATCCGAACTTTTCTGTCGAGCGTTCAGGAAAAACAGCAGCTTATTCGTGAATGTTCGCGGTCGCGGTTCGGGGAAACTCGACAGGCCAGATTCACCCCACTACACATGCTACCAAACGACATATCCATATTCACTAATTCCTGACCGTCAGTCGTTAATAGCGTGTTAATACGCCTCAAACACCAGAATTCAGCCGTTTCGAGCACCCAATAGAATTCGTCGAATCCGTCGGAATTCGTGAAATTCGGCAATGTCTGAATATTTTACGAACAATAGATTTATGTAATTAATCCCCTGTTAACCGAGTGAATGGCATCCGAACGACAGCCCCAGACAGACTCTGACGACGGAGACGGGGACCGGCTCAGCTTCAGTCGGCGGTCGTATCTGCTCATGGCAGGTTCGGCCGTCGCGTCGGCTGCAGCAGCCGGCTGTCTCGGCTCCGACGACAGTGCATCCCTCCCACAGGAGATGCGGCCCGTTCAGGCCGTGTTTGGTTACGGTGGCGAAACGATGACGATGACCGAGTCGAGTTCCCTCTCGGGAACCCAACCGAACTCGTTGTCAGTCGCCTCCGAGTCCGAATCGAACGACACCCGTGCGACCGCAGACCCCGTCTCCGTGGGGACAGCGGTCACTGGGACGCTCGACTCCGCAGAAGTCGACTGGTTCGCGTTCGACGTCACCGCCGGTCAGACGGTGACCGTGACGCTCGACCGCGTTCCAACCAGCGGTATCACGTCCCTCATCCTGTACGGGCCGGGCGGCGAATACGTCGATCTCGTGTACGTCGGCACCGATACGCCGGCGACCGTCGATATCGACGACGCTGCTGTCTCCGGCACCTACTATGCACAGGTCGTGGACGTCCAGCAGGGCTCGGGCGACTACGAGCTCACAATCGCCGACGGCGCGAGTTCTGGCGACACGACCACCACGGACACCACCACCACGTCCACGGACACGACGACGACGTCCACGGACACCACCACAACGACGACCAGCACGACGACTACCACCACGGCCACGCCGACGACTACCACCACGACAACCTCCAGCGAGAGCGAATACGGCTCTCAGGCGTACGGTGAATACGGCTACGGTGGCATCACGCAGTAATCAACCCTCCAACACAGAACAATGAGCGAACGCTACAACACCCCCGACGCAGGAACCCTGAACTGGCACGTCCCGCTGAACGAGAACTTCAAGAACCTCGGCACCGACGTCGAGATTCGCGACGACGACGCGAACAAGTCGAACTACGACCCCGCGGTCGGCGCGAAGTTCTTTGCGAACGACACGAACAAAGTCTACCTCGGCGACGGTTCCCAGTGGAACTACATCGGCGACATCGCCAAACTCCCCGGTGACGTCGTCGTGAGCGACACGGAACCGTCGAGCGCGAGTGTCGGCGACATCTGGATCGAGACGAGCTCCACCAACTAAGCCAATGACGACCTACTACGTTGACCCGGCAAACGGGAACAACAGTAACTCGGGGACGTCACTCAACGACGCCTTCGAGGACCTCATGCCTGTCGAGGTCGACGGCAAAGTCGACCTCCAGGCGGGCGACGTCGTGAAGGTACGCGACACGGCAGTCATGTACCCACCGTCGAAGCCCACATGGTGGCAGACCTCGGGGACCGCCGACAACCCCATCGTCATCGAGGCGTACGAGAACGAATCGCCCATCATCGACTGCTCGAAGTACGACGGAACCCACGGTCTCGACCTCCTCGGGACCCAGCACATGGTCTTCCGCGGCCTCGAAATCCGCAACGCCGGGAAGAACGCCATCCGCTGTAACGGGACCGACGGACAGGACGCCCGCGAGTGCCTGTTCGAGGACCTGCACATCCACCACTACGGCCAGAACAGCCAGTGGGCCGGCAACGGCATCATCTTCTACGGCAAGTCGTTCGACCACGTCGTTCGGAACGTCGTCGCCCACCACGGCAGCACCGGCGGCGGCTCCGACGGCTTCTACGTCGGCGGCTCCTCGGGCGCTGGTCGCGGTGGCGGGCACCGCTACGAGAACTGTGAAGCCTACCTGAACGCAGACGACGGCTTCGACTTCTACGACGCGGACCCGAAGCACCCGAACGTGATGGTCAACTGTGTCGCTCACCACAACGGGCACGACGGCATGGGGACCTCCGGCGACGGGAACGGCTTCAAGGTCGGCGGCCCGGACTTCGAGACCGGGAACAACGTCCTGAAGCGGTGTGTCGCCTACAAGAACGACGAGCGCGGGTTCAACACCAACGGCGCACGCGTCCCCAACGAGTTCTACAACTGTACCTCGTGGGACAACGGCAGCTACGGCTTCCACTTCAGCGGAAGCGCCGACAACGTCGTCCGAAACTGCGCGTCGTTCGCCAACGACAAGACCGACGTGGAGTCCCTCTGGAACGCCGACTCGGCGTACAACTCCTGGGACCTCGACATCTCGAACCCCGAGTTCGAGACCACCGACCCGAGTTCGGACAACTTCCTCCGGCCAAAGGATTCCAGCCCGCTCGTCGACGCTGGGACCGACGTCGGACTGGATTACGCGGGCGACGCACCGGACCTCGGTGCGATTCGCTCGGAAGACTCCATCAACACCTCCGAACCCGAACCAACCAGCCCGACCGCGGCCCTGAAGTTCAACGACGGCACGCAGCACGTGTCGCCTGTCGGCGTCCGGTACTACGACGGCAGCCAGTGGGTCGCCACGAGTCTCAAGGTCATGATGGACGGCGGGTTCGTCGAGGCGTTCGGGAAGGTACCCTACGATGGCGGCTCGACTGGTGGCGACACCAGCGACGGGTCCGACTCCGACGGTTCGACGGGCGACGGCTCGACGTCGACGACCATCCTCGAAGACTTCACCAACGGTCTCGGGAACTACGTCGGCGACGTCAGTTCGTTCTCCATCGTCTCGTCTCCCTCGGTCCGCAGCAACGCGGGACTGCTGTACGACCAGACCGGGAGCGACAAACTCATCCTGCGCGACTCGCCCTCCACGACGGTCGTTCAGGACACCACCTACCGCGCCAACATCTACGCGCACACGGGTGGGAACTACGGCAAGGTGTACTTCTTCGCAAGCGGCTCCAGCTGGAGCGACGTGAGCGGGTACGCCATCGAGTACGACACCAACAAGGGTGTCTCGCCGCAGTTCAAGCTCCTCCGTCTCGACAACGGGAGCCTCACGGTTCTCGACGAGGTGGCAATCACGCCGAAACTCGAAGAGTGGATGGACGTCGAGTTCACTCCGAAATCGGACGGCAGCATCGTCGCGCGCCTGTACGACGCCAGCGGCACCGAAGTCGCCAGCGTCTCGGCGAACGACACGACCTACACCTCGGGGACGTACGGGTTCGGGTGTAACAACCCGAAGGTCAGCTTCGACTACCTCCGGGAAGTCTAAGCGACACGCTCCGGGCATCGGGCACAGCCCTCCACGCATCGACCACCAACCACCCTCCACCACACCGGGCAGACACCGGACACCCACCACGACCGGGCATCCATCGGGTGACTACCACAACCGGGCATCCCCGCTCACACGCTGTCAGAGGCACCCACTGAAAAACAGCCCTCCAACACCAGCCCTCCAACACACCAGCCCTCCAACACACCAGCCCTCCAACACACCAGCCCTTGCACGACGGGGCACGCCGGTCGCCCTCCACCGACGACCGACTCGAATTGCACGCTACCCACTGTCCATCACGCTCATCCGGCCGCATCCGCGGCCGAAAACTGACGTCCGGGTCGACGACTGTCGCCCGGGGGTCACGTCCCTGCTGACGCTTCGTTCGTACTTATTCCACCGACTCCACTCCCCGAGAGCCCCGCTGCAACTCAGCCAGCAGGGAACGTCTCGGTGGCGGCGTTCGGTTTGTCCTCGCCCCACCGGATGTACCATCCCTGGAACCCGCCGTTCGAATAGACGCGATTGACCGTGTGGTCGGCGTCCATCTCGGCGATGTCGGACTGGTCGTAGAGGAACAACTGCTCCCGCTGGTTGTCGGTGAAGTACGCCGCGTCGAGGAACCGACGGTCGTACTCGTGTGTCGCGGCGTACGAGTGCGTGTACGAAATCGACGCCCGTTCGTACTCGTCGTAGCCGAGCCCGGGCGTCAACGCGTATCGTTCGCTCTCCTCCGAGAACGTCCGACGCGGGAGCGTGATGTCCTCCCCGCCGCTGAGGTACCGTTCTGTCTTCACGGTCAGACTGAACGACCGAACGGGCAGGTCGGGGTTGTGATACTGGAGCATGAAGTCCGCGCCTTCGTACTCCGAGTAGGTCATGTGCTTGTTGGGGCCGTAGACCGTGAACGTCCCGAGGAGTGCCGCGGCGACGACGACGACGACGAGGACTGCCGTCCCGACGACGCGGAGACGGAAGTTCCCGCGGGCGACCAGAAGCTTCAGGAAGCTGAGGCCGACGAGGAGCGTCGCAAACACGAGCGCATAGCGAGCGATGCGTATCGGTCCGGTGGCGATGAGATAGGTCCCGAGGAAGACGACGCCGACAGCAGCACCGATTCCGAACTGGGTCACGAGGAAGCCGTCGTGGTACTTCACGTCGGTCTTGAGGAGACGGCGGACGAGCCAAAGCGAGAACACCCCAGCCACGGCGAAGTACAGGAAGACAGCCCCGTACAGTTGCACGAACCGCTGGACGAGTTCGAGAGCCGTCAGCCCGGCGTTGCTCGCGAGTTCCGCCCGTTGGCTGGCCGGGTTCGTCTCGCCCGCGAGCGCGAAGATTTGGATGAGGCTCAACTGCGCTCGGCGAAAGCCGATGTACCACATGAACGCCGCCGGGATGATTGCGAGGGCAATCATCGGCCGAATCGAGCGAACGGGATTCCCCGTCACGCGACGGTAGACGTTGCTGTAGCCGACGGTTCCGACGACGATGATGACGAAGAACAGCGCCGACACCGGGTGGAAGAAGACGAGCGCGAGACTCGACACGGCGACGAGGCCGATGTATCGCCGGTCGTTCGTCCGGCGGGCGCGTTCGACGAACGTGAGGAACACGGGAAACAGCATGAACGACAGCACCGCGGGTTGCAGTTGCGTGTAGAATTTCGCGAAGTACAGCGGCGTCGCGGCGGCGATACCGAGGGGAAGCGCCCGGTCGTCACCAGTCAAGGCCCGGAGGTACACACCGACGCCGAGGACGTAGATGACGGTGAAGACGAACGGTGTGAGTTGGATGAGCGTCGCGACGGGAACTCCGAAGAAGACGAGTTCGGCGAAGAGCATGTGCTCGAACGGGTAGAAGACGTCGCCCGGAAGCGACCCGAAGGCGACGAGGTCGCGGACCGCGCCGAGGTGGTACAGCGAGTCGGACGTGCCGCGCCCGTAGAGACGATAGCCGCGGACGCCCGGAATAGCGAAGAACAGCGCGTACTGCGCGAGCAGGAGCGTGACCGCGCGCGTCCAATTTCTGTTTCGGGTTACTGCGCTTCCGACCGAGACGAGGACCGCGGTCGCGATACCGAGCCCGAACGTGACCCAGTAGGTGACTGGAAACGCGGTCACTGGCGACGGTTCGTACCCGGCAGGCGGCGGGACGAGTATGAGAAGCGCGCTCTGTGCGAGCACTGCGAGGGCGGCGACGACGAGAAGCGCCCGTTGAACGGGCGGTGCGAGAAGCGTCGGGAGCGAGAGCTCCGGGACGGTTCTCGTTCGACGGTCTGTGGAGACCGCCATCTTAGCACCTCCGCCTCAATCCACCGAGACTCACGGAAGACTCACGGGAGGATACGTCACCGAACATGAATACTGTTCCGTGCCAAACACAGATGGTAATGGATTGATTAACTCGTACGAAACCAAAGTATACCAGACATTCTTGAAATTACAACATTCATAATTTACTAATTGTATCACGATGAATAGTTCATGCACAACAGACGCAGATTCCTCGGTGGAATTGGAGTTGGCATGATAGCGATTTCGGGATGTCTCGGAACGGGGCTCCTCGAAGGACCAGACGATGCAGACGACGGCGAAGCGAGCCAGAGCGGCGGCAGTTCTGGCGGGTCCAGTACCAAACAGACGGCGACTCCAGACGAGTCAACGCCCGAGCAGACGCCCGAATCGACGCCGGAAGCGACTTCAGACGAGTCGATGCCCGAACAGACGCCCGAAGAGGTCGAATCACTCGAAGACCGTATCACGTTCACGCGCGATGACGATGACCCAGCAGTCGTCGGGACGCTCCTGATGAAGGGACCGATTCCGGGCGTTATCGTCTCGACCGACTACCAGAGCGCGGACGCGTGGCAGAACTACGCCACACTCGACGAAGAAAACGGAACGTACAAAGTCGGCCTTTCGGTCACTGCGACCGCGACTATCGGTCGTCTGAGCGTCGCCGGAACGATGTACGACGCCGATGGCGACGTCGTGAGCAGACATACCGACGTGAGCAACAACATCCCAACTGACGAAAAGGCCCTCATCCACCTCAGGTTCGACGGTGACGTGAGCAAGATGCACTACTTCGAGATATCGCTGGACAACCCCGCGTAAGCGTGGTTAGGCACCGCCAGCATACGCCTCGAACTCTTCTCCGCGAATAGCGAAGTACGCGACACCGACGAGTCCGACGACCGATGCGACGCCGAACGCGAGTGTCGGGTCTGTCGCATAGAGCCATCCACCGAGCGCCGCGCTCGGGATGACGACCGTGTTTCGAACGAGGTAGTAGGTGCCCGTCACGCGACCGCCCGAATCCCGCTCTGCGGGGCCGACGATGAGCGCCTTGTGTGCCGGAAGCCCGGCGAACCGGAGTCCTGAAAACGCGAAGAGGGCGACGAGGACCCACTGGTTCGACGGCGCGAGGATGAGGAGAATCGGAAAGGCGGCGTAGACCGTAAAGCCGAGTCCGACGACGGGCTTGAGCCCGGTTCGCTCGGCGAGTTTCGAGACGGGGAGTTTCGTGAGAATGGCGACGACCATCTCGACGCCGAGGAGGATACCGAAGAACGCGTCCGGCCTGAGCGACACACCGAATCCAGTGAATCCGACCGCGAGGAAGTCGGTAACGACGATGACGAAGAAGACGTACACCATCCCGTTCGCGAATCGGATGAGCGTGTCGGCGACGAGAAGCGGCCGAAGCGTCGACGGGAGCGACCGAAGGTCTGCACGGATTTGGGTGAGTCCCTCGAAGGACTTCCCGATAGAGTCCTCGTCCGCGTCGTAGAGGAAGTGTTGGGCGACGGTGGCGACGATGCCGAACGCCGCGGCGACGACAAGCACGTACTGGAAGCCGACGACGAACGAGGCTGTCGCCGCGAGCAGGGCCGCAGCGATGAGCGGGCCGAGTAAGAACCCGATTCGACGGAAGATTTCGGTGCTGGCGAAGCCCATCGCGAGACGGTCCGGCGAGACGCTCTGTTTGACGATTGCGAACGTCGCGCCGAGTCCGAACGACTTCCACGCCTGCGTGAGAAAGAGACCGACGAAAATCCATATCCACGGTTCGAGGGAGACGCCTGCGAGCGTCACGGGGGGGACCGAGGGCGCGACGAACCAGAACAGAAAGCCAGCAGAAGAGATGGTACCGAACAGCGTCAGCGAGAGTCGCGAGCCGAGTCGGTCCGAGAGCGCCCCACCGGGATAGGGATAGAGCGCGCCGATGAGGTTGCCGACGCTCCCGTACAGGCCGACGACGGTGGCTCCCGCGCCGAGAACACGCAGATATTCGGGGATGTACCGACCGGTCATCTGAAACGAGAGGCTGAACGCGAGCATCGCCAGAGAGAGGACGAACACGTCGCGTTCGAGCCCGATAAACTGCCTGAAGGAATCGAAGACATCGACCGAGTCTCGGCGTGTTGCCATCGGTGTTGCACACGGCCTGTCGCAGAATGAAGGTAGGGGAATCGGAAGGTGGAGAGAGAATCAGAAGCGAGAGTCGTCAATTGGCGGCGTCTATGTGAAGACGCCAGCAGTGTCTGTTCGGAGACCCAGCAGTTCTATTCGGAGACGCCAGTCGGTGGCGACACCCAAACGACGAGGCCCTCATCGCGTCTGACGATGCCCTTCGTGTGGTCGCCGCCGAACGGCGCGTCGTCGACGTCTTCGGGGTCGATGTCGGCCACGCGCTCGACTTCGTCGACGAGCCAACCGTACACTTTCGAGTCCTCGTCGCCGTCGTCGAAGACGATGACGCGCGGTGCGTCCGGGTTCGAACCGACGTCGAGCAGACTGGCGGTGTCGACCACGGTCGTCGTCACACCCCGGTAGTCCATCGCGCCGACGACGTGCGGCGGCGTGTCGGGGAGCGCACGAACGGACTGTCGGTCGATGATTTCTGCGACGGCATCGAGTTCGACGCAGTACCGTTCGTCTCCGATGTCGAATTCGAGCACCTGCGTCGGTTCGTCGAGGTTCGTATCGGGCGCGTCGCTGGCGGCCATTAGGCACCACCTCCGTGGTCGGCCGCAGGTCTTCGCGTGCCCTCTACTTCGTCTTCGATGTGGTCCGTGAGCAGCGCGATTTCAGAGACCTTCGACGTCTGTTCTTCCGTCGCAGCGGCGACCTCCGTAATCTCGTTGGCGACGCGCTTCGCACCGCGAGCGGTCTCGTCGACGATGCTCGCGACTTCTTCGGTGCTCGCCGCCTGCTGGTCTGTCGCTCGCGCGACTTCTTCGGCACCGGCGGCGGCCTCTTCGACCGCGTTGTCGATGCTACGGAGCGCCGTCACGGCGTCGGCGACTTCAGACATCCCCTCGTTGACCTCGTCGTTCGCATCGGCGATGTTGGTGACAGTCGTCGAAGTCGAGTCCTGGATGTCCTCGACCATCTCCTCGATTTCGGAGACGCTGTCGCGGGACTGCTCGGCGAGGTTCTTCACTTCGTCTGCGACGACCGCGAAACCGGACCCCGCGTCGCCAGCGCGTGCGGCCTCGATAGACGCGTTGAGCGCGAGCAGGTTGGTCTGGTCGGCGATTTCGTTGATGACCTCGACGACCGCGTCGATTTGGTCGACCTTCTGGCGGAGGTCGACGATTTCCTCGTAGACTTCGGACGTGGCGTCGTCGACCGACTCCATCGCGTCGGCGGCGTTGTCGGCCGACGTGCGCCCCTCGGAGGCGAGTTCGCGCGCCTGGTCGCTCATCGACTTCGTCTGCTCGGCGCTGGAGGCAATCTCCTCGACGCTCGCACTCAGGTTCGAAATCTCGCCTGCAACCTCGTCCATGTTGTCGGCTTGGTCGTTCGCGAGGTCGCTAATCTCCTGTGCGCTGACGGCGATGTCATCCGAGGCCTCGCCGAGTTCGGCGATTGCCGCGTCAATCTCCTCCGTCGCGTCGTCAGCGTCGTCTACGTCGCCCAGAACGTCGTCAGCGTCTGCTGCGCCACCGCCGAGAACGCCTTCTGCGGCGACTCCGCCGTCGGACTTGGGGAGACTCTCGTCGCGTCTGCTGAATTCCCGCTCACTCGTCATACACGTCGATATACTACATCAGATGTTAAGCATTCGGCCAGATTATCAGAGAAGATATCCCCATGAATCCAATTATACCAGTACTAACGGCCAAATTTTCCCATACATTCCTATTTTCCCGCACACTCGTTCGAATTGTTGTCAATCAAGTGATGTCAGTGGCTCCAATCGACGGGGTGGGACCACTGTTTAATACCACCCAATCATAACTCTTTTCTCAATTCTCACGGAGTGCCAGACATGGCATTTACCGACGAGCTTCACGACGAGGCCGACGAGTTCTGGTCGGCCATCGTGGACCACCCGATGGTGCAGGCCCTCGGTGCTGGGACACTCGACGAGGAGCCGTTCAGATACTGGGTTCGGCAGGATTACGTCTATCTCGTCGAGTACAGTCGGCTGTTCGCACTCGGGGCCGCGAAGGCCCCGAACCTCGCGTCGATGGGGACGTTCGCCGAACTACTCGACGCGACGGTAAACGAGGAGATGGACCTCCACCGGTCGTACGCGGCCGAGTTCGGAATCGGCGAAGGCGAACTCGAAGCCACCACCCCGTCGCCGACGACGCAGGCGTACACGGACTTCCTCGTCCGAACCGCCTCACACGGTACGTTCGGCGACATCGTCGCCGCACTCCTGCCGTGCATGTGGGGCTTCAACGAGACCGGGAACCGACTGGCCGCGGCTGGGAAGCCGGACCACGAGCAGTACGCCGCGTGGGTCGAGATGTACTCGGGCGAGGAGTTCACCGAACTCACCGAGTGGTGTAAACTGCTCATGGACGACGTCGCCGAAGACGCCAGCGACGCGACCAAAGAGCGCTACCGCGACCTGTTCCGCACCTCGGCCCGCTACGAGTACCTGTTCTGGGACGCCGCGTGGAACCAACAGGAGTGGCCGCTGTGAGCGAGGAAGCGACTGGGACTGAGACTGAGACTGAGACTGAGACTGTGCAGGCCATTGCAGCAATCGAGGGGTTCCACTGATGGTCGGCACCGACCTCGCGCTCGGCCTCACCGTCGTGACCCTCGTCGTGTTCGCCGGACTCGGCATCTGGTACTCGCGAGGGCGAGTGACCTCGGTCGAAGACCTCGTCTCCGCCCGCGACTCGGCGGGCGAGCGACGGACGACAGCGACGCTCGTCGCCTCCGTGATGGGCGTCTGGATTCTCTTCTCCGCGCCGGAGGCCGGGGCCGGATTCGGTATCGCCGCGGTCATCGGCTACGCAATCGGCGAAGCGGTCCCGATGGCCGTCTACGCGAAGCTCGGCCCGCGGATTCGGGAGTTGATGCCCGACGGCCACTCGCTGACCGAATACGCCCACGCCCGCTACGGTGACGCGATGTACGCGTTCGTCCTCGTCATCAGCGCGCTCTACATGTTCATCTTCGTGGCGGCCGAGTTGACCGGTATCGCCGGTGCGCTCGCGTTCGTCGCGGGCGTCCCCCACTGGCAGACCGCGATTCTCGTCGGCGGGGCCGTGCTCGCGTACACGACCTACGGCGGCCTCGAAGCGAGCATGTTCACCGACACGGTGCAGGCGCTCGTCGTCTTCCCGCTTCTCATCGTCGCGCTCGTGGGCGTTCTCGTCTCGCTCGGCGGGGTCGGTCCCGTCTACGAGGGCGTCGCCGCCACGAACCCTGCACTCCTCGATCCCGGATTCGTACCGGGGCTCCAGTTCGGTATCGCGCTCGCCTTCGCCATCCTCGGCGCGGAGTTAGTGAACCAGACGTGGTGGCAGCGCATCTACGCCGGAAAGTCGAGCGAAACGGTCTCTCGGGGGTTCCGAAACGCGACCGTCGTCAACGGTGCAGTCGTCTTCCTCGCCGCGCTGGTCGGTGTCGTCGCCGTCGGGCACGCCGACATCGTCGCCGACGTGACGAGTGCGGGCTACAACGCCGACGTCGCCTTCTTCGTGCTCCTCGAATCGGCGGTCCCGTCGTGGGTCGTCCTCGCCGTCGTACTCGTGGCGCTGTTGCTCGTGATGAGTTCGGTCGATACGCTGTTCAACGCGCTTTCGTGTCTCGTGACGGTCGACCTCGCGCGGATGCTCCCGGACTCCAGCGACAAGCAACTCACGCTCGGCGCACGGGCCTTTACCGTCCTCGTCGCGCTCGCTGCCGTCTACGTCAGCTTGCGAGCACAGAGCGTGCTCCGACTGTTCTTCCTCGCCGACCTGCTCGGCGCGGCTGTCGCGTTCCCGCTCGTCTACGGGCTCTACTCGACACGACTCACCGGAGCCGGCGCGCTCGTGAGCAGTCTCACTGGCCTCGGCGTCGGCATCGCGTACTTCCCGGACTTCCGTTCGGTGACGACCGGAATGCCGGTGATCGGCGACCTCCTCCCGGCTGCAGACCCACTGTATCTCACGTCGTTCGCTGGCGCGTTCATCGTCTCGGCGGTCGTTGCCGTCGTCGCAGCGCGAGTTTCGACCACCGAGTTCGACCTCGGTGGCCTCACACAGAAGGTTCGCCGACTGGACGACTCGGCAGCCGACCGAGCCTCGGTCCAGTCAGACTGAGGAAAGACAGCAACGTCGGCGACCGACTTCCCAGGACCGACTACGAATCGGCACCCGGTGCAGGGTCGGGCCGTGAAGCCGGTTCTTCGGGCGTACTGATTCGCTGGCTGAACAGCCACTCGCGGAGCGTCAGCTTTGGCCGCGACGCGTCGCCCTCGGGGAAGCGATTTTCGGTCTGGCCGTAGTTGATGAGCGTCACCAGGAACACGCCACCGATGGTGTTTCCGAGCAACACCGGGACGGCGAACTCCCAGAGGCCGGTCGCGAGCGCAATGTTGCCCGTGAAGACGAGGTAGAAGACGTCTGCGGAGCTGACGACGATGTGGTAGAGTCCGGTCGCCGGGATAGTGTAGATGACGAGATAGATGAGGACGACCCGCGAGATGGAGTCGCGAACGGCGTGTTCGAGCCAGACGAGACCAGCGACGAGCCAGCCCGCGAAGATGGCTTTGAACACGAGGCTCCACCACGGTGTCTCGATTCCCTTCGCCCCGATTTCGACGGCCGCTGCGGCTGCCTCGGGCGAGAAGACACCCGCGTTCGCGAGGACGAACGTACCAATGAGCGCACCCGTGAGGTTCCCGGCGAGGACGCTCAGCCAGACGCGGAATAGCGAGGGGACACTCGCGACTCGGGTCAGCACCAACGTCACCGGCGTCAGCGTGTTTTCGGTGTACAGTTGGTACCGACCCATGATGATGTAGACGAACCCGATGGGGTACAGAAGCGGCGCGAGAAGCCCCGTCACATCGTTCGGGAACGCGGCTTTTCCGGTGGCGTAGACGAAGAACGTGAGTGTGATAGCAAGCCCCGCGGCGATGCCGCTGAGGTAGAGTTTCTGTATCCCCGAAGAGACCTCTTCGTCGGCGGTCGCCACGACGCGCTGGAATATCTCGTCGGTCGAAAAACGGTCGCCGACGGCCTCTCCCGCGGCGGGAGCGCCACTCCGCGCTCTATCGAACGAGGAACCGTGTTCGACACCGTCGTCGACCGGAAGTCTGGACGCGCCCATCAGTGGCTCTGGACCTCCCGGTCCGACGAGTCGACTGTCTGGCTGGCGTCGTCGGCGTGTCCGGATTCCTGTTCAGAGTCCGATAGCTCACGTGACGCGGCGAACCGAGCTAACCGATAGAGGACGTAGCTGAACGTGGTGAACATGACGAGTTCGACGAGGTACAGCTCGACGAGTTCGAGTGGCGTCAACTGGTCGACGATAGCACTCTGGGTGACGGTCAACACCGCAAAGGCGAAGATGAGCGTAATCGCCGGCATCGTCACGAGCGTGAGCGCGAGGATAAGCGTCCACAGGCGGTCGGACCGCAGGCGGTCAGGCAACAAGCCGTCCGAGGGTGGCCCGTCCGCTGCGGACATCTCACCCACCTCCGGTCAGAACGGTCGAGACGTCGGTCGCACAGGCGCGTGTATTGCTACTGGTTGGGTCCATGCCGGAGTATACCCCCACGAATACATAAATTAGCGGGTTGATTTGACCAGTATGGTCATATAGATACAGTTCGTTACCAATATGTGAATATTATGTATTCTGAATCCCAAATCAGGAATTTTCACTCACATGCAACGACCCCCGACCACCGCCGAGAGGAGCGGAGATGACACTCGACGGACTCGACGACCTAGACCGAGCGATTCTCTACGAGTTGCAGCGCGACTCGCGACACATCTCCTCGCGGGACATCGCCGAACACGTCGACGCCTCGCCGAGCACGGTTCGAAAGCGCATCCAGCGCCTCGAATCTGAAGGTATCATCGTGGGCTATCACGCCGACGTCGACTACGAGCGTGCGGGCTACCAACTTCACGTCCAGATGGAGTGTACCGCCGAAATCCCGAATCGGTCCGAACTCGGCGAGCGTGCGTTAGAGATTCCCGGCGTCGTCGGCGTCCGCGAACTCGCGACCGGAGAACACAACGTCCTCGTGAGTACCGTTGGAGAAGACGGGGAAGACCTCGCCCGTATCGCAAGGGAACTCAGCGACATCGGCCTCCACGTTGCCGACGAGCATCTGGTCCGCGGAGAGACGCGACGCCCGTTTGCCGGCTTCAAGTAGGTAGACGGAGAAGAGCTATCGAGGAACGCCCCCCACACGGATGACAGGCACTAAGACTGCTGTACCGCGTTCTTGTCCCCTGACTGCTGTGCTACGTTCTCGACTCGACTTGCTAACTCGTCGTCGAGGACCGCCGAGAGTTCGGGATGGATACAACTCGCGAGCACTTCGAGCGAATCGACGAGCCGTGGGCCAGGCCGGTTGAACAGCGCGTTTCCGTCGACTGCGTAGACGTGACCCTCTTCGACCGCAGTGAGGTCGTTCCACTCGTCGCGCTCGGCAAGCGTCGAGACGGTGTCGACCGCACGCTCTCGCGGGAATCCACAGGGCGCAACGACGAGTCGCTCGGGGTCGTACTCGACGAGCGCGTCCCACCGAATCTGTTCTGACCGACCGTCCGGTTGGAACGAACTGTCGCCGCCGGCGAGTTCGACGAGGTCGCGGACCCAGTGCCCACTCCGGTACAGCGGGTCGGTCCAGTCGAGTACGGCCGTCCGGGGACTGTCGAGACCGGCGACGCGTGATTCGACCGCATTAATTCGCTCGTGAATCTCGAAGCGGAGTGTGGCCGCGTCCATCGTCTTTCCGACCGCCTCACCGACTCGCAGGAGTGCGGTCAGCACGTCGTCGAGCGAGTGCGGGTCGAGAGCGAGAACCTCCGCGTCGAGATTACGGTCGCGAACGGCCTCGAACACGTCCGACGAATCCACCGCACAGATGTCGCACGTCGATTGCGTAACGACAAGGTCCGGGTCCAAGTCGTCGAGTCGGTGCGCGTCGAGGTCGTACGCTGCACCGTCTATCGACGAGACTTGGTCGTCAATCTCACGGCTCGACCGTCCTTCGTGGTCGATGGTAGTGCTCGTGAGCGTCGGTTGGGTCGTAACTCGCGGCGGGTAGTCACAACTATGAGAGATTCCGATAGGGTCTGTCCCGATGGCGGTCAGCAACTCCGTGGCAGAGGGGACGAGCGAAACGACGCGCATACAGGTGTGTATTTCTCATTGGATAAATATCTAATATTTCAGGCGAATAGATATGTGTGAATTTCTAGAATGGCTTCGTCCGGCGACTCACGGGGTGTACCCCCCGAATCAATACGCCCGAGAGCGGCGGAATTCGAACCGGGCACCGCCCTCGTCGCTTTCGGTCAGCGACGCCTCCCAGCCGTGGGCCTCGGCGATTTCTCTCACTATCGAGAGTCCGAGTCCGGTGCCGTACGTCGCCGTCGTGTAGCCGGTGTCGAACACGGCGGCGCGCTCGTCGGCGGGAATCCCGGTGCCGTCGTCTTCGACGAAAAAGCCGTCTTCGAGCGGCCCGACCGTGACCATCGTCGCGTTGCCGTGCGTGATAGCGTTTCGGAAGAGATTCTCGAAGAGGTGCTTACACCGCGTCT
This sequence comes from Haloferax larsenii, assembly GCF_024730625.1. Classification (NCBI taxonomy): domain Archaea; kingdom Methanobacteriati; phylum Methanobacteriota; class Halobacteria; order Halobacteriales; family Haloferacaceae; genus Haloferax; species Haloferax larsenii. The sequence goes on from NZ_CP078065.1 coordinate 83,375, forward strand.
CGTCGGCCTCGACGAGGAACTCGTCGTTCGACTCGATGGCGAGTGCGGCACCCGGCGTGCTCACGTGTGACCAGCAGTCCGAGGCGAGCGTCGACATATCGACTATCTCCGTCTCTTCGACGCGCTGGCCTTGTCGTGCGAGTGTGAGGACGCCTTCGATGACCTCCTCCATACGCTGGTGTGCGCGCGTCATGCGGTCGAGTTGCTCCGTGAACTCGCGCATCTGTTCGAGGGTCCCTTCGGCGACGTTCAGCGGGTTCCGAAGGTCGTGCGAGACAGTCTTGGCGAACTGTTCGAGGCGTTCGTTCTCCCGCGCCAACTCCTGTTCGTGTTCGAGGCTCCGAAACACCGTCTCGGCGTTGGTCGCCAGAATTTCGACGAGTTTCACGTCGGTCTCTGTGAACGAGTCTGGTTGCGTCTGTCCGACGCTGATGACACCGTAGGAGCCAATGGGAACGTACAGCCACGAGTGAACCGGCCCGCGGTCGTAGTCGTCGTCGAGTTTCTCGACGTCCTCGTAGATGCGCGGTTCGCCCGCTCTGAACACCTCGCCGACCGGACTCTCGTCGAAGTGGTACGCCGGGCGGTCACCAATCAAATCGAGGGTCTCATCGTCGACGTGGACCGGCTCTAATCGGTCGCCGTTGCGGAGTCTGACCACGTTTATCGGGAAGTCGAGAATCGCGTCGGTAGCGATGCCGACGCCCGAAGCGACGTCGTCGAAGTTCTCGGAGTCCAGCAGTTCGCGCGTCGCCTCGTGGAGCGCCTCGATTTTTCGCTCCCGCTCCCACATGTCCGTGATTTCGTTGTTGACGGCGACGTAGCCGACTGTCCGCCCTTCGTGTCGAATCGGCGAAATCGTCTGTTCGATGACGTAGGGTTCGCCGTTCTTCCGAACGTTGTGAAGCACTCCTTCCCACACCTCGCCGTCGGTGATAGTTCCCCAGAGGTCACTGTAGAAGTCGGCACCGTGGACGCCCGACTTGAGGATACTCGGCGTTTCGCCGATAACCTCGCTTGCGTCGTAGCCGGTCGTCTCCTCGAACGCCGGGTTGACGTACTCGATAGTCCCGTCCAGCCGGGTGAAGACGATTCCGTGCCCTGCGTTGTCGACCGCCTCCTTGAACATCCGCGAAGGGAGTGTTCGCTCGTGGTCAGGGGGGATGCCGGAACCGTCGCATCGAAGCCACTCACCGGAGCCAGCCTCCCCGGAGAGTGAGGGCGAACGGCGCTTCATATCGTACCCGACGAAAATCTCATAATTGAACCTACCGGCGATGTTACGACAGTGGGAATGAGGCGAAGGCGGCCTCACCGCGCGGCCTCGACCGAGGCGAAAAAGCCGTAATGGGCGACGACGCCCGCAGCGAGACAGAGGTAAAACGCCCACTGAGGGCCGTCGACGACGTCGAACAGAAGCGACACCACCGTCACCCACGCGAGGGCGAACAGGAGGTCTGTCACCATCTCCGAGCGGTGGCTCGCCACGTGGTCACGAATCGTCTGGACGAGACTCATTGGTCAGCGCTACACCTCCGCATTCTGCTCGCCGTGCATATCGACGACGAGAACGGGCAGTCGCGTCCGGCGGAGCACCTTCTCGGTAACGCTCCCGAGAACGACCCGCGAGAGACCGGAGCGACCGTGCGAGCCCATCACCACGAGGTCGATGTCGTTGTCCTCGACGAACTTTCGAATGGCTCGTGCGGGTTCGCCGGCGGTGACGTGCTCTTCGACGACGAGGCCGTGGGCGGCGGCGACGTCGGCGACGTATCCCGTCGCTTCGTCGGCGTCAGCCTGCACTTCGGGCATCTCGTCGAGGTGTCCCTGTCGCAGTCGGTCGACCTGTTCGGTGCCCAGCGAATAGCTGGTAGCGTCCACGTCGATGACGTACAGGGCGTGAAGCGTCGCGTCGTACTTCGACGCGAGGTCGACTGCCTGGTCGACGGCCGATTCCGCTGCCGTACTCCCGTCGGTGGGAACGAGGATGTGGTCGTACATTGGTCAGTCGTCCGCGGGGGTCTGGCCCCCGTCGGTTGCCACCACGTCTTCGGCGGATTGCTGCTGTCCCATCGGTTCGGGGCTGTGACACTGCCGAACCATCTTCTTGATTCGCTCGGGTGGTTCGGACGTCGCCATCGAGACGGCGATGGTGACGACGAACACCAGCGGCGTGCCGACGAGTGCGGCCCCGATTGCGGGGACGAACTCGGCGAAGGAGTCGCTGAAGTGGAAGATGAGGTCGTTGACGACGGCTGCGACCCAGAGCGCGAGGCCGACAGACATCCCCGCGAGCGCGCCCTGTCGGTTGGTGTTCTCCCACCAGAGACCGAGGAAGAACATCGGGAACAGGACGATAGCCGCGAGCGAGAACGCCAGTGCGACAAGTTCGCCGACGAGCGCGGGCGGGTCGAACGCCGTAACCGTCACGATTGCACCGAGCACCACGATGGTCGCGCGGCCGACGAGCACCTGCTGCCGTTGCGTCGCGTCGGGGTTGACGATGTTCGTGTAGATGTCGTGTGAGACCGCAGACGAGGCGGTGATGAACAGTCCGGCGGTCGTCGCGATTGCGGCCGCGATACCGCCCGCGGCGACGAGGCCGACGAACCACGTCGGCAGGTTCGAGAGTTGGGCCGCGAGGACGACGATGAGGTCGCCTTCGCCGCCACTCATGCCGCCGTTCGCCGCGAAGGTCGGACCGTACTGCGAGGCGTCGTAGAGGTCGACGCCGAAGGCCGCCAGCGCAGGCGCACTCCAGTAGAGGAGGAGGATGAAGAACAGCCCCCAGACCGTGGACTGGCGCGCCGTCTTCTCGTTTTCGACGGTGTAGAACCGAACCAGCACGTGCGGGAGACCGCAGGTGCCGAAGATGAGCGAGAACGCGGTGGCAATCCAGAGGTAGAAGCCCGCGTTGGCGAAGGGTTCGGAGAACTCCGCCGACAGTTCACCGACGAGCTTTCCGTACTCGATTTGCGGGAGGACCGTCGAGTAGCCGCCGACGTAGCCGACGGTGTAGATGGCCGCGAGGAACGCGACGATGAGGATGACGTACTGCACGGCCATGTTCTTGGTCGCGCCGAGCATCCCCGAGACGGTCAGGTAGCCGACCGTGATAGCCATCATGACGACGACCATCGTTACGTAGTCGGTGCCGAACACGTAGAGACCGACAAGGCCCATCCCGCGGGCCTGTCCGACCGAGTAGACGAAGCCGATGAGGATAGTCGTCAGCGCGCCGATGGCGCGGGCGGTGTCCGAGTTGAATCGGTCGCCAACGAAGTCCGGGGCGGTGTACTTCCCGAATCGGCGCATCTGCGCCGCGAGGAAGATGAGCAGGACGAAGTAGCCCGTGGTCCAGCCGATGATGAACGCGAGGCCGTAGAAGCCCGCGAGCGCGACGAGTCCCGCTAACCCGAGGTACGACGCCGCGGACATCCAGTTGGCACCGATTGCCATGCCGTTCTCGATGTTGCCGATGGACCGCCCAGCGACCCACATGCCCTCGGTGTCGGCGACTTTGAACACGTAGCCGATTGCGAGAAAGAGGCTCAACATCCCGACGACCATGAGCGCCGGAATCGGTTTGAACGAGATGTTGAGTGCCTCGGGAAGCAGGTCGCCCGACTGGAGGAGAAGCGAGTTCATTCGGCAATCCCCCCGTCGGCCGCCGCTGCTTCGCCACCGTGGGCATCCTCTGCGTCATTCGCCGCCGTCCCGTGGTCGATGCCGTATCGGTGGTCGAGTTGGTCTCGCTTGCGCGAGTAGAGGAACGCGAGGACGAGCGAACTCGTCGGTGAGATGACCGCCACGGCGAAGTAGTGCGCCGGGAAGCCGATACCCGGCAACTGCGTCGTCATGAGGCCGGGTGCGAGATACGTCGCAACCGGCGGCCCGAAGGTGAGAATCGCCCACGCGATGAAGCCAGCCCAGATGACCTTCAGGTGGTCGCGCATAAACGGCGTACTCGGCTTCAGGAGGTTCACCTCCCGGTCGAGGTACTCTATCTGCTCGTGCTGTGCTGCTTTCGTCTGCGGTTCGTGTGAGTCTGCTGACCCACCCATGTCAGATGTCATCGTTGTGTATCGAATGTCGTCCGAATCCCGTGTCTCCCCGCTGGACGGCCCAGCCAGGAACCCGTCCGGCGGGGAGTGTGCCTGCTAGCCAGTCGCGCTGCCGTGTTCGTCGGCCAGTCAGGTCCGCTGCTGCTGTTGGACCTTCTGCTGGATGTCCTCGACGACGTCGGGGTTCCGAAGCGTCGAGGTGTTCCCGAGTTCGTCGCCGTTCGCGACGTCTTCCAGAAGGCGACGCATGATTTTGCCCGAGCGCGTCTTCGGCAGCTCGGGCGTGAATACGACCTCCTCGGGGCGAGCAATCGGGCCGATTGCGTCCTCGACGCCCTCGATGATACGGCCCCGAAGGTCGTCGTCGCCATCGTGACCGTCCTCGGTGATGACGTAGGCGTAGACCGCCTCGCCTTTCAGGTCGTGATTCGCGCCGACGACAGCGGCCTCGGCGACGCCTTCGACGCCGACGATTGCCGACTCGATTTCCATCGTTCCGAGGCGGTGTCCGGAGACGTTGATGACGTCGTCGACGCGGCCCAGAACGGTGATGTAGCCGTCGTCGTCGACCTTCGCACCGTCTTCGGGGAAGTACACCCAGTCGTCGGAGTCGTCGCTGTCGGTGTCTGAGTACTCCTGCCAGTACTCCTGGACGAATCGCTCGTCGTTCTTGTACAGCGTTCGGAGCATCCCCGGCCACGGCTTGTTGACCGTGAGGTAGCCAGCGCGTCCGGCCTCGACTTCTTTTCCGCCCGTATCGACGATTTGGGCGTCGATGCCCGGCAACGGCGGTCCGGCAGAACCGGGTTTCATCTTCCCAACGCCGGGGAGCGTCGTAACCATCATGCCGCCGGTCTCGGTCTGCCACCACGTGTCCACGATTGGGCAGTCCTCGTTGCCGATGTGTTTGTAGTACCACTTCCACGCGCGCGGGTTGATTGGCTCGCCGACCGTGCCGAGGAGGCGAAGGCTCGATAGGTCGTGCTGTTCGGGGAAACGGCTGCCCCACTTCATGAACGCCCGAATCGCCGTCGGCGCGGTGTAGAAGATATCGACCGAATACTTCTCGATAATCTCCCAGAGTCGGTCGCGGTTCGGGAAGTCCGGCGTGCCCTCGTACATCACCGTAGTCGTCCCGAGTGCAAGCGGTCCGTAGACGATGTAGGAGTGGCCGGTAATCCAGCCGATGTCGGCCGAACACCAGTAGGTGTCTTCTTTCTCGATGTCCAGTACCGCGTGCGAGGTCCACGCCGCATACGAGAGGTAGCCGCCGGTGGTGTGTTTGACACCCTTCGGCTGCCCCGTGGTTCCCGAGGTGTACATCAAGAAGAGCATATCCTCGGCGTCGCGCTGGACTGGGTCTACTCGGTCGCCCGTGTGGTCGGCCAACAGGTCGTCCCAACCGTGCTGATTACCCCGCAGGTCGTGGCCGAAGCCGTCGTCGCCGAGACGGTCCACGACCACAGTCGCTTCGACACCGTGGTCGACACCGTCGAGTCCCTCGTTCGCTTTGTCGAGGTGGTCGAGTGGGTCGCCGCGGCGGTAGTAACCGTCACACGTGACGAGGAACTCCGAGTTCGCCGAGTTCATCCGCGTCGCGAGCGCCTCGGCCGAGAATCCCGCGAAGACCACCGAATGAGGTGCGCCGATGCGGGCACACGCCAACATTGCGATGGGTAACTCGGGAATCATCGGCATGTAGAGCGTCACCACGTCGTCTTCCTCGACACCGAGCTCGCGGAGGGCAGCCGCGAATTCGTTGACCTCGCGGTAGAGGTCCTGATACGTGTACGTGCGCGTCGTTCCGTGCTCGCCTTCCCACTTGATGGCGACTCGGTTCTTGTCGCCGTTTTCGACGTGTCGGTCGAGGCAGTTGTACGAGGCGTTCAGTTTGCCACCCGTGAACCACTCGTAAAACGGCGGGTTCGAATCGTCCAGCACCGTATCGTAGTCGTCGTCCCAGTCGATGAGGTCGGCTGCTCGCTCCCAACACTCCGGCCAGTTCTCCTCGAACTCGTCGTATATCTCCGGGTCCGATACGTTCGCCTGCTCGACGAACTCCGCCGACGGTTCGAACTCCTCTTGTTCTGCGAGTCGTGCTTCGAGTTCTACCTGGGCTTCTTCCGACATGCTCTGTGATAGCGAGGAACAGACAAGGGTATAAGTCAGCCATCTAACTATCACGAACGATAAGATATTTTCTCGGAATGCTCTGCGATAGCCCCTCTGAATCGACTACAGCCCTCCTCCTAACTGTCGAGAATATTTAGTAATTCCTCATACAGAATCGGGAGGAACCCAAACCACGTTTCCGAACCTAACGATTTAGTGGTCCATCGAGGTGTCGAGGTCGTCGAAAAACGAGTGGAGCAACTTCTGTTGGGCGGTCCGAAGGTGTTGATGGAGCGTCGGCGACGACACGTCGAGGGAGTCTGCGAGGTCCTCGGCAGTGCTCTCACGGGGCCACTCGAAGTAACCGGCTAAGAACGCAGCGCGGAGTGCAGAGTGCTGCTTGTCGGTCAGTCGCCCCTCGACAGACTCGCGGAAATCGGTCGCGTGCTGTGGGTCGCGTTCGACCTCTCGTTTCGACCGGAGTTCGGTGTCCGGATAGGTGTCGGTCAACTCCGTGATGACCGTTCGGAGCGGGATTTCGTTCGAAAGCTCTACGACGAAACTGGCGGTGCCGTCCTCGGCGACGAACTCCGAGACGGTGCCGTCGCGTGCCGTGACGGCCGAGAGAAGCGACTCACCGGAGAGCACGATTTCGAGCACCGACTCCTCGCCGCGGTCGCGAACGAGACGGACGTTCGAGACTTCGGGGGCAGCGTCCAGTTCGTCGAACGCCCGGTCGGTCTTGACACCGCTCACGGCGAGGAAACAGAGCAAGGACCGGTCTGCGATAGGGGCGACGCCACGGAGTGCAACCGTACACCCGAGCGCATCGGAGACTCGGACGAGGACCGAACCGTCGTCGGTACACTGGAATCGGAGTCGAGTAACTGTATCCGCGAGTAGGAGTTTCTTCCGTTCGACCGCTGCGAGCGAAGCACCGGCCTGCTGTCCGAGCGTCGCCAACACGCTCTGTTCGCCCGTCGAGACAGTCCCCAGCGGTGTGCCGAGGTGTAACCGCCCGAACGTCGTCTCGCCGTGCACGAGCGACACAGTGGTGATATCAACCACGCCACTATCGGTCGAAACAGTCGCATTCGACGTTCGAACGAGGGCTTCGTCGCCATCTGAATCGGCCGATTCAGCACTGTCGGGAACGACGCGACGGACGTCCGACAACCCCGCTTCGTCGATGCCGACAGCAGTCTGTGAGCCACTAGATGCAGTATTGGCCGCGGAAATCCACGCGAAGCGATACGCGTTCGACCGACCGAGTCGTTCACAGAGCGTCTGTTCCAGTTCGTCACGGGTCGTCGCGTCCGAGAGTGCAGCGCTGGTTTCGCGGACGAGTTCGACGACAGACGACAGTCGAGACGAGGTGGACGTGCCGACACCAGTCGTGGAGTGGGCGACGTTCGGGCGACGGCCAGAACCGGTGTGAGCGACGCTACCGCCCGAATCGTAGCTGTCGGTATCGGACGAAAGCGCCTCGATAACTGCCGTCTCTGAGGGGTCGTCGACGAACGGGGAGAGACTCTCCAGTCGGTTCCAACCCCCGACTCGGAGTACTACACTCGGATGGACGCCGTCGGCGAGCAGTTGCTTCGCGTAGTAGTTCCGCAGGTCGCGCGAGGAGACGTCAGCCAACTCGTCCTGTTCGAATCGCTCGGCAGCGCGTTCGCCAACCGTCGAAACGAGCATCTGGAGTCGCCGCGCCGTGACCGGAAAGACACGGTCAGAGTCACTCACGTCGTTCGCGGCGACGAACTTCCGCAGGTCGTGTTCGACGTCGGCCGGGAGATACGCGGTTCGGTCGTCTTCGGGGACCGAAAGTGCGGTGAGGTCGGTGCCACGAGGTCGCCCACTTGCGACGTGTGCGGGCGTGAGGAGACTCATCTCGGTCGGTTGTAACCCCACTTCCGCGCCCAGTCTGACGACGAGGTCCTCGCGGTACGTCTCGGTAGCCCGACGCAGTCGGTCGTACGCGAGCGCCCACTCTCGGGCCCTTCCGGACGTATCTCTCGGCCAACTCATCTTTCGTAATAGTCGGAGAATTCGAACTAAATTGTTCCGATGGCAACTGGCTTTCTGCAGCAAAACTCGCGTAACTCCAGGATAACGCCCGAGAAGCCAAAGGGCACTATTTCGGTTTCGCTATTCTTCCGAAACATCGGTCCGATTTCGGACGATAGACTCCAGTTCGCCGACGACTTCGGGGTTGCGGAGCGTCGAGGTGTCGCCGAAGTCCTCACCGTTGGTGATGTTTTCGAGGAAGCGGCGCATTATCTTTCCAGACCGGGTCTTCGGCAGGTCCGGAGTGAAGACGATTTCTTCCGGTATCGCGATGGGACCGATACGCTCGCGGACGCGGTCCTCGATTCGTTTTCGGGTCGCGTCGTCGCCGGTGACGTCCGCCTCCACGGTGACGTAGGCGTAGATTCCCTCGGCTTGCGGGTCGTCGATGCTCACGACTGCCGCCTCGACGACGTGGTCGACGTCGACGATTGCCGACTCGACTTCCATCGTTCCGAGACGGTGCCCCGAGACGTTGATGACGTCGTCCACACGTCCGAGGACCGTGATGTAGCCGTCGTCGTCTCTTCGTGCGCCATCGCCCGTGAAGTAGAACCACCCGTCGATATCGGCGGGCACAGACTGGCCATCTGCCCACCGGGTCCCATCGAGGAGCGCGTGCGGCATCCCCGGCCACGGCCGACGGACGACGAGATATCCGGGTTCGTTCGGGCCACACTCCGACCCGCTCGCATCCACGACCTGTGCGTCGATGCCCGGAAGCGGCCGCCCGACGGAACCGGGTTTCATTTCGTCGACTCCCGGAAGCGTCGTGACCATCATGCCGCCGGTCTCGGTCTGCCACCACGTGTCCACGATGGGACAGCGGCCGCCGCCGACGTGTTCGTGATACCACTCCCACGCGCGGGGATTGATTGGCTCGCCGACCGTGCCGAGGAGGCGGAGGCTCGACAAGTCGTGTGCGGCCGGGTACTCGGAGCCCCACTTCATGAACGAGCGAATCACCGTCGGCGCGGTGTAGAACACGTCTACCGCGTTCGACTCGACGAGGTTCCAGAGACGGTCTTTCTCGGGGTAGTCTGGCGCGCCCTCGTACATCACGACGGTCGAGCCCACTGCGAGCGGGCCGTAAACGACGTACGAGTGGCCGCTAATCCACCCGATGTTCGCTGTACTCAGGTAGGTGTCAGCGGGACCGAGGTCGAGTACTGTCTCGGTCGTCCACGCGACGTGTGCGAGGTAGCCGCCGGTCGTGTGTTTGACCTTCTTCGGTTCGCCGGTCGTCCCCGAAGTGTGGATGAGAAACAGGCAGTCGTTTGCTGCGCGCTCGACTGGGTCGACCGCAGCGCCGGCATGTCGCTCGACGAGTTCGTGGTAGTCGTGTTGGGTCTCCCCGAGGTGGGTGTCGCCGTCGAGGCGGTCGACGACCACTGTCTCCCGGATGTCGTGGTCGACGCTCAGTCGCGCGTCGTCGGCCTTTCGCTTGAGGAGAACTGGGTTGCCCCGGCGGTAGTAGCCGTCGCACGTGACCAGATAGTTGGATTCGGCGCTTTCGAGCCGGGTCGCGAGCGCGTCGGCAGAGAGACCGGCGAACACGACGTTGTGTGGTGCGCCGATGCGGGCACACGCCAGCATTGCAATAGGTAACTCGGGGATGTTCGGCATGTAGAGCGTCACCACGTCGTCTTCCTCGACGCCGAGTTCTCGGAGTCCGGCCGCGAACTCGTTGACCTCGCGGGAGAGGTCCTGGTACGTGTAGACGCGCGTGTCGCCGGTTCGACTCTCCCACTTGATGGCGACGCGGTTCTTCCCACCCGCTTCGAGGTGGCGGTCGAGGCAGTTGTACGACGCGTTGAGCGTCCCGCCCGCGAACCACTCGAATGGCGGCCCATCGCCGGACAGGACAGTGTCGTAGGACTCGTCCCACGCGAGTCGCGCTGCTGCCGCCTCCCAGCAGTCGGGCCACGTCGTTTCGAACGTCTCGTAGATGGACTCGTCGGCCGCGTTCGCCTGCTCGACAAACGAGGTCGGCGGTCGGCGACCGCTCGATTCGGCCGCCTGCTCTGGCGTGTCCGACTCCCGACCGTTCGACATGGACCAACACAGCCGACCTCAGACCATAAAAGATTCGTACAACACACTCCCGATTCGACGGCGGCGAGTGGGTGCGTCGAGAGACCCCCACTTTAAACACGTCGCGGTGCAATCTTGTTCACGAAATGTCAGGGACGGACGTCGTCGAGTCGATAGAGATACAGAATGTCGTCGCCTCGACCGGCATCGAGCAAGAACTCGACCTCAAGAGCCTGTCACTCGATATGGCGGGCACGGAGTACAACCCGGACAACTTCCCGGGTTTGGTGTATCGAACGAGCGACCCGAAGTCTGCCTGTCTGGTCTTCCGGTCTGGAAAAATCGTCTGTACCGGCGCTGACAGCGTCGAGGGCGTCCACGCGGCGCTCGACATCCTCTTCGAGGAACTCAGCGACCTCGGCATCCCGCTTCCGGACGAACCCGAGATTACGGTCCAAAACATCGTGTCGAGCGCGGACCTGCGGAGTAACCTCAACCTGAACGCGCTGGCAATCGGTCTCGGCCTCGAAGACGTCGAGTACGAACCCGAGCAGTTCCCCGGCCTCGTCTACCGCCTCGAAGAACCGAGTGTGGTCGTGCTGATGTTCGGCAGCGGAAAGGTCGTCATCACCGGCGCGAAGGAAGTCGCCCAAGCGGAGCAAGCCATCGAAGTGGTCAGAGACGAAGTACAGAAGCTCGGACTGCTGGGCTGAAGACGACGCACTCTCCATATTCGGGTGCGACGACACGAGGCGTGGCGATAGCCAGCCAAGCAGACAGTCGCGTGTGGCGGATGCGCCGTCCGTCACCGACACAGTTCGCCCACCGCTCGGTGACGCGAAAACCGATTTTAGTGTGAATACGATTTCGAGACAGGAGTCACGCCGTTCCCGTCTCGAACTGCGAGAGGAAGACGCCCAGCGCCACGAGTAGCGCGAACGCCTTGACGACATCTCGCACGAGGTTCAACAGGTCGTCCCATACGACAACAAATACGTATCCAAGAACGTCCTCGGCGAGACCAGTGAACAAATCCAGAACGAAAAACACGATATCTGCACCGAGAAACCCCAGTGCAACCAGCGTGAGTGAATAGCACGCATATCGTCCGATTCGACGGAGTGGGACGAATTCGTTCGGGAGGAGCTTCGCAAGCGAGGGAGTAGGGGACATAGCTCAACAGAGACGACAAATGTCTAAAACCCTACTGGTCCGTCGAGAGGGATGGTGACTCCACGACTCGCTCGCCGGCTCCGTGCGTCGAAAAATCCGAAGGAACGAAATTGAATTATCTAACAGTCGGCTCGCTGACCGGCTCTGCGAACGCGACCGTCTTTTTTACGTCGGTAACCTTCACGTCGACTTCGTCGCCCGGCTGGGTGCCGGGGATGATGATGATAAAACCGCGTTCGACCTTGGCGATGCCGTCGCCTTGGTCACCGAGCGTGTCGATAGTGACAGAGCGAACTTCGCCTTCCTCGACCGGTGGGGTGCGCGACCGACGGGTGTACTGGTCCGACGACTGGTACTGTTCGGTCGACGATTTCGAGCGAGTCGTCTCTTCGGACGTCTGCTGTGTCGATTCAGTCGACGCCTCGGTCGACGACTCACTCTGGTCCGGCGTCAGCTCGGCATCCGGCGCGGAAAGCAGTGCGATACGGTAGAGTTCGTCGGTCGAGAGGGACCCACCCTCGACGAGTTCTTTCGGAATCGGGACGACGTAGCGGCCATTCTGACGCTCGATAGATGTCTCGAACAGGAGTCGGAGAGAATCTGAAATATCTGGCATTGGGTGGTTTATGTGGTAGAGGATGTTAAAATATGGTGAATCGTCATCGCTTGGCTCGACTCGGTGGACAGGTCGCAGCGAAACGACGAATTGGTCGACACCTACCGAGAAATGATTCGGGAGTTGGTAGGTTTGCTAGTGAGAGACCCGCAAACCGACGGCAACGGCGACAAACCCACCGATAGCGACGAGAACGATAGAGCCGCCTGCGGCCAGTCCGAACAGGTAGGCGAGCGTGACACCTGCAAATCCGGCGAACTCCCCGGCGACGATTCCGTACCAAATCGACTGTTTGAAACTGTGCCCGAGTCGGGACGCGGTGACGACGGGCACGACCAGCAGGGCCGCGACGAGGATGACGCCCATGATTCGCATCGCGCTGACGACGACGAAGGCGGTGAGAATCGACAGCAGCGTGTTCACCACGCGGACGTGGACGCGCGACGCGCGAGCAGCCGTCTCGTCGAACGTCACGAACACGAGCGGGCGGTACGCGACCGCGACCGCGACCGCGACGACGAGCGCCATCGAGACGAGCAGTCCGATATCGGCGCGCGAGACGGTTGCCAGCGACCCGAAGAGGTACTGATTGATACCCACCGAGATGCCGCCACCGGTGAGCGAGATGAGGACACTCCCGAGGGCGAACCCACCGGTCAACACCATCGCGAGGGCGGCGTCGCTCCGGGCGTCGGTGTACTCGACGAGTGCCTGCACGAGCAACGCCGCGATGACGGCGACGACGAGCGCACCGAGAAGTGGCGGGACGGCAATCGAAAGCGTGGCGTCGAGGAAGAGCGCGACTGCGACACCCGCGAACGCCGTATGAGCGAGCGTGTCGCCGACCATCGAGAGGTCGCGGTAGACGAGGAACGAGCCGACGAGCGGACCGACGACCCCGATACAGAGGACCGCCAGATACGCTCGCTGCATGTACGGATAGCCGAGGAACTGGAGCCCAGTCGCCTCCGCGACCCACGAGAATCCGCCGTCGACGGCGACGAGGAACCAATCGAGAAGGCCGGTGAGTACGTTGACGACTAGAAGCGGCGGGAGGAACTCGATGGCGGCCGTCACGACTTCGCCTCCGAATCCGGACTCGCGTGCGTTTCGGCATCGTGGTGGTCGTGAGAGTGGTCCAACACCCGTTGGTTGGCCCCGTAAGCTGCGGCGAGGGCGTCGCTCTCGGCGAAGTCTTCCGAATCGCCGTGGAAGTAGAGTTCTCTGTTCAGACACGCGATACGGGAGGCTCGTGCCGTGACGACCCCGATGTCGTGTTCGACCAAGACGATAGTCAGCCCGCGGTCGTTGAGGTCTGCGAGCAGGTCGTAGAACGAATCGCGGGACTCTGCATCGAGTGCGACAGTCGGTTCGTCGAGCGCGAGCAGGTCGGATTCTGCGGCGAGCGCGCGGGCGACGAAGACGCGTTGGCGCTGCCCGCCGGAGAGTGCACCGACGCGCCGGTCTGCGAGGTCGGCGATGTCGACTCTGTCGAGTGCGCCGTCGACTGCGGCGCGGTCGGCGTCCGAAAACCGGCCGAACAGGTTGCGCGGGTACCGTCCCATCCTGACGACCTCGCGGACGGTAATCGGCATGTCGCGGGCCGCATCGGTGACGTCCTGTGCGACGTAGGCGATGCGTTCTCCGTCTCCGAATTCGTGTGCTGGCTCACCGAAGAGGTGGGCCTCGCCGCGGTCCGGTCGTTCGAGGCCGAGAAGCAACCGGAGGAGCGTGCTCTTTCCCGACCCATTTGGGCCGACGAGTCCGAGGAACTCGCCGGCTTCGATATCGAGCGAGATGCCGTCGATGACTGGAACGTCGCCGTAGGAGAACGCGACGTCGCTGAGTGAGACGACCGTCATTCCGCTCCGAGTGCCGTCCGGAGCGACGGCAGGTTCACCTCGCGCATGATATCGACGTAGCCCCAGTCCTGTTCGGTCCACTCGGTGGTCAGCCCCGGAATCGACGTGAACGGAAGGATGTCCGTCGCGTCCGTTTCCGCGAGGAGTTGGGTCGCGGCACGGTCCGATTCGAGCGGGTCAGCGAGAATGTGCTGAATGTCGTGTTCGTCGATTGCGGCCTGCGCGCGTTCGATGTCGCGCGGCGTCGGGTCGTCGTCGGGGGACAGGCCCGAGAGCGTGACCACGGTGAGGTCGTATCGGTCTTCCAAGTAGCCGTAGGCGTTGTGTCCGGCGACGAGGACGACGTCTCGCGTTCGGGATTCGAGGCCGGATTCGAACGCCGAATCGAGGTCCGAGAGCGTCTCCTCGTAGGCCGCGGCGTTCGCCGCGTACGCGTCTGCGTTGGTATCGTCGATAGATTGGAACGCGTCACGGAGCGTTTGCGTCGCGGTTTGGACGCGTTTCGGGTCTAACCAGAAGTGCGGGTCGACGTTGCCGTGGTCGTGGTCGTGCTCGTCTTCGGTGTCGTGGTTGTGCTCGTCCTCGGTGTCGTGGTCGTGGGCGTCGGACTCGTCGTGGCCGTGTTCCGCTGTGGTATCGTGGTGGTCCTCCTCCGACGTGTTGTGCTCCTCGTGTCCGTCGTGAGATTCCTCGTGTGCGTGCGTTTCGGTGTGGTCGTCAGAGTGACCGTCGTCGTGCTCGTCAGTGTGAGTCTCGTCGTGTTCGTCGGCGTGGTCTTCCTCGTGGTCTCCGTGGGCGTGACCACCGTCTGGGCCGAGTTCGTGCAGGTCGATGTCGGCTGTGATATCGACACTCATCACGTCTGCACCGTCTGCGTCGAGCGACGTTCGGATGTCGTCGGCCCACGGTTGGAACCCGGACATGGCGTGGACGAACAGGTCCGACTGCAGGACGCGACCCTGAACGTCCGGTCCGGGCTCCCAGCCGTGTCCGTGCTGTCCCGTCGGGACGAGCGTCTCGGCGGTCGCCACATCGCCTGCCACGTGCCGGGCGATGTCGCCGAAAACGAAGAACGAAGCCGCTGCGCGTGTGCCGTCTGCCGGGTCGTCTCCACCAGTCGCGGAACCGAGACACCCTGCGAGGCTAGCGGCGACAGTTCCAGCGCACGTCGCAACGAAACCGCGGCGAGTCTGCTGTCTCATGTTAATAGAACTCTGTCTGAAGATAATAAGTGCTATTATTCAAATGTTGTGTGTTGTTATTGACTAGAGACTGCCGTGGTCGGCGAGAGACACTGGACCAAACAAGAGCGAGAAACAGGGAGCGAGAAGCAGGGAGCGAGAAGCAGGGAGCGAGAAGCAGGGAGCGAGAAGCAGGGAGCGAGAAGCAGGGAGCGAGAAACAGTGAGCGAGGCGTAACGGGAGAACCACGTGCCCGAACAGCAGCAACAGCGCGGCAGTTAGTCCGCCGTCGGCGACGCCCTCGAACGAGTCTGCCGCTTGTACTTCCTGATTGTGAAGTAGATGAGTGGCGTCCCGAGGACCGTCGGCCACAGCCACGCCGCGACGACCGGGAAGAAGTCGAAGTTGACCGCCGAGAATGCGGTTACGGTCGCGATGTAGGCAGTCCCCATCCGAGAGATGTGTTCGTAGAACCACTCCCGCGGCGTCGACTCCTCGCTCCGGAACTTCCGAATATCCTGGACACCGGCCCCGACTGCGAGCGCACCGAAGACCAGCATTATCGTCCCGAATTCACTGCCGTTAGTCAGGAAGTACCACCCCAGCCCGAGGAGTCCGACACCCGAGAGCGTGAGCAGGCCGACCGCAATCCAGTCGAGCGTTTCGGGACTATCGGCGGGTCGTTTCCGCGAGAGCACGCGGTCGCCCGAGAAGACGAAGTAGTAACTGAAAACAGCCAAGAGCGCGAGGAACGTCCGACCCAGGTCAGGTTCGATGAC
This sequence comes from Haloferax larsenii, assembly GCF_024730625.1. NCBI lineage: Archaea > Methanobacteriati > Methanobacteriota > Halobacteria > Halobacteriales > Haloferacaceae > Haloferax > Haloferax larsenii. The sequence continues at coordinate 99,266 of NZ_CP078065.1, forward strand.
GAAGAGCACGAGTGACGTGACTGCGACGACAGCCATCCCGAGGACGTAGATTCGGCCCGCCCGACGGTGCCGGCGACCACCTTTCTTCGTGACGATAGCACCGAGTCCAGCGAAGAGCGCCGTGAACCCAGCGAGGATATGGATTCCGAGCGTCACGTCTTCGATAAGACTCATCGTTGACCACCACCGCGACGAGTGACTGATGCTGAAGCAATCGTCCGCCAGCGGGGGATGGACAGTAGTCGGGTGTGGTTCGTGGTGGTCAACATAACACCAAGTGCTACGAGCAGCGGCATAAATCTACTGAGTAAGTACTTACTTTGTGTTTGGACGATTCGTCTCGACCGGCTTGTCGTTCGCCGGAACAGTGGCTCGTGTACTCGTCAGCCCCTCAGAAAGCGATGTCGTCGAGAACAGGTTAGAGAGCGCAGCGAACTATTCCACCAGAAGCGAGTCGATGTACGCCGAGATAGCGTCTCTGAGGCCGTCACCGACGCCCTCCATCCCGAGTGCGAGTGCGAATCCGGTGTAGCCGTCGGTGGCCGAAAGGAGGAACGCGGCAGTTCCCTCGGGGTCGACGTCGCGGAAGACGCCCTCCTCGATGCCGTCCTGAAGGATATCCACAATCACGTCGAGCGTGTGACGTTCCATCTCCAACAGGGGTTCGCGAAGCGTCTCGTTGTGCGGCGCGTGCGACAGGAGTTCCATCACGGCGATGTTGACGCCGCGGGCGGCCTCGTCGTCTTCGTCGACCAGGAGTAAATCGCAGACTGCTCGGAGGCGTTCTTCGTGTCCGTCGGCGGCAATCTCGTCCAGTTCGCGGGCGAGATAGTCCACCGAGGTTTCGAGGAACGCGACAATCATCTCGTCTTTCGAGTCGTAGTAGTAGTACAACCCGGCCTCGCTCTTGTCACTCTCGGCGGCGACTTTCTTCGTCGTCAACCGTGCATAGCCGTGTTTGGCGAGTGCCTGACGGACCGCGTGAGCAATCTGTGCTTTCTGTTCTGGAGGGACGGCGTCGGCGGGCATCTGACTAAGTGAGTATTCGCTCGGCTAGGTACTTGTGTACGTTGCTTCGGCGAGTGACTGGGGCGTCGAGAAAGGCGCGTCAGCCCCCGAACCGAGCCACCCAAGTCGGGCCGACGAACCGGGCCGACGAACCGAGACTACGAACTCGACTGGTGACGGACGGAGACGACCAATTCGGAGAGCGCCCGGCGCTTAATGAGCGCGAAACCGACGAAGATAGAGACGAACCCGACCGCCGTCAGTGGGTCGATGAGGTGGCCGAGGAACGCCCAACTCAGGAGCGTCGCCGAGACGGGTTCGAGATAGCCGATGAGGTTTATCTGAGTCGGGCCGAACCGCGAGAGGAGTTCGAAGTAGATGAGGAACGCCGCGGCCCCGCTGATGGTTGCGAGATACGCGAGCGACCCGATGGCGGTCGGCGTCCACTCGATAGCCGCGACCGATTCGTTGGTGGCGACCCCACCGACGTGGAGGAGCACCGCGCCGAAGAGCATCGCCCACGCTTGCAGGGTTCGCGCGGGAATGTCGGACGAATACGGACGGGTCAAGACAGCGCCGAGTGCGAAACAGACGGCAGCGACGAAGACGATTCCCACGCCGACGACGTCGCTGGAGAGGAGCGCGTTCGGGTCGGGTTGGGCGACGAGTCCGACACCGAGGAAGCCGAAGGCGAACCCGGCGGCCCCGAGTGGGGAGAGTCGGTCGCCGAGGATACCGGTCGCAAAGAGGGCAGTCAGCACCGGCCCGAGACTGATGACGATTGCGGCGACGGCACCCGGAACGTACTGCTGGTCGATGTAGAGAAACGCGTGATGCCCGCCAATCATCAACCCGCCCGCGATGGCGACGAGCAGCAGGTCGGTCCGGTCCCGGGGTCGCCAGTAGTCGGTCGAGACGAGGGCGTACCCGAGGACGATGAGGCCCGCGAGGTAGTACCGAAACGCCGCGAAGTGAAGCGGCGGGAAGAATTCGAGGCCGATTTCGATAGCGACGAACGAACTCCCCCAGAGACCACCGAGGAGGGAAAACAGCCCGACCGCGACGCGCCTGTTCACCAGAACCGCCCCGTTACCGAGTCGAACGGCAGTTCGTGGTCGGTTCTAAATCGAGACGTCCGTGTGTGAGTTGGAGTTTCATCTAGCACGTGAGCGATTCATTACCATACAATCGATATTAGTCGTTTTGTTCGGACTGTGCTGAACTGTTCGGCGAAGCGTTCGTCGGTCTGTAATCGCGGGACCTAAACGCGCCGACGCTGTCTGTTCAGCCGACAGATGCGTGAAGACGAGTTGGCGACTCGTATCGTCGAGCACTTCCGAGCGGCCTTCGACGACGTGGAAATCCACCTCGAAGAGCCGTACGACCACTACGGGAACCGCGGCGTCGCCGACGTGTACGTCCGCGTTCGGACGCCAGAGCCGGTCGATTACCTCATCGAGCTCAAGGCCGACGCCGCCGTCCGTCACGCGACTGGGGCAAACGAGGTGCTTCGCCAATACCGCCGTATGGAGCGCTATTTCTACAAAGACGACGAGCACCAGGTTCGCCCGCGACTCGCCCGTGAGGGACCGGGTGTCAACGTCCTCCTGCTGTTCGCGCCGACGAGCCGGTGCGTTCGCCACGTCCACGAACATCGTGCACTCTACGAATCGGTAGACCCCGATGCAGTCGTCGAGGGCGTCACGGCCACGCGAAAAGTGGCGTTTCTCACGAAGCTCGACGAGGCCGACGACGGCACCCTCGGCTTTCTCTCGATAAATGGCGACGTGGGGTTCGGGTCCGAGGAGTTCGCCGCCGCCGTCCCGGAGGGGTCGCAACTGGCGAGTGCGCTCTCTGACTTCGAGGCGACCGCCGAGTGATTCGAGGTGGCTGACGCCCCCGATTTTGTGCCCGACTAGCGGACACTCTCATACATCCCCCCCTCATACGAGGGTGTATGGGAACGATTCGGAAGTCGGTTCGAATTCCGATGGGTGACCTCCGCCAGCAGGTCGCAGACTCGGTCGGCGTGGCGGCGTCGCTGGTGGACATCCACGACATTCGAATCGAGGACGGTGCGCTCGCGGTCGACGCGAGTTACCCAGACGGCGAGGACATCCCCGCAGTCGAGTTGTTCGTCACCGACCCCGACGGGAACACGGAATCGTACGCGATGGAGTTAGACGGCGCGAAGAACCTGCTCATCGCGGGCGAAGACGTGCTGATAGAACTCGTCGACCACGACCCCGAGCGCAACGAGGTGTTCGTCTCCGTGAAACACCGTCAGGACGACGAGATGGTGACGGTCCTCGGCTGTGGCGAACAGTGGGTAATTCCCGTCGAGCGCGACGGCGAAGAACAGGCAGTGAACTGCCGCATCCAGAGTGCGGTGTCGAGAGACGACTGATGGAGCCGACCGCTCGGGTCGGGACGTATAGCCACTGCTAGCGCTCGACTACGCCTCGTACTCGACGTACGAGACACAGTAGGCCTCGGGCGCAATCGTTCCTTCGACAATCGAACACGCACCGAGCCCATCGCCGTTCTTGTCTTCGATGTAAAACCGGCAGTTCGAACACTGCTGGCCCTCGTTCGGTTCTTCTTGATACGAGACGGCCTCTTTCGAGGAGAGGCGCTCCGGGTTTCGCTCGTTGCCCCCGATGGACGTTGCCGTGACATACTCCTCCGGAAGGCCGTCGCCGGAGTCGGTCGCCGTGGGTGCCTGCGTCTCGGTGTCACCAGTATCTCCACCGCCGTTTGCGCCCCCATCGTCACCACCGTTTCCGCTACAGCCCGCGAGTCCGGCCATCGCTGCCGTGCCGGTGAGCCACACGAATCGACGTCGCGTGCGAGGGTCGTCAACCATACGCTAAATTCGGAGCGGGGTCACTATGTGGAAGTGGCCGTTTCTCGCGGCCCAAGAATTGCACCCCGTTTGATACAATTTCGGACCGTAGATACACGATTCACCGATAACACGAGTCGCGACACTAGCCGCCACGCTTCACCGCTTCGACGGAGGTCTGACTCCCGCGTTCGGGGATACGTCCGCAGAGAGCTGTCGTAACCACTCGACGTAGCCGAGCGACTGGTCTTCCCCGAGTTCTACCGGGAACGACTCGCCGAACAATGCGTCTCCGAGAGCGTCGACGACGTCTTCGAGGTCGGCTGGCTCTCCAGCGGCCTCCACACAGCAGGTCCATCCCGTGGTCGAACGCGCCGTCACCTCCGTCACCTCGACGTGTGCCGTCGCGCCAGTCTCGGAGAGCCGAGGGTCGAGCGACCGAAGGACCGATTGCTCGAAGGGATGCAGAAGCCGCGTCTTTTCGACCGGGAGCCACAACCCGGTCCGGTCTGTCGACCAGAGGTCCGGGGCGTAATCCAGCGGAAAGCTCCACTTGTACCACTGCTCGACGGTTCCCGTCACGTCGGGGCCGAAAGTGTGTCGCGTTCCCGACCCGAGTCGATACTTGACTTCGACGGCATCGGCGTCGCCACCGCGCAGTTTGAGGTTGAACGTCGGGTCGAACGGCGGGAAGTACAGGTCGGTACGCCGTGCGGCATCGTTCGACTCGGTGTCTGCCGGGCCGAGTTCTGAAAGCCACGTACTGAGGGCTGTCGGCGGCGGTCCGGTTCCGAACCATCGCACCTCCAGCGAGTTCGTTTCGACTGTCTCTCCCATGCCAGAATGTCGCATGGGTCGCGCATGTATTTTTGGCCGCGAACTGACTCCTTCGAAAACTGTCAATAAGAGACGCCGGGGTTACAGCGGCGAGTCGTCGGTCTCGTCGGGCCGAATCCGGGCGAGGCGCATCGCGTTTCCAGTCACGCCGAGCGTCATTCCCGCATCGCCCGCGAGGACGGCCAGCGCGACGCTGACGTACCCGAACGGGACGCCAACAGCGAGGATAGCCTTGATAGCCAGCGACGCCCAGATGTTCTGCTTGATGACAGAATTCGCCTGATTGGAGAGTTCGTAGAGGTACGGAAGTTTGGAGATGTCGTCGGCCATGAGCGCGATATCGGCGGTCTCCAGCGCCGTGTCGGTTCCGGCGGCACCCATCGCGACACCGACTGTCGCCGTCGCGAGCGCGGGCGCGTCGTTGATGCCGTCGCCGACCATCGCGACCGACCCGTACTCGTCGAGCAGTCCCTCGACAGATTCGACTTTGTCCTCGGGGAGCAGTCCGGCGCGGAAGTCGTCGACGCCGACTTCGTCGGCGATAGCGCGAGCGGTCCCCTCGTTGTCGCCGGTGAGCATGACGACCGAAAGCCCGAACGACTGGAGTTTTTCGACCGTCTCGCGGGCGTCCGGGCGGACCTCGTCGGCGACCGCGACCATCCCTTCCAGTTCGTCTTCGGTGCCGACGAGGACGACCGTCTTCCCCTCGGATTGGAGGCGCGGGATGGTGTCTTCGACGAGGTTGAGACAGCCCTGCCTGTCGCACAGCTGGCGGACCTCGTCGGTGAGTTCACCGTCGCCGTGGGCGACGTGGGCGTGTCTGAGGTCGAATCCGAGTTCTTCGAAGAATCCGGGCTTCCCGGCGAAGTGTGTAATGCCGTCGAGGTCGGCACGAACACCCTTGCCAGTAATACTCGTGAAGTCGGTGACGTTGCGGTCGGCGACGTTCGCGCCGTCTGCGTGCGAGACGATGGCCTCGCCGATTGGGTGTTCGCTGCGGCGTTCCAGCCCGCGAGCACACCGGAGCACGTCGTCTTCGGAGTTCCCGTTGAGCGGGACGACGTCGGTCACGGCGAGTTCGCCCTTCGTCAGGGTGCCTGTCTTGTCCACGGCAATCGCTTCGACCGCACCCATCGCTTCGAGGTGCGTGCCGCCTTTGATGAGGACGCCATTTCGGGCCGCCGAGGTGATTCCCGAGACGACCGAGACGGGCGTCGAGATGACGAACGCACACGGGCACGCGAGGACGAGCATCGTGATGCCGTAGACGAACCACGTCACCCAGTCGAGACCGAACGCGATGGGCGGGACAGCGGCGACAGTGACGGCGATGACGACCATAAGCGGCGTGTAGTAGGACGAGAACCGCTCGACGAACTGCTCGCGGTCGGTCTTGTTCGCCTGCGCGTCCTCGACCATCGAGATGATGCGCGAGAGCGTGTCGTCGCCCGCGACGGACTCGACGCGAACGTCCAGCGACCCGGCCTCGTTGACCGTCCCGGCGTACACCTCGTCGCCGGGCGTCTTGTCGACCGGTACCGACTCACCCGTGATGGGTGCTTGGTTGACCGCGCTCTTGCCCGTGACGACGGTGCCATCGACCGGAATCTTCTCGCCGGGGGCGACGACGACGACGTCGTCGAGTTGGAGGTCCTCGACCGGCACGACCGTCTCGACGCCGTCGCGTCTGACAGTCGCCTCGTCAGGCGAGAGGTCCATTAGTTCGCGGAGCGAGTCACGGGTGCGACCCATGGAGAATCGTTCGAGGAGTTCGGAGACGCTAAAGAGGAACGCGAGCGTCGCGGCCTCGAAATAGAGGCTCGTCGGGCCGGAGATGAGACTCGCGGTGACGGCGCTGAGAATCGCCGCCGACATGAGGAAGTCGATGTCGAGACTGCGGTTTCGAGCCGAGTAGTAGCCGTTTCGGAGGATTGCCTGCCCACCGATGCCAGCGCCGACGATGTAGAGCACTTCGGCGAGCGTGAACGAGACGCCAACGAGTGACGCGACGACGAGTTCCAAGCCGAGGAAGAACTCCGCGGTGATACCGGCCGCGAGGAAGCCGCCGCTGACCCACGTCTTGAGTGCGCGAGTGCTTCGCCAGATACTCTCGGCGGAGCTGTCGGTGCCGTCGTCAGTGGCCGAGCCGTCGATGTCCTCGGCGTCGGTGCCGGTGACTTCGTAGCCCGCACGCTCGACGGCCGCGACGACCGAAGCGGGGTCAGCGTCGGCGGTGAGGGTGACGATGGCTTTCCCCGCGGTGGGTCGGGTGTCGTAATCGACGACGCCCGAAGCGTCGTCCAGCGCGTTTCCGACTTTTCCGGCACACGAGGGACAGTCCATCTCGGGAACCGAGAGCGTGAGCGTCCGCGTCGTCGGTTCGTCGGTGACCTCGTAGCCGGCGCTCTCGATACTGGTCCGAATGTCGTCGACGCTGGTCCGTTTGGGGTCGTACTCGACGGTGAGTCGCCCCGAAGTGATTCGAGGGTCGATGTCGCCGACGCCATCGAGACCGCGAACGCTCGATTCGACCTTTCCGGCGCACGAGGGGCAGTCCATCTCCGGGACGCCGAATTCGGCGCGTTGGGACGCGGTAGTCCCACCTGTGTCCGCGTCGTCTGCCGGTGCGTCTTCCGGTGTATCTTCTGGCGTGTCTTCCGGCGAGTTTTCCAGGACATCTGCCGTCGTGTCTTCCGGCGAGTCTGTCGCCGTCTCGGCAGTGACGTCACAGGACTCGTCACACCCGCAATCGTCTGGAGGGACGTCGGACGTGTCCGCCTCGTTTTCCGGGACACGACCGCGTTTTTCGCTCATAGCCGGCAGTAGTCACTGATTAGTTAATAATTCACCTGTTAGTACACGGCATTCTACTGCGAGAGATTAACAAATTAAGTCGGTTTGATTATTACACACTCACAAGAACGGTGGCGACGCAGTCGGAAGCGCGACGAGCCAGAGACTGACGATGGTGTAGAATATCATCACCACGACGAACGGCAGTTGACTCCGAATGGCCTGCATCCGACTCGGGAAGGTGTCGTACGCCTGCGAGTGGGCCACCCAGACCGCGAGAAGGTGTCCGAGGAGGACGAACACGACGTTCAGCGCGCCGAACCACGCCGGAAGCGTGAGGACGACCGGGTTCGCGGGTGGTGACAGCGGCGACGAGAGCGCCCCAGCGAGCATCGGCGACAGCGAGACGAAGAACCCGAAGTAGTGGGCGAGGTGGTAGCCGACGGCGATTGCGAGAAGCGAGGGAGCGAAGCGGACCGCGAGCGCCCGGGGCGTCTCGAAGGTCTCGATTCGCCGGACGGTGAGACGACTCGCGAGCACGTAGAGACCGAGGAATGCGGCGAATCCACCGAGGTAGAGGACGCCGTAGACGACGAGCACAGGGAGACCCGCCTCGACGACGGCCGTGATAGCGGCCGCACCCTGTTCGGTCGTCACGAAGCCGCTGAAGGTGAGTTCCCAGACGAGGACGACCGCGACCGCGACGTCTGCGAGGTCGGTCACTTCGTCGTCGGTGACGAGTCGCATCCCCGGCAGCCGAACCGAGAGCCCGTCTTCGTCGTTCCAGCGAATCGGAGCCACACGCCCGTAGAATCGAAGGAACACCGAAACGGGGTCGGCGCAGTCGAACCAGTCCTCTGGCCCGACGAGGAGTGCGCCGAGGAGCGTCAGGACCGAGTAGCCAGCGACGGCCACCGCGAGAAGGTTCGGTTGGCGCGTGACGCCGGCAGCGGTCTCGACCCACACGAGTGCGAGAATACCCGCGACAGCCGGCCATCGACCGAGTTTGTGCGGATACTCGACGAAGCCGTTCGGAAGGACCGTCGCCACCGTCCGCCACGGGTTGACCGCTCGCCAGGTGTCGCCGACGAGGTACGTGAACATCGTGTAGCCGGCGCGGAGTCCGGCGAAGGTGACGATGATAGCGAAGTTGAGCGTCGGTGTCTGCGGCCCGGTGACTCCGAGATACACGATGAATCCGAGCAGTGCGAGGCCGAGGATGCTGCCGACGATACCGAGGCCTCGGCGGACCACGTCGTCGAGGGCGACGCTCGCCCGCCACGAGTGGACCTGTTCGATGAACCGTCTATCGGTCACGAAACTCGCAAGCAGGGCCGACGCGCCGACTGTCGCCCCACCCGTCGCGAGATAGAGCCACTGCGGGACGGCGAGGTTGTCCTGTGACGCCCCGGTGAGGCCGACAGCGCCGTTACTGGCGGCGACCGGGGCCGCGAGGAGAGACACGAGACTCGCGAAGAGAAGCGAGACACCGAATCGTCGGAGTGTCGTCGTGCGGTTCATGAGGCAAAGAGGATGAACAGGATGAGGAATCCGAAGTACAGGAGGACGAGGACGCCCAGCGCCCGGATTCGGAACGATTTCAGTTCGCGCTCTTCGTCGTAGTACACCTCGCGGTACGCCTCGACCTCGTCGGCGGTGAGGTCGTCGGGGTGTCTCGCACCGCGGTGGAGCGTAAGCAATCGCGCCGAGGGATAGGCGTCGCCGCACCGCTCACAGACGTGGCGGTCGAGACCGTCGCCGTCGTTCCTGGTGTCGCTCATTCCGTGTTACGTCGAAGTATCGGTCGGGTGGTTCTGAACGTTTCTGTTGTTACTCGGGCGTCAGACCTCGAACGACAGGCGCTCAAAGTTCATGAACGCCGTCTCGTAGCCGTCGTGGCGGGCGACCTGCGGCGGGAAATCGACGACGAGTCGGACCACGTCGCCCGATTCGACCGCATCAACCGGAAGACCGTAGTGGTAGCCAACGTCGGGGTCGAGCGTCGGACTGGGTCGGTCTTCGGCGACTGTCTCTCCGTCGCGTTCGAGCGTCGCGGTGAGACCCATCATCGGGAGGATGAACTCGTTGTAAGGGGTGCGAGCGGAGACGTAGACGTACGCTCCATCGGCATCGAACCGCGCCCCGTCGTCGACGACGAAGGCGTCGAAAATCGCGTCGCCGCTCGTCTCTCGTCCGAGGTGCGTCCCCGGAAGTGACTCGACAGCGGGAGCCTTCCCCGTCGGGACGCCCATCATCTCCATCGCGGGGACTGTGGTGCGAGTGCCCGCCTCGTCGCCGTGGCGGGTGAGTTCGACGTCGTGGAGTTCGTCGGTCGCGAAGGTAAATTGGAACGTCGCCGTCTCTGCCGTCTCGAACCGACCGGCGAACGAGCCGGTTCGGTGGAGCGAGGTGCCGCCGATTTGAACGCGGGCTTCGTAGTCGCCCTCGCCGTCGAGTCTGTAGTTCGAGCCGTAGTGCATCCCCATCCGCTGGGAGAGCATCGGATAGGCGACTTCCTCGGTCACGAACGACCCGTCTTGGAGTACTTCGATGGTGACGCCAGCGTCGAGCGGGAGGACGGTCCCCGTCTCTCGGTCCCAGACGGAGGCCATAAGGTGAAGCGAATGGTCGGCCTCGACGACCGTCTTTTCGAGGTCGGTGCCAGCGACCGTCCAGAACCGGTGAGGGTACGAATACGTCAGTGCCACGTCGTACGGGCCCGCAGACGTTCGTCCGTACATCTTCATCCCCTCCGTGATTGCAGGGAGATACACCGCGTCCGGACGGTCCTCGACGAGCGGTGGGTCGCGCCACGCGGACTGTTGCTCGAAGCCGCCGAGACAGCCGGCTGTTGCTGTGAGCGCACCGATTCCGAGGGTTTTGAGGGCGTCTCGTCGTCTCATAGCGAATGTGATGCCCCGGTAGTGCCCGTCGAGGCAACTCGCCTACGCTATTGGCCGCGCAAAGATGTGCATTGTGTTTCGGAATCCGGTTTCGAGCGCCGCACAGAAGTTCTCACGGCGTAAGACTACCCACCACCTATTAATACACGACACACTCGCAAACTGCACAATGGACGATTCGCCGCTCGGTACACTCGATGCGCGAGCCATCGCGCTCGCGTATCTAGCGTTCGGGTCGGTCGGTATTCTCGGTGGTGAACTCGCACTGGCTGGCATCTTTGGAACACCGCTCGTATCGGCGTCAGCGCTGGCGAAAGGGCTGTTCTTCGTCGTCGTTTCGAGTGTGTTCGTCGGGATACTCGTCGCCCGGAAGAACCGACGAATCGAGCGCTACCAGACGTCAGTCGAAGCGTCGCTCGACCGCCTCCAGAGCGTCGTCTCCGCATCGCCGGTGCCGATTATCGCCATCGACGTCAGCGGCAGAGTGACCATCTGGAACGACGCGGCGACCGAGACGTTCGGATGGGAACGAGAGGAAGTCCTCGGGAGGCCGATTCCAACCGTCGCGGAGGACCAGGAATCTGAGTTCCAGCGCGCCGTCGAACGCTCCATCGAAGAGGACGGCCTCTCGAACGTCGCGGTCAAACGACAACAGCGAGACGGGACGATGCGCGAGTTCTCGCTGTCGACCGCGCCGATTTACGAGCCGGACGGCAGTGTTCGCGAGATTATCGGCATCTTCGTCGATACGACAGAGCAGAAAGCCCGCGAGCGTCGGCTTCGGGAGTTCGAGATGGCCGTCGAGCAGGCGGGCCACGCCATCTACCTGACCGACCGCGACGGTGAGATAACCTACGTCAACCCGGCGTTCGAGCAGACGACCGGCTACGAGAGAGACGAAATCGTCGGGCGAACGCCGAACCTACTCAACTCCGGGGAGATGAGCGACCGGTATTACGCGAGACTGTGGCGGTCCATCGAAGCGGGCCAGACGTGGCAAGAGCGAATCGTCGACAAGCGGAAGAACGGCGAGTTCTACACGGCCGCACAGACCATCGCACCCATCGAACAGGAGGAAGACTGTATCGGATACGTCGCTATCCAGTCGGACATCACCGAGACCGAACTGACCCGACAGCGCCTCGGCGTGCTCAATCGGATGCTCAGACACAACCTCCGAAACCGGATGAACGTCATCGCGGGATACGTCGAGATGATTCAGACCGAAACGGACGACCCACAAATCGACGACCACGCATCGGTTATCCTCGATGCGGCAGCGAACCTCACGTCACTCGCCGAGAAGGCCCGGACCGTCACCGAACTCCTCGAATCCGACGGCCATCCGACAGAAGTCGGAACGCTCGTCGAGAATGTGGTCTCGACGTCGCGTTCGGAGTTCCCTGACTCGACGGTGCGAGTCGCCGTCGACCCCGACTTGTCCGAACACGTCGACAACCGCGTCGGTGTCGCCGTCGAGGAACTCGTCGCCAACGCGCTCCAGCACGGTGGCGAGACGGTCCACATCGACGCGTACCGAAGTCCGACCGACGAGTCGCGGTTCGTCATCCGCATCGAAGACGACGGACCTGGAATCCCAGAAAGCGAGTGGGAAGTCATTCAACGCGGAGAGGAAACGCCGCTGGAACACGGGACTGGACTCGGACTGTGGCTCGTCCACTGGGTCGTCACGAAAACCGGCGGCAGCGTGCGACTCGATACGACGCCACTCGGCGGGTCCGCGGTGACGCTGGAACTGCCACGGGACACCCCCAGAGACTAGGTTATCTTCGCCGCGATGTCGCGGACCAGCGAGCGCATTCCGTAGTCGAACGTGACTTCGACAGCAACCATACACGCCGTGTAGACGACGACGCCAGTCACGACGAGCACCGCGAACCCGAGCGCGGTCCCCGACGCGGGGAGCATCGATTCGGTCGCTACCACCGCCGCACCCATGACCAGACTCGCCGTCAGCGGCGTGCCGACGGTGACGAAGAACTGGATGAACGACCCCTTTATCTCCCGAATCACGATGTAGTTGATGAGCGGTTCGGAGGTGAGTGCGCCTGCGAGCACGACCGCAGCGGCGGTGCCGACCAGTCCGTAGGCGTCGGTGAGGGGGTAGATGAGGACTGCGAGCGCGACCGTCTTGAGGACGTTCACCTTCGTGATGTAGTCCGGGCGACCGATGGCTTTCAGGAGCGGTCCCGAGGTTGCACCGATAGAGAGCATCAGTCCCCAGAGCGCGAGAATCTGGAGCGCGGGAATCGCTGGAATCCACTCGTCCCCGAGGAAGGCGTGCACGAACGGCCCGGCGACGACGATAATCCCGACCGCCATCGGCATCGAGACGACTGCTGTGAGTTTCAGCACCGTGAAGTACGTCTGTCTGAGTGCGCGGAGGTTCCCCTGTAACTTCGAGTACGCCGGAAACATCACAGACGAGATGACTTTCGTCACTTCGGACGAGGGCGTTCTCGCCAGTTGGTAGGCGAGTTGGTAGAACCCGAGCGCCGTCGCGCCGAGGAACCACCCGAGGAAGGCGTCGTCGCCGTTGGCGAAGAAGAACATGAAGATTCCCGACCCCGTAATCCAGCGGCCGTAGCGAATCATCTCGATGGCGCGAGCACGCTCGATGACCAGTCGCGGCAGGCGTCTGTCGATGAGATACGACACGAAGGTGCGAACGACGTTTCCGGTCAGCGTCCCGAAGACGAGCGCCCAGACCGTTCCAAAGATGAACCCGAGCGCGAGCGCGACTCCCACGTGGAACAGCGTTCCCGACACGTCGTAGACGAACTGCTTGTGGAATTCGAGGTTCTTCTGGAGATAGACGATACGGGGGTTTCGGAGGCCGACGAGAAGCGGCGAGAGGGCGATGACGCGGAAGACATCGGTCGCCCGCGGTTCGTTGAAGAAGGCTGCCAGATACGGGGCGGCGACGTACGCGAGCGCGAAGAGCACGATTCCGCGAATCAACTTGATGGTCCAGACGGTGTCGAGGTAGGCGTCGACATCCTCCTCTTCGCGCTGGATGAGCGAGGCGTCGAGGCCGAGTTCGGTAAACTGGTTCATCGCCGTCACCGTCAGGAGCGCAAGCCCCATCAGACCGAACTCTGTCGGGCCGAGGAGACCCGCGAGGACGACCACCATGAGCATCAAGAGAATGCGGTTCGAGACGTTGATGCCGGTCATCCAGAGGCCGCTTTTGACGGTTCGCTCGCCGACGGCACCTGACGGGATGAACCGACGAAGCAGAGAGCGCATGGCTCAGAAAGCGGTGGTCCGCCCCTCCATCATCGAGCGGTTAGTGTGAACACGATACAGTTCGAGAGGTTCGATACGAAGGAAGGGCGACTGCTCGTCTGCGAGAACGTCGGCAGAATCGGCACTGAGCACCGACCGACCGAGCGGGATGAAACACATAGAGTTACCTCGAAAGAGGGCTGCGTACGGGCATAACTATACCTCGTCTAACGGGTTTTGAACCCACTAACGAGCGCGAAATCGGGGCGACAAAATCGACTTCCCGCGAGGCGAGACACCAACTGTCTCAGAGGGAGTCGAGAAAATTCTTAGAGAGAGCCGAGAAGACCCTTAGAGATAACCGAGACTCTCCAGACGCGACAGCGTCTCCGGGTCGTACTCGGCAGTTGCATCCACATCTTCGACGGCCGGTGAGGAACCCACCCGCTCGTCGAGAATCTCGCCCAGCGTCTCGACCACGTCCGGGTACGACCTCGCGAGGTCGGTCTCCTCGTCGGGGAGTCGGTACAGATGGTGCTCGTCACCGTTTCGGAGGAGCTTCCACGTGTCGGTTCTGAGCATCGCGAGCGCGTCGGTCATGTACTCCCCCTCGTACAACGAGTTCTTCGTGCGAATCGCTTCGAGGTTCGACGGTCTGGGACCGCGTTCGGCGATTGCGAATCCGGGCGACTGCTTCAGAAGGTTGACCCCTTCGAACCCGGAGGCGTCGGCCCCCACTGATTCGAGAACCGTCTGCATCACGTCGATGTGCTGGACGATATCGTCGCCACGCGAGTCGAGTCCGGGGAGTCCGGAGACCACGAGCGGGACGTGAACGATGCCGTCCGAGAGCAGTAAGTTGTGTCCGACGACGCCCTGTTCGCCGAACAGTTCGCCGTGGTCGGCCGTGATGACGACGATAACCGGCGTGTCGAGCGACATCGCGTACTGGTAGAGTTCGGCGACGAGCGTGTCGTGGTACGCGATTTCGGCCTCGTAGACGGCCACGAGCGCGGTCTTCTCGCGCTCGGTGAGCGGTCGCTCTTCCGCCATGAATCCCCAGATGTCGTCGGTGATAGCGCGCGCCGTCCGTATCGCTTCTTTCGCGGTGAGGTCTGTGCCGGCGAGGTACCGCCGAAGCACCGTCACGGGCGGGTTGTACGGGTGGTGTGTGCTGTTGATGTGGTTGTAGATGAAGAACGGCCCGTCGCGGGAGAGCTTCCGCATCCAGCCTTTGACGACTTCGGTCTGATAGCGCGGGTGGATAGGGTCGAAGTGGTCGCGCAGCGACAGCGAGAACCCACCGCCAAGTTTCCTGACGTTGAGGAGGTATTTCAGGGCTGTCCGTATCCCGGCACCGGAGAGCATGTCGAGATGCGACGTGGACCAGTGGCCGACGTCGAATCCGCGGTCTAACCCAGTCACGGGGCCGAGGTACGGATTGGTGCTGAAGCAGGCCGTGTTGTACCCCGCTCTCGAAAACCGTTCTCCGACGGTCGTGAGATTGTCTGGTAACTGGGCGACCTGTGTCGTGTCGGCGAATCCGATGCCATGTGACGAGACCCGACGTCCGGTGAGAATCGACGCCGAAGACGACGGCGTCCAGTGGGCGTGGGCAAAGCACGAATCGAACGAGACCGCGTCGTCTCTGGCGGCGATTGCCTGGAGATTCGGCGTCGTCTCTCGGTCTGGCGTGCCGAGCGACGTGTAATCGTGCCGAACGCTGTCGAGTGTAATCCACAGCACGCTCGGGAGCTCTCCGTGAGTCGTCATCACCGAACGTACGCCAGCAGAGGTGTTGAGTATCGACTACGTAACGAGAAGCAGAACGACCTAATGGCGTACTAATTGGCCGTCAGTGGGTGGATACGGTCGCAGTCGGGCAATCACGCTGTCGAATCGGCTGCGACGACGACGTACGAAGCCATCGCCGCGCGTCCAGTTCGGGTCAAGAGAGTAGTCGCAAGTTGGGCACCCCAGACGAACGGATACTGAATCGGGACTGGCAGTCGATTCACGGCGGAGTGGAGACGGCGCGGATATTGAAAGACGAAGTCGAGCGCGACGACCGTCCACCCATCGGAGACGAGCGCGGTGGTCTCGTCCGGCGTGAGAAACCGGTTCTTGCCGTTGGCGAAGTACGGCGAGCGTGGGGTCGGAACAGAAAAGACGAACCGACCGCCCGAAACGACGACGCGTCGAATCTCGGCGGTGAGGGCGTCGATGTCGAGGAACGGCCAATCGTACGGCCCGATACAGACGACGGCGTCGAACGAGTCGTCGTCGAAGGGGAGTTGCGGGTCGTCGTAGGATGCGAGGGCGTAGTCGGAGACGGTGTCACCGAGGACAGCCTCTGCGGTGTCGCTGGCAGCCGAGGCGAAGTCGACACGAGTGACTTCGTTTGCGTCGATGCCGGCGGTGACTCCCGACTCCGAGGCGACATCGAGGACGCGGTCACAGCGGCCGAGGTGGTCGAGCGCCCGAACGCGTTCTTCGTCGCGGAGATACTGGACGTTCGGTGTCGCGGGAGGCTGGTCGACGAACCTGACGAGTCGGGCTTCGATTTCCGAGGACGTGGGCGAATTGCTGTCCGCCTGTGTGCGACCAGTCACATCTCGCTGGCTGTTGGTATCCTGCTGGCTGCCGGTATCCTGCTGGCTGCCGGTATCACGCGAGCTGCTGGCGTCGGCTCGGGAGTTCGTTCGAGTCACGGCGACGACGCAACCTCCTGGGCGCTCGGTGCCGTCTCGCGTTCGAGGTCACGGTACATATCGAGGAGGTGCTCGGACTCGACAGCCCAGTTGTACTTGGTTTCGACGGCTTCGCGGCCGTTCTCACCCAGTCGGTCGCAGAGTTCCGGGTCGTCTGAGAGCCGCTGGATTGCATCGGCCATCGCAACAACGTCACCGGCGGGGACGACCAGTCCCGACTCCGTCTCGTCGACCACGCGTCCGAGTGGCGCGACGTTGGTCACGATGACGGGCTTTCGAACCGCCATGTACTGGAAGAGTTTGTGCGGTATCGTGGTCGCCGTGTGCCCGTTGTCGCGGTGCGGGACGAGACAGACGTCAGTCGCGGCGACGTACTTCGGCACGTCGTCGAAGGGAACCCGGCCGGTGAACTCGACGACGTTCTCCAATCCGAGGTCGGAAGTGAGACGCTCCAGTTCGCGTTTGTAGTCGGAGCCGTCGCCGACGATGACGATTCGAAGCGACGGGACGTCGTCGACGACGTGGGGGACCGCTTTGATAACCGTATCCAGCCCGCGGTGGCCACCGCCGAGGGTGCCGACGTAGGACACGGCGAACTGGTCTTCGTAGCCGGGAACCGGGTCCGCCTCGCCATCGAACGTGTCCAAATCGACGACGTTGGACACGACGAACACGTCCGAAGCGTCGGCACCACAGTCGTAGATGTAGTGGTCGCGGCCTTCGGGAACGACGGCGATGACGCGGTCGGCCCGGCGAACCGCTTGGCGTTCGATGCGTTTGAGGCGGACAATCGGCGTCGTGAGCCGAGACGCGACGTATCGCGGGTTCAGGAAGTTCTGCGGACTGTGACCGGCGCGATACTGCCGCACCGCTTCGGGCCAGTTCTCGTGGAGGTCCAGCACGACGGGAATGTCGTACTCGTCGCCGATGGCGAGGCCGGTGTTCGCGAGCGGGAGGTCGTGGACGTGAATCACGTCGATGCCCTCCAGTTCGACGAGTGACCCGGCCTCGTCGACCCACACGCGCCGAACGTCGGTGACGAGGTCGACGAGGCCGCGGACCACACCACCGATTCCGCGGTTTACCTCGCTGTTAGCGAGTTGCCGACGGACGACGACCGACCCGTCGACCTCCTCGCGCTGTGGGCGGTCGTCGACGGCGCGCGAGAGAATAAACACCGTGTGCCCGTCGTCGACGAGCGCGCGGGCCTCCTTTGCGACGCGAATGTCGGTCGGGTACGCCGCGTCCAAGAGCATGCAGATGCGCATTAGTCTTCACGGAAAATGGGGCCGCGACGATGTAAGGTATAGACACCTTGTTCCAGACTTCACGGCGTTATACAGCGCCTACCAGTCGGATGTGGCCGTTTAGAAGGTGGCGTCTCCGCTTCCGGTCCAAACAGTCGCCAGTCGTCTCAACGTCGGTGTATTGGTTCTCCGAGAGAGCGCACCGACGCGCGAAACCGGTGATTTCGAGGCGTCGAGCGGGCGTATGCCGATTCATAATTATGCCTCTTTGCGGGCTTCATACAGGTCGAACACGCAGCCTTGCAAATCATGCGCCACCATCTTCTCTCACAACGTGCGACCGCGACCCCGACCGCCCGCGAGCAACTGCTCGCGCGGTGGGTGAAACAACCGCCAGCGAGCCCGATTATACAATATCTCCGGGATGAGGAGCGAACGACCGCACTGAAACGCCTCGGGCGGCGCGACCGCGTCCTCGACGTCGCCTCCGAAGCGACCGTCACCGCCGGTATCGACGCCCGCGAGGTCGTCCGCGTCGACTTCTCGCACGACGCTTCCGCTCGCGCCCGCGAGATACTCGGCGAGTCGGTCACGGAGTACGTCGTGGTCTCCCCGGAACGACCGACGATACCCTTCGCCGCCGGCGACTTCGACGGCGCGATATCAATCGGCCCGTACGATTGGCGCTTCCTCGACGTCGCGTCGCTGACTGACGAACTGCACCGGGTCGTCGCAGAAGACGGCCGCGTCGTCTTCTCGGTTCCCACACCGCGGTCGCCGTACGCGAAGACGCACCGAAACGTCCTCCAGTATTTCGACCCCGACGACGCGATGGACCTGCTCGCGCCGGGATACCACCCCACCGGCCGTGACCTGCTCTTCCAGTATCCGTACCCGCTTCACCTCGCTATCTCGAAGCTTCCCGACGCGGCCCAAGAGCGGTTCGTCGTCCTCGCTCACCGACTCACTGACGTTCTCACTGACGCCGACGCCGACGACTTCGCGTCGTATCTCGTCCTCGCGGGAGAACCGATACCCTACGCTCGCTATCTCGACGAGTCGCTGACCTGCCTCTTCCGTCCGATGAACGAAGCGGGGTTCTGGAACCACGAGCGCGCCCGAATCCTGCGCGCGCAGAAGTATCGCTTCGAAAACGGCCTGCTCACGTGGCGACCAGACACCCGCATCCACTGGCGCTACGCACCCTTTGCCATCATGGGTGCGATGCGCTGGCGTGCGTCCGCCCTCGCCGACGACCGCTACGACGAGCAACTTCGCGCCGAATTAGACGGGTTCGCCCGCGACACGAGCGACGACGACACACTGGTCGAGATGCCGAGTTACGGCCTCGGTCCTCTGATGGTGGCATTCAGCGTCGCCGCACGGGTGTTCGAAGACGACCACGACCGATACCTCGACGTCGCACGGAGACTCTTCCAGCACACAGTCGAACGCGTCTCGTTCGACCACTCAGAAGACACACTCGTCCTGATGGGGTGGGCACACCTCTACGAAGCGGCCCCGACGCCCGACGTGCGCGACGCAGTCGCCGACGGGCTTCACGCCGTCGTCGAGCGACAGGCACCCGAGGGACTGTTCCACTTCGAGAACCATACGACTCGACGCCATCAGAACCAGATGTACACGCTCTGGGGAATCGGGGCGGCCATCCGCGCGACGGGGTTGACCGGGTATCTGGAGGTGATGGAGCGCGTCCTCGACTACACCATCGAAGAGCGGATGTTAGACGACGGGGCGTTCATCTGGGAGGACCTTCCGGTCTGGAAGCGCTTGCGCCACGACGCGACGAAGCACCTGCTCGACCGGCGACCGCCGCACTGGGATTTCCTCTACGAGTGTCACCAGACGTTCTTCGTCAACGCCGTGATGTCGTACTACGCCGCCGGGGGAGAGAAGAACTACGACGGAGAGGTCGGCGACGCGTTCGCGTGGATATACGGTCGCAACTCACTCAGTCTCGACCTCCACGACTACTCGGGTATCGGCGTCCCGATGCGCTTCCTGACGCTCGGCGAACGCATGGACGTGGGTGACCAGATGTACAAAGGCTCCTACGAAATTGGCTCGTACATCATGGCGCTCTCGAACGTCCTCGACGGGGCGTTCGAGTACCGCGTCGGGTAGGAGAGGAGAGGAGAGAACGCAGGTCCCGTTCTTACGTACCCACCGCCGACAGCCGCGCCCGAACGTCGGCAAGTGCCTCGACCGGTTCTCGCGAGAGCGAGTAGGTGTCTTCGGACCCGTCGGTCAGTGCGACCGTGAGTTCGCCGGCGTCGTATCCAATCTCGGAGACAGTGTCGTACTCGTAGCGGTGAGCGTCGGCACCGACCTCGAAGAACCGGTGGGCGAGGCTGACCGATGCGTCGTCGTGGACGACGAACGCGTCGTCGCCGACGAGGAGTGTCGTCACCGCGTACGCCTTCGCGGGGCCGACGAACGCGAGACGCTGGTCGGCGGTGAGCACGGTGTAGACCGTCGCGTCCGCGTGTGCGTCGTCAACAGCGTCGAGGACCGCAGATTCGACGCGGTCGATTCCGGCGTCGAGCAACGGCTCGAACCGTCGGTCGACGTACCGGATGCCGACGGCGGCGATAGCTCCGCCACCGAGAATCACCGCCGCCCCCTGGAGCAGTTCGCCGAACTCGACGACGAAGTAGCCACCGAGAAACACCGCCCCGACGACGAGCCACTGCCACTGCCAGCCCGCCGCCCACAGCGGTTGGAAGACGTCGCCGTCGAGCGTATTCCTACGAGCCACGACGTCGCCTCCGTCTCCGGGTCGTCCTCGCTGTTCGGATTCGGGCCGGCGCGACGTTGCCGTTCATGCGTCGAGCAGTTCGACGAGGTTCCCTTCCGGGTCGCGGACGAACGCGATTCGCGTCCCGCTTTCTGTGGTCTGTGGCTCGCTGAGCGTTTCGACGTGTGCCGGGAACTGGTCGACGACGGCGTCGACGTCGTCCACGGAGAGGCCGAGGTGTGCAGCGCCCGGGCGGTTGAGAGATGCGTCCGGCAGCGACTCGCCTTCGGGGTCGTATTCGACGAGTTCGACTCGGACGTCGCCGCCATCGAGGTGGGCGAAGCGGCCGGTCGCGTTCGGAACGTCGACGGCAGTCGAGAACGCCTCACCCGACACGGAGAACGTGTCGAGGACCGAGAGACCGAGCACGTCGCGATAGAATTCGAGTGTGCGGTCGAGGTCCTGAACCGTGATACCGACGTGATGCGCACGAAGGCTGGTCATAGCTAGTCTGCGTGCGACACCCGCAAAATCGCTTCGCTCGGGAGACGCACACGAGGAAGCAGTCGGCCAAAACGTGACCCGCGTTCGGGGACGGACACCGATTCGAAGTGGCCGAAGCAGGTCGGATACCCCCGAGATAGAACGGTCTCGATGTCTGACTGTCAACATATGTATCGAATTAATGTATCACATTTTCTGAGCGGAATAGGAGTGCAGTCGTTCGATTTCGTCGGACGACCCGGGTTCTATCTCTCTAACTATACGAGACGAGCGTCATTGTCGTTGTATTTACACCATGCGTCATCTCGGCAGTCATGTCCGACCGACACGAATTGTCCTCGCGGTTTTCATGGTCCTCGTCGTCGTCTCGGGTGACGCAGCGCTCTTCGTCCAACCGGCGTCGGCGGCGTCCGGGTGGGCGATGGAAGACGACGATTTCCGCGAAGAGACGGTGCTCTCGGGACTCTCCCAACCGATGATGGTCGAGTTCCTCCCCGACGGTCGGATGCTCGTCCTCGAAAAGGCCGGGAAGATGTACATCGCCGACCCGGAGACGGGCGAAAAGCAGGTCTATATGGACCTCACATCGCAGACCGAGTCCGGTGGTGAACGCGGCCTCCTCGACATCGCGTTGGACCCGAACTTCGAGTCGAACGGCTACTTCTACGTCTTCTATAGCCCCACCGAAGGCGAGACGAAAGACCGCATCGCTCGGTTTACGCACCGCGAGAACGCCGGTGGGCTCTCCAGTCGCGGCGACAAATCGACCGAGAAGCTCATCTGGCAACACAACCGCAAGTGGGGCTGGAACGCCTACCACCACGGTGGCGGCCTGGACGTCGGCCCCGACGGCAAACTCTACCTGACGACCGGCGAGCTGTTCAACGGCGACTTCTCGCAGGACCTCGACGAGGCGGCGGGGAAGATTATCCGCGTCAACCGCGACGGGTCGGTTCCCAGCGACAACCCGTATGCCGACGCGAGCAACCCCACAACTCGATACATCTGGGCGCGGGGGCTTCGGAACCCCTATCGCTCGTTCTGGGACGACGGAACCCACTACATCGGCGAGGTCGGTGGCAACGACCGCGACGTTGCGCAAGAAGACCTCCACATCGGCCGGAAAGGCGCGAACTACGGGTGGCCGAACTGCGAAGGCAACTGCGAAGACCCCGCCTACGACGACCCGCTCTACACGTACCCACACGACCCCGAGGTCGGCGGGTCGATTACGGCCGGCTTCGTCTACCACGGAGACCAGTTCCCTGCGACGTACGACGACGACATCTTCATCGGCGACTACGCGCAGGGCTGGATTAAGGCACTAAACGTCGGGTCGAACGGCGAGGTGACCGACGTGACCAACTTCCACCGAAACGCCGGTGCTGTGGTCGCGCTCCAAGAAGGCCCGGACGGGTCGCTCTACTACGTCCAAATCGTCTCTCCGCCGACCTACGAGACGGGGTCCGTCAAGCGCATCACCTACGAAGGCTCGACCGGGAACAGCGCCCCGAATATCACGAGCGCGACGGCTAACACGTCGTCTGGGGAAACCCCGCTGACAGTCTCCTTCGACGGCAGTGCAACAGACGCCGACGGGGACGACCTCACCTACACGTGGCGATTCGGTGATGGAACTTCGGCGACGGGCGCGTCGGTCAGTCACACCTACGAGACGAGTGGGCAGTTCGACGCGGTCCTCGAAGTGTCCGACGACACGACGACAGCGACGTCGAACCCGATTCGAATTTCGGCCGGGAACGCGCCCACGGCGACCATCGAGACACCGGACGACGGCACCGTCTTCCGCGCCGGAGAGCACATCAACTTCAGCGGCAGTGCAACAGACGCCGAAGACGGCACGCTCGACCCGTCGATGCTCGAATGGACGGTCGTCTTCCTCCACGACGACCACACCCACCCGGTTCTCGGGCCTGTAAACGGCTCCGGCGGCGAGGTTCACGTCGAGGAGAGCGGCCACGACTACAGCGGCGACACCGGCTACCGAATCACGCTGAAAGCGACCGACTCGGATGGGATACCCGACACCGACGTGGTGACGCTCCAGCCCGACAAGGTCGACGTGACACTGGAAACGTCCCCCACCGGTTTGACGGTCGACCTCGACCAAATTCCGCGCGAGACGACCTACGTCGCGGATACACTCGTCGGGTTCAAGCACACCGTCGAAGCGCCCGAAGCACAGTGTGTCGCCGGAACGCGATACGAATTCGACTCGTGGTCCGACGGGGGCGAGCGCCAGCACACCCTGACCGTCCCGGACAGCGACCACACCCTGATTGCGACGTACACCGCAAACGGGTCCTGTGAGTCGCTTCCGAGCGGCGGTCTCGTCGCTCACTTCGAAACCGAAAACGGGGTCGTGACCAACGGTGACGCCGTCACGGCGTGGACAGACCAGTCTGGAAGCGGCAACGACCTCACTGCTGTCGGGTCCCCCACACTCGTCTCGGATATCGCCAACGGCCGCGACGTGGTCCGGTTCGACGGCACCGGCGACGCCCTCGAACGCGTGGGGGGACTGACGCTTCCGACCGGCGAATCGGACAGGACGGTCTTCTTCGTCGCCGACTACCGCGAGGGCGGCTTCGGTGGTGTCTCGTGGGGCGCACCGCAGCGCAACCGTGCCTTCGGCCTCGTCGCCGACGCGAACGGAAACCTCGCAGTGCAAGGCTGGGGCAGTGGCAACGATTTCAGTTCCGGCGTCGACGCGGTCGGCTCCGAGATGGTCGTCCAGTCTGCGACGGTCCAATCGGGCGAACTGACCCACTACAAAGACGGTGTCGCCATCGACTCGGCGACACACACCTTCGACACGGCCGATGACCGGTTGGTCGTCGGTGCCGAGATGACACCGCCACCGTATCTCGACATGGACGTCGCGGCACTCGTCGTCTACGACCGCGCGCTCTCGGCGACCGAACGCCAGCAGGTCGAAGCCTATCTCGAAGACCGCTACCTCGGGGACGAACCCGAACCGGGGCCGAGTGTCGATATCACGAGTCCCGACGACGGCGCGACGGTTACGGGGTCAAACGTAACCGTCTCGTGGAACGCGACAAGCCGGGTCGAAGGCGACCACGTCCACCTCACGCTCGACGATGCGAGCACCCACACGACGGTGCTGGAACTCGATGGCTCGCACACGTTTACCGACCTCTCACCCGGGGCGCACACCGTCCGAGTCGCGGTCGCCTCGGCGGGCCACGAGGCCTACCAGAACCCCGAAGCGAACGAGACGGTTTCGTTCGACGTGGTCGAGGGGGACTCGTCTGGTGACGGGACTGGCGACTCACCCGGAGACGGCACTGACACCGGTACTGACAACTCGACCGATAGCGGGGCTGACGGTGGAACAGCGGATGAGCCGACGACCGACGAGTCGCCAGCGACCGACGGCACAGGGGGGGAGGAAGATAGCACGTCAGACGAGGGAGATAGTGGAAACTCCGCCGGTGAAAGTAGCAGTAGCAGCAGTGGAGGAAGCAGCGGTGGCTCCGCGAACAGTGGAGGGAGCAGTAGTTCATCCAGCGGTGGGAGCAGTAGTAGCTCCTCCAGCAGCGGTGGCAGTGGAAGTAGCGATAGCTCGTCGTCAGCGTCTGAAACGGCCGAATACCAGTCAGAACCGAGCCCAACCATCGACGCGAACACGAGCGTCGGCGAAGTCGCGCTCGGCGAGAACATCTCCGTCGTCGCCACGGTCCGAAACACCGGCGACGCGCCCACCGAAGTCAGTCTCGACCTCCAGTTGAACGGCACGGTCGTCACGACCGAGACGATACAGGTCGCTGGCGGCGAGGAGACGACGGTCGAACTGTCCTACGCACCCGACGAACCCGGAGAATACGCCGTCTCGGTCGGTGACTCCTTCGCCGGGATAGTCGTCGTGAGTAGCCACAACCCGGCGATTCCCGAAGGCGGAGTCAACGCCATCGGTGGCGGCAACGACGCCCAAGGTGCCGCTGGGGGCAACAGCGGAGGGGTAGACGATGTCGCCGATGCAGAAGGCGAGGGCGAGGCAGAGGTTGAGGGTGAGGGCGAGAACGAGGGTGAAAGCGAGAGTGCGAGTGGGCGCGGAGAATCCGGTGTGAGCAACGACGCCGAAGGCACCGACGCGAGTGAGGAGCGCACCGAGACTCAGACGCCCGGATTCGGAATCGTGGCAGCGGCGCTTGCACTGCTTGCAATCGTCCTCGGCGTCGCAGTAAAGGTCCGAAAGCGACACTGAACCACCGCAACGATACTGAACCGCCGCAACGACACTGAAACCGCTGCAGTCTCGCCCGCCGAACTTCGTACAGTCTTTACCTCCCGAGCACCCGTCTCCGGGTACGATGGACGCTCCGCACGCACGAACCGAGGAGGGACGACGATGAGCGACGCAATCGTCGAGTCGCTCCCGCCGACGGCGGTCCCGGCGTCGTTCGTAGACGAACTCGAAGCGAACGAGGCAATCCAGCAGGCCGTCGCCGTACGCGGCTACAACCTCGAACGCGACGGTGAGACGGTGAAGCACGCCTACCAACTGGTGGTGAACGTCCGCGGGAAGTACATCCTCGGGCTCCACCTCTCGAACGGCGAGTGGCGAATCGTCTTCGACACGCGCGACCACCCGGAACTGGCACAAGAAGGGCCGGAAGCCGCCTACAAAGAGGTTCACGACGCCCTCTACGAGCACGCTCCTTCGGACGCCGAAATCGACTTCGAATCGACGCCGCGATTCTGGCACGCGCCGCAGTAGCTTTTTTCGACCGATACCGTCGATGCGTCTTCGAGGAGCGAGGAGGGCGCCACCTGCCACCGTCCGGCAGTAAGGTGGTGGTTTACGTCGAACGGGCGTCGTTAGGCGCTCTATGCTTAATCCACTCTCTCACGTTCGTCTAGCCGATTGAATGGTGTCCTTCATGTCTCCCCCAAAAGTACTCATCGTCGGCATCGACGCCGCGTGCTTCGAGCAACTCGACCCGCTCGTCGAGTCGGGGGCGGTCCCGACTATCGCCGACCTCCTCGACACCGGTGTCGTCGACGAACTCGAAACGACGCACCCACCGTGGACGCCCTCCGCGTGGCCCTCCGTCGTGACCGGGGCGACGCCGTGGCAACACGGAGTCTACGACTTCTACGGCTACGACCGCGACTCTGGTGGTGAACTCGTCTCCGCCCGAGACGTGCAGGTCCCTTATCTGTGGGAGATACTCTCCGCACACGGACTCTCGTCGGTCGTCGTGAACGTCCCAGTCACACACCCGGTCCACGAGTTCGACGGGAGTCTCGTACCGGGCTATCTCGCCACCGAGGGCGTCGATATCCTCGTCGATGGTGAGAAGCGACAACTCGACGAGGTGCTTCCGGACTACCAAGTCTACGCGGGCCAGACTGCGACCAAAGAAGACCGACTCGCCGAGTACGAGCGATTGGTGGACGCTCGTGTCGAAGCTGCCGAGACGCTCGCCGACGCGACCGAGTGGGACCTCATGATGGTCCAGTTCCAGAGCACAGACGGCGTCTTCCACACCGACGGCGACGACCCGGAGGCTGTCGAGCGCGTCTACCGCCGGGTCGATGCGGGTATCGAGCGACTAGTCGAACTCGCCGGGCCAGACGCTCACGTCGTCCTCGTGTCCGACCACGGAATCCACCAGTACGACCGAGTCTTCTACCTCAACTCGTGGCTGAAGGAGCGCGGCGACCTCGTCACGACGGCCGAATCCGTCCGCCACGCGTGGAACGAGCAGACCAAACACACCGCGACGAGCGAGGGCGACGACGCCGCCCGACAACCACTCGCGACGCGGACGCTCCGGAGCGGACTCGGCCTCCTCGGGCACGTCGGTGTCACCCCGACGCGAGTCGAGCGCGTGCTCGCCAACCTCGGCCTCGACCGGACCGTCGCGCGGGTGCTTCCCGACTCGGTGCTTCAGGAAGTCGTCGACGCGAGCGAATACGTGGATTTCGAGCGCTCTGCGGCCTTCACTCGGTCGCTCTCTTCCCTCGGGATTCGCTGCAACGTCGAGGGACGCGACCCCGGCGGCGTGATTCCCGCCGACGAGTTCGACGCCTACCGGACCCGACTCGTCGCCGACCTCCGCGAGGTCACGGCACCCGACGGGACACGGGTCTTCGACGCCGTCGAGGATAGACACACGCTCGTCGGGAGCGACGTGGCTGGTGAGCAGAGCGCGCCGGACATCCTGCTCTTTCCGGCACGAATGACGTGGAAGATTTCGGATATCGTCCGTGAGGAGCAATTCGGTGAGACCGACGAGTTCAGCCACACGTGGACCGGGCTGTTCGCCCTGAGCGGACCGGCAGCGTCGGCAGGAACGCTCACCGTGTCGGATGCGACAGTTATCGACGTGGTGCCGACGGTCCTCTCGCTTTTCGGCATCGACCCCCCGGACCACGTCGAAGGGGCGTCGCTGCTCGACGACTGGGACCCGGCTCTCGTCGGCCGCGACGCCGAGGAACCAACCGACATCGACGCGACCCACACCACCATGTCCGCAGAAAGACGGTTCTTCGACGACGAGAGAGACGAATCCAGCGACGGCGAATCGGCGGCCGAGGAGGAGTCGGAGTACGTCGCCGACAGACTCCGCGAATTGGGGTATCTGGAATGAGCGACTCGAATCCGCTCGTCAGCGTCGTCCTCCCGACGTACAACCGCCCCGACGGGCTTCGCCAGGCGGTCGCGAGCGTGGCCGCACAGACGTACGACCCGATAGAACTCGTCGTCGTCGACGACCACTCCGAAATCCCGGCGCGTGAGGTTCTCGACGAACCGACCGTCGGTGTCGACACCATCCAGCAGGTTCGCATCATTCGCCATCCGACGAATCGCGGTGGGAACGCCGCCCGAAACACCGGCATTCGCGCTGCAACCGGGCGATTCGTCGCGTTTCACGACGACGACGACGAGTGGTATCCCGAAAAACTCGCTCGCCAAGTGGACGTGTTCGGCGACGTATCCGAAACAGTCGGGCTGGTCTACACCGGAACCGAGTACCGCGAAGCCGGCAAGACCGTGCAGAAACAGACCGGCGGCGTCCGAGGGGACGTGACGCGTGACCTCCTCCTCGGCGGGTCGCTGTCGGAGTTTTCCGGCGTGATGGTCCGTCGGTCGGTCGTCGACGATGCCGGACTCCCGGACGAGCGGTTCCCGAGTTGGCAAGACCGCGAGTGGTTCGTCCGACTCTCACAGCACTGCCGCTTCGCGTCGGTCGACGAGGCACTGACGATTCGATACGTCGAGGGGGGCGACCGCGTCACGAAACGCTTCGAGACGAAGCGCGACGAGAGTTTCCCGCTTTTCGTCGAGCAGTTCCGCCCGTTGGCGAGACAACTCGGTATCGAGCGACAGTTCGTCGCGGCACACCGCGCGAAACTCGGGAAAGAAGCTCTCCGGACAGGCTACTATAGTGATGCGCGCCGTCTGCTGGCGCTCGCGTTGCTCGGTGGCCACGTCGATTCCGACACGCTCGTCCACCTGTCTGTCGCACTGGGCGGTCGCGTGACCTACCAGTCGGCGAAGCGACTTGCTCGCGCCGTCAGGGCGCGGGGGGTTCCGACGTGAGTCTCGACATGCCGACGGCGGAAGGCGTTGCGAACGACGATACGTCGAGAGGCAAGGTACCGGACGCGAACGCAAGATACCACGTCGCCTTCTACATCCCGTCGATGGGCGTCGGCGGCGCACAGAAAGTGACCGCGACGATTGCGAACGGCCTCGTCGAGGCGGGCCACCGAGTAGACATCGTCGTCTCCTACGGCGGCGGTGAGTTCACCGACGCACTCGACGACGCGGTTCGCGTGGTCGAACTCGGGACACCGCGACTCCCAGTTATTGGCGTGTTGGCCAGTGTCCCCGCGCTCCGCCGCTACCTCAACGAAGAACAGCCAGACGTTCTCGTCGGGGCGATGATGCACGCGAACGTCGTCTCGGTCCTCGCGGACGCGGTCTCCGGGGCCGAGACGACCGTCGCGCTCACCGAACACAACACCGTCGGCGTCAGACACGGTCGAAAAGAGGCGCTGACTGCGAGAATCGCCGCGCGGCTCTACGGAAGCGCCGACAGCGTCATCGCGGTCTCGGAGGGCGTCGCCGACAGCATCGCCACCGAGTTGGGAACGGACCCCGAGTCGATTGCGGTCCTGTACAACCCAATCGAGGTGGACGACATCGCCGCGGCCGCGACACACCCCATCGCCGAGCAGACGCCAGCACGAGCGTGGCTATCGGACTCGTCGGTGCGGGTGCTGTTCACTGTGGGGCGATTGGAGGCGGCGAAAGACCTCCCAACGCTGCTTCGGGCGTTCGCGCGCGTTCACGACGAGCGACCGGAGACGCGGCTAGTCGTCGCCGGGTCGGGGTCGAAGCGCGACGAACTGGAGTCGCTAGCCAGTTCACTCGGTATCCGCGAGCGCGTGTGTTTCCCGGGATACGTCGAGAACGCCTACGCGTACATGGGTCGCGCCGACGCGTTCGTCCTCTCCTCGCGGCACGAGGGCCTGCCGACGGTCCTCCTCGAAGCACTCGCGTGTGGACTCCCAATCGCGTCGACCGACTGTCCGAGCGGGCCCCACGAAATTCTCGACGGCGGCGAGTTGGGGCCGCTCGTTCCCGTCGGCGACGACGAGGCGCTCGCGGAAGCGATAGCGCGCGTCTTGGACGGCCCCGTCGAAGACGCACGCCTCCGTTCTCGGGCTGAAGACTTCTCGGTGCAGGCTGTCACGGCGGCCTACGAGTCGTTCGTCGCATCGCTGGTGGACGACCGATAAAGCCCAGGTCAACTCGAATCCACTGTTTTTCTGTCGTACGTCTCTGTTCCCCGTAGACGACAAGTGCAGACTGCGGGAGCCACGACTTCGAAGGCTGAGTGCGACGACTGATGACTTCCTTGTGTGGTATCCAATTGGAACATTCACATTAATTGGCCAAATCAGCCGTTAGGAACCACCTAACCACCCGAATTCGACAAGTAAGCCATTGCGAAATTAAGTACATCCGGAACATACGCATTGTTAACAGGAACCGGTGCGAGAACCGCTCGAAGCCCCACGGACGGGCGCGATGTGGAAACGATACCGGTCCTGGTGAAAAACGATGGATATCAAAGAATTCCTCAGCGAATCACGCGCAGTCTCGCCAGTCATCGGCGTCATCCTCATGGTCGCCATTACAGTCATCCTCGCGGCCGTCATCGGGACGTTCGTCCTCGGACTCGGAGACCAAGTGGGAGACACCGCACCGCAGGCGAGCTTCAGCTTCGACTACAACAGCACGGCGACGAACGTGACCGTCACGCACGAAAGTGGTGATGCGATTGCCACGGGCAACCTGAACGTCTCCGTCTCGTCCAACGCGAGCGCGACCGTGACGACCTACGACGGCGGTGACGGACAGATGAACGCGGGCGACTCCTTCGAAGTCGACTCGGGTGCACTCAGCTCCGGTGACACGGTCCGTGTCATCTGGACCTCCGAATCCGGTGCCAACTCTGCAACCCTGCAGAAGTACACCTACAACAACTGAGCGGCTTTCGAGCGACACTCGCCCGATCCACACCTTTTCCGTTTTTCAGCCATCGAGCGGCAGCACCGCTCGTGCAGCGACTGGCTGTCCGCTATGAGAAATGATACACAAGGTCATACCAGCGACGACGTTCCTGGTAACATGAACTTAAATATCTTCGAATCGTTCAATTCACCTGTAGGTTTCCCCGGCAAGTGTGTTGCCACCGACTCGATTTTTCTGTGAGTCACACACTCGTTGTCCGGCCACCATGGAGAATACAATGAACATCAAACAGCTATTCACAGACTCTCGTGCCGTTTCGCCGGTTATCGGCGTCATCCTCATGGTCGCTATCACAGTCATCCTCGCGGCCGTCATCGGGACGTTCGTCCTCGGACTCGGCGACCAGGTGAGCACCACGGCACCGCAAGCGAGTTTCGCGTTCGACTACAACGGAAGCAACCTGACGATTACCCACGAAAGCGGAGAAGCCCTCGTCGCATCCCAAATCAACGTGACGGGAGATAGCATCTCCGACGAGCAGTGGTCCACCAACGGAACGACCACCGGCGACAAAATCACGGCCGGAAACTACTACGACGTGGGAGCGACGTTCACGTCTGGTGACGTCGTCCGCGTCGTCTGGACCGCAGAATCTGGCACCAGTTCGTCGACGCTCCAGAAGTGGACGTACAACGGCTAGCGGAACTGTCCCACGCCAAACGGCTTCCTCCCCACCAAGTACACGTCTTTTCTGGACCGTTTTGACAGAACTAGCGAAAAAAACACCGTCGAGCCCCGCCCCCGGCGAACGTTCATACTGCAAGCCGCAGAATCCGTTTGCATGCACCCGACCGCCAAGCGGTTCGCCGACGAGGTTCGGGCAGAACACGGCATCGAAATCGACGTTCGCGAGTTCCCAGAGGGAACGAAGACGGCGGCCGACGCCGCCGACGCAATCGACTGCGACGTCTCCCAAATCGTCAAGAGCATCGTGATGCGCGTCGGCGACGAGACAGTCGTCGTCCTCACGAGTGGCGCGAACCGCGTCGACGAGGCGGCGCTCGCGTCCGAGTTCGACGTCGACCCTGCCGAGGTTCGGAGTGCGAACGCCGCCGAAGTAAAAGAGGCGACTGGGTGGAGTATCGGTGGCGTTCCGCCGACGTGCCATGCCAACGGCTGTCCGATACGTGCCGACCCAGTGTTCGACGAGTTCGACGAAATCTGGGCCGCCGCCGGGACGCCCGAAGCGGTGTTTCGACTGACGCCCAGTCAGCTACGCGAACTGTCGAACCCGCGGTTCGTCGACGTGTTCGAGTGAGTCGCGGTTGCTGTGGTCGAGTGGGTCGCAGATGTGACTTCGAGTGAGTCACCGCCGCTCCAGTAGCAGTTGGTGGGAGCGAACCGAATCAGACCGCCGACTCCCAGAACTGAATCAGACCGCCGACTCCCAGAGGCGAATCGTCTGGAGAACGATGACGATAGCTAACGCGGCGTAGGACAACGCGAGGGGCGTGAGTTGCTGGATTGGGATGAGAAGCCCGCCTGCGACTGCGAGCGCCGCGAACGTCACGACGAGCGCGCCCATGGTGCGAACGACGGGGGGGAACACCGACTTCACCCACCTATCGAACGGTGAGACGTCGAGGAGCATGGTCAACCCGACGAGTTCGAGCAGCGCACCGAGCCCGACGAGGAGACCGATGTACTGCGGTCGAGAGAACAACAGCGATTGCAACCCCACGCCGGCAAGGAGCGCAGTGAATGCGGCGGCCCGCTTGGCCGAGCGACCGAAGACAGACGTATCGAGCCACGACCGCCCGACGGGAGTCGTCTCGACATCGCCGTCGGGCGCGACCGGCGGCGAGTCTAGACCCGGCGACGAGTTTGCAAACAGCAGCGAGTTTGCAACCACCGGTGAGTACCCACCACCGCGGGCACCGTCCTCGACACGGCCGCGAACGGCGGCCATTCGAATCTCAGAGAGGACCGTGGCGACGAAGAAGAACCCGAGGAACAGCGCGGCGATTTCTTTCGAGTCGGTGGCGTCGAACGCGTCGAGCGCACCGTGACCCCAAAAGAGGTCCGCCGCGGCAGAGTCGTGGAGGAGCCGAACGAACGACCCGCCGACGGGTGAGACGTGGTAGAAGTCGGGTATCATCGCCCACAGACCCCCAAAGACGACCACGGTCCGGTGGAACCGGAATCTCGGGACGAAGAGCGCGGCCGTGAGTGCGGTCAGCGCCGCTCCGAACGCGAAGTGACCGATTGCGATAGACATGTCGTACCGAACAGATGTACACGTCCGAAGATTACTAGGCGGCTCCTAACGGCTGAGAGCCACGCTACGCCGAGTATTCGCACGTTTCGAGAGTACGCTTCGAGAGTGAAATTCCGGTCACGCCAACACCACCATGTCCGCTGTTCTTCGACGGGGAGTCGGTGGATTACACCCCGGACTATCCACCGAGAAATCGACCGAGAGCCGCGTCGATATCGTCGATACCGACTGTACCGAGAGGGTCGTGACTTCCTTCGGCTGGCGACTCCTTGAGACCAGTTCCGGTCGCGATGACTGCAACGTCGTCGCCGGGGGCGACGAATCCCCGTTCGACCAAGTGTTTGGTTCCCGCGAGCGCCGTCGCGGAAGCAGTTTCTACGGAGAGACCCGCCTGTGTCGCGAGGACACGCTGGGCGTCTCGAATCTCGTCGTCAGTGACCGAAACGACCGCACCACCGGTTTCGCGGGCGGCACGGAGCGCTCGCGTCCCGCTCGGTGGGTCGGCGTTGGCGATAGAGTACGCGATGGTGTCCCCGCCCTCGACGCGAGAGACAGCCGAATCGCCTCGTTCGAACGCATCGGCGATGGGAGAACAGGCCGCAGCCTGCGTCAAGTAGAGTTCCGGAACGCGGTCAATCGCCCCGGCCTCGCGGAGTTCCCGCACGGCTTTCCACACACCGCTCGCGTGCCCACCGCTGCTGACGGGGAGGACGATTGCGTCGGGCACGTCGGGAGCGAAGGCCTCGCAGAGTTCCACTGCGGTTGTCTTCTGGCCTTCGACCCTCAGCGGGACGTCGGAGTTGAGAAAGACGACGTCGTTGTCGGGACCGAGTTCGAGCGTTCGGTCGTAGAGACGGCTGTACTCGCCCCTCACGGTCAGTATCGTCGGGTCGAACTGGCCGATGACGTCGAGGCGTGCTTGCGGGACGTCGTCGGGGACGAACACCACACAGGGCACGTCCGCGGCCGTCGCGAACGCGGCGGTACCCATCGCCATGTTTCCGTGCGAGACGGTGCCGACAGCGGCGGCGTCGCCGACGAGACCGGACTCGATAGCAGCCAGCCCCACGGCACTCCCGCGGTCTTTGAAGCTCCCCGTCGGGTGACTCCCCTCTACTTTGACGTGGATGGTCGTACCAGCGTACTCGTCGAGTGCATCGTCGCGGAGCAGTGGCGTTCCACCCGCTGCCGCGGCGAGTCCGCCCGGAAACTCGACCGGGAGCAGTTCCTCGTATCGCCACATCCCCGGGGAGTCGGAGACGTCGTCCCACGAAAACGACCCCGGGTCGGTGGCGAGCCAGAGCGGCTCGCCGCAGTCACACCTCGCGACCGGTTCGGTCGTTCGTGCACCACAGTCGTCACAGACGCGTTCGAGCGTCATTGGAAATCGGCCACCATGCTCACTCGGACCCGACGGCGACCATCCCCTTTACGACGTCTGGTTCTTGCGCGCGTTCGAAGGCCGCCGTCAGGTCGGCCATCGACATCTCGAAGTCGATGACATCTTCCACGTCGATGACACCGCGTTCGAGGAGCGAAATCGCGTCCGGGTACGTGTTTCTGAAGCGGAACGACCCTCGGAAGTCGAGTTCCTTGTCGACCAGTTCGTTGGTCGCGATGGGTATCTCGTTGTCGCCGGAGAGACCGATACAGACGACAGTCCCGCCGCGACGGACGACAGTTGTCGTTGCGGCGATTGCCGGAGTCGCACCGGATGCCTCGACGACGACGTCGACACCGTCGCCCCTGGTGAAGTCGTCGATGGCGGCTTCGAGAGAGCGCTCGGAGACGTTCACCGTCTCTGTCGCCCCCATCTCGCGCGCCCGTTCGAGTTTCGACGGAACCACGTCGGAGACGACGATGTCTCCCGCGCCAGCTGCACGCGCGGCCTTCAGGACCATCGCACCGATTGGTCCGGCGCCCGTTACGAGGACGGTCTCACCGAGGTCGATTGCGGCACGGCGTGTCGCGTGCAGTGCGACGCTGAGTGGTTCACAGAGAGCACCCGCACGAGTCGAAACGCCGTCCGGAAGTCGGTAGGCGAAGTCGGTATCCCACGCGACGTACTCCGCGAACGCGCCATCGTCCGGGGGTGTCGCCATGAACTCGACGTCGGGACAGAGATTGTACGTCCCCGCTCGGCACTGGGCGCACTCACCGCAGGGAACACCGGGTTCGAGGGCGACCCGGTCGCCCGGTTCGAGGTGGCTACCGTCGCTTCCGACCTCGGCGACGACGCCGGCGCTCTCGTGGCCCAAGACGAGCGGGTCGGAGACGACGTAGTCGCCGATGCGGCCGTGTTCGTAGTAGTGAACGTCGGACCCGCAGATGCCGACGTGTCGTATCTCGACGAGCACCTCGTTCGGTCCGGGGGCCGGACGCTGGCGCTCTCTGTGCTCGAAGGTTCCGGGTTCTGTGAGTTCGACGACGTGCATGGGCAGTATCGAGACGACGCTCGGTGTTCGAAACACAGGTCGCCCGACAGTAAGTAAGCCTCGGCGGGCAGCGGTTTTCGGGTCGAATGGGCGTCTCAGTCGTCGTACAGTGGGAGTCGCATCGTAACGACCGTCCCTCTCGGGTCGTTGTCGTCGATGCGAACCTCGCCACCGAGTTCGGTGAGTATCCAATTGACGAGCCAGAGACCGAGACCACTTCCGTGAAGGAGCGGTGTCTCTTCGCCCTCTCTGAGGACACGACGTTCGTGAACCGGGATTCCCGGCCCGTCGTCGCGAACGGAGACGACGGCCTGTGTGACCGTCGCGTCCGCGTTCTCGACCGACGCCTCGCAGACGACGGTCGGGGCCGCGCTGTCGTTGTGTCTGACCGCGTTCGTGAGTATCTCGTTGAGTGCCGTCCCGAACTCGGCATCCACGGCAGCGCCGCACTCTGGGACCGACCACTCGACTGTCGCCTCCGAGAACCGAGTCCGAACCAAGTCACAGTGGGCACGGACGACCGACGAAAACGACTGCTTCGACGGCGACTCGGACGCGTCGTCCGACCTGACGAACGTCTGTTCGATGCGTCTGGCCTGTCGACTCGTCCGAAGGAGTTCCTCGGTCGACGACCGAATCTTGGACATCGCACTCTCGGCGGTCCCCTCAGGCGTCTCCTCGTCGACGATGTCGAGATAGCCCCGAATGACGTTCAATTCGTTTCGGATGTTGTGTCGCAGGACCCGATGGAGGGTTTGTAACTGCTGTTGTCGGCGTCGCTCGTCGGTGATGTCCATGCGGACCGCGACGATGTAGTTCTCCTCGTCACCGATGGTCGATATCGGTGCGACCGTCTGGTCGATGTGTTGCCGCCGCCCGTCTTTTCGCCGTCCGGTCGTCTCGTCTTGCCACGTGTCGCCCGTCGAGACCGATTCCCACAACTCCGTGTGGAACGACGGATTGTCTTCACCAGTTCGAAGGACCGAGTGGTGACAGCCGACGACTTCTTCGCGAGTGTATCCGGTGCTCTCCTCGAACGCGGAGTTGACGTACTCGATGGTGCCGTCTCCGCTGGCGATGTAAATCGCGTGGCCCGCGTGTTCGACCGCCTCTTCGAACCGTTTCGCGTCTCTGTGCGCCTGGAGTGCATTGATGGCGTGGCCGACGGTTACGCCGAGATCTGCGAGCACGTTGCGCTCTTTCTCGCCGAACGCGTTGGGTTCGTTCGCGTAGATTGTCAAGACCCCATACGTCTCGTCGTCGTGCCGAATCGGGACGCCGGCGACGGCGCCGACTCCGTATCGCGTTGCGAGGTGTCGCCACGGTTCGTACGCGGGGTCGGTCTGGGTCTCCTGGACGATACTCACGACGCCTTTGCGCAGGGCCGTCCCCGCCGGTCCACGGCCGGTCGGTGTGTCGTCGGCGCGGATTGTGACCGAATCCAGATACTCCGGAGCGTCGCCTGCGACAGTCTGTGGGACGATTTCTCCTGATTCCTCGTCTGCAGTTCCAATCCAGGCAAACTCGTAGCGGTCAGAGTTCGCCAACTGTTGGCACACCTTCTGTTCGAGTTCGCTTCGGGACGACGCTCTCGCCACCGCTTGTGTCGTCTTTCTGAGTGTTCGATTGATTCTGTGGAGTTCGTCGAGTTCGTCACGCCGTCTCTCGAGTTCGAGTTTCTGTGAGTGGCGTTCGGTGACGTTTCGGATACTCGCTACGAGTCGCGGCGAGTCGTCGAACTCGATGACGCTCACGGACACCTCAGTCACGATTTCGGTTCCGTCCCGTCTGGTAACGACGAGGTCGTCTGTCCACCCTCGACCGGTGTCGAGAGTGGCTTCGACGAACGCACGGTATCTGTCCGTGTCGGTGGAAAACAAAGACGCCGGTGAGAGCTGTCTAAGCTGTGTCCGAGAGTAGCCGAGCAGTTCAGTCGCACGCCTGTTCGACTCCTGGATAACGTCACGGACTGGGTCGAAGACGACGATTGCGTCGTTACTCGCTTCGAAGAGCGCCCGGTACTGATGTTCGGCCGTGCGAAACTCACGTGCGTGGGCGACTGAGAGACGCCGTCGCTCCAAGAGGTTGTTCAGCCGTCGCTCGAACACCGGGAGCCGTATCGGTGCTGCAATCGCCTCGTCGACGAGCGACCAGAGCCACTGTTTCAGCTGTCGTTCGTCGCCTGAGTGGACGAGTAACACCGGATAGAACTCGCGGTTCGCCGCCCGCTTCTGAGCCAACACCCACTCCCGATGTCGTGCGACCATCCGTTGGTCGATGATACAGATGTCGCCCCGTGGGCAGTCCGCGTCACCGTCCGAATCGAATGGGCTGGTGTCGCTGTCGTCCGAATCAACCCGATTGGTGCCGCTATCGGTCGAGCCAAACGAGACATCGCCCCCGTCTTCCGCGACCGGAAAAGACGCTTCCTCGTCGGGGACGAGCGGTACGTGAGGCGTCTCCTCTCGAATCCACTCCGCGAGCAACTCTCTATTTTCACGGTGGGCGAGAAGCAGCGTCACTCGATGGCTCCGAACGTCTTGGGTGTCCGGCCAGTCGAAATCCACGATTTAGAACTCACCACCGACCGTCGCAGACCCGTCGTCGAGGAACTGGACTCCCGTCACTTCGAACCGTGCGCCGCCTTCCGGACTCTCGGTCTGTGCGACGTCCCACGAGTGCGAGTCGGCGATTCGTTTCACGATTGCAAGCCCGAATCCGGTTCCGTCGACGTTCGTCGAGTATCCCGTCTCGAAGATGTCCCGGGTCGTCTCGGTGATTCCGTCGCCGTCGTCTTCGACGAAGAACCCCGTCCGAAGCGGGCCGACGGTGATAGTGACGTCTTCGTCGTTGTGTTCGCACGCGTTTCGAAACAGGTTCGAGAACAGCTCCTGCAATCGACTCGCGTCCGCGAGGACGGTGGTCGCTTCGGAAAGGTCCATCTTCAGGTCCGACGACTGAGTCTCGACTTGATTCCAAGAGCGGGACGCGACATCGGAAAGAGAGGTCGGGCCGATGTTGGGCTGTGAATACTCCTGTTTCGCGAACGAGAGGAGGTCTTCGACGAGTGTGTTCACTCGGTTCAACGCCTCTGATGCTTTTTCGAGGTGTTCGTCAGAGTCGCCTTCCCGCCCGAGTTCGAGGTTCCCGCGCGCGACGCTCAGCGGGTTCCGAAGGTCGTGTGAGATGATTGCGGCCATCTGCTCGACCTGGTCTCGTTGACTCAGTTCCTGTGAAAGCCGGCGGTTCCGAAGCAGCGATTCGATTCGCGGGCCGAGTTCGTCGAGAATCAGCGGAATCGTGATGACCTCGTCGACGATATCGAACAGCGACGGGTCAAGTTGGTCCCACTCGGGGCTCACGACGAGAAGAACTGGAAGAAAGACGGGCTCTTCGGATTGTTTCACGGAGACGAGTTGGGTTCGGAGTCGTTCCACGGAGTGTGCATCTAAGATACACAGGTCGAACTCACCGGCTTCGAGCGTCGATTCGTCGGTCGAGATGTCGTACTCCGGTCGCAACTTCTCGGAGAGCACTCGGCCGTTTTGCCCGTTCGAGAGCAACAACAACAACCGCATGTCGTCGGTCGAAGCCCGGCCTTCGTCGCCCTCCCACGACTCCTTCCGGGATTGGTTCGGTGTCATCGAATAATCAACTCTAATAGGTCGGAGTGTTACCGCTCGTTCGAATCTCGGCTCGAATCAGTGTACTCGGGTGTGCCCGACAGGATGCCTTGCGCACCCGTCATCGGGCCACCGACTTTCAGTCCGTGCTCCGTGATTTCGAACTGTCGGAGTGTGTGTTCGAACTGCGTCGTTCGTTTCTTCAACACGCCGATGACTTTCTGTAACCTGCCAGTCATCTCGACGTGTTGGAGGAAGACGATGTTATCGGCGAGATAACTGACACCCGAGTTCGTCGCGGTGAAGTCACCCGTGACGTTCTTGTGCTCGTCGACGAAGATGACTATCACCCCCATATTCTTGAGGTAGCGCCCCAACGCGTGGAGTTTTCGGATGAGCATGTCTTTCCCACCCTGGACGGCCAGTTGGTATCCGTTGATGCCGTCTATCATCACGATTTTCGTGTCGTGTGCTTCCACCTCGGCCCGGACGTGCTGGGCGAACTCCTGCGGCGAGAGATTCAGTGGTTCCATCTCTCGTACGTGGAGCGAGCCCTGTTCTTCCATCTGGGAGACGGGGATGCCAATCGATTCGTTGCGCTCGCGGAACGTCGAGTAGCTCTCCTCGAAGAGGTACAACACAGACCGCTCACCGCGACCCGCCGCCTCTTTGATGAACTGCGTTCCGAGCGTCGTCTTTCCGACACCAGTCGGTCCGCTGATGATGCTGACAGTCCCTCGTTCGAGACCACCGTGCAGTAGTTCGTCGATTTCCGGGACACCCGACGGAATCGACTCGTTCGGAAACTCCCGAGAGTGTGTCAGAGGCTTTAGCTCTGGGAAGACGACGAGACCGGAGTCAGTGATACGAATCGAGTGGGTTCCACCGACAGTGTCTGACCCCCGGAACTTCGGAACGTCGATGATAGCACCCATCTCTTGGGTATCCAGTTCGATTGAGCCATCGCTCATGAACTGCAGGTCATCGTCCGGGTTGTCGGGGGTGTCCTGCGACGTGAACATGACAGTCGCACCGTTGGCAGTGAGATATTCCATAAACCCGATTGCCTGCTTTCTGAAGTGGTGCGTGTCGGGCGTCAAATATCGCAGTTGTGTGATTGGGTCGACGAAAACGCGGTCAGGTTCGTACTGCGAGACGGCATCGGTTATCGACTCGATGAACGGTTCTTTCTCCACGTCGCTCGCAGCGAGGATGTCGTACGATTGGTCCTCGACGAAGACGCTCGCGTTCGGACTCATGTCGAGGAACTCGACACCCGAGAGGTCGATACCGAGCGAGGCGGCGTTGCTTCGGACGTCCGACTCGGACTCTTCGAGGTTGACGAACAGCGCGGACTCACCGTTGTCGATTCCTTCCTTCAGGAAGTGCATGCCGAGAATCGTCTTTCCCGTTCCCGGTGCG
This sequence comes from Haloferax larsenii, assembly GCF_024730625.1. NCBI lineage: Archaea > Methanobacteriati > Methanobacteriota > Halobacteria > Halobacteriales > Haloferacaceae > Haloferax > Haloferax larsenii. The sequence continues at coordinate 139,417 of NZ_CP078065.1, forward strand.
CCGCGGACGAGGTAACTTCGTCCGGTAATGAGACCGCCGTTGAGAATCGAATCGAGTCCGTCGACACCAGTCGAAATTCGGGGCGGGTCCGCTGAGGGAGTCATCTAGCCGAACCCATACCCCGGACGGACACAGACACCAGCGTGGACGAAGACATATGTCGCCGAGAATTACTAATTAGGTGCGCAGCAGGTGCGGCGCAATCGCGAAAAGCAGTCGAAACGGCAATTCCAGTCATTCTTTTCTAAGAGACACTCAACATAGACCATAAACATACCGCCGAGAGAGTATATAAATTACAAAACGAAAACGAGGCGTTTGGATAGGTATATGTCTATTTTTTGACATAGTGGAGACGGAGCTTTGTCAATTTTTCAGGACCCTCTCAGCGGAGCAGTCGCTGACTGACGGAAGTTATAGCAGACTGACTGGAGCCACGGCTAACAGTCGAGAAGAGACTCAGAACGTTCAGTAGAACCCTCTCGGGAGTAGTCTATTGGATGTGACCTTCGCGACGGAGCTGGTCGGCGTCGTCGTCGGTGTAGCGCCACTCGATGTTCGCCTTGCTGTCTTGCCAGTCCCACGGTTCGACGAGAACGACGTCGCCCTCGTTGATCCACGTTCGGTACTTCATCCGGCCGGGAATCCGGCCCATCCGATTCTCGCCGTCCTCGCAGCGGACTCGCACGTGGTTCCCACCGTTGTGCTCGGTTACGACTGCAAACAGCTCACTGCCATTGGGCATTCGAAGGTTTCGACGCCCTGTTTCTTCACTCACACACTTACTGAGAGTCCCAGACGGATAACTTATCGGATGTACGTGGTAACACAACACAGACATCTGGTGGAACTGCCGTGCGCGAACACCAGGATGTCCGCTGTTATTCGCGATTAATCACACCGTGATAAACCACATGACGCGATAAAATTCCAAATTATCTCTACGAGTACGACGAGAAACGACGGAGACACCGCTGCTACACACGAATCCGAACACTACCACTACTACACCGCAAATCCACTTACACACCGACCGTGGCCTGAACACCGGGCCGGCGAAGGTTACGGTACGTGCCAGGCCATCAATCAGAACCGACGTCGTCGAGCGACAGATTCGAGACAGAAGACACACTGCAAGAGGAAGAAGCCCCGCGACAGATACTGGAATAAACGGTTGGGCGAGTGCTCGAAGTGAGCGACGAGACAGGCTCACCTCAGTCGGGTTTCGAGACGACCAAGACCGGAACCTCTGAACGCCGAACCACGCGTTCGGTGACACTCCCCAGGAAGTAGCGGTCCAGACCGGTTCGGCCGTGAGTGCCCATCACCACGAGGCCGACGTCGTTCTCCTCGGCGTATTTGACGATGGCTCGATACGGCGACCCACTCATCACGGAGGCTTCGACCGCGGGCACGTCTGCCTCAGTGGCGAGGTCGATAACGTCGTTCAGCGCCCGCTCGCCTGCCTTCTCCAGTGCATCGAGGACGGAAGTAGGGTCGGCGCTGCCTGGTAACGCCCCGATGTCGACGACGTGAAGGATGTCGAGTCCAGCGCCGGTCGCGGTCGCTAGGTCGACCGCGTGGTCTGCAGCGGCGAGTGCGTGGGCGCTCCCGTCGGTCGGGACCAGTATCGACTCGAACTCGGGGTCGAACGTGATATCCTCGTGGACGGTGACGACCGGCACCGACGACGCCCGAACCGTCTGTTCCGCGACGCTTCCGAGGACGTACCGACCGAGTCCCGTCCGGCCGGTCGTCCCCATGACGATGCAGTCAACGTCGTGGGTGGCGGCGTATGCGAGGATGGTCTCCGGTATCGAGTCGTCGTGTTCGAGGACGTCACCCGTAGCTTCGAGACCCGCGCCAGTCGCCCTCTCGACGACCTCGTCCACGACTTCGTTTCCCCACTGGGTGGTATCTTCAGGACTCTCGGTGCCGTCAGGCAGGTGTTCATTGGGGTCGAGGACGTGAACGACAGACAACTCGGCGTCGAACCGGCGAGCGAGGGCGAGTGCTGCCTCGGCACCCGCCGCTGCCGCATCACTGCCGTCTATTGGAACGAGAATTCGGTCGTACATCGGCTCTCACACGTCAGTAAACTCTCTCCAGACGTGTCAAACGGGGCGTCTATTCCCGGTTCGTGGGAACGATTCACAGACAGGAACAGATGTCAGATAGCAGTCCGGGAACCGACCCCAGTTCGTCGGCAACACTGCCTACTGGACCTCGTGTTGTCTGTCGCCGCGATGGCGATTGGTGACACTATCCGGCACGGTAGTTGTGATTTAGCAGGGAAAAAAGGGGAGAGACGGGAGCGGGTCACTCGACGATGAACTGACCAGCGATTTCCAGAATTTCGTCCATCGACTTCGCCTCGTCGAAGGCAGCGGGGAACGGGTCGTCGCCGTTGAGGAGGTTGAGGTACGAGGCGTGGCGGGCTTCGACGGTGGCGACAGTTGCACCAGCCGTCTGCAGGTCGGGACTCTCGATGAGGTCGAGTGCGCCGGTGTAGGCCATCACGCCGGTGTTTTCGAGTGCCTGTGCGGTGGCGAAGAACTTCGTCGGGTCGTCTTGGACCATCGTTCCGAAGTCGTACTCTGCGGGGGAGACAGGCTCGCCACCTAACGTCGTGATGACGGTTTCGAGCACGTCAACGTGCGTTGCTTCGTGCTCGCCGACGTGCGTGAGGTGGTCGTAAGCGGTGGTCCGCACTTCGTCGCCGAACCCCGACAGCACGTCGCTGTTTTCGATGGTCTCTCGGCTGAAGAATCCGCCGAGAGATTCGAGGCTCTGTTTGTAGAACTGGTCTTCGAGGTGTTCGAGTGTGAGCGCGTAGTTCAAGACGTCGACGTCCGTACCGGGGACGTCCTGGTCACCGCTCGTCTTGTTCATTCCGTTGCCGTTTCCATTGGGTCCGTTGCCGTTGCCGTTTCCTTCGTGTTCGTCTGCCGCAGCCAGGCCCGAGAGTCCGACTGCTCCGAGGCCAGCTGCTGCAGTGCTGACGAGGAACGCCCGACGAGGGGTGGCTTGTTCACGGAGGGAGTCGAGTGTCCGGCCGAGCTCAGGGGCTGAGTCTGTTTTTTCGTCTTCCATAGGGTTCATGCGCCGAAGCGCGTCTAAACGTGGACGCGACACCGGGATTATGATTTTCCGAACTCTCTCCCAAATTCAACCAAAGTCAATCATTGTGAAATTATTGATGAAGTGAGCGTCGTTCGAGTAACAACGTAGAGTACAGTGTCGAAAGCACCTGAGCAGAACATATAAGAGACCCAACCATCTTGATGACAGTATGGTATCCACTTCCCGCGCCACGTGCTGGCGTTGGCGTTCAACTTGGGAAGTGGACAGTATCGCGGTCTAGAATCAGACGGGCTTCACCCGCCAGATTCGGCCGCGGTGCTCACTCCGTTTCTCGATTGTGCCGCTCTCAGAGTGACCACCAATCAGACATAGATGCCAGCAACAGACGACTTCACCGTAACCCCGTACGCCGTCGAAGGAGACATCGACTACGACCGACTGCTCGATGAGTTCGGAGCCGACCCCCTCACGGCCGACCAGAAAGCACAGTTTCCCAACCCCGTACACCAACTCGTCCGCCGCGGCGTCTTCTATGCGGAACGGGACGTCGACGACTTCCTCGATGCCGCAAACGAAGGTAAAACGCACTCTATCGTGACGGGTCGCGGCCCGTCGGGACCGATGCACATCGGCCACATCGTTCCGTTTTATTTCGCCAAGTATCTGCAAGCCCAGACGGGATGTCTCGTGTACATCCCGCTGTCCGACGACGAAAAGTACCTATTAAAGGACAAACCGCTCGGCGAGATTCACGAGTACACGCGAGAGAATCTATTGGATATTCTCGCGGTCGGGTTCGACCCCGAACGAACTCGAATCGTCGTCGACACGGCCGACGCCGACGTGGTGTATCCACTGGCGGCCGCCTTTGCGAAGGAAGTGACGCAATCGACCGTAAACGCGACGTACGGAGACCCCGAGAACATCGGACTCTCGTTCTATCCGGCTGTTCAGGCTGCCCACCTCCTCTTGCCGCAACTCGTCGAGGGACGACACCCAACACTCGTTCCGATTGCTGTAGACCAAGACCCTCACGTGCGAGTCTGTCGCGACATCGCAGCCAAACAACGATACGATGTCTCCAAACCCGGTGCCTTGCTCTCGAAGTTCCTTCCGGCCCTGGAAGGACCAGGGAAGATGAGTTCGTCGGGAGGTTCAGCGAGCATTCGCCTGTCTGACGACCGGGAGACGGTCTTCGAAAAGATTCGGACGCACGCGTATTCCGGTGGGCGACGCAGTGTGGAATCCCACCGAAAACACGGCGGAGACCCCGAGGTCGACGTCCCGTACCAGTTTCTGTATTACTTTTTCGAGGAGAGTGACGAACGCGTAGAGCGGTTGGCGCGAGAATATCGCGATGGGTCACTCCTGAGCGGAGAACTCAAAGAAATTGCCGCGACGAGTATTGCGGATTTCCTCGAAGCACATCAAAGCCGGCGCGAAGAACTCGGGCCGATAGCTGACGAACTCAAACAGTATCGCCTGAGCGAATCCGAACGGCAGACTGCACGACAGCAGGTCGGATACGCCAATACACGTCTGTTCGGAGAGAAAACCACACACGACTACTGAAGTCTATCTGTAACCCCCGGTGTAGGACACCACTCCGGCGTGGAACACCATCATACCGACGCAGAACAACACTATTCCGACGTGGAACACCACCGTGTCCGGAGCTCTTTGCCGAACCGGTGCCAGAACACTACCAACCCACACCACTGTGTCCGCTGTTCGAGTGACGAATCCTACGACTTACTGCGGACACGGTGGTGTCGCTCACCGGTTACTCCTCGCGAGCGACATAGAACAAGAAGAATCTGAGTTGACAGGGTGACTCTGACTTTCCAACTTCCGAGCAGGGAGTTCGAACACCACGTTGTCCGCAGTAATCGGGCGAATCTAGTCCTCAGTTGCAGTTTGCAGTTACAGTTTCTACTATCAGGTGTTACTCGAAGAGGAGTCCAACGAGACTTAGTTCCCGACGAAATCGTCGAGCGTGCTGGACGAGTTCTCGTTGAGGAATGGCTCGACCGTCTCGTGGACGCCGACGAGGTCGATGGTGTCGCGCATCGCCGAGACGATGAGCTCCACGTCCATATCCAGTGCGTACTCTCGGTACGTTCCACCGCGACGGCCTTCGTTGCGCTCGGTAACGGAAACGATACCGAGCATCGCGAGTTCGCTCAGGTGGTCGCGCATTCTGCGTGGGACGAGCGGGTCCCGGTTAGCGAGTTCGGCAAAGCGCGTATATCTCGGTCGAACATCGCGAGAGCGAATCGGGGTTTCACCCTCGAGGTCGAGTGTGAGAAGCGAGTACAGAACGAGATGACCGTGCTCGGTCAAGCCGTTGATTCCTTCTTTGATACGACCACGTTCGAGGTCTCTCCGACCGCGTTTGACGTGCTCTTCCGTGACAGAATCTGTCTCTTCGTCTCGGGCAAGGTCGCCTGCTTTCATCAACAGGTCGATAGACTGGCGAGCGTCACCAGCGTCTTTCGCCCCGTAGGCTGCACACAGTGGGATGACCTCGTCTGCGAGGACACCCTCTCGAAATGCGACAGTCGCCCGTTGTTCGAGGATGGCTCGGAGATTCTTCGCGTTGTACGCGGGGAAGTGAATCTCCTGTTCACACAGCGAACTCTTTACTTTCGGTGATAGGTCGTCTCTAAACGAGAAGTCGTTCGAGATACCGATGAGGCCGACCTTGGCGTTGTCCAAGTTTCCATTCGCGCGTGCGCGTGGGAGTTGGTAGAGGATACTATCGTCGTTGACGTGGTCGATTTCGTCGAGGACGACGGTGATTGTCCCGCCACACTCGTCGAGTTCCTGCCAGAGCATCTCGTACACCGAGCCGAGTGGGTACCCGGTCGTACTGATTTGGTTGGACTCCGAGCGGAACTCGTTGACGAGGCGGGTCGCGATTTGATAGGAACTCGTCAGCCCATCACAGTTCAAAAAGACGACTGTGAGGTCGATATCGTCGTACCGACTCGCATCTTCCCGAAGGTGAGCGAGGAGGTACTTCGTCGCTGCTGTCTTTCCGACGCCAGTCTTTCCGTACAAGAAAATGTTGTTCGGCTGCTCACCGTTGATGACTGGTTGCAGTGCTGCCTGGTAGGTTCGAAGTTCCTCGTCGCGCCCCACGAGTTCATCGGGCTGGTAGTCCTCGCGGAGGGCATCCCGGTCCCGATAGATTTCGGTGTCTCGTTCAAACAGGGGCATGAGAACACGGTTCGTCCACATCATTGATAAAACCACCGCGTCCGCAGTGTCCGCTGTTCTGAGAGTATATAAACAAACCGCGAACACACCCCCTCCACTTTGTCCGCTGTTCTCGTCTTCGAAGGGAGGAGGCCGCAAAAACATCGCTATTTGGTGGAGAAATCTTTATAATAGAGTAAGTTAAACCATACCTGTATGCCAATAATAACAACAATATTGATTGGTTGTTACTAGTAGACTGCGTGAAGTTGCTAGATTGTTTTGCCGATTTCGAGTGTGGTTGTGTTTAGATTGTTGTCAATTCTCCCCCAACTCGACTTGTTACCTGCAACAACTTCCGGCAGTTTGGACCGCCCCCTCACCTTCACACCGAGAACAGCGGACATAGTGGTGTGAGTGTTACATCGTCTCGGGGCGATACTCCTCGTGTCCAGGACTTCAGCTGACTTCCTCACAGTCAGAACAGCGGACACAGTGGTGTGAGTGTGGGGGTTCGCATTCACCGAGTTCCGAGTTGCACTCTCTCGAATTTTCGTTCACTGTTCGGTCGTCTCGTCTTTCTACGCTATCGATGACTCCGTGTAATCTATACCTCCAACGGCATACCGACCACAATTACAGCGGACTTGGTGGTGTTGCGAGTAGCCGAGACATACCCGGCAGTGTTCACTCACTACAGTCTGCTCGAAAATACATCGTTCTACAGACTTGAAACGGATTACTCCGGACATCGTGGTGTTCCTGCTTTCCGATTTGGCAGTTGGACGTCGATACCAACACCACTGTGTCCGCTGTTCTATCTACGCTGCTCTATCTCTTGCTTTATCTCTGCTGCTCTAGCTACGCTGCTCTATTCCTACTGTGCTATTCCTACTGTGCCATCCATCTCGTATCTCTCTCTCTGTGGTCGACAAAGAGAAACTCACACCAAACACACCGCGAACGACTTTTTTGATCTCCTGTTCAGTTGTCTCGGGTATCGAGAATGACGTCGACGATCTCCTCGGGATACTCGGCTGCCACACGAATGAGCGCGTCGTGGAACTCGCGTCCCGTCAGGTCGCGGACGTCGTGTTCCCGACGAAGAAGCGACTCGACTTCGAACTCGGCGTCGTCCATCACGTCTAGTGTCTCCTGACGGACGTAGACGCTCTTTGCGGTCGTCGCTTCGAATTCGAACGCTGGACCGTCGGGGTCGTCATCGTCACGTTGACTCGACTCAGTGGGCGGTTCGGTGTCTGAATCTGCGGATTGGTCTGCTCCGTCGTTGCTCTGATTCTCCTCGACGGCGTCTGTTTCAGGCGTCTCTGGCGAAGATTCTCCTTCCGGGCCCTCCGGCGTTTCTGTGGAGTCGTCTACCGTCTCGTCGACTGACTCTGCGTCTTGACTGGCAGTCTGGTCTGCTTTCTGTTCACCGTCGGTGTTGGCTTCGGCGTCAGCGTCAGCTTCGTCTTCTTCTCCGTCGATTGCTTCGCCGAGGCCGGCGAAACGGTTCTCTTTAGGCATCGGTCACTCCTCCACGCTCGACGATACCGGCCAGTTCGTCGAGTCTGCTCAGCATGTCGTTCGTCGGGTCGTACTCTCGAAGCGTCTTCCCGTCACGCCACGCCCGACTGAATGCGATTCGATGTCGAATTCCCGGCCCTTTCGACTCGGCGTCGTCGAATAGGCTCGACCGAGCGAACTGCGGGATGTACTTATCGAACGGCGAGTCTTCCAGGTTCTGGATGATTCGACGCTCTTCGTTGTTTCCGGTGAGGTCGTTCGGGACGATTGCGAGGATATCGAGGTCGACCTCTCGGCGAATCGGGCCGATTTGTTGTTCGAACATTCGCTCGAACCCACTCACGCTGGGTTCGCTCATGAGAAGCGGAACCACGACGTTCCCGGAACCGATGAGGGCAGCGTCGGAGAGCGGACCGAGACTCGGTGGTGAGTCGATGACGATGTAGTCGTATTCGTCGTCCAGCAGTGGGTCGATGATTCGCCGCCGGACCCACAGCACACCGAACGTCGAGTTCCGAACCCGGTCTTCGATATCGTCGAGGTCGACGTGTGCTGGAAGGACGTCGAACACCTCCCGGTCGCGGATAACCTCCTGAACGTCCACCGGGTCGTCGTCGGTCAGCACGTCTCCGATGTTTGGGCTTGCCGACTCGTAGGCATCTTTCATGCCCACTCCCTCGGTCGCGTTCCCTTGCTGGTCGAGGTCGACCAGAAGGACGTCGTTGTCTCGCGCTGCGAGCGCGTCGGCTAGGTTGATCGCAATCGTCGTCTTGCCGACGCCACCTTTCTGCAGGGAGACACTCACTGCACGCGACATCTACTGTCCTCCCGTCTGTCGAGACTGTTTACAATTCATACGCACTGTACCATTTGCACCATTTGCACAAATTGTACAATTTGTAGAATGCGTGGACCTACTAGCTGATCCAAATTGGCCTTGGTTGGTGGATTGGATGCGCATGACGTCGTTCAAAATCTGGTTCTTCGCACTGGTACATAATCCTATCCACAACTTTTGAACTGTCGTAACAGTTGGCCATTCTCAAACATTTTAGAATTTCTAAAAATTGTATGATTTTCGAATTATCGGGCTGGATTGTCTCATACTTTGTTCTGACCGAGTGTTTTCGCGTGTCCGCTCCCAGATATCGAGTACTTGTGTTTGGAAATAACCTATTCAGACGCAATGTCAGCGCTTCTGTCCTATGCTCTCCGCACCGACCCAACTGTGTGTAGTTGAGGTGATTAAAAATTGTACAAATTCTACACGCTGTTGATTCTCTGCAATTGGTGCGCTGTGAATACGGTGTGGAAACTCTGGAAAGCGTACGACGTGTGAAATCCGTTCGATACTGGTGCAATACGCTGGATTACTGCGGACATTGTGGTGTTGGTTGCGGGCACTGAGTACGACCTTCTCTGCTCAGCAATCCGTAACCACTGTCCGCCACGCCGTCTTGACTGTGTACAAATTCTAAAATTTGTGCACTTCGTAGAAATTCGAAGCTATCTACACTGCTCGGGACTCTCTCGCTGTCTCGAATCTGCTGACTGTCTGTACTGTGCACACTGCTCTAGATGTCTACGATGTTCGAGCATTTGACTGCCCTCCCCGCCAGGATGTGAGCACATCTTACAGTGTGCCCAGTGTCCAAAAATTTCACACATTCCAGACTGTGTTCACCGCGTCGATGGTGCAGCCCTGGCAACCGAGAGTTCCGCGAGGACGAGATGTCGCCGACGACTAGTCGTCAGTTAGCGAGTTTATCGGCGAACTTCTCGCGGACTTTCTTCACCTTAGGGGCGACGTTCACCGCACAGTACGGTTGGTTCGGGTTCTTCTCGAAGTAATCTTGGTGATACGCTTCTGCCTCGTAGAACGTATCGAGCGGTTCGATTTCGGTCACGATTGGGTCGTCGAATGCTTCTGCCGATTCGAGTTCGTCGACGAACTGCTCGGCCAGACGCTGCTGTTCGTCTGATTCGGTGTAGATAGCCGACCGGTACTGACTCCCCACGTCTGGTCCCTGCCTATCGACCGTCGTCGGGTCGTGGACGGTAAAGAACACTTCGAGGAGGTCCTCGTAGTCGAGGACAGCCGTCTCGAAGGTGACTCGAACGACTTCTGCGTGGCCGGTGGTCCCGTTACAGACCTCTTCGTAACTCGGGTTCGGAACGTCGCCGCCCGCGTACCCGGAGGTCACGTCTGTGATACCGTCGAGTTCTTTGAACGCCGCCTCGATGCACCAAAAGCACCCGCCGCCGAACGTCGCTGTCTCCGTGGTGGTCATACTCTTCCTTACGTCGCTGGTGAATTAAGCCCCGCGGCGGGGTGCGGCGAAAACGAGAAACGAGTGAGTGTCTCCGAAAGTCAGCGCCTTCGAACACGACCAATCGGATCCGCATCAACGACCAAACTGACGCCAAATCAACGACCAAACCGGACTCGGTCGGCACGATACCCGTCGTTTTCTCTGGGACACTAACATTTAACTCCTGGCTCTGTTAGCAATTATCATGGAAGATATATTCGTAGCTCGTCTCATGTCGTCGTCTCTTCACACGGTGACGACCGATACTCTCGTCGAAGATGCAGCACAGTTGATACTCGACAACAACATCAGTTCGGTTCTCGTCGTCGACGAGGACAACCAACTCGACGGAATCTTGACCACTACTGACTTCGTGCGCATCGTCGCGAAGAGTCAGCCAAAGGCACAGACGACCGTCCAGAAGTACATGACGACCGACGTCATCACTGCGAACGCACAGGACAGTATCATCGACGTCGCCGAGCAGATGACTGAACACGGATTCCACCACATGCCGGTCGTCGACGAGGACGAGGGTGTCATCGGAATCATCGCCACCTCCGACCTCACGGCGTACCTCTCGCGTGCAGACCAGCCGACGGTCGCGTAACGCGTCTACTACCCACCGGTAGCGTGACGCGACCATACCGGTCCAACGGTCGCGGAACGCCATCACCAATTGCGCTCATTCTTCGCTTCATCTCACTTCACGCGGAGTGCTTCGACCGGCCGCTGATTCGCCGCTCGCCACGCAGGATAGAGGCCGCTCGCCAAACTGACGGTGACGCCGAACGCGACGGCGAAGACGAGATACCCGGCAGTACGGAGGTTTGCGACGACAGGGAGCGTGACTTCCGGGACGACCACGTACAGTCCGAGCGCGACGAGGCCGCTGATTGCCGCGCCGCCGACACCACCGACGACCCCGAGGAGGCCTGCCTCGACGAGAATCGTTCGCAGGACGTCGATTCGCTGGACGCCAACTGCGCGGAGGACGCCGATTTCGCCGCGTCGTTCTGAGACGCTCATCAGCATCACGTTCAGAATGCTGACGCCCGCGACGACCAACGAGACGGCCCCGATTGCGACGAGAAACGCGTTCAAGAGGCCGAAGAACTGGTCGATTCTATCGACGATTTGAGAGAGTTCGAGAATCGTCACGCGCTCGCCGCGAGTGTTGAGCGCGTCTCGAATCGAATCCGCTGCCGCAGCGGCTTCGCTCCCCGAGTCGGCCCGGACGATGACCTGCGTGAACGATTCGTCTGCGAAGGCGCTCCGCGGAATCAACACCGCCCCGTCCGGTTGCAAGAGATTCACCCCGTCAGACTCCGCCAGTACAGCGACCACGCGGTACTCTCGGCCTTCGATAGTCACAGTCCGTCCGACGTCGACACCGAGGCTCGATGCGACGTCGCTACCGACGATTGCGCCCCGGCGGTGACGCTCGGGCAACTCACCACTGTATGCGGAAAACAGATCTCCCGGTCGCTCGACGGCATACAGCGCCGCAAACGTCTGCGACTCACCACGTTGGACCAGCGCCCCGCCGGTGACGATTGGAATGACGGTCGCGTCGTCGACTGCCCGAGAGATTAACGCGACGTCTCTATCCGTCAGTCGGTCCACGCCGGCGTCGGCGTTCGGCGAGACGATAACTTGGTCGCCCAATCCACCGAGAGCGTCGGTCGCAGTAAGCTGCACGACGCTTCCGAGGATACCGAGCGTCGCAATGGCGAAGACGCCGATGACGATGCCGAGTGTTGCGAGCGTAGACCGAAGCGGGTTGCGGGCGAGGCTCGTTCGGGCGAGATACACCGACGCCACGAACTGCGCTGTTATATCCGACGCAGCCTCCGACTGCTTCGCTGACTTCGGTTCCCGGTCGTTCATCGCGTCTCCCGACGGATTCGGAGGGCGGTCGCCACTGGGAGGGCGAGCAACACCACGAAGACGACGAGACCGACACCGTTCGTCGCTGGGCCGAGACGAGAGACAGCAGCGTGCTGTTCAGACCTGGAGACTGTCCCGAGGTCCCCAGCATTCCCAAGGTCCCCAGCATTCCCAAGGTCCCCAGCATTCCCAAGATTGCCGACAGTAAACCCTCCATCTTGTTCGGCTTCAGGAAGCTCGACGACGTGGTCGCGGACGACTTCCACGCCGTCGACAGTGTAATGGGTTCTGACCGTTACGTCGGTCGCACCCTCAGACACCAGCCCGGTGAGTTCGAACGGTGCGAAGTCGCTTGGTGCGACCCGCCCGACGAAGTAGTCTCGTTGCGGGTACTGCGGGGCGACAGACTCCTCTTCGACGAGTTCGACGACGACGCCAGACGCTTCTCCGAGACCGCGGTTGACGACGTTCCCAACGATTCTGAGTTCGCCGTCTTCGGCAGTCACATCCAAATCGGTGACGGCGACGTCGGCGACTGCGGGCCGGTAGTCGAGGGTCGTCGTTGCGGTTCCGGACGCCACGCCAACGCGGTACGAAGCGGTCATCGAGAGCGGTCCAGCCGTCCGAATCCCGGAGAGGTCGACGGTGGCGGCAGCGGACGCTCCCGGTTCGATGGGGCCGGGAATCGAGAGCCGTGGCAGCGTCCCGTTCGACCACTCCGTCTCGACGACGACGTCCGAGACCGGCGCGCTGCCGAAGTTCGTGACGACGACTTCGAATCCGGCCACGTCCTCGGTGGTGCTTTCGTCTGCCCCGTCGGTCACGCCGCCACCGCCGCCGAACGCGACACCCGCTGCACCCCCGCCCAGAAGCGACGCGAGTGTCGAGGCGTCTGTGGTCGCACCGTCGTCTTCTCGAATCGGTCTGAGCGAAAGCTGCACGTCGTCAGCGAACTCGACGACCTGCACTTGCGTCTCGGTGACGAGTGACTTCTCAGTCCCGGACGCGGTCGTGTAGTTCACACGCAGCGCGAGCGGTAGGTCTCCCGGGGCTGCTGGAACGACAGTCAGATTCCGGACTTCGGTCGCCCCTTCCGGGAGCGTCGCAACAGACGCCGTTCCGACCAGCGCCTCGCCATCGAACGAATCGACGGAGACGACGATATTTCGGATGTCGGCGGTCGTCGGGTTCGAGAGCGACACCTGAATTCGGGTTTCGCTCTCGACGACAGCGTCACTCACGGCGACGTCGACCAGCGGGGGCGCGTCTTCGACGGCGATGGGAACCGGGCGCTCGACGCGAACTCTGTCTCCATCTTCGTCAGTCCCCAAGACGGTGAGCGAGAGCGTTCGCGCCCCCGCGGTCTCGAACGTCAGTGCCATCGGGACAGTCACCGAGTCGCCCGGCGAGAGGCTCCCGAGAGTCCGTGCACGAACGTCGAGGTCGTCGACGGGGTCGGAGAGTCGAACCTCGTCGATTCGTGCGGCGTCGGGACTGGCGACAGAGTTCGCGATAGAGACGCTGACGACCACTTGTTCGCCGACGACGGGCGTCTCCGGCGACACTGCGGCGTCGCTAACCGTGAGTCGGGCGTCTGGAACGGCCACCACCGTCCCGACGCTCGACGTGAGAAGTAGTACGACAGCGACGAGGGCGAGGACGTGGCCGCGGGGACTCATCGTAAGATGTTAGCGGTGCAAGACGATAGCCGTGCCGCCACCCCCTCACTCGACCGTCTCAGAGAGACTCTCGACGACGCTCGCGAGTTTTGGGTCTTCGGTGTGTCCGTGGTGAACTGCGAGCGGTGAGACGCTCACCTCACCGTCGACCATCGCCCGGCGGTCGGTCCCGACGGGGTAGCGCTCTCGGTGTTCGTCGCGCGGCGGGAACGGGTTCTCGTAGCCGACGGTGTCCGGCCACGACACGTCTCGCAGGCGAACCAGAACCTCGTCGTTTCCGAGTTCAGATTCGTCACCACCGTCAGAGTGGGCGCTGGCGTCGTCGTGGTGGTCGACTCGCTGGTCGTAGTCCGCCAGCGGCTCGGTCACGCGCATTCGGGGGTTCGGAACGTCGATGGGCGCGTTGACGTTCAGCAGGTCGACTTCGTCGAAGATTCCGGCACCGCTGACGCGTTCGGTGACCGCGCGAGCGATACGTGCCGGGCGGGAGAAGTCGTACTCCTCGGGCGGGTGGCAGAAGAAATCGCGGGCGTGATAGCTAGAGACGGCAATCGCGGGTGTTCCGAGGAACGCCGCTTCGATTCCCGCACCGACTGTACCGGAGCGTCCGACCACGTAGTTTCCCGCGTTCGGGCCGTCGTTGATACCGGAGACGACGATGTCGAACTCCGTATCGAGGCCGCGGAGTGCGTACGCGACGCAGTCGGCGGGCGTCCCTTCGAGCGCGTATCCCCACGGATGGTCGCGGCGGACGGCGTGCTCGTTTCGGGCGCGTCCGACGCCGCTTTGGTTTTCCGCGGGTGCGACGACAGTCACCTCACCGATGGCGGTGAGTTCTTCGCGCATCGCGGCGAGGCCGGGCGCGTCGATACCGTCGTCGTTGGTGAGCAAAATACGAAACGGGGAGGACGAATCGCTCATCTACTGGGGGGTTCGCGTCACACGTGGTAGGTATTGCGGATTGCCGCTCTGGGCTCACACCCAACCATCCACAACCCACATTCGATTACGGACCGTACTCGGCTTCGACGTCTGTGAGGCGGTCGTTTACGGCCTCGCTTCGTTCGTGCATCTCGGCGACACGGACTCGAACGAGGTCGAAGTCGTGCGACTCGGTCAGTTCGTTCCACGCTCGTGACGCACCGACTGCGAGTGTCTGTGACTGCGGGCAGAACGGTGTCGTGGGTGTGAACTCCGCCCAGAGGACTGAGGGGTCGTCGGCGTCGACGGCGTACCGGAAGCCAGCGTCGGGATGCCGCGTGTCGAGGTTCAGCCGGGCGAGGTTGTAACCGAACGTCACGTCGTAGACGCCCCGTTCTTCGAAGAGGTCGTGGGCGGTCTGATGCACCGAGAGATGGTCGCTCCCAGCGAGGACGTGGTGGTCGGCGAGGAACGCCCCGGGAGTCGGAATCGTGGCCGAGTCGAACGAGTCCTCGTCCTCGAAGACGTCGTCGGGGGTCGGTGAGCCGAGTCCAAACATACTCGAACCTTTCGCGCACCGCGGGGTAGCTGTGGTCCCGAACACGTTCGTGGTTCTCTGACCCGACCGTTTTCGGCCCGAAAATCAGTCTAACTCGGCGAACTCGTAGGACAGTTCGTCGATGGTTGCGCGCCAGTACGGGACGGTCTCATCCGGCAGGTTCCACTCGACTACACCCGACTGCGGCACGAGTAGTCCGTCTACGTCGTGGTACTCCTCGAAGTATCCCGTCCACGGGTGTTTCTCGTACCCGCCGTCGTCTGTCTCGTACCAGCGGTCGGCGGTGACGCGCGTAATCTCGTCGTTCTCGTCGACGTGGAACACGGCGGAGACGCTCGTCCCCTCGAATTCGATGGTCGCCCGTGCTGCGCGCTCGTCGACGGGGTCCCACTCGACGTGCTGGCCGGGGAGGAAGGCCGTCGGGAACCACACCATCTCTGCGAGGTACCGATGAAGTTCGCCTTCGTCGAGTTCGGGACTCGGTTCGGCGTTCGCGACGGTGACGACCGAGAAGAGTTTCGCTCGCAACGTCCCGCAACCGCGGACGAACGCGTCGACCACGTGAACCGGCACGAACGGGAAGAGTTCGATTCGGGCGTCCCAGACGAATCCCGGAGGTTCGACGGAGTAGCGCTGTGTCGCTTCGAGCGGTTTCCACGGGGAGTCCGCATCGCCGAGTCTGAACTCGCCGGTTTGATGGAGCCGGGCCGACTGCACGTACGGTTGGCCGTCGTCGAGGACGTGTTTTAGGTATCGCTGAATCGGGTCCGGAAGGTCAGCAACGTCGTCGGGACTGAACTGCGGCCGAGTGACTGGCGTCTGTGCCGCTTCGAACTCGGCAAAGAGGGTCGCCTTGGTGTCGTCTTTCCACACGCGACTGGCGACGAGGGAGGCGATGCTTCCGACCCCGAGAACCCCGAGAAGTATCGCTCGCCGGGAGACGTTCATAGTTCGACTCTGTTCGCTAGCACGAAGAGCCCCGCTTACGCTCTCAAAAATTGGGAGTCGTGAGCTCCTCTCTTCTCTCCTCCCCGGACCCCTCCTCTCTTCTCTCCTCCCCGGACCCCTCCTCTCTTCTCTCCTCCCCGGACCCCTCCTCTCTTCTTTCCTCGACAACCCATCTTCCCCCGCCTGCTCAGGCGGCCCGAAGCCGAAACACTCCTTCAGGAACGTGGTTTCGAACCGTCTGGGCGAGGTTCACGACGAACGCGACAGCACCCATCGCTACGAGACCGCCCCCGACGACAGTCATCACGCCAGTTGCTGGTTCACCGAGTCCGACTGCCCCGAGAAGTACGACAGTCCCGCCAACGAGAAGGCCGAAATCGGTCAGTGCAACGTCGGCTCTGTAGAGGTCGTCGAGCATCGGGACCGGTCGTCGCCCGAGGTCGTCGCTGTAGCGGTCGACCCAGACGATGAACGGCACGACGTGATAGAGGGTTCCGAAGACGACGAATCCGACGACACCGAGACCGAAGAGTAGGGTTGCGCCCGGCGGTCCAAAGAGGGTCGTTCGACTGAGTGGAGATGCGACCCACGTCGCACCGGCGGTGAGCGCCCAGACGACCATCGCGACGACAGCGACGGCATACCGCCGGAGAACTGGCGACCACGGGACTCGCATCCGGCGGAGTAGCCCGGCGGTTGCTCCGGCGAATGCCAACGTCGCGGCGACGATTGCGAGGCCGCCGACGAGTGCCACCCATTCGACACCGAGGAGTCGACCACCTGCAAATACGACCGTTCCGGTCGGGTGAAGCAGCTCTTCGACCTGTCTGAGCCGACGCCCCCACGCCGAGTGCGTCGTCTGCGTGAACATCTCCGATAGCTGCCCGAACGCCCCGAAGATTGTCGTCAGGACGATACCGAAGACGGCCACCGTCGCATGCGAGAGGACGACGTTCGAGCGATTCAGACCCGCGTCACGGAGCACTGGGGTGGTGAAGTCGACCGCGAGCAAGAAGCCGAGAAGCGTCGCGAGCACGAGAAAGCCGAGTGCGTACGCGAAGTGTCGCTCCACGCTGTCGAACGGTCGTGCGCTGGCGAGCGTCCGGGCGATGTTGTACGCGAACACCCAGAAGCCGACGAGAGCAACCGCCCCCGATAGTGCGAGCGAGTCGAACGCGCCGGTGGAAAAGCCCGCGACGAGACCGGCAACACCGGCGCTCACGAGTCCGAGTGCGACGTACGCTAATCGTCGAGAGTGCAGGTTCACGCTCGACCAGACGGGGACGAACTGTGTCATCGCACCCATGATGCTGAGACAGACCCAGCCGACGAGGAGGGCGTGAACCTGGGCGACGTGGGCGAACACCAACCTTCCACCGACGATGGGGAGCTGCCCACCGAACACCGAGATACCTCCGAGTCCGATACCAGCGAGAAGGAAGACGGTGGCCACCGCGAAGTGGTGAAACGGGATTGCTATCGGTGGCCCCCCGTCGGTGTCGACTTCGGCGAGAATCGCGCTCATACCCTGAGTTGGGTCGCGTTCGACGTTGCTCTAATTCCGAACGTGTTCGGGGCTGGGCACGAGTCGACGAACGCGGAAAAACGGAAGAAAAGCGCGACGACCGAGCTTAGAGTTCGTAGCCCGCGTACTCCATCAGCTTCTTGAAGATGTCGGTGTCCATCGCCTCTTTGTAGACGACGCCACCGAGCATGCCACCGGGGTAGAAGTTCCCGTTCATGACGTGGTTGACCTTGTGGCAGTGCATGAGGTAGATTCCGGGTTCAGCGTCGGCCGTGAAGTCGATGGTGTGGCGCTCTGCGGGTGCGATGTTGGTCACGTCCATCTCGTAGCGGGCCGCTTCGGGAATCACGCCGCCGTCCTTCTCGGTGAGTTGGAAGCGGTGGTTGTGGATGTGCATGGGGTGGCTCATGTACCCCGCGTTGACGAAGTGGAGACGCACGTGGTCTCCCTGCTCGACGATGACCGGCGAGCCGTCTTCGGGGTGGAGCGTTCGCGGGGCGCTCTTTCCGTTGACGGTGAACACGTCGGACTTGCGGTTCCGCGGGTTGTACTGTACGTTCTCTCCGGCCATCATCCGGGGAAGGCGTGAATCCCAGTCTCTGAGCGTGAAGAAGTGTTCCTTGTCGGCAGGCTCGTAGCCCTTCGGGTCGACACGGAAGATACCGTACATCCCCATCTCGATGTGTCGGTGGGTCTGGTAGTGACAGTGATAGAGGTGCGTCCCGGGGACGTTCGCCGGGATGGTGTAGGTGTGTTTCTCACCGGGGTCGACGCGGATGCCCGTCGTCGTCGGCACACCGTCGTCCTTCCACGCCTTGCGTGCGCCGTGGAAGTGGAGCGTGTGTGCACGCATCCCGTCGGTGTTGTCGAGCGTGACCTCCATGTCCTCACCTTCGGTGGTTCGGAGAATCGGGCCGGGAACACTCGGATTGCCGTCGTCGGCTTGGAACGCCCACACCTGCGGGAGTTCGACGGGACCACCCATCGACTCACCCGGGTGGACAGCGTGCCGCGCGGGTGTCGAAGAGATAGTCACCTTTCCGCCCTGCTCGTCCACGTTCACGACTTCCGGCGGACTCGTGTACGGAAGCTCGGATGCGCTCGTCGACGCGGTGGTCTGTTGCTCCGTTTCGATGGCGGCGTTCGACCCGCCGTTGGTGGGTGCAGTGCACCCTGCGAGACCGACAGCACCGGCGCTACCGGTCGCCGCGAGAAATTCTCTGCGAGACATCGTCGAACCAGGGGCGCCTACGTATTTTCTCATTACAATTTGGCGTAGGGAGGAGGGGTCGGTATATGAGGGGGGCTGTTCTCACGGCGTCAGAAAGATTCGAACATGTTCGGGACTGCCGATACTACCCTGACTCTCTTACCCTCCGTTGGGGTGGCTGTGACACGACAGGGGTTGGTTCGTACCGAAGATACCCCACACATTTCAGACTCGACGACGACGAACTAACTATCCACGTTCGTTCATTCGAATCGGGCACGAACGGAACGAAGGGACCGAAACTCACACGATGCCAACAAATCCGCTGTCAGACGCTCTCGAACCGGACTTCCAGACGGTGTTCGACGCGCTGACGAACGAACAGTGCCGTACGGTACTGAGTGGGCTCGACCATCCGATGACCGCCAGCGAAATCGCCGAGGAGTGCGACCTCCCGCGGTCGACCGTGTACCGAAAGGTGGAGCTGATGGTCGAAGCCGGATTGCTTCAAAAACAGGAACGCGGTCGCGAGGCGGCGCGGTACTCGTTGGGATTCGACGAAGTGCTCGTCACACGCGAGCCTGGAGACCTCGAACTCTCCATTTCGCGTCCGTCACAATCTGCGTCCGAACAGCTGTCGGAACTCTGGTCTGAGGTTCGCAACGAGGCAGACCCGAACCGGTGACTGGGGACGTATGTCTCCTCCGGTAAGAAACGACTCGCAGACGCTCGGCTACTCTAGGCCGACATCGTCGTCCGCGAGGAACTCTTTCATGACTTTGCCCTCGGCCCGATGTAACTTTTCGCTCGTCGTCGACTTCGCGAGGCCGACCGAGTCAGCGAGTTCTGTGAGTGTACAGGTTCGTGGTGTGTCGTAGTAGCCGCGATTGGCCGCGGTTTCGAGCAGTTGTCGCTGGTCTTCTGTCAGGAGTGACTCGGTGTCGATAGACTGTCGAATCGACACGAGGTCGAACGGGATGCCGAACAGTTCGAGCTTCTCACCGAGGTCGGAAAGTTTCTCTCGGGGTGCCGTAATCTCGACTGTCACCTCGCCGTCGGAGATTGTAATCGGCAGTTCGAGTGGGATGCCCACCTCGCTCAGAGAGAGGATGAGAAGCGGTTCTGTCGTCTCGAACTGGACGAGTGCGCGGTTCGGCTGAGCTTCCAGAATGTTCACCGAGAGGACGGAGTCGTACCCGTCCATCGCCGTCACGACGTGTTCGATTTCGTCGGACTGTATCTCGACCAACCCGACACCGGTTTCGTCCGCTGGCATCGCCGCGAGGACCGTGAACTCGGCATCGGAATACTGGCGCGAGAGGTCGGAAACCCAGACTTCTGAAGGCAGCGTGATAGAGAGATTGGCGCGTGGCATAGGTAGGTAGTAGTTATTTGGTCTCCGGGAGGAAGTTAGTGGCGAACATGTTCGGCCTGTGAGAAACGGAATTCGATTCGAGACGCTGAAAGACACTCCACGAACCGAGACGTTCACGTGTCCGAACATATTCGCCCCGTGTCCGAAGATTGGTAGTCGGCGTCTGCTCTTTTTCACCCAGTTTTCGAACGCCCACTTGTATGAAAGTCTCTCGACAAACTCTCTGGAGGCTCTTGGCGGCGGTCTTCGTCGTGAACCTCGTCGTCATGGGTCTCGGAGCATGGTACTCAGCACAGCAAGTACCGCCCATACCGGACGAAGTCGTGGGCCCGGACGGCGAGTCGCTGGCGACGGGTGCCGACGTCCGTCAGGGGAAAGTCGTCTTCCAACAGAACGGCTTGATGAATCACGGGTCGATACTGGGTAACGGCGCGTACTTCGGGTCCGACCTCACCGCGGAAGCCCTCGACATGAAAGTCGAGTACATGCGCGACTACTACGCCCGAGAGAAGTACGGGACATCCTTCTCGGACCTCGATGCAGACGCGAAGGCGGCGGTTAGCGACCAAGTCCGCCGCGAACTCGACTCGGCAGTCGGCCGCGCAGGGACGATTGAATACTCCGCCGCCGAGATGTACGCTCACGAACAGGTCCGCGAGCGATACGTGGAACTGTATCACGAGGGCGAACTCGAACGTGGGATTCCCTCGGGGACCGTGAGCGACGAAGCAGAAGCACGACGCCTCGCCGACTTCGCGATGTGGACCGCGTGGTTCTCGCACGCTGACCGGCCGGGAAGTGACCACTCGTACACCAACGAGTGGCCGTACCAACCTGCTGCAGGTAACGAGCCCGCCGGAGCCACGATGACGTGGAGCGTCATCGCCATGGTATTGCTCGTCGCTGGCGCTGGCATCGGCGTCTGGCTCTACAAGTCCGTCGAGCTTCCGGAACCAAAGACCGGCGCTGTCGACGTGCCACACCCGCGGGATGTCGCACTCACGCCGAGTCAGCGGGCAGCGAGTCGATACGTGCCAATCGCGGCGTTGTTGTTCGTCGTACAGGTCATGCTTGGGGGGCTTCTCGCCCACTACTACATCGAGCGTGACGGGTTCTTCGGGCTCGGAGAACTGCTCGGCATCGACTTCCTCTCGATTCTTCCGTTTTCGATGGCGAAGACGCTGCACCTCGACCTCGGCATCCTCTGGATTGCGACCCTCTGGCTCGGTGCGGGGTTGTTCCTCCCGCCACTCTTGACGGGGTACGAACCGAAGAATCAAGACCGCTACGTCAACGGGCTGCTCGTCGCGCTCGTCGTGGTCGTCGTCGGTGGGATGTCTGGTATTTGGTTGGGCGCGAACGGCTACATCGACGGCCAGCTCTGGTGGATTCTCGGCAACGAGGGCTTGGAGTACCTCGAAGTCGGTCGCTTCTGGCAGTTCGGGCTCCTCGCCGGGTTCCTCATCTGGGCAGGCCTCGCCGCACGCGGGTTCAAGCCGCTTCTGGACAAGGAAGCGCCCTACGGCCTCGCGCACATGATACTCTACGCCGGTGGGTCGATTGCGCTCCTCTTCACCGCTGGACTCCTCTACACGCCGCAGACGAACATCGTGACGACCGAGTTCTGGCGCTGGTGGGTCGTCCACATGTGGGTCGAAGGCGCGTTCGAGTTCTTTATCATCGCCGTCGTGTCGCTCACGCTGGTCAGCATGAATCTGCTGTCCCGGCGGTCGGCCGAAAAGGCAGTCGCGTTCGAGGCGCTGTTCGTGATGGGAACGGGAGTCATCGGCGTTTCGCACCACTACTGGTGGGTCGGCCAGCCCGACGTGTGGCTCCCGCTCGGGAGTATCTTCTCGACGCTGGAGCTCATCCCGCTCGTGCTCATCCTCTTCGAAGCGATGAACGAGTACCGGACGCTCGCCACGAGCGGTGAGTCGTTCCCCTACACGCTCCCGTTCATGTTCATCATCGCAAGCGGGGTCTGGAACTTCGTGGGCGCTGGCGTCCTCGGGTTCTTCATCAACCTCCCGCTCGTGAACTACTACGAACACGGGACGTACCTGACGGTCGCACACGCTCACGCCGCGATGTTCGGGGCCTTCGGGTTCCTCGCGCTCGGCATGGCGACGTACATCCTCCGGCTGACCGTCTCCCCCGGGCAGTGGGTCGAGCGTCGCCTCCGGTGGGCCTTCTGGCTCTGGAACGCCGGCCTCGCGCTCATGGTTCTGGTGTCGCTTCTGCCGGTTGGCTTCCTCCAGTTGGAAGTCGCGTTCACTCAGAGTTACGCCGCGGCGCGGAGCCTCGAATTCTACAACGGTGGTCTCGTACAGGCGCTGTTCTGGGCACGACTGCCCGGTGACACGCTTCTCATCGCCGGGACCATCGTGTTCGCGTACGACGTGGTGAAAAAGCGGTTCGTCCTCAGGGAGACGAGCGACGTTCCGGCGCGGACGCCCGTCTCAGACCAGGTCATGTCTGACGACGACTGAGGTCGGCACGCGTTTCCGGTTCGGCCTCTCCTTTTCCTCTCCCCTTCCCGCACCCATCCCCACTCCTTTTCCTCTCCGCTTATCCGCATCGCCCCTCGGTTGGGCGTTCGAACACTCAAGAAGCCATGTTGGCTACCGCCAAAGACGGTTCCAATACCAGTCACCCAGCTAGACCACCGAGTCCCTCCCAATTCGCACAGAGTGCACCGAGACCGACACTCGGGTGTTCGACACCTCCCAGACTGTAGGCGCAGTCCTGCATTCTACAGATTTTCGAACATCCTAAAGACTGTACAAATTCTAAAATTCCCACAATTTGTAAAAATTGTATAATTTGTCTCTGTTGAAACCTCAATCAGTGATAGGTTTTCGCGGTCGTGGTGAATACAGAGCGCACGTCGGCCAGACGCTGTGTAGTGAAATGGGCGACTCTACGGCTCTCTTAGAATACGTGGGAGTACCCGGTTACTATGAGTCCAACACCGAGTATTCGATAGAGCCACACCTTCTCGCTTGATGGAGGCGAAGTATCACGTCCGAACTCGTGTGCTCTTCTGGGTCTCATCACGTATACTATCCCAAATAGAATCGTTCCCAGAGCCGCGATTTGTATGAGTATTCCCATCTCGACTATCAGTTGATGTGTAGTATATCTAAAAAATGGTCTAGTCTTTTCTGAACTCACGCGCTGCCTGTGTCACGGTATCCCCGCCAAGTTCTGAGGGATTCAGCGGAGCCTCTAGTTTGTAAAAATAGGAGAAGCCGTACGATGCGGGACCCGTCCAGTTGCTCGATATCGGGTGCTATTCGACGACCACTGCCCCCTTCATCCCGAGTGTCTCGTGGGGGACACAGGAGTACTTGTAGACGCCCGCGCTCTCGAAGGTGTATTCGAACGTGTGACCTTCGTCGCCGACGAGCTCGGATTCGAACTCACCGTCGGTGTGGACGACGTTGTGGGTGCCGCCCTTTCCGTTCCACGTCCACGTGACTGTGGTCCCCTTCGAAACGCGGACCGCCGCGGGACCGAAGCCGAACGCGCCGCCGTTGGCCTCGACGCCGACATCGACTTCGACGGCGTCCGAACCAGTCTCGTCGACGACACCGTCGAAATTCTCGACGTCGTCGAACCAGCCGTCGAAGTTCTGCGTTCCACCTGCTGCACCACTATCACTGCCCGAGGAGTCGCTCGTCTCCGTGTTCTCGGCTGGAGCCTCAGCCGTCTCCGGGTCCGAGGCAGCATCGCCGCTGGAACCTGTACAGCCAGCGAGTGCGGCCGAGATGGAAGTCGTCGCGACGAGTGCAGTAAACCGCCGTCTGCTGAGTCCAGTAGATGTCATCGTCAGTTGTTCGTCGTCGCCGAGACAAGCAGACGATCACCCCGAATATGTTCGGGGCGTATCTCGTCAGTCGTCGCTCGCCCGACCGGCTGGCATCGGACCGTCGTAGTCAGTCGGGACGTAGTCGCACAGCGGGTCGCTCGCCAGTGGGTCGCCGGTGTGAGCGTATGCTCGGGACCGGCTGCCGCCGCAGACGTGCCGAAACTCGCACGCGCCGCACTTTCCGCTGAATTGGTCCGGGTCGCGGAGCGACTGAAACAGGTCGCTCTCGCGGTAGCGTTCTACGAGACTCGATTCGCGGACCGACCCTGCCGACTTCGGGAGGAACCCCGACGGATAGATGTCTCCCGTGTGGCTCACGAAGGCGAAACCGTTGCCGGCGATGATGCCCAGTCGGCGGCCGATACCGTCTGTGTCAGGCGCGTCGGTCGAGTCGCGGCGGCGTTGAATCGCCACGCGGCGGTAGTGGGGCGCTTCGGTCGTCTTCACGCCGAACGGTGCTTCCTCACTCACCTCCGTGAGCCACGAGAGGATTCGTTCGGCACGCTCGGGAGTCACCGGGTCGAGGATGCGACCGCGACCAACCGGGACGAGGAAGAACACCGACCAGAGCACCGCGTCGAGGTCGGCCACGAGGTCACGAATCGCCGGGAGTTCGTCGGCTGTCTGCGCGCAGACGGTCGTGTTTATCTGGAGTGGCACGCCGGCCGCCCGCGCTGCACGGGCCGCTTGCACTGTCTGCTCGAAACTCCCGTCTTCGCCACGGAAGGAGTCGTGGGCCGCCGGACTCCCGCCGTCGATACTCAAAGCGAGTCGCTGAATCCCGGCGTCACCGAGGTCACGAACCGTCTCGGGCGTGAGCGACGAGGTTCCGCTGGGCGTCAGCGTCATCCTGAGTCCCTGTTCAGTCCCGTACTCGACGAGTTCCGTGAGGTCTGACCGTGCCAGTGGGTCGCCCCCGGAGAGAACCACGAGTTGCCCGGGACCGAACTCGCTGGCTTCGTCGAGCAATCGCTTGCCCTCTTCGGTGGTCAGTTCGTCGGGGTGTCGCGTCGGGGTCGCGTCCGCCCGACAGTGGTCGCACGCCAGGTCACAGGCCTGTGTGACTTCCCACACGAGGACGAACGGACGGCGACTCGTGTCGATAGCGGTGGGGTCCGGTCCGCGAGATGGACGAGACATAATCACTCGACTGTTTCGACCGACACCCAGTGAACCACGTGGCGAACATGTTCGCCTATCGCGGTGTTCGACGCAGCAGCCCCCACGTCGAACATCTTCGGGGAGAACTATCTACGATTTCCCGCCGATTTTCGACCATGGATGTGGAACCGCTTCTGCAGGAGGCCGATGCACCGACCGGGAAGGCTATCGAATTCCTCGACGCGCGCGACCTCCCGCCCCCGGAACCGCTGACGAAGACGATGAACAGCCTCGCGGAACTCGACTCGGAGACGGTCTTCGTCCAACTGAACGACCGCGCGCCGAAGTTCCTCTTCCCCAAACTCGACGACCGGGGGTTCGACTATCGGACCGTCGAGACCGACGACGGGACCGTGACGGCGATTTGGCGGCCGTAGGCTCCTGCGCCTACACGTACTCCTACACCTACGCTGGGTGACTGCTGTCGTCGTCGGATGGTTCCCACTCGACGAGTGTCGGCGACTCGGGGTCGATGTCGGCGACGAACCGCATCGTCGCGATGTTCAGTGCAAGCCCAAGGACGCCCCCACCGACGATACCGACGAGCAGTCCGACGACCGGGATGTTGACCACCATCGCGGATGCGACCAGCGAGACGCACGCGGTGAACGCGACGTATCCGAGGAAGTAGCTCACGTACGGGCCGCCACGAACAGCCAGCGAGTACGATTCTTGCAGCGCTGCCACGAGGCCCAGTTCTCGAAGGACGAGCAGATACGGCGTGGCGTAAAAGAGGTACGACACACCGAGAAACACGACTATCGCAGCGACGAATAACGCGGCTATTCCGCCTCCGAAACCCCCACTGCGGAATCCGACACCGGCCGCGAGTGGAAGCAAGACGAGTAACGGAAGAACGCCCAGTAGGAGAAACGGGACGAAGTAGGCGCGAACGTGGGTGAGAAAGTCGTAGGCTCCTCGCTCTAGATACGACGCGACACTTCCGAAGTATCCCGCCGCGAGGGCAGCTTTCACGACGGCTGTTGCGCCCACGAGAAGCAGGACAGCCGGTGTCACTCTGTCAGCGACGCCGAACCTGACTGTGTACCCAGTCGTCGGTACACTCACGAACGACCACATCGTCCCGACCGCGTGAGGGAATCCGAATTGGAGTCCGAAGTACACTCCATCGTGTGTGAGAACCGACTGTATCTTATCTATCTCCAGACACGCGAACAGGACGGGAATCAGGGTAAGTGGGGTGATATCGAGCGCACGTTCCCAACCGTCGGCGATGCGTTGTGTAAACCGCGGCATTAGTTCGACCCCCTTTTCGGGTGCTGGTGTGGTCGTCTTGTTCTGAAACTGGTTCGTTTGGAGGGCATCGTTTTCCACTCAATGATTAGAAGTAATACACTTTTTGTTGCGGTTGAGAGCGTTTGGACTTGTGCTGAGCCTCCGTTATAATGCCCCGCGGCGAGAGCCGCGATAGCTCTCAGTCCAGCGAGACGAACGGGAGAGTCGCCGGACTACCATCGCTGTAGTCGAGGACGGACGACTGCGACTCCTCGTCGGGGACGATGACGTCGGCAACGAGCGGCGCATCGTCGACTGCACCCGATTTCGCACCGCCGAAGACGTACGCACCGCGTTCCTCGCTGACCGGGCGAAGCGACCCGCGGTCTTCGGACTGCACCGCGGCGACGACCTCCAATTCCTTCGCGTCGACACCGTCGAAGGCCGCCCGGTTGAGCGTCAGTTTGACGGTGCTGTCCTCGGTATCGACTTCCTCCGTGAGCGCGATGGTGCTGCCCGATTCGTCGGTGAGCGGTGCCCCGGTCGCATCGACGGCGCTCTTGGTGAAGCCGCTCACTTCGAGGCGGTAGTGCCACGATTCTTCGAACGAGACGTTCGCCCCGAGGTCGTCGAGACTCTCGTCGGCACCGCCGGAGTTACTCGGGTCACGAACCCACAGGAGGAACAGTTGCGGCGAGAACCCACGGCCGCTCCCGAAGGCGTTGTACAGGTTCTCGACTTCGAAGGTCACCAGATACTCGTCCGGCGTCTGTTCGACCGTGACCGACTGGAGGTCGAACGCCCCGTCTTTGAAGGCACCATTGGTCGGATACGTGTAGGACCCCGGCCCGTCGTCGTCACCCGCCGGGTCCGACAGCGTCGCGACGGTCTCCGGCGGTTTGACCGTCACCGTCTCGGTGGCGAGCGTTTGCCCGTCTGTGGTTCGGACGGCCACGTCGTAGGTTCCGGGCGTGTCGATGGTGTACGACAGCGTGTCTTCTTGGTCAGTCGCCCTCGGCGAGAACCGGACGTTCGAGGTCGCTTCGACCTCGCCATCGACGACGATTTCGACCGTCGTCCCACCGATGTAGTCGCCGGTGTTCGACCCCGTCGCGGTCACGAACGTCGCCCGAACGAACGGGTCGTCTCGAATCGAGACATCGACATCCTGCTCGGGTCGCTGGTACGTCGGAAGCCGCTCTAAATCCTCGTTGGTAGCCGGTCTGAAGCGAATCGCCGTTCCACCGGTCTCTATCATCGACGCGAGAATCGTCGTCTCGGCCGTGACGATGGCTTCGTCGGTTCGGACCGCGTCGAGGTTCGCATCGTACGCTGCCTCGATGCCGTCCGAGTACAGTTCGGCGACGTACTTCCCTTTCGTGTGACCGAGACCGTTCGATTTGCTGTGGCCTTTCCCATTCGACTTGCGGTGGCCCTTACCGTTTGATTTGTCGTGCCCTTTCCCATTCGAACGCCCTGGATTCGACGAGTGGCCTTCGCGCACCCCGGGCGCGCTGTCGAGGAAGTCGAGCGGAATCTCCAGTGCACGGCCGTTTTCGTCGGTCATGGCCCCGACGAACCATTCTTCTCCCTGCTTTCGCGCGACGACCGAGTACGACCCGATTTCGGCGTCGAGGACGCGAGTGTCGTCCCACGGTCCGGCCGGAACCGACTCGATGAAGTCGAACGCCTCGACGGTCGGCCCGCGGGTCGGGTCGGTCTCGGGGTCTGGCATCGGTGCGTCGGGTTCCGTCACTGCTACCGAGTCGAGGTTGAAACCGCCCGTATCGTCGTCTCCGAG
The DNA here is from genome assembly GCF_024730625.1 of Haloferax larsenii. Taxonomy (NCBI): domain Archaea; kingdom Methanobacteriati; phylum Methanobacteriota; class Halobacteria; order Halobacteriales; family Haloferacaceae; genus Haloferax; species Haloferax larsenii. Next base: position 167,717 of record NZ_CP078065.1, read on the forward strand.
CGTGACGGTGACTTCGTTCGAACCGGCCGACAGCGAAACGCGAACGGAGACGGTGCTCCACTCGTCCCAGTACGTCGTCGATGGGAACGTCACCTGCTGTGCAGTGCCGCCGACGCGTACGGTCGCCGTCTGGGGCGTTCCCTCGGGCACCGCGTTCTTCGTCGCGTCGCTCGCATACCGGAGGTGAAGGTCGTACTCACCAGCGGTTGCGACGTCTTCGACCGTCCACGACAGGGAGGCACCGCTGTCGACGGTGTTCGGGTCGACAGGAACGTACGTTCCGCCGGAGGCACCGGCCCACTTCGCGGCCGTCGTGAAACCGTCTCGGTCTGCGTCTTCTGCCTGCGATACGCCCCCGACTTCGACCGTCTCTTCGCGGTCTGCGAGGTACGAACTCGGGAGGTCGGCGACCATCTGGAGGCCGCTGAAGTACGTCGGGTACATGGCGAGTTGCTTCGCGCGAGTCGTCTCGATGCCGCCGGACCCCGAGTCCGTGTCGAAGATTCCCGGTGTGTACTCGACGGGGCCGCCGAGCATCCGGGTGAAGGGGAACGTGACGTGGTGTGACGGGCTGACCCGGCCAAAGGAGTCGTATTCCTGTCCGAGGACGCCCTCTCGGGTCATCACGTTCGGGAAGGTCCGGCGCTCTCCGGTCGGCTTGAGCGGTTCGTGAACCTCCAGCATCTGTCGGTGTTTGGCCGCCTCCCGGTAGACGAGTCGGTGGTGGTTGACGAGGAGTTGGCAGTGGTGGTTGTACGTCTCGCCGTCGATGGTGACGCCGCTGTCGGCGACGTACCCCGTCTTTATCGAGTGGATGCCGAGCGAGTCGTAGAACGCGAACGGACTCGAATCTGACTCCAGTTGCGACTCGTAGTTCGAAATGTTCCCTGCGGTCTCGTTGTGTGCGGTCATCCTGACCGGCGGGTTCAGACTGTCTCCGTAGTCCGTCACCGCCTCGATGTCGAAGTCCGGATACGTCTCGTCGAAGTCCATCGCACTGCCGTCGCCGGGGTAGGTGCTCCACCCTTCGTTCCACCCTTCCACGAGGACGCTCGGGATACCGTGTTCGCTGGCGAAGTCCATGTAGCGCTTCATGCGCTTCGTCTGCGCGCCGTGGTTCCCGGTTTCGGGGCCGCGGTACTCCCAGTCGGCACGACCGGTAATCATGAGCCACCACACGCCGAGGAACTTCTGCGGCTCTATCCAGTCGGTTCCGTGAGGAAAGTTCGCGGAGTCGTGCGGTTCGTTGAGGTTGACGACGAGGTTCGATTCGACGAGGTCGCCCGGACTCGACCCGACTTGAATCGTCCGCCACGGGGTTGTATGCGGTGCGGTCGCTGTCACCTTCGTCCCGTCGGGAAGCGGTGCGAGCGTCGATTCGAACGTCGTCGACCCGGTGGACGCGGGTTCGACAGCCATCGCCGCGTAATCGACGAGACTCGCCTCGTGGACGCTGAGATACGTCTCGTCGTCGGCTTTCATCGTTATCGGAGTGTGCGCGCCACCGAAGGGGCTTCGGTCGCCGATTTCGCTCAGCGGAGTCTCCTTGTAGGCGTACTCGTAGCTGTTGAAGTCGTTTTCGACCCACCACGACGTGTAATCTCCGGCGAAGGCGAACTCGGTCCGCTCGGCAGTGACGACGAACTCGCCGAACCCACTGTCTTCGGGGAACACGTATCGGAGACCCACTCCGTCGTCGAACGCACGGATTTCGACCGTGAGGCTCCGCTCGGTGCCGGTTGTCTCGGCGAGGCCAACCCTGAGTTCGGTGTAATGTTCGTCGATTTCGTCGTACTGGTCCCAGACCGGGGTCCATCGCGTGTCTACTGTCTGGCGCTCGGTCCCGGTGACGGTCAGGTCGCCCCCGAATTTGGGTTGTCCGTCGAATTCGAACCCGAGCGAGGACGGCTCGACGACCTGCGTTCCGTCGTACGAGACTGCGTAGGTCGGCGTCCCCGACGCCACGTCGAACTCCACGGTGACCGCTCCGTCTGGCGACGAGACGGTTTGAACGAGGGAGTCGTCGGCGTTCGACACTGTCGACGCGACTGTGTCGGGGACGTCTAGCGTGTACGACGATGCCGCGGCGACTGAGGTGAGGCCGCCGAGAAATTGTCGTCTGCTGAATTCTGGCTCGTTGCCATTTGAGTGGCGTTGTCTATCAGACATCTGACGCTCTGTTATCCGTCATGATTGAAAGTTCTAATGGCGAAGAAATATGTGTTCACTATTTCACGACTCGTCGAACGAGACGAGTGAGTCGCGGTGAGGCGGCACTAACGAAGCAGTACAGGGTGAAACGAGGCTCCACAGCAGCCGAAAAAAGTGACCGGGTAGTGTACCGACAGCGACCTCAGAGATACGCCGAGTCCCAGCGTGACGGACGTCGCTTGTTACCACACTGGTTGCAGACGATCTTCCCCATCGAGTCCATCGTTACTTCGAAGCTCTCGCAGTTTCCACAGAAGAAGCCGTACCGCTCCGTGCAGTTTTCGTCGACGTAGCTGGCGTAGAGCGGCGCTTGTGAGCCGCGGTCGCTCTCGTCGAACGCGACGTAGACGGTCTTCCCGTCGACCGTGTGGGGGTCCAGCGGGGACACGACGTCACCGTCAGCTCCGGGGAACCGGGCGAAGACTCGTTCGTCGTACTGCTCCTCACCGAGTTCGATGCGGCGGCCTTCGACCTCCTCGTAGCCGTGGTGGTCGTAGAATTCGGCTCCCGGTTCGTTGAGTTCGAGGACTTTCCCCGTCAGTCGGGTTGCCCCCTCGTCGACGAGCGCCTCTTCGGTCCGGGTGAGGAGTCGAGCCCCGATGCCGTGGCCGCGGTGGTCTGGGTGGACGTGTATCCAACTGATTTGGCCAGTAACGACGCCGTCACCGCCGAGGTAGCTCTGCGAGAAAGCCACGACGTCACCGTCCTCTTCACAGACGAGAAAGAGCGCGTCATCGTCGTCGAGCTCATCTGTGAGCCCACCGCCGTACCACTCGTCGACCGAGGTTTCGATGACGTCCTCGTCGAGTGCGTGGCCGTACGACGCAACGAGTGAGTCGTGTGCAACGCTTCGGATGCCATCGATGTCTGCTGTCGTGGCCTCACGGATGTCCATAGTCCGTATGTGGTTTGATAACATAAAAAAGTAGTCGAGAACTGCTATTATCAGCGTGAATGTTTGATGTTCACTCAGTATCGGGGGAAATCAGTTGACGGTTAGCCGTGTTTCGGTAGCTCGACGACGAACACCGCGCCCTCGGGGTCGTTGTCTTCAATCCAGACCGTGCCATCGAACCTGTCGACAATCGTCTTGACGAGGTACAGTCCCAATCCTGTTCCACCGCTTTCCAGTCCTTTGTTTCCTTTTCCGAACACCGCTTCACGTCGCTCTGGCGGCACTCCCGGACCGTTGTCCGCAACGCGCAATTGGACCGTCTCGTCTGCCGGTCGAACGTCGACTGTCACCTCGGCAGTGTCTTTGTCGTTGTGCTGGACTGCGTTGCCGACGAGATTTCGGACGACCGGGCGTAGCATCTCGTTCGCCCACACAGTCACGTCTGGAAGTGGTTCGGAAACCTCGATTCTCGCGTCGGCGAACGTCGAACACAGGTGGTCGAGTTCGTCGCGAAGGAGGGACACGAGGCTGGTCGGCCCGTACTCCTGGTCGTCACCGAGGAAGATTCCAGCCATCATCTGTGCGTTCTCTGTGACCTCGACAGAGTGTCGGGCTGCCGAACTGATGCGGTCGAGATGCTCGTTGTCGTCGTCTAACTCTTCGTCGAGCAGGTCGGCATACGCGAGTACCAGTTGGAGGTCGTTTCGGATGTCGTGGCGAATCACCTGATTGAGAACCTCCAGACTATCTCGTTGGTCTTCGACCCGCTGTTCGCGGTGGACTCGTTCGGTGATGTCTTGGAACGTTCCCCGGGCACCCACCGTCTCCCCGTCGACGACCCACGGTTCACCGCGGGCGCGGACCCAGCGAACCGCATCGTCGGTCGTCACGATTCGAAGTTCGAGGTCGTAGGGCGTGTTGTCGGAGCGGAGTCGCTCGAAGGCGTCTCGTATCGCCTCACGGTCGTCAGGGTGGTAGAACTCGATAGCGTCGGAGAGGTCGATGTCCGCGTCGGCCGGCAGGCGGTGAATCTCGTACGTCTTTTCTGTCCACGTGAGTTCGTCCGTCCTGAAATCGACTTCCCACCCGCCGATTTCAGCCACCTCTTGGAGCTGTCTGAGGAGGTTCTGATGGCGATCTCGCTCCTTCTCGCGGCGCTTCTGTGCGGTGATATCCCGATATATCCAGAGGTTCGCATCGCCGTTCGGGAGTTCGTAGGGGACGTAATCACGGACGATGGTCCGGCCATCCGCGAGTTCGAGTTCCTGGCCTCGAACGAGCTCTCGCTGTTCGATGAACTCGTCGTTGCTGTCGATGAATCGTTCGGGGTCGGCGAACAGCCCCTTCATCTCTTCGGCGGCCTGTGCGCAGTCGCGTCCAATCATGCTCTCTGGGTCTAACGGGACCCCGAGTGCTTCTCCCAATGCCTCGTTTACCATCAACACATCGCGATTCTCGTCTTCGACGAGGGTGCCAAGCGTGAGGTTTTCGAGAATCGTCTTCAGCACGACCTTCGACTGGCCTGTCGTCGCGCCTTCTTGCGACGTTGTGTCTGCCTCCCGAGCCAGTAACAGCCGCAGGTCGCTGTCTCGCTGCGGGAGCTTCGAGACCGAGACGTCGGCTCGGTAGCTGGTCTCGTCCCCTCGGCGCAACGAGACCGTAACGCGGTCACTGCTTCCGTTTTTCAATAGTCTGCGAACGGTCGAGCTGTCGCCGTCGGGGACCAGCACTTCGACATCTTGTTCGACCAGCTTCTCGGCGGGATACTTGAGACGGTCGCAAGCGACCGAGTTGACATCGTGAACGGTCTCGCTCTGACTGTCGACGACGATTGCGGCTTCGTTGAGGTGCCGCCAGAACGCCTCCTCTGTGTGCTCCCCCGTGTGCGACATTGATACGACCTACTTGTGGGGATTTTGTCGTATAAGCATTCGGTGAATTTCGACGAACTGAAACTGCCGGGCGGAGCGTCGTGTATGCGAGGCACGCGGTCGCTTAAGAATTGGGTCTGTTACCGACTACTCTCGGCTCACACGGGTCTGTTACCGACTACTCTCGGTCCACACTGATTCTGACGAGAGGTGCCTTCTCGGCATCGACGACGACGTAGAGGTCACCCGAATCGGGGACGGCTAGTACGTCCCGGATACGCCATCCGCGGTCGGCCAACAGCGGTTCGGCCTCGGTTACGGTTTGTCCGTCGACGGTGAAGTGCGCGAGATACTGCGAGGCGAGACCAGCGACGAAGAGGTCGCCCTGCCACTCCGGAATCGCATCACCCGTGTAGAATGCCATCCCACTCGGTGGGAACCCGCCGCTGCCGCACGGCCACGAGAAGACCGGTTCGACGACGTCGTCTCGCTCGGCGTGCGAGACGCCAATCGGCTCACCGCTGCCGTAGGTACAGCCCTCGTCGGCGACGGGCCACCCGTAGTTCGCCCCGGCTTCGAGGACGTTTATTTCGTCGCCGTCTTGCTCACCGAACTCCGTCTCCCAGATATCGCCCGTCTCTGGGTGGGTGGCTAACCCCTGCGGATTCCGGTGGCCGTAACTGAAGATGGTGTCTCTGGCGTCTGGGTCGTCGACGAACGGATTGTCAGCGGGGACCGAGCCGTCGGCCTCGAACCGCAGTATCGCCCCCAGTTCGTTGGTCGGGTCCTGTGCGACGTGGTCCGGTCCGAAGTTTTTGAACTGGCGGTCGCCGACGCTCACGTACAGTCGCTCGTCGCTGTCGAAGGTGATTCGCGACCCGAAGTGGCCGGTCGAGTCGACGAACGGGGCGGCGGCGTGGAGTCGTTCGAACCCCGTAATACGCGCCGCATCTACGTCGAGGCGTCCGCGTCCGAGGTGAGTGCTCGACGTCCCGTCGTCTCGCGCAGCCGAATACGTGAGATACACCCACGGTTCGTCTGGGTACTGTGGGTGGAGCGCGACATCGAGTAGCCCGCCCTGCCCGCGTGCGTACACGTCGGGCGTCCCCTCGACGTGCGTCGTCGCGCCCGACTCGCGGTCGACGAGCAACAACTGGCCACCCTGTTCAGTCACGAGGAGACGCGAATCGTCGGGCAGCGATTCGAGCGCCCACGGGTACGTCAGTCCCGTCGCAACGCGTTCGGCTGTGAGGTCCGTTGATACAGTGTCTGTGCGCTCCGCATTCTCGGACTCTGATTGGCCAGTCGCTGTAGACTCTGTTTCGGTGTCCGAACCAGTACCGACGCCACCGACGCAGCCAGCGAGTGCGGTCCCCATGGCCAGTCCACCGAGTCTGAGGTACGTTCGTCGGTCCATCTCGATGTCGTACCGAAGGCCTCAGTGGGTTTCAATGGTGCGACAGTAGTTCACTGCGCTCGAAGACGCGCGCTCCGTAAGCCGCACGCTCCGTAAGCCGCACGCTCCCCATCGCTCGGGTCTCTGGGTCGTGGTTGGCCGGGGTCGTGCCACGCGAGTAGTCTCACCTATCTCGGCCCGTCGTTCACCCTGTTGGTGGTACTTCACCAACCGTCGGGTGTTGAAAGAACAGCAGGAGGACGAGCCTCATCAATGAACTACATTGACGACTGCTGCCATCGCACGAACTGACAGACCGAAGCAGGAACCGGAGTGAGACCAACGTGGGAATTCACCGCTCATGAATCTCTCTGTTCAGTCACAAATTCGAAACGCGCCCCGCCCTCGTCGCTGTCCGTGACCCCGATTCTCCACCCGTGTGCTGTCGCAATCTCCGCGACGATTGCTAAGCCCAAGCCTGTTCCGTCCTGCCCCGTCGAGTATCCGCTTTCGAAGATTCGTTCCTTGGCTTCGAGTGGGATTCCGCTGCCGTCGTCGGCGATGTAGAATCCGCGGTCGTCTTCGAGGGTACCGATTGTAATCGCCACGTTCTCTCCGCCGTGGTCGATTGCGTTCCGCAGCACGTTCTCCACTAGCTCTTGGAGACGGGTTGGGTCGGCGTGCACTGTCACGTCGGTATCGACAGTCAGCGTCGCGCTCGCTGTCTCGACGGTCTGCCAACAAGTGTGGGCGAGTTCGGCGATGTTGACCGGTTCGGTCTCGCTTATCGCGTTTCCAGACCGGGCGAGCGTCAAGAGATTCTCGATGAGGAGTTCCATCCGCTCGTGTGCCTGCGTGACTTTGGCCAGACTCTCACTGTCGTTGTCGTCTCGTGCCAGTGTGACCCACCCTTGGGCGACGTTCAACGGATTTCGGAGGTCGTGGCTCACGACCGACGCGAACTGTTCCAGTCGGTCGTTCTTGCGCTCGATTGCCTGCTCTCGCTGTTTTTGAAGCGTCACGTCCCGGAATACAAAGAGAAAGCCGAGCGACGAATCGAGAGCGCCCTCGGCTGTCGCGGTGTGAGCACTTCGGGGGACGATTGGTGAGACAGCCAGTTCGTACTGGTACTGAAGTCCATCGACCTCGGCCGTAATCTCGATTGGCTCTGTCGAGGTCCCGACCGGCGCTGTGGAGAGTTGGGGGTACTCTTCGAAGACTGCTGTCGTCGGCATTCCGATTGCGTCGCCGTCGACGTCGAACAGCGACTTCGCCCGGCCGTTGAGGTCGACCACGCGCCCGTCGGTATCGACCGCGACGACCGGGTCGGTCATGTTCTCGAACAGTGTCTCTCGGGCAACTGGAACGAATTCGAGAAAGTCGGCGTAGAACAGCGCCCACAGCACGATTCCCGAACTGAGGACGATGCCGATGACACTGAAATCTAACCCCGGAATCCGAACGAAGTCCATCAATTCGAGAAACCCGGTCGACACAGGTAGTACGCCGGTGAAAACAAGCGATGCTGTCTGAATTTTGCTCACGCCCCGGGCGCTCGCGTAGCGTTCCAAGAGGATGCTGAGACCAATCAGCATGAGCGTCACCCGCAACAGCGTATAGCCGTAGAGAATCACACCCGGTGTCGGGTCAATCAGTCCTGACTGTGGGAGGTTACTCGTCCCTGTCGCGTACAGGTGATGCAGCGGGTTTGTGAGGATACCTACCCATTCGAGACCGATGAACCCGAGGAGTCCTCCGACGACTGGCTTCTGTTTCCACCACTCGTGTCCACTGTACTCGACGACGACGTAGAACCACGCGACCGCGGTTGGGCCAATGACGATGAACACGACGGTCTGTGCTGCTCTCGTTACGTCTGGTGCGACGATGAGCGACGCCACCCCTGCCGCAACCGACCAGACGGCAGCCGAGAATGCCATCACGACGAGGGGAAAGCCGCCTGGTCGCGCGCGGTACTGCCAGGACAACGCTGTAATCACGAAGCAAACGCCCCCGATACCGAGTTCGAGGAACGAGACGACGAGTGTACTGGTGGTCATGTATCAGCCGAGTCGACAGTGGTGTCTGTCACCTACTCTCGTCGTACTCATCTCTCCATTATAATATGACTGCTCGCAGGGGTGAGAAGTATCCGATATTGGGGCTGTAGACGATACCCGAAGGCGTCGCAGCTTATGATTCGTAGTGACGAAAGAAGTCTTGAAAGCATCCCGCTGGTGGATGGCACTGACGACATATTGGGCAAAAGATACATTCTCCAGGAAACACTTTCACTATTAAATGTCGAAACGGCGCCACGTTCTGGGGTCCCGCGTGAAGCAGCTTCCACAGCTCATCATGGGGTTCGGGGGGTTGCTTTTGTTCTCTGTCCTCGGAGAGTGGGCGGTTCTCGGTGAGCTGCGGGTGGACTGGTTGCTGTCGACGGATTTTCTGGGGTATATCGTCACCACCAGCCCGTTCGTGCTCGGTCTTCTCTACGGAGGCTATTGGCTCGAACAGAGCGCCTTAGAGCCAGCCCGATACGCGCGAGTCGGTTGGTGGCTTCTCGCTGGGCTGGTCATCTATGTGGGAATCAACCTCTTTATCATCAGCGTGTTTCCCGCCGAAATCGACCTCTCGTTTTTCTTTGGCTGGGTGAGATTCGCGATTGCGATGGGTTCCGCTGGGGGACTCGTAATCGGTATCATCGAAGCGCGTGCTATCCAACGCGAGCGTGCAGCAGAACGCGCTATCGTCTCTGCGGAAGAACTCCGGTACCGTAGCGACCAACTCGAGTTTTTCAACAGCATCCTCCGACACGACGTGCTCAACGGCATGACAATCATTCGGGGTCACGCGGAGCTTCTCACCGAGGACCTCGAAACCGAAGAGGAACGCCGGTCCGCCGAGACGATTCTCCGCTGGTCTGACGAAGTCGTAGACGTCATCCAGCGCGTGCGGGCTATCATCCAGCGGCTGACCGGACAGTCGAAGCTTCCACTGACGAGCGTCGACCTCTCGACTATCGTCGCCGAGGAAGTCGAACGCGTGCAACAGACCTACCCTCGTGTCACCTTCGAGACGCGCGTGCCCGACGAAGTACACGTGAAAGGAGACGAACTGCTGAGTGAAGTCTTCGGCAACGTCCTCACGAACGCTGTCATTCACAACGACTGCGACGGATTAACCGTCACCGTGACGGTCGAAGTGGACGACGAGGCGGGGACGGTTAGAACGCACGTCGCGGATACCGGTCAGGGTGTTCCCGACGACGAAAAAGACGCTATCTTCCGCCGAGGAGAGTCGAACAGAGAGAGTGGTGGCTTCGGTCTGTTCTTCGTCGACACGATGGTGTCTGTCTACGGCGGTGACGTATGGGTCGAAGACAACGACCCACAGGGTGCCGTCTTCGTCATCGAACTCCCACTCGAAACGGAGACGCGTAATCTCGAAGCTCCACCCTACCTCGTCCGCCAATAACGACACCCCATCCCTTCGGTTTTGGTTATCTTTGCGGAGCCTCACATCGAACGAATGGCCGGTGAGACTCCTTGGATTCGGGCCGTGAGGGCAACTCTCATGTCGACCTACCCCCGTCGCGTCGGAAAGTTGAGTGGCAGAGATGTTCTCATATCACTCACACAAGTCTATTTTAGTTATCTAAACCAAAGTTGTTTTTACTGAGGCACATCGCGTGTCTGGTATGTCTGCTGAACACCCTCCGTCTGTCTCTCCGAGCGAGGACGTTCGGGTACAAATCTGTGGCTTTCCGGTAGCGCCAGCTGAGAAATTTGTCACACGGGGGGCTGTCGATGCGTAGGCGCTCTTCGAGACGGCGGTTTCTCGCCGGGCTCTCGGCTGGTGTGTCTGGACTGATTGCAGGCTGTACTGGCTCGCAACTCAGTCTCGGCTCCGACTCTGGCACGGGGGCCAACACCGACTCGCAATCCAGTTCTACCGAGTCGTTTAGTGTCGCACTCGCCCGCGACCCGACACGAGAGAAGTGGGACATCTACGGCGGTATCACGCCGTACTACACGCACGTCTTCGAACCGCTCGTGGACACGACAGCGGAGATGAAGACTGCACCGTTGTTGGCGACCGAGTGGGAGGCCGTCGACGAGACGACGTGGGAGTTTTCGCTTCGCGAGGGTGTCACCTTCCACAACGGTGATTCACTGACCGCCGACGCGGTCGTCAGCTCGTTCGACCGCGTCTTCGAGCAGTGGTCGTGGGTTCCGGGGTGGATTGGTGTCGAACCCGACGGCGTCACGGCAGTCGACGACACCACGGTCCGATTTCAGACGACGGAGCACTTCCCCGCGTTCCCGGGGACGATTTCGCACAACTACTTCGGTATTCAGCATCCCGACCCGGACGAGACACCAGTCGGAACGGGGCCCTTCCAGGTCGAACACGTCGAAGAAGAGCAGTCGATAACGCTCACGCCGTACGAGGACTACCGTGGAGACTCTGTGGACCCGACAGAACTCACGTTCGAGTGGGTCAAAGACCCGAATACGCGGGTGTTGTCGCTTCAGAAGGGTTCGGTCGATATTGCGGAGCAAATCCCGAAGAGCCGAGCAGCGGCGCTTGCCGACGCGGACGACACGGCTATCGAGACGCAACTCACTCCCGAGGCGGGACTCGTCGCGGTCAACCTCTACACCGCGCCGACCGACGACGAACAGCTTCGAAAGGCACTCAATTGGGCGGTCGACCAACGACAGATTGTCGAGCGCGTCCTGAACGGAACGGGAAAACCGGCCCGAGGGCCGATATCGTCGGTTATTCCCTGGGCTGTTCACGACGACCTCCCGACGTACGGCCCCGACAGAGAGCGGGCGCGGGAGTTGGTCGAGGACTCTTCTTACAGCGGCGAATCGCTCACGATTCTGATTAACAGCGAGAACACCGACGACAAGATGGTCGCACAGACGCTCTCGGGGTGGTTCGACGACATCGGCGTCGCGAGCGAGATTCGACAGGTCGACCCGGCGTCGTTCTACGACACCTTCACCGCCGGCGAGGCACACCTGACGCTCGTCAGTTTCGGCTCGAACAGCGCCGCCTGTGATTACCTCGTTCGGGCGATGTTCCACTCGGAGGGCAGCGACAACCGGAACCGCCACGAGCAAGATGGAACTGGAATCTACAACCCCGGACCCGAGGTCGACCGCCTCATCGAGCGCGGCTATCGAGCTGAGACGGTGGCCGAAAAGCGCGAGCACTACGGTGCAGTACAGAAACGAGTCGTCCAGACGGGTGCCGTTATCCCGCTGTACTACGACGAATCCGTCTTGGCCCGGCGAGCGACCGTCTCAGGAATCGACGGCCACCCAGTCAGCAAGATGACCGATTGGTCTGGGCTCTCTCGGAGCGACTAGCATGCGCCGAACCAACCAGACGGGGGAGTGGTCCGCCGCCGACTCGACAAGTGCATCAATCCGAAACCGAATGACAGCGATAGAGACGAAGCACATCAATGGTTGATATTACGAGACGACAGACGTTGTTCGGACTCGCAACCGGCGTGTCCGGTCTTGGTGGCTACTGGGCGCTCGGTGGCGACTGGGTATCTGGTGACGACGGGGCACCCAGTGGCGACGATGCGGAAGCCGACACGATTACCGTGGGGTCGCCGTGGACGCCGGATTCGTTAGACCCGGTCGTAAACGGGTGGCTCTGGCGTCGCATCAGCGTCCTCGAACCGCTGTTGACTGTCGATTACGACGCGACAGTGGCTCCCGGTCTCGCTACCGACTGGCGTCGAGTCGACGACGTGACGTGGGAATTCGACCTCCGTGAGGGGGTGACGTTCCACGATGGGACCGACCTCACGGCGACCACCGCACTCCCCTCGCTTCGGCGGGCGTTCGAGTCGAGTTCGATGGCTTCCGTGCCTGTCGAATCAGTCGAGGCGGCCGACGACCAGACAGTCGTGATTCGGACGGACGCGCCGTTTTCGCCACTCCCGGCACACTGTACCCGGGGCACGACGTGTCTCGTCTCACCGGCCGCCATCGCCGACGATGGGTCGGTCAGCGAGCCAATCGGAACCGGCCCCTTCCAGTTCGAACGCTGGCGACAAGGGTCCAGTATCACGGCGACGGCCACCCCCGACTACCACGGCGTGCCCCCTCGGGTCGAGACGCTCATCTACGAGGGAATCACCGACGACCAGACACGGCGGTTGAAACTCGAGAACGACGAGCTAGACATGGCTCGAATCCTCCCGAACGAAACGGCCGACACCCTCGAATCACGCGCCAACCTCACCGCCCACACGTACGAGATTCCGCGGGCACGGTTCCTCGTCTTCGACGTGGACTCGTCTCCGTTTTCGGACAGGCGCGTTCGCAGCGCGGTCATGCACGCGGTCGACCGCGACGCAATCGTCGAGAATATCCTGAGTGGCCTCGGCTCGGCGGCAGTCGGCCCGTTCCCGTCGAACATCACGGATTGGGCGGTCGACGACCTCGAACCGTACGAGTACAACCCGGAGCGTGCGCGAAGTCTGCTCTCGGAGGCAGGCTGGGAACAGGACGGTGAGACCCGAACTCGCGACGGAGAATCGCTCTCTGTGTCCATCTGGACCTACAACTCTCGTCCGAAGCTCCCCACAATCGCACAGGTGATACAGCGACAGCTTCAGGAAGTCGGGTTCGACGTCGAGGTCACGCTCATGGAGTCGGCGACGATAAAAGAGCAGGCGAAAAGCGGCTCCTTCGACGCCGTACTCTGGTCGAGTTCGGTACTGTGGTATCCCGACCCGGACCGACTGTCAGACTTCGTCCACTCGGAGGCGACGACGATGTTCAGCGGCTTCGAAAACGAGACGGTCGATAGACTCCTCGAAGAGGCGCGGCGCACGAGTGACCGTGACGAACGGTTCGAACGATACGCCGAGGTCCAACGCATCGTTCACCGTGAGGTCCCGATTGGCTGGCTCACGTACTATACGAACGTCGTCGGAACACGTGCCGATATCGACGGCTATCGCCCGCACCCGACCGAGTCCTGCTACCATCTGGAGAACGTCACACGGCAACGATGAACGGCTGGAAACTGGCCAGACGATTGGTAACGATGCTCGTCGTGCTCTTCGGCGTCTCGGTGCTCACCTACGGGCTCATCTTCGTCACGCCCGGTGACCCGGCGCGAACGATTCTGACTCAGCAGATGGGCGGCCAGACCCCGTCACAGGAGGCGGTCGAGCAGTTCCGTGCTGCCAAGGGTCTCGACGACCCGTTTCCTGTCCAGTACGCTCGCTGGGTGGGCAACGCGGTTCGCGGCGACCTCGGACAGTCGTACTACAGCGACCAAGCGGTCACCGCGATGATAGCCACGAGGCTCCCGAACACTATCGCACTCGGGGTCGCGTCGATGCTCGTCGCGGTCGCGATTGCCGTCCCAGCCGGAATCGCGAGCGCGGTCGAGCCGGGGAGCCAGACCGACTACGCCGCGCAATTTGGCGCGCTCGTCGGCGTCTCGATGCCGAACTTCTGGCTCGGCTATCTGCTCATCATCGTCTGTTCGCTCTGGCTCGACCTGTTTCCCGTCGCCGGTGCGGGTGGGCTCGAATATCTGGTCTTGCCGGCGTTGACGCTTGGTTCCGGTATGGCCGCCGTCATCGCCCGATTAGTTCGAACGGCGATGCTCGACGTGCTCGACGACGCGTACATCCGAACCGCCCGGTCGAAGGGGTTGCGCGAGCGAATCGTCGTCTACAAACACGCACTCAGGAACGCGCTCGTCCCCGTCGTGACGATTATCGGGCTCCAGTTGAGTTACGTCCTCAACGGGGCCGTCGTCGTCGAGGTGGTGTTCCAACGACCGGGACTTGGGACGCTCTTGGTGGACGCGATTTTCGCACGCGACTACCCGGTCGTACAGGGGGTGACGCTGCTCATCGGCGTCATCTTCGTGGTGACGAACTTCGCTGTCGACCTGACGTACAGCCGACTCGACCCGCGAATCGACTTCGGAGGTGAGCCGACGTGAGCGCCGCTCAATCTGACCCCCAGCAACGCACAGCCGACAGCCGAAGTCGGTTGACTGATACGATTCGGTCGAACCGCCTCGCACAGGTCGGTGTCGTCGTCGTCCTCTCGCTGGTCGTGGCCGCCGTGTTCGGCCCGCTCGTGTCGCCGTACGACCCAGTCGAGCAGAACCTCGCTCACCAGTTGGAACCGCCGTCGCCGACCCACCCACTCGGGACCGACCAACTCGGCCGCGACGTACTCACGCGACTGTTGTACGGGGCCAGACTGTCGCTCGGAATCGCCGTGGCCGTGACGGGCGTCCGACTCGTCGTCGGCACCGCAGTCGGCCTCGTCGCGGGCTATGCAGGCGGCTGGGTCGACGAAGCGTTGATGCGACTCGTCGACACGCTGTTGGCGTTCCCCGGAATCGTGCTCGCGCTGGTCATCGCCGGCGTTCTCGGGCCGAGTCTCGTGAACGTGATGCTCGCGCTGGCCGTCGTCGGCTGGGCGTCGTACGCCAGACTGGTCCGAAGCAACGTCCTCGCGCTTCGAAACCGGGAGTTCGTCACCACCGCCAGATTGCTCGGCCGGTCCCGGACACACGTCGTCGTTCGGCACCTGATTCCGAACGTCGTCGCTCCGGTCGTCGTGCTCGCGACGCTCGATATCGGCGGCGTCATTCTCGGGACCGCAGGGCTGTCGTTCATCGGGCTGGGCGCACAGCCCCCGACGCCCGAGTGGGGGACGATGCTCGCCTCTGGGCGCACGTATCTCCAGCAGGCGTGGTGGCTCGTCAACGCCCCGGGCGTCTGTATCATGATTACCGTCCTCGGGTTCAACCTCCTCGGTGACAGCCTCAGAGACGTGCTTTCGCCGACGCAGTCGGCGCAGATGGAGCAACTCTGAACAGATGAGCGACCCACTCCTCCGCGTCGAAGACCTGCATACTCAGTTCAACACCACCCGCGGGACTGTCCACGCCGTCGATGGCGCATCGTTCGCCGTCGACCGCGGCGAAATCGTCGGTATCCTCGGCGAGAGCGGGAGCGGCAAGTCCGTCACGGCGCGGTCGATCTGTCGCCTCGAAGACCCGGGACAAATCGTCGACGGGACGGTCACGTTCGACGGGACCGACCTGACGACCGCCGACGAGTCGGCGCTTCGCCGGATTCGCGGGTCCGATATCTCGATGGTGTTTCAGGACCCGACCGAGACGCTGAATCCGGTGTTTTCGGTCGGCGAACAGATTGCCGAAGCGGTTCGGATTCACGACACAGAAAAGCGACAGCGACTCCTCGATTTCCTCGGCGTGCCGCTGTTCCGAAACCGGTCGGCGTGGTCGGACGCACACGAACGCGCCATCGAGTTGATGGACCAGATGGACATTCCGAACCCCGAATCCCGGTCGTCGGCGTATCCACACGAGTTCTCTGGCGGGCTGCGTCAGCGTGCGGTCCTCGCTATCGCGCTGGCGAGCGAGCCGTCGCTCCTGATTGCCGACGAGCCGACGACGGCGCTCGACACGACGACGCAGGCCGACATCCTCCGACGGTTTCGCACGCTCCGAGACGAGCGTGACCTCGGTATCCTCCTCATCTCTCACGACATCGGCGTCATCGCACAGACCTGCGACCGCGTCGTCGTGCTGTACGGCGGGCAGGTGATGGAATCCGGCCCGGTCGAGACGGTGCTGACCGAACCGGCGCACCCCTACACTCGAACTCTGCTTTCGTGTTCGGTTCGAAACAGTGAGCCGGGTGAACGGGTTCGGTCGGCCGAGGGGAGCCCACCAGACCCTCTCGGTGGCCACGAGGCCTGCCCGTTTGCCGACCGCTGTCAGCACGCGACGCCGACCTGTCGCGAGGGTCGTATCCCGACGACCGAACTCGACGACGGGCATCGCGTGGCCTGCGTGGAAGCACCGCTCGATGCGTCCGCTGAATCGCCTCATCGACAGGCGCCACCGATGCCAGATGGAGGTGCAGAACGTGACTCTCTCTGACGGCGTGAAACAGCGTGTAGAGGGCGAGAGCAAACCGGAGTCGGAGCTTCCGGTAATCGAGTTGCAGAACGTCTCCAAGTCGTTTTCGGGCGAGCGGTCGCTCTTGGACCGCTTGCGTGGTCGCACCTCGACTGCGAAAGCGGTCTGTGACGCGTCGCTGGCTGTTCACAGCGGCGAGACCGTCGGTGTCGTCGGCGAGAGTGGCTGCGGAAAATCGACGCTCGCCAAACTCCTCACTGGCCAACTCACGCCCGACTGCGGACAGGTGCTCCTCGACGGGACTCCCGTTGGCGGGCTCGCGGAGCGGTCGCCAACCCAGCGCCGCCGAATCGGCGTCGTGCTCCAGCACGTTCGCGGGAGTTTCGACCCTCGGTGGCCGGTCCGTCGGTCGCTCTCGGAGGCGCTCGACGGCCCAAGTTCTGTCTCTCGCTCCACTTCTCCCTCTTACTCCAACTCTGCCACTCACTCGAACTCTGCCACTCACTCCACTTCTCCCTCTTACTCCAACTCTGCCACTCACTCCACTTCCCCCTCTCACTCCACCTTCGATTCTGCCCTCGACGACGTCGCTGGGTTGTTGCGCAGCGTCGACCTCTCACCACAACTTGCCGACCGCTATCCCCGAGAACTATCTGGTGGGCAACTCCAGCGCGTTGCGCTCGCTCGCACCCTTGCACACGACCCCGACGTAATCGTCCTCGACGAACCCGTCTCTGGACTCGACGTCGCGACCCAAGCGACGATTCTGAACCTGCTCGCCGACGTTCAAACCCGGTTCGGCGTCGGATACGTGTTCATCTCGCACGACCTCGACGTCGTCCGGTATCTTGCCGACAGGGTCGCTGTCATGTATGCCGGTGAGATTGTCGAGTCGGGACCAGCAACGCAGCTCTTCGACCAGCCGAATCACCCCTACACCGACGCGCTCCTCGGTGCGATTCCGAGTGACGACCCCAGAGACGACCCACCGAACCCACTCCACGGCGACCCTCCAGACCCAACGAATCGACCGACTGGGTGTTCGTTCCATCCACGCTGTCCCGCGGCGACGGCGGCGTGCACCGAGCGCCGCCCCGAGTTCGAGGCGATTGGCGGCACCCGCGTTCGGTGCCTTCATGCACCGGATGCCACGAGCGACCGCGACAGTGACGACCACGGCGGTGACGACCACCGCAGTGACGCACCCTCTGAAAGAGCGACTGGCCAACCGGACATGACCAACGCAAACCGACCATGACTGACAGCCCCAACACTGAGACGCCCGACAGCGACGACATCGCCATCGTCGGCGGCGGACCGGCCGGTTCGGCAGCCGGCGTCTTTCTGGCTCGCGCCGACTTCGACGTCCTCTGTTTCGACCACGGCCGCTCCGCGCTTCGGAAGTGCGCGTTCCTCGAAAACTATCTCGGCTTTCCGGCCGGTATCTCGCCAGCCGCATTCCGCGACCTGATGCACGAGCACACCGACGCGGTCGGGTGTGAACGAGTCGAAACGGCGGTCGAACGTATCTCGAAGCACCCCTCCGGTGACGGATTCCGCGTTCACAGCCGAGATGCGGCGTTCGACGTTCGCTACGTTCTCGCGACCTCGTGGGCCGAGACCGACTACCTCTCTCCGCTTGGTGTCGAGACTGTACAAGAGGAACACCCGGGCGATGTCGAGGTGGTCGTAACCGACGACGACGGCGAGACCACCGTCGACGGGGTCTATGCCGCAGGTCGAATCACCGAAACATATCACCAGGCGCTCGTGAACGCCGGTGACGGAGCACGCGTCGCACGGTCGATTATCGAGCGCGAGCGACCGAACTACTACAACGATTGGGTCGTTCCAGCGGGCTACTACGACCAGTTCGACAGGGCTGTTCCCGAGGGTGTCGAAGAAATCACGCACGACGAACGCCGCGACCGCGAGCAGCGTGCGACACGAGAGCTGGCTGCGTTCTTTTCTGACCGGGTGTAGCGGGTTCAGCTGTCTCTATCGAAGGAACTCGTGTTGGTCGGTGCGTGAGTGTTGCTTTAATCCCAATCGGTTCGTCTGTAACAACCGCTCAGGTCCGACCCGTCGTCAGAGATGCTGCTTCAACCCAACTAGGGTTCGTCTGTAACCATGGCCAATCCGGCCACTATAGCCCTCCTACACCCCGTTCCCACTCAAGTGTTTCCGTCGACCCCCAATCATCCCCAAACCCCCGGGGGTCGAAGCTACAGAAACCGCGCATCGTCAGTCGGGTCGTCGCCGATAACCGTCCGGTCGACGTATTGAGCAGCCCCAACGCGATAGATAATCACCGACTCCTCGGGGTTCAGCAGCGATTCAGTATGATTTCGAATCGTTTGGCTCTGTTGAAATCCTCAGATGCTGACAGTTTGGAGAGGCTATGCTGAATACACAGCGCGAGTCGGTCAGCGCCATCAGCACCGTTTCACGACCACACTATACTCGTCTTAGCGGCGGGTACACAAACCCAGCAATATTTGAACGTCGCCGGAGACAACACGCTTGATGCCCTCCATTATCGATGAGACCGTGTTCGGCGAGCCCTCTAGAGGGGTTGGACTGGTTTTTCTCTGTGGCGCACTTCTGATAGCCGGGCAGCAAGCGTACTACGTCATTCTAAAAGGGGCGACGCTCTACTATGCCACACTATTTATTGCTGCTGGGATGGTCCTCTCCGGCATTGCCGAGTCCTTGCCAAAATCTCGACGACGGGCTTCTGGTGCCCTGCGACTCACAGCGATCGCTGTACTGGCGGGATTTCTTGTGATCGGCTTCGTCAGGCCCGAGCTCCTCTTAGTGTGATTGAGCCGGTTGGGTTGAGTTCACCGCTCTTGTAAGGAGTTCATTCGCACGGAGGACTCATTGGGAGTGACCGAAAAGACAAGGGGTGAAGTTGCTACACGCACCCTCTGTATCTCGCACACCAATCCTATCAGCTCCTTAGGATTTCAACAAAGCCAATCGTTTCTAAATCACCTTCGGTAACCTCGCCCCCGAAGACCGAGTTTTGCACATGAGTGAGATACTTTCGGAGAAAATTCAGCATCAATCGTGTTCGGTCTGCTCGTATGTCGTACACAACGATGAGATACACCACAGTCACTACCACCGCTTGAATGGGACATACTCCTCTCCAGTGAGGAGATGCTTTTTCAGTTTGTAGGCCTCGATTCGAAGGAGATACTGGTAGCTCACCTTCCGGTTCAATTGCGGGTGGTTAACCGTCTGCTCTAGCGTCTCCTCGAACGCTTTTCCGCCACTCTCAGTCAACAAGCAGGAATTGAGCTCTGTTTCAAAATCTGGTCGCGTTCTATTGTGCTCGACACGCCTTCCTACTACCGGATAACATGGTGCGGTAGTAAATACTAAGTGACAGGAGAATGCATAGTCATGTCATGACAATATAGAACTCTGCCCAGAAGTAGACCACGCCAATGGTCTTGGAACCTGGGCACGAACGAGGCACAGACTTTCAAATAGCCTTCCAAGTGCCAGTTAGAAGCAAGATGCAATCAGCAATAGGAGTTTCGGGAGACACCGTTACAGATGCGCGAAAGTGCGATTGAAGTCTACTCCCGGAAACGTGTGCGGTTGTATCGTTTCAGCCGAACTCCCGTGAGATTTTCACAGACTCACTAATGACATTACATCGACAACCGTGGTGACAATTATGGACGTACAGCGTACAACACTGGTGGCTCCATGCGGTTATTAGCCCGCCTGTCGGCGCGTGCCGATACCGCCTACGACAATAGCTACCATCACAAGCTCCGTGGACGAATCTGGCGAGCCCTGAAAAACACCGAATATGAACAGTATCACGACGATAACCGGCCAGTCGGGTTCGCGTATAGCAATCCGTTCCCCTATGGCGACCTGTCCGAGGGAGACGAGCGGACGCTTCTGGTTTCAGCTCCCCAAGAGCAACTCCTCGCGGCTGTTGCAGAGGATTTCATTGCTGACCGAGAGCTGAATATCGGCGAGATGCCGTTCCATATCGATGAGCTCACCAGCCTCAATCCAGACGTTGGGGAGCCCGGAACGACCGGGACACTTGAAACGGGGACCGGCGTGCTCGTCCGAATCCCGCAGTGGAGGGCTGACGATTATGGAATCGAGCCTGCTGGTGACCAGGCTATCATGTGGCGACCAGAGCACTCGATGGAGCCATTCATCACACAGATTGAGGATAACCTCGACAAGAAGCACGACCTCTTCTGCGATGACTACCTTCCCGGACCCAGCGACACGGACTACGACCTGTTCGACAGTTACGAATTAATCAAGACCTTCGCCATTCCGCTGACGGTCACGCAGGGGACGGAAATCACGTGCGTCCTCAGTAAGTGGCGCTTTGAGTATCAGGTCCGCGACAACGACCACCGACGGCACCTGAACCTCGCATTAGACACCGGTATCGGCGAGCGCAATGGCCTCGGGCTCGGGTTCCTCAATATCAACCATGGGGGGTGAAGAGACCACAGCGACCGCCATCAGTCGGTTGCAAGACCGGATTCCGGCGTCGCTGTACGAAGTCGCGTGGCAGTACTCGCTGTTCGACTGGCTTGATGCAGCCCAGTCATCTGCCCTCGACTGGGACCTTGCACCCGAGCATTTGGCGTTTCTGACGCCACGTGCCAAGAGTGGCTTGTTCGGTGAGGGTGATAGCCTCATTACTGTCTACGCCGACCTCTCGGACCCAGCGAACCCGGCGCTCGGAAGTTCAGATGATGGGCGTCCAGTCACACTGTCGACGTACACCGAAGCTGACCGCTTCCGCGTCGGTCACTCCTATCCTGAAGGAAAAACGAGTAGCATGACTGACTACTCTATTACCACCCACAAGAGTGCTGATGCACACCATATTGCCGGGCTTCGTGATGACGCGTGGGGGACCAACAACATCCAAGACCGCTTCACAGACTGGGCACAGAGTGAGTATGCCGAGACAGTCCGCGAGGAGGCGTCTGATGCGGATGCCGCCATTCTCGACACCTTGGCGGCGCTCGGCGACGACTCCGAGGCGATGGACGCACTCGCCAGTGCGTTCCTCGAACTAGTCGGCGATGAAGATGAAGAACTTGATGCGCTGATTACCGTCGCTGTCCGCCTCCCAGGCGAAGACAACTACAAGCTTCCTGGTGAAGTGTCCGTTCTCAACGAAGTGATGCGAGCCAAGAAAGCCGCCCGCTTAGAGAACATCTCAGTCGATGATGCAAGCGGCGACGGTACAGGGTACGTAACCGACGAACCCGGTCGCGTAACCGGCGGCTCACCTGGGCTCTTCGGGATGTTCGGGAAAAAACAGCGCGAGCACTTCCCGGACCTCGATACCGATGGCAGTTCGGCGTGGCGGACCCGTCCGCTTTCGTTCGATGTTGCGGCCGCCGTTGCGATGGCTGGCTCACTGTTCGACGACTTCTACCGCGGACTCGGGAGTAGCCGCCGTCTGTACGTCCTTCCGTACCTTGCCGCCCGGCGAGACGAGGTCGATACAGAGACGTTCGAATGGTTCCACGAAGAGGTCTATGGCGCGATCCAATCCGCAGAAGGTGGGAGCGACGGCAACTTCGACAACGTTCTCGAGAACGTCATTCGAAAAGCACGGCTCAACAATGACCCGGACGCGCCCAGTGCAGACGATATCGACATGTCCTTCGGAGACACTAACCGGGCGAATTGGGACCTCGTCCGGATTGCGGTTGTCCATCAGGTGACGGGGAACCCTGATCGAGTCTACTTCGACACCCTAGATGGACTTTCTCCAGCGGCAGCACTCGAAGACACCCACAACGAGGTGACGGAGTCTGCACCCTTCAGGAACGACGGGATATTCGCCGCCAACCCGTCCCCTGACTCAAGCCCACTGTTAGGGCGTGCACTCCCACTTACTCGGTACATCCTCTACGGAGGCTACTTCCAACGAACGACCGAACCGACGCGGAGCAGCCGCGAAGCCTCAGAGACGCCCGGGGCCGGTGACGCCGACGACAGTCGAATGCAGCGCGTTCGGAGGCTGTTGACCGAGACGCGCTTGGATGCCAGGGGACTCCTCGAGGAGTACCTCCACCAGTTGGTCCAAGAACAGCGTGAACGCTTCGCCGAAGAGAGCGAGTACATCGCGTTTCCGACACGAGAAGTCGTCGAACAATACGTCCAGCTCCGTGCACTCACGCGGGCGGACGCGATCGACACCACAGACACACTCCAATTTAGCACGACAGAGATGCCCGACGAATTCAAAGACCGAGACGACCGACTTGAACAGTTCCTCAAGAACCATGACGCCCTCTCGGGCGATCCCGAGAAGGCGGTGTTCCTCCTGGGTGGACTCATTGGCCGTATCTCTGCGTATCAGAGTAGAGAAGGGATCTCATCGACCCTCATCCGCCGCTACCCCGTCGATTACCTGACCAAGCAGACGGCTGTTGAAGTCACCAAGGAAGTGTTGCAGATGAACAACTCCTACGGGGAGGCAGACGAGCGCCGGTCGTACTGGACGAACAGTCGATACACCGACAAACTACCTGACCTGATGCTCTCGGCGAAGCCGAATACGTGGTCACTCTCAGAAGCTGAACTACAGTGGCTGTACAGCCTCGGAATCGCATACGGGCTGAATGACACGAGCCTCTCCGAAGAGGATGAGAGTGCGGACGAGAACAGTGCTGAAATCGAAACTGAAGCCTAAACCAATGTCTGACGAAACTACCGCCGTAGACCCAACTGACCGAACTGACGCAGTCGAAAACCGCTCCGAGATCGTCTTCGCGTACGATGCTGAAGACACGAATCCAAACGGGAATCCGCTCTCTGCAAACGACAAGCCGCGAATCGACGAGACCACAGGGTCAGCCGTCGTCACGGACGTTCGACTGAAGCGCTACCTGCGTGACCAACTCGACGACGACGGACATGGAATCTACGTCAAGAATCCAACTAAGGCGGACACAGAAGATGTCCCGGGTCGTGACGAGTTGTTCACCCGGGTTACTGGACTGGATACAGACGACCTCGAAGAGATGGGTGGAAACGAGGCTGCAGTGAGTTTCCTGCAATACGCTGCCGACGTGCGGTATTTCGGTGCGACCTGCTCGTTCAGCAGCGATTTCCAAAAGCAACTCGGCGACGACTTCCCCGGGCAGTTTATCGGCCCCGTCCAGTTCAGCCACAGTCGCAGCCTCAATACGGTCGTTCAGAAGAGCGAGTCGAAGCAGCTCTCGACCGTCGTTTCGAGTAGTAAGGGGAACGAGCAGGGGACGTTTGCGACCGACAACCGCCTTCAGTACGCATTCTTACCCTTCCACGGAATAGTCAACGAAGTGGGGGCGGATGATACGCTTCTCAGTGCAACCGACGTCGAACGACTCGACAGTTTGCTTTGGCGTGCGGTCAAAAACCAGACACTCACTCGGTCGAAGATGGGGCACCAGCCTCGACTGTACCTCCGAGTAGAGTACGACACGGACGCGTTCCACATCGGGACGCTCGACGATGGGCTCGAGTTGACCCAAGAGATGCCCGACACTGAGCTCCGGAATATCACTGATGTCACGCTCGGCGTCGATGGTCTGCTTGAGGACCTCGAAACCTATAGCGACCACATCGACTCTGTGTACGTCACCGTGGACCGACATCTGACTGTCGAGGTTGACGGCGAAACTGGCGGTCCCGAAACACTCCTCGATGGCCTTGCGGACGCCGTTGGTTCAGACGCTGTGATTGAAGTAGACCCATACGCCTGACGATGACGACCGAGTTAGACGTCGCCGGTCGAGAGTGCCTCTCGTTTACCGTCGAGGGACCGTGGGCACACTTCCGGCGGATCGACGCGACCACCGAGAAGCTCACATACCGCGTCATCCCCCGGACAACCGTTGCCGGACTTCTCGCGGCAATCTTGGGTGAACCACGGGATTCGTACTACGACACGTTCGCTCCCGATGCCTCGGCGATGGCGATTTCCCCTGTGTGTAGCCTCGAGACACAGTCGGTACCGATGCTGACGCTTCCAACGAAAAGCGGCGACATCAAGTCTGCCGAGGGTGTGTCCGGCAAGACCGTCATCGACCCGGAGGTTATCGCAACCGAACGGAAGCGTCGGACATTCGAATATGTCGTTGACGCGGCGTACCGTATCGACCTCGTCCTCGAGGACCGAGAGACGTTCGACCGGCTGCACGACTTCCTTGCATCTGGTCGGTCAACCTACACTCCCACGCTTGGAAAGTCCGAGTGTCTGGCGAATATCACGGACGTTACTCGTTCGACGATTGAGGCCGACGGCAACACGGAAGCCGTTACTTCGACCGTTCCTGAGGAGTATGTCGTCCCAACGCCAGGCACGCCACTCCGCCTGGAGCGTACTCCAGCGTTCATGACCGCCGACGAGGGTGGTCGCCGGACGACTGGCTTTTCGTCCTACGCGTTCGCCCCCGGTGATGAGACACTCACAGCACCTGGCGCACCCGTGATGCAGGTTAGCGACCGGGCGGTTTGCTTCCGGTGAGAGTGAATTGAAATGACTGGACCTCCGCTCGACGCCTTCGATGCACGCCCCACCCAGACGCTCCCGCGACACCTGTCCGGTGTCGTCGCCGGTGTCGATGCACTCACACCGGCAGGAACGGAGACTCCCTACGAGGACCCGTGGCCAGTGGTCATGGAGACAATCGCGTGGACGCACGACATCGGGAAGCTGACGACGTACTTCCAGGCGTATCTGGAAACAGGAGACCGAAGTGTTGCTGACCCACCAGAGTTAACCTCCCATGGTGAGGTGAGTGCGCTCGTCACACTCCAAGCGTTGGAGAAACGTGGCTTCAGTGCGGAAACAGTAGCTGCGGGTTTCTTTGCTGTTGCAAAGCATCACTCTGTCCTCGGCAATCTCCAATCGTCGCTCCATGAGTATACGCAGAACAGTAAACGGGCACAACAGACGTTCGACCTCGCTGGAGAACAACTGAGCAACATCGACGATAACGCCGCAAGGGCCGCCAACACTGTTCTCAACCGTGCGACCGCTGGTGCCTTGAGTTGGGACGATGTCTGGGTTGACAACCCCCAAAACTACGCGAAAGCGCTATCCATGCTCGTCGGGGGTGTAGACGGCGAGGAGTTCTACGGCTGTGTACTCAAAGCGTGGTCGACGTTAGTTGCCGCGGATAAATCCGATGCGAGCAATCTCACTTCGCCAGACAACCTCACTGAGTTCACGGCTCCAAAACGGCCGTCTGTCACGGACTTGACCAAGGAAGTGCGGACAAAGTCAGACACGGTGCTGCCGAGTGGCGACACCGCAGCGGCGTATCTCTCTGACCCGTTTCGTGAACTCCCGGGTCAAGAGGCAACGACGGCACAACGACTCGCTGCCCTTCGGACTGCCGCGAACGCTCGCGCGACAGCGACGATTACGTCGAGCGAGCACGCTGACACGCAGGTGTTCGAGGTGACGCTTCCAACTGGGTTCGGAAAGACGTATACAGGGCTCCGAGCGGCGTTATCTCGCGCGAATGAGCGGGATAGTCGGGTTATATACGCACTTCCGTACACATCGATTATTGATCAGGTAGACACCAAAATAAACGACGTATTCGGCCTAGAGTCGGGGGCACTTGAGTACATCAAACACCACCATCTCACAGACACTCGTACGAGTCCAAGCACCCTTCGAAGCGACCACTACAGTACGGGCCAAGATACGGTTCATGCAGAGGCGTGGCGTTCGGGCCTTGTTCTGACGACGTTCACACAGTTGTTTGAGAGCGTTGCGGGACCGAAGAACGTCCAGTCGATGAAACTACCCGCACTCCAAGACAGCGTCATCGTCATCGATGAACCGCAGGCAATCTCTTTGGAGTGGTGGGCGCTTGTCGGTCGGTTGATCCGGTATCTCACGACAAAATACAACGCAACGGTCATTCTCATGACCGCGACACAACCCCGGATTCTTGATAATCTCGACGATGTCCCGACTCCCACGTCGTTGTGCAACCTGCAGGAAGAGTGCACAGACTTACTCGCTGCGACCCCCCGAATAACATTCAATTTACACCAGAGTCTTCGTGAGTTCTTGCACGGCTACTCGGCACCACCGCTTAGCCTCGAGGCTGCTGCCACAGAACTTGCGGAGTCAGCGACGAAACACCAGAATACGCTCGCGATCGTCAACACTGTTGAGTCGGCGGTCGAGCTCACCGACCACTTACAATCGGCCGAAACAGTCGCACTTGGCGAGCATCTCACCTCGTTCCAGCAATCGACCTCCGATTCGTCGTTCGACGCGGTGGCGTATCTCGAGGCGTTAGCCGAGCAGGTTGACACTGTCTCTCGCCTCACAGCTGTGTTGACGACGCGGCTTCGACCACTCGACCGGCGTGCACTACTTGAGGCACTTGAGGCACTTCTCGACCCTGACACGGATACTCCATTCGATAACATTCCGATTGTGACCATTTCGACGCAACTCATCGAGGCCGGTGTGGATCTGAGTTTCGACCGGCTGTATCGAGATCTCGCGCCGCTGCCTGCTATCGTTCAAGCAGCTGGCCGGTGTAATCGGTCCTTTGGTGAGACCACGAGTACCGTCACGATGTGGCGGCTCGATAGTCCAGCCGGTCGGGACTACATCCCCAGTGAGTTGATTTACGGTGAGCGGTCGTTGTTACGGCCGACGCGGGCAGTTCTCCAGTCGCTCTGGAAAGACGTTGGGGTACCACAATTGCCCGAGGCAGCTGTCGTCTCTGACGGTGTTGAACAATACTACGCATTGCTTCACGACCAACTCCGGACAGGCGAGACCGCTGACCGTCTCGTCAATGCATTCAATACTGCTCTTGGGAAGGTACTCCGCGAGGCGACGTTCATCAACCAAGAGTACCCAACTCAGGATTTCTTGGTCTTGGTAACTGACGATGAACATCAGACATATCGGCAGTATTGTGAGGAACGAGAGAATGAGAATTGGACTGCTGCGAAGCAGTTGTTTCAGCAGCTCAAACCGACGTTGGTCTCTGTGCCGGTTCGTGAGGCCGACGAAAGTCCGGAGTTGACGGTCGTTGACCGAGAGTTGATCTGTGAATACGAAATCACGACGGGCCGGGGTGTCACACTCGATCCTGTTGTAACTAACACGGAAGTATAAGATGCCCCCCTCTCTGGGGTTCGTTTGTAACCAGACGTGTGCACACCCGGACGTTCGACCCTCCTCCGACCACAAACCTCATCGCCGAAGCGCGCGAGCCGCTGTGTTTCTTCGTTGTCCGCTCTGCACCGGTCGTGACCTGCAAGAACAGGCCGAGTCCCTCAGGTGTGTAACCCTGACGTAGTGTACCAACTCAACAGAGGTAGAAGAACAGCCAAGCGGGAAGATAGATAACCCGTCCGTCCTCGCCAAAGATATTGCTGTTGTTGACGACCAGCCCCATCGGAAGCTCTTGCTGCTCGATGAACCGCCTGAGGGCAGTGAGGTTTGCATCTCGCGGGTCGCCGTGTTTGACTTCCACGGGGAGGGTGTAATCGTGGCCTTGCAGAACAAAATCAATCTCACCGGTGATTTCACTGTACTGCACCGCCGAATTCTTGAATTCTGAGAGGTTGAACTGGAGGCGCCGCAGATGATCACACACTGCCGTCTCAAGGACCGGTCCTCGTGTTGGTGCGTTCTGCAACTGCTGAGCAGTGGTGCCAGTGAGTGCGTTCAGGTGGCCGACGTCGTTCAGATAGGCCATCTGTTGCTTTGTCGACCCGGCTGCTTTTTCGGAATAGTGCGGGCAACGGTAGACGAGGTAGAAATCCTCGAGATACGTGATGTATCGGTCAACTGTCCCCCGTCCTAACCCGATTTCCTTGCTAAGGTTGTTGATACTCAGCTTACTGCCAGTACCATCCGCAAAATACTGCAAGATTTTCATCAACTTGTCTTCTTTCTCGATGTCATAGACGGACGGCAGGTCCCCCGTGACCACCCTGTATAAGTCTTCGTCGAGCTCTCGAAGGGCTTCTGTATCTTCCATCTCGAAGTAGCCTGGGTAGCCTCCACGGAGCAGATAGGTGTCAAGCGCATCCCGGAGTTCAGGTCGCTTTGAGTCTAACCGAGTCCATGCTTGGCTCAGTGCCAACACAACCGCTGGCTTGTCGCCCGATTTCAGACCGGTTTTCAGACTCTGTCGAAGGTCGCGACTCTTTTTATCGACTTCAGACGCATCGAGAATCTGTTCATAGCGCACATAATCGATAAATTTCATCGGCACCATGACCTGCTCTTTTGCCCGCCCAACCAGCGTTTCGCTCGTCTGTTTCGAGATTAACGTACTCACCGACCCTGTCAGAACGAACGTCAGTGAGTCGTACCGGTCAGAATAGAGCTTGACTGTGTCTGCCCAATTGTGGGCTTTTTGAATCTCATCAAATGCAATATAAATCTCTGAGTCGACTTCACTGAACGCCTTCCCGAGGATTCGCTCTTCGTACACTTCGAGTGCATCCCTGACGATCGTCTCGTAATCGGAGGAGACGGTGCCGGCTTCAGTCGTGAGGAACATCACGTGTTTCGGTGGCACGTCTTGTTCCGTAATCAGATGGTCAATCAATTGACCAACCATCGTCGACTTTCCGACCTGCCGCGGGCCGACGAGCGTAACGATATTTCGCTTTGCAACTCGGTCGACGAGGCGCTGAAAATCACGACGGTGATGCTCATCCGAATACAAACTCGGTTGTACCGGGTCGCCCTGCCACCACGGATTAAACCGCGACAGAATCCCCTGTAACCGTGTGTCGTCCATATGCGTACTCTCTCACCAAGCAGTATAACTTGTAGGATTGACCCCACAACTTTCAACCAAAGTTGTATGGTTGGGTCTACAACTATTGATTGCTGTTGTAGGATCAACCCTACAACGTTCAGTCAAAGTTGTAAAACCGACCCTGCAAGTCACTCCATCTGAATCAAGGAGAAAGTCCCACCGTTAGAGGGGTTGAATCCGACATTCTACGACATCCACCACGCTCGACGCTTACACCGGGGGACCCACTCTAAGTTTCGTCTCGTCTTCGAGGGGTCCTCCCTCCCACGGAAGTCTACAGTGCTTCTTCAGTTCTTTGAGTCGCCTGTACTGTTCGTCGTCGCCAAACTCGATGACTGGGCTCGTTGCACTCGACTGGACACCGCCAACGGAGTCGTCGTCTCCGTCTAACCCAGTGGCACAACACGCGAATATTCTACTTGTGCGTTCATGGTACTGCTTCAACCCAACTAGGGTTCGTCTGTAACACGATATCGACGCCCAAGAGCGCCGAGATCGTAGCCGCTTCAACCCAACTAGGGTTCGTCTGTAACGTCGCGAAGGCACGCCGAGACGTTCCAGCGGTCGCGGACGCTTCAACCCAACTAGGGTTCGTCTGTAACAGGCTACCGCCCGTCTGTGGGCGGCTCCGCCTCATGCTTCAACCCAACTAGGGTTCGTCTGTAACTCGAATCTGAGAGACGGCCTCTACGACGTCGACGAGCTTCAACCCAACTAGGGTTCGTCTGTAACCATATCCACGTCTAGGGCCGAGAGCTCGCTCCGTCGCTTCAACCCAACTAGGGTTCGTCTGTAACAACCGAAATTGCGTCGGGACTCGACACGTCTGTCGAGCTTCAACCCAACTAGGGTTCGTCTGTAACATGTCTTCCGTCCCGCTCAGCGGTCCTTTTTCGGTGCTTCAACCCAACTAGGGTTCGTCTGTAACAGTCATTCGTCATCGAGCAACACGGAACCTACGATGGGCTTCAACCCAACTAGGGTTCGTCTGTAACTGTGGGATGACCGGAACGTCTCGAAAGTCTCGGCAGCTTCAACCCAACTAGGGTTCGTCTGTAACAGCGGTCCTCGACCGCACCGTCGACGTCCTCGACTCGCTTCAACCCAACTAGGGTTCGTCTGTAACGCTGAGACAACGTTTGATGTCGTGCTGGTATCCTCGCTTCAACCCAACTAGGGTTCGTCTGTAACCATGGCCAATTCGGCCACCACAGCCCCCCTACACCCCGTTCCCACTCAAGTGTTTCCGTCGACCCCCAATCACCCCCAAACCCCCGGGGGGTCGACAGAGAGCGCAGACGTTTTTCACGGGTGTCGGTCCCTGCTAACCCCACCAGCAGGCTCGCAGCCAGCCCCACACGACAAAAATCCGTCAACCTAACTGCCCTGAGCCAGAAGCCAACCCAACCTCCAATGCAGTTCACCGACGGCGAGAAACGACGGGGCCGCCTCATCGCGTTGGCGGCGCTCAATGCGGTTCCACTAGTTGGTGTCGTCGCGCTCGACTGGTCGCTCGTCGCGCTCCTGACGGTCTACTGGATCGAACTCGGGGTTCGGCTTGCGTTTGCTGGACTCGAAGCCCTGTTCGCGGAGCGAAAACCCGACTACGACGCAAACGGGTTTTCGTGGCTGCTGACCGGTGCGCTCTCCGAGAAGCGTGGGAGCATCCCCATTCCGGTTCTCCCGCTGTCGATTCAGATTGCGAACATTCCGGGAACTGTGATCACACTCCTCATCACCGGCGTGATGTGGCTCTTCGCTGGTGGTGTCGGCGTCGGTGGGGTCGGTGAGGCCACGGGTGCGACTCTGGAGGGCGCTGCGGCGACCTCTGCTGGACTGGGCATCGTTGGCGTGACGATTGGCCGGGGCGTCGAGGCGGGTAGCTACTTCGTCACCGCGGAATACGAAGATGTCTCGGCCCACGAGCCACTCCGGGCGGCACTCATGTCCGTGGTGGGGCTTGGTTCAGCACTGTTCGTCGGTGGTGGATTCGTCATCGCGGGCGCACCGGCCACGTTCGTCTTGGCTGCTGTGTTCGCCGTGAAGTTGCTCGCAGATATCGTCGACGTCTACAGGGACCGACTGGAAGCATACGACGAGCAGTCGGCGGTCGAACTCGGATTCGACAGAGAGTGTCCGCGTTGGGAGCCAATCGACACTGAACTCGATTCGGTTCCGACGACAGTGCGCCCGAACCGGGCGGCGTTGTTCGTCGACGGAATCGTCCGGGGGGTTCGGTCACCGGCAGCACTGGTGCCAATCGGACTTCTCGTCGTCGTCGGGCTGCTTAGCGCTATGACCTCCGATGGCTGGCCACCTGGCCTATTCGGGATTCTCGCAGCGGTGGTGAGCGGAATATTCGCGACGCTCGGCATCGTCGACCGACTGTGCCGGTATCTGTGTATGGAGTACCGAGTCGCCGATGCCGTCGTCGGTTCCGACCGTCTGTTCGGGCCGCAGTGGCGACTGTCACCCGAGCAACTCGCCGACGCAGACCGGACTCGAACCGTGGCTGACCGAGTATTCGGAACCGAAACAATCCGTCTCGACGTCGACGACCGCCCGATTAGGCTGCCACACCTCCCTCGGGATACTGCTGGGCGTCTGGAACAGGATGTAACGCAGACGCACGACGATGCCCGAAGTACCCAGGCCGAAGAAGGAAGTACACAGGGCGAAGCACGAAGTACCTAGGGCGAAGAAGAAGCACCCAGGACGAAGCCCGAAGCACGAAAGTAAACAACTGACGACTGCCATCTCACACGGTAGCGACCGTTTCGGTAGGTATCGACCGTATCAACCGGTGGGTATATACTCTTTTAATTCAATCTCAGATTATGAGTATATTTTATCAGTTTTGGATACGGCACACTCAATATGGATGGCTGCGCCGCTTTGCGACGCCCCGGACGAAGGCAGCAGCGGAACGTCTCCTGCGACGTGTCTCAGAGACGACACCGCGCCTACACACCGCCGATACGCGGGGTGGCCTGATTGACTAGCGCGACTGGTGTGTGGACGCGACGAGCACTGAGCGTCCTCTTGGTCGTGACACTGGTCACGTCGCTCGTCGCCCCGGTAGCGGTCGCTGAAACCACGGCCGACACCACGTTCGTCGAGTCGGATATCACGGAGGATACGACGTGGTCGCCGGACGATGGTCCCTATCGGATTATTCAAGATATCCACGTCGAACCCGGTGCCACGCTGACGATACGCCCCGGGACGAACGTGCAACTCGCCGAGCAGATTACGCTCTCTGTGGATGGCTCGCTCTCTGTGAATGGCACCGAGGACAGTCCGGTGACGATTTCACGGTCGGATGGGGCCGACGCCGAGCGTCGGTGGGCGAGTATTCGATACAACGGCACGGACTTGTCTCGCCTCGAAATACGAAATGCGACGGTAGAGGGGGGAACGAGCGGTATTACTGTGGACAGTTCGGATGGGTCGATTACAATCGTTGATTCGACGCTTCGGGACTTTGCAGCAGCGGGGCTCTCGGTCGACGATACCGCTGTGACACCTTCTATCACGGTCAAACGGTCGGTGTTCCGGGAAATCGATGGACACGCGATTCGGGCGAGTCCGTCGATGGGGGCGACCGGAGACGTGTCACTGAGAGCGTCACCGAATGGGCGTGAGGAAAGTTCGGTACACACGTTCTCGCTCGACGCCGGCGTTGGTGTCGCGTTCGATACGGTCGCGTTACAGTATCCTGACGATGGGTCGGTCGAAAACATCGACGCACAGAGCATCGAGCGTATCGGACTCGACCGCAGCCGAAATGGCAGTATCGAGCGGTCCTTCTCTCAGTTCGTCACTGGCGTCTCAGTGAAGGACAACCGACTGGAAATCTCGTTCTCCCGACCCGTTCGCATCCCGAGCGACGGGCGGTTCATCGTCGAATACGAAGACGCGGTCAACCCACCGACGCGGGGAGTCTATCCAGTCGCGGTCGACCTGCGAAAAGGAACCACCTCACAGCTCTCTGACGGCGTGCAGGCCTCGCTCGCCGTCGGCGATTTCGCGTCACCGGTCGACAGACGCACAGCGTCGGGAACGCGTGTACAGCACCTCACCGTTCGCGGGTCGACGTTCAGCCAAATCGACGGGAACGGTATCTTCGCCGCTGCCGATTCGGTTCGTCAGTTCTGGTTGGTAGATAACCAGATAGACCGGACCAGCGGGAGTGGCGTTGCAATCCGCGCTGCGCGAAGCGAGACGAATCTCTGGTACAACGAGATTTCGGCTCGTGACGCTGGCATTCAGCTCGATGCCAAGTCTCACCTGTCGTCGACGGCGGTGAAAAACCGGATTCACGACGCCCGGACCGGCATTCGGGTTCACCAATCGGGCGCACACCCCTCCGGGGAGGCATCGCTTTCGGTCCGCGAGAACACGGTGACGAACAACACCGGCCACGGAGTCGGAATCACCGCACGCAGCACGAAACTCGAATTCGGGTTCGTCAACAACACGATACGCGACAACGGACGCGACGGCGTCCACGCCACAGCGTGGGTGACGAGAGGAAGCCATCTCCGTGGCAATCTGCTCGAAGCGAACGGCGACGATGGGTTCGACCTCGACGGGACTGGCGTGACGAAGCTCACGCTAGCGAACAACCATGTCGCGGGGAATGCCGACGCAGGGCTGACGGTCCAGACGGGGGCGGCAGCGCGCGAAATCACCATTCGCAACAACACGGTGAAGGATGGTGCCGGTCACGGTGTCGTCGTTCGGTCTGACCTGCTCGTCCATCAGGCCGACGTCAGCGAGAATCGGCTGGCGAACAACGCCGGGTCTGGACTGCTCGTTGCCAGTCCGATAACACACCGTGGCAACCTCACGGTTGCGAACAACACTATCGCCGCCAACTCCTATGGTGTCGTCGTCCGCGGGGTAATCGAGACCGCCGTTCGAGAGAACGACATCGTCTTCAACACGAATGCGTTCGCCGACCCTGTTCCGGTCGAAGACGTCAATCCGGGCACGGGAGTGTACGTTGCCGAAGGGTCGGCAGGTGCAATCGTCAACCAGGCAGAGACGTCGATTCCGCTCGAAGAACTCGTGGCCAACCCCGAGTTGACCGAGGACCTCGTGGTGGCTCGGCTCTGGCAAGACACGGTCGTCGTTCTGCGGACAGACGGACAGAGTCACATCCGGCCTGCGGACGCGAGTGCGCTCTCGATTCGCCAAGTGACCGGGACGCTCCCGAGCGAAATCGGGATTCAAAAGACTGCTGAGGGAAGACAGAGCCACCTCATCGCCAACAACAGCATCTACGGCCACAGACGCGGGCTGACCGTGGATATCGAGCCTCTCATCAGCGCGAACACGACGGCTCGAATCGTCGTCGACCAGCTTCGGACCGTCGAGGCCGAATCCAACTACTGGGGTGCCGAGAGCGGTCCATATCACTCCTCGATTCTGCCGGCTGGCGATGGCAACCCCGTCGTCACCGAGCGCGGCTGGGTCGACTTCACGCCATTCCGAACCGCTGCACCGGGGCCGACCTACGAACGCCCGATTTCACGCATCGAGGCACCGGCGACAGCGCCCGCGACGAGCCGACTCGGCGTCTCGGGTGCTTCCTCGACGAGCTCCCAACCACCAATCTCCCAGTATCACTTCGTCGTGAATGGCACCCCACACTCGGCACAATCCTCACCGGGTCTCGTCCTCACGATGCCCAATCAGTCGCTCGAAGTCGAGTTGGGGGTCGAAGACCGACTCGGCATCGACAGCGAGACCGTTGCGACGGCGACCGTCGACGCGGTGGAGGCGACAGCGACGACCGCACCGACGACGACATCGACTGGGGTGGCGACGACACAGCAGGCGCAATCACCGACACCATCTGATAGTGGGCTCTTCGCCGGGGGTGGACGCGGGGGCGGTGGCCTCTCCGCCATCTTAGGCTCGGTCTGGGGTCTGCTCGGAGGCGCACTCTATCTGGGTGCGTTGTTGCTCGGTGGGCACGGGATGGCGCTGACCTTACAAAATCGCTCCCCACCGGTCAGTGGCCTCCGAATACAGGGTCTCGCGGCGGCTGGTGTCCTCGTCTGGCTCGTCGGTGGACTCCTCAGCGTTGGCTCGTTGGTCGGTATCGGGCTCGTCGCGGCAGCCTCGTGGGGCGGTCTCACCGGGGTCGCATACGTGCTCGCCACGCGAGGGTGACACTGGGGAAGGACTATCGTCTTTTCTGTGCTATGTTCACGTATGACTATCCGACCTGCGACCGAAGCCGATACCGGTGTCATTCTCCGGGTAGCAGAGCAGTCGTGGAAACACGACTACCCGGAAATTTTGACGCGCGAGACAGCCGAGACGGCCGCCTCTGACTGGTATACCGCCGAGCAGGTTACGGCAGAACTCCACAAGAGTCAAGCGCAGATTCTCGTTGCGGAACGCGGAGAGACGGTCGTCGGGTTTGCACACACGACTTGGAATTACACCGAACGAGAGGGGTACATCCTCCGAATTTACGTCGACCCCGGCCACCGTCGCGAGGGTATCGGACGAGCGTTGCTCCAAGCGGCTCTCTCCGACCTCGACGAGAAGGGAATCGACCAAATCAACGCGATGGTCCTCGTCGCAAACGAGCCTGGAAACGACTTTTACGAACAGTTCGGGTTCGAACACGCCGACGAGCGTGAGACCACTATCGGCGACAAGCTATATCCCGAAAACAGGTACGTGCTCGAACGCCCGTTCGAACTCGATGCTGACTGACCGGGCCTGTTTACCAACGGTCCCGAAAGAGGTTGTTCAGCGATTCGATGTCTCGGCGGCCGTACGGCGTCAGTTTCGCGCCGACTTTCCGTCGCCACTCGGGCGTGACCTGTGAGTCTGAAAGCAGTTCACGCAACCGGGCGTTCAACTTTCGTCCTGCCGGGTCGAAGTCGGTGAGAATGACAACCTCTTCGTCGATTCGAGTCGCAAACGGGACCAGCCCTCCGGCCTCCGAGCAGGTGTAGATTCGTTTCTCGAAACCTGCGGCTCGAAGCCCGCGTCGGTCGTTTTCCCCCTCGACGATGGCGGCGTCGACAGCCCTACTCATCTCTTGAATCAATTCGAGAAGCTCCTGCCGCCAGGCTGCGTGCTCTCGGTACGTCACGACACGCAGTCTAGGTGGCGAGCACGCGAGTACTTCACGGTGGAACCGAGGCTCCGTCACTCGCCCCAAAGGTGTAGTCGAACTGAAACGCTGAAGTGGAGTGTCTGACTACCTTATGGCATGCAGTGGGAACCCGACCGAGCCCTCCAAGCCCGCATGGCACTCGCCATTCTCCTGTTGGCGGTTCTGCCGCTCGCGTTCGTGTACACGCTCAGTTGGGCATTTACTCACGTTATCGTCCCGCTCGCTGCGGTCCTTTTCGAGGCCCAAATCGACTGGCAACTGACGGTGAGTCTCCCGGTTATCTTCGCCCTGACGCTCGGTGGTTTGGGCGTGCAGTATCTGTTCGCCGACCGATTCGCGTTACGCTCGGTCGGGGCGTCACACGTCACTGCTGCGGACTATCCAGACCTCCACTCGCGACTCCAGCGTCTCTCCCAACAGGTCGGCCTCACGACACCGAAACTCGCCGTCTCACCCTCTTCGGTCCCGAATGCGTTCGCGACGGGACGGTCACAGTCGGCAGCGACCGTGGTCGTCACCGAAGGACTCCTCGAAACGCTCGACGGCGACGAACTTGACGCCGTGCTCGCACACGAGATTGCCCACGTGAAGAACCGCGATGCGGTCGTTATGTCCGTCGCATACCTGCTTCCCTCGTTTACCTACGCCGTCGCCGTCACGGCTTACACGCTCCTCGGTGGACTGTGGAACGTCGTCGGTCACTTCCACCACAGCGATAGCGACGATATCAGACCACTGCTCGCAGTAATCGTCCTGTTTGTCGTCTCTGCGTTGCTCACGATTCTCATCTCCGCCCTGTTCTGGATTGGCAGCTTTCTGTTGTTCCGGTTGCTCTCGCAGTATCGTGAACGCGCGGCCGACCGTGGCGCTGCCCAAATCACCGGGAACCCACTCGCACTCGCGAATGCGCTGGCCGAAATCGACGAGACGATGCCCACGATACCCGACCGCGACCTCCGTGAAATCGACGGCGGCGTCGAGGCGCTCTACATCGCCCCGTTAGATACGCCGATGTTCACCGACGGTGACGACGCGCTCATCAGCCGCGACATCTTTCCCGAGAGCCACCCACAGACCCGTGACCGCATCGCGTATCTGAAAGGACTTGCAGCGGAGTCCGAAGCGGTCGCATAACTTGTAGGGGAGTCCGAGGCGGTCGCATAGGTGGATTCATGTGTCAGACTATCGCACACCCGATATGACACAGTCGTCGCCATTTCCACACTCGGTCGGAAGCGAGCGCGTCACAGGGATGCGTGAGTCGGTCATTCGGGAGATGACGCGCGAGGCGCACAAACACGACGCGATAAATCTGTCACAGGGTATCCCCGACGAAGACGAGACGCCACCGCGGGTGAAACAGGCAGCGAAAGACGCCATCGACACGTCGAGCCAGTACACGATTACCTGGGGGCTGCCGGAACTCCGTGACGCTGTCGCCGAACGCTACGCCGAGTGGAAAGGCGTCTCCTACGACCCGGAGACGGAAATCACGATTACGACTGGAACGAGCGAGGGTATCGTCTCCACGCTGCTCGCGCTGTGTGACCCCGGCGACGGCGTCATCTACTTCGAACCGACCTACGAGAGTTACATTCCCGCCGTTCAGTTCGCTGGCGGTCGGCCGATGCCGCTCGATATCACAGATGGGCTCGAAATCGACGCCGACGAGCTTCGAGACGCCGCCGAAGACGCTTCGATTCTCATTCTCAACCACCCGCACAACCCGACGGGAACCGTCTTTTCACCCAGCGAACTCGACGCCATCGCGGACGTCGCTGCCGCGGAAGACCTCATCGTCGTCACCGACGAAATCTACGAACACATCGTCTATACGGACGACTACGTCAGCCCGGTCGAAATCGACGGTCTCGCCGAACGGACCGTCGTCTGTACGGGGATGTCGAAGACGTACTCCGTGACTGGCTGGCGCGTCGGGTTCGTGCTCGCTCCCGAACCGCTCTCTGCCGAACTTCGGAAGGTCCACGACTACACGAGCATCTGCGCGCCGACACCGTTCCAGCAGGCCGGGGTGGAGGCGCTGTCGCTCCCCGACGACTACTACACTGACTTGGCTGCATCGTACGAACACCGCCGGGAGACGCTCTACGACGGACTTCGAAGCGTTGGCTTAGACCCAGTCAAGCCGGACGGGGCGTACTACATGCTCACCAGATATCCGACCGACGTTGACGACACCGAGTTTGCACTCCGTCTCATTCGCGAGGCTGGCGTCGCGGCCGTACCCGGAAGTAGCTTCTACACCGAGGGAACTGCGGACTGGGTTCGGTTCACCTTCTCCCGCAACGAGGCCACCATCGAGGAAGCGATAGCCCGCCTCGACGAGAATCGGTTCTGGTAACTACAACCTCTGACGTCGCAGTTCACTGACTTTTGGGCCTTCTCCGGGACGGCATAAGTCGCAGACGCGACCGTCACGGTGGCACATTGTCCACAATCGTTAATGTAATAAACTCCTACTCGTATGGACGTGGTATGAGTACTGACCTCACACAAGACGGGTACTCTGAGTGGTGCCCCGACTGTGGCGCGGAGATGCTATTTAGTGGAACCCAGCCCGCTGGGTTAGCACAGTTCTTCTGTGAAAACTGCCGGTACCGCCGCGACCGGTTCGTGGGCACAGACTAACTTCCGTCGTCGGTCTTCGTTTCGAACGGTTGTGAGCGTCGTGTCGGTCCATTGTGAGCGTCGCGTCGGAGTTCACTCAAACGTACACGCGCGTTACAAACCCGCCGCAACCACACTGGTCGACGAACGCCACGTCGACATCGTCGAACTCGCGCTCGATGACTGGATAGAGGTATTCCTCGGGATGCCCGTGGTTCGCGTGCGTGACGAGGTTGACGTGGCATCCTGACTCGGTTCGTTCGATTGCGTCGAGCGCGTCGGTCACGACGCGGTCTTTACTTTCTGCGTGCTCGGGGGCTTCGAGATTCGCCGACCACGACGTGTCGTGTGTCCCTCTCGTCTCGTCTGTCCCTCTCGTTCCGTCTGTCGTCTCAGTCATCACAGGTGTCATTTCGTCCGGCCGTCTGATGTTCGAACCCCCGAACATGTTCTCTCACTCCGGTATCGACATCACCCTCAGAATGACGGGCGAACGTTGTCCCATACTTTACGAATATGTTCGGTACCCGTCTCTGTCCGGTGAAACCGTCTTCTGGGTATACCCAGTTCGGTGGCCTGTATCCAAATGGAAGGTGACACCAGATGGCGTATACAACTCGACGGCGGACGTTACAGGCACTCGGACTCGGTGGTGTGGCATCGATTGCGGGATGTTCGGCGAAACCACCGACGGCGGCACAGGCACTCGATGAGACACCAGAACCCAAACAGCAATCTGAACCGGTAACGTCGGACCAGGTCGCAGCAGACCCGACAGACATCCCCGAACCAATCGACCGCGACGAACCTGCAGAAGTCGACGTGACGCTCCGCCCGGAGGAGGTCACTGCCGAGGTGGAAAAAGGTGTCACGTTCACCTACATGACCTACAACGGAACGGTTCCGGGGCCGATGATTCGCGTCCGTCAGGGTGATACGGTGAACCTGACGTTCGAGAACCCCGAATCGAACAACATGCCGCACAACGTGGACTTCCACGCCGTGGCAGGACCGGGTGGCGGCGCCGAAGCGACGATGACCGCGCCCGGAGAGTCGACGAAACTCCGGTTCAAAGCGACCTACCCCGGCGCGTACATCTACCACTGTGCGGTGCCGAACCTCGACATGCACATCAGCGCGGGCATGTTCGGTATCATCCTCGTCGAACCGCCGGAGGGACTCCCCGAGGTCGACGAAGAAATCTACATCGGCCAACACGAGTTGTACACGGACAAGAAGGCAGGGAAGAAGGGACACCACAAGTTCGACTTCGAGGCGATGCGAAACGAAGAACCGACGTACGTCCTCTTGAACGGCGAGAAATTCGCCTGGACGGACGCCGGTCGCGGCCCAGCGACGACAGTCAAGACCGGCGAGACCGTACGCGTGTTCTTCGTCGACGGTGGCCCGAACCTCTCCAGTAGCTTCCACCCCATCGGAAGCGTCTGGGAGACGCTCTACCCGGATGGGTCGCTGTCGATGGACCCACAGACGCACATCCAGACGCGCCTCGTCCCGCCGGGAAGCACCACGATTGCGACGATGAACTCGCCGGTTCCGGGCGACTTCAAACTCGTGGACCACTCGCTGACGCGTGTGGCCCGCAAAGGTTGTATGGCCGTCGTCCAGGCAGAAGGGCCGGAGAATCCCGAAATATTCGACCCGAACCCGGAATAACGTCGGGGGTTCGGCCGTAGACCGGCGCACACTGGTGTAGACCCCCGTCGAACTTCGGCGGGGCCGAACATGTTCGTTTTAGAGTCAACTCACGGGAATCACGCTCTCCCGTTTTTTACACCGGGTCCATTGTCCTGACTGCCGATTGATTTACGGACGAAAATATTAAATATACAACACGTGTCCCCATGACAACCGATACGACCAACCCAACGATAGGACGGCGAAACGTACTCCGACTACTCGGCTGTGCAGCACTGTCTGGCGCGGCCGTCACAGGTTCGGCGTCGACTGCGAACGCACAGTCAGACGGCTCCGACCTCGACGCGTGGTTCGAAAACACGTCGAACTACGACGGCATCGTCGACAAGACCGGCACATCCGAAGTGACTGTCACCGTCGGGAGCCAGGCGAACGGCGGTGCGTTCGGCTTCGGCCCCGCTGCAATCCGCGTCGACCCAGGAACGAAAGTCGTCTGGGAATGGACCGGCGAGGGTGGCGACCACGACGTGAATGCCGAAGACGGGTCGTTCAGTAGCGACCTCGTC
This sequence comes from Haloferax larsenii, assembly GCF_024730625.1. Taxonomy (NCBI): domain Archaea; kingdom Methanobacteriati; phylum Methanobacteriota; class Halobacteria; order Halobacteriales; family Haloferacaceae; genus Haloferax; species Haloferax larsenii. The sequence continues at coordinate 208,883 of NZ_CP078065.1, forward strand.
CGCGAAGAAGGCCACACCTTCACACATACGTTCGATTCGGAAGGCGTGTACAAATACAGCTGCACGCCGCACACCGGCATCGGAATGCGAGGTGCAGTCGTCGTCGGAGATGCGGCTTCTGGCGCGTCACAAGCGGAGTCTGACACGACCAGCGATGAGGATGGTTCAGATGACGACTCGGAAGGTTCCACCGACCTCGACGCGTGGATGGAAAACGTATCGAACTACGACGGCGTCGTCGACAAGACTGGGCTCTCTCGTGTCGAGGTGACTGTCGGGAGCGAAGCCAACGGCGGCGCGTTCGGTTTCAGTCCTGCGGCGATTCGCGTCACAGAGGGAACGACGGTCGTCTGGCGGTGGAGCGGCTCCGGTGGCTCACACAACGTCGTCGACGCCGACGATGCCTTCGAGTCGAAACTCGTCAGCGACGAGGGCCACACGTTCGAACACACGTTCGACGAGACTGGCACCTTCTTGTACGAGTGCTCGCCCCACAAGACACTGGGTATGAAAGGCGCTGTCGTCGTCGCCTCCGAAGAAGAGTCGGGAAGTAACGCGAAAATCGCCGAACCGTTCGACGACCCCGGCATGGCCGACCTCGGTGGTATCGCACTCGCGGGCATCTTCGGCACTGCGATGGCGACACCTGCACTCTACGGCGTCGTCTCGTGGCTCAAAGAGCAGTCGAGCGCAGACGAGTGAGTCTGAGCGACACAGCTACCACCCTCGAGTTGCTCATTTTTTAGCGTGTTCACACGCTGTTCAGTCGGTTGCCAGTGAGTCGTTGGTTAGGCGAGTCGCCGTTCAGTCGGTCGCCAGTGAGTACTCGGGTGTCGCTGTTGCTCGGTGGGGTAAAATCGAGACGAAGATGAGAGCGCGCTCCGAGTTACAGGACGTCGTCGTCCAGACCACCGGGGTCTCCAGCAGTGTCGAAGAGGTTGTTCTGTGCGCTCTCGACGAAGTCGGACTGGACGGCCGATTCGTCGTCGACGGGGGCACCGTACGCGTCCATTCCCATCGACAGGAGCTCTTCGACGGCCTGTTCTTCGCTCAGGAACTCTTCGTCGACTAGCTGTTCGAACTCGACCAACAACTCGTCCGGCAGGTTGACTTCTACGACGGGCATACAGGGGTGGTTCGTGTTCAACGTACTTGAGCGACCGGGTGTCGAATGTTTCTGCAACATCCCGAAGTCGCACCTGCGTATCCCCTCGTATTATACCCGCCCGGACGGACGGATTGGATACGACTCGGTGCCCGAGTTACTGCCGTCGCGGTGGGCACGCCGGAGGCGCACGCGTGACAGATGACAATACCGACACGGACGCTGGCCCTGCGGTGAGCGAGTTGGGGTGGCTCCCGGAGCGAGTCGCCCTCCCGAGTGACGAGTGGGTCATCTACCCACCGGGTGAACCCCGTCCGGCGAACTTCGCGCTTCGCTTCGAGAAGGCGGTCCCCGCGTCACTCGTCGGTACCGAATCCGGCGACGACCCTGGTGTGCACGTCCTTCCGCACCCCGGCGGTGTCTCTGTGTCCGCTCGTTTCGGTGGCATCGTCGACGACTCAGTCCGTGAGTTCGACCCGCCGAACTCTGCTGCCGACCGCACCGCTGTTGCCTCTTGGGTTCAGACGCTGGTCCAGCGCGTCGACGAACGAGTGGAACGAGAGCGGATTCGGTCTGCCTGCCGCCCCGTTCCGAACGCAGGCCAGCGGGTTGCGAGCGCGCTCTACGAGTACTTCGGGACTGCTGACGAGGTCGCTGCTGTCGTGTTGAACCGCGATACCGCCGCCCTCAGAAACGTCCCGGGTATCGCCGAACAGATGGCGACCGACCTCGTGGTCCACTACGGTTCTGACACCGAGTGGGACTACTACCGCAGTCGACGCCGAACCGACGATGCACCGTGACTCGAAGCGCCGTCTACACGACTTTCTTGGTGTGACTGAAACAGTCTTTTGACTCTCACGTACGGTTATTTTACTTCCTATCAAACGGTGATGTATGCCCCCGACCCGAAGACAACTCCTCCAAAGCGCTGGCGTCATCAGTCTCGGCTTCGCAACTGGCTGTCTCGGCGACGCCGGTGGAGGCAGCGGTAGCGACCCGAAGGAGACGACTGACGGCTCCGAGGACACGACCGAGGACACGCCAAACGAGACCACGACTGAGCAACCAGAAGACACCACAGACATGCCCGACGACACTGACACGCCGACTGACGAACCGACCGATACAGACGCGCCCGACGCATCGACGATGTCGCTCGCGAACGTCGACTCAGCGCCTGACATACCGCTCGAACCCGCAGTCGAGGTCACTAAGGCTGACGCGACTCAGGACCACCCACCGCAGGTCGAAATCACGCTCTCCAACACGAGCGACGAGATGGTCAGTGCGGGTGAGGGACGAGCAATCTTCTTCGAGCACGTGACTGACGAGTCCGGTGAACTCACGTTCCTCCCGGCTGAGAAGGACTACCCCGCCGAGCCCGGATGTTGGCGACTCTCTGAACCCCTGATGGTGACCACGGAGTACCGAATGGAGAGTTTCGATGCCGACGAATCGCGGTCCAAGCGTGTCGACCTGTATGGCACGTCACAGGGGAAGGGAGAAAGCGGATGTCTCCCCGCCGGAGAGTACCGCTTCGAGACGACGATTGCGGTCGGGAACGCCTCCGGGTCCGACGAGGACCGCACGGAGGCTACGTGGGGATTCTCGGTCACTCTCGACTAAGCCGGACGTATTGAAAATACATTGACAACTTTTCTGCGTACGCTTCTTTCATTCTGTAACAACCACCGATATACTCATCAACGGTGGTTCGAAATACCCGATTATGGTGGAACGTCACGGCCGCGGACTTGTAAGAAAACTGGGTGGTAGCCTCACGACGTTCGAAGAGGCTGTCGAGTCTGCGACCGTTGCGATATACTTCACCGGACCCGACGGAACGATATCGTACGTGAACCCGGCGTTCGAGGTTTTCACGGGCTACTGTGCCGACGAAGCAATCGGGGAGACACCCGCCATTCTCGATTCGGGCGAACACGACGAGGAGTTTTTCGAAGACCTCTGGGAGACGATTCTCGATGGTCGTGTCTGGGAGGGCGAGATACACAACCGCCGAAAAGACGGGTCGACGTACGTCGCGGACCAAACTATCGCACCCATCGTCAGAGACGGCGAGATATCGGGATTCGCCGCGATTCAAGTCGACATCACCGACCGGAAACAGGACAACCTCGAACTTCGGACGTTCGAGCAGGCGGTCGAATACGCCGGCCACTCTCTCATCGTCACCGATACGCAGGGACGAATCGAGTACGTGAACCCGGCGTTCGAGGAGATTACCGGCTACTCCCGCGAGGAAGCGATTGGTTCCACACCGGCAATTCTGAACTCGGGCGAACACGACGACGAGTTCTATCGCCGACTCTGGGAGACGATTCTCTCGGGAGAGGTCTGGCACGCCGAACTCGTCAACGAGCGCCGCGACGGCGAGCGATTCATCGTCGACCAGACTATCGCACCGATTCTCGACGACGAGGGCGACATCGAGCGGTTCGTCGCGGTCAACCGCGACATCACCGACCGAAAGGAGATAGAGCGGAAGTTGCTGAACCAGCGTGACGACCTCGAAATTCTCAACCAGGTCGTTCGTCACGACATCCGCAACGACCTGCAACTCGTCGTCGCCTACGCCGAGATGCTGGAGGACCACGTCGACGACGCCGGACAGCCCTTCCTCGACAAGGTCCGAACGAGTGCGGACAACGCGGTGGAGCTCACGAAGACCGCGCGCGTCTTGTCGGACGTGATGCTCCAGACCGACGCGGAGCGAACCGCCGTCTCGCTTCCCGGTGCTCTCGAATCCAAGGTCCGAGAAGTCGGCTCGGCACACGACCACGCGACCGTGTCGGTCACTGGTTCGGTGCCCGACGTGGACGTGTGGGCCGACGAGTTGCTGGAGTCGGTCTTCAGAAACCTCCTTCGGAACGCCGTCCAGCACAACGACAAGGACGAACCTGTCGTTACAGTCTCGGTGACGACTCACGACGACAGCGTCAGCATCCGCGTTCGGGACAACGGCCCCGGAATCCCGGACAGTCGCAAGGACGAAATCTTCGGAAAAGGTGAGAAGGGAATCGACAGCCCCGGAACGGGACTCGGATTGTACCTCGTCGGGACGCTCGTCGACCGGTATGGCGGTTCCGTGGACGTCTTCGACGCCGACCCGGAGGGAAGTATCTTCCAAGTCGAACTCGAACGCGTGTGACACCTGTTCGGCAGTATCTCCCGTCGACTCAGACCACCGCGGTGGTTTTTATCTCGACGGCCCCAACTTCGACGTGAGAACGACAGATGAGCGTCCAAGGACTCTGTCACCACTGCGAGTCGGCACTGGCCGAATACCGGTGCCAACGCTGCGGTGCGCAGGTTTGTTCGACACATTTCGAGCGACGCGCAGGCCTCTGTACCACGTGCGAAGGCGAGGGTGGGGGTTCGAGCGTTCGTAAGTGACGCGGGCGCTCGTAAGTGACGCGGGCGTTCGTAAGTGACGCGGGCGTTCGTAGTCCCACACCGACTCCGCGGAGCCTTTAGACCCTGCCCTCGTTCTCCCCCGTATGGACCCCGAAGAAAACCATCGCGGCTGGGCGACTCGCTCTGGTCAGTTTTCGCCCGCCTACTACGCCCAAATCGGGGCGAACGAGGTGAGCGAGACGCTCGCTTCCGTCTTCGACCACTACGTCGGCAGCAACGCGTCGGTTCTCGAACTCGGCTGTAGCTCTGGCCGTCACCTCGCGCACCTTCGGTCACACGGCTACGAGAACCTGACCGGCATCGACCTCAACGACGAGTCCTTCGAGGTCATGGCCGAGTACTTCCCGGAACTCGCCGAGACGGGCACGTTCCACACCAGTTCGCTCGAAGACTTCGTCGTCGACGTTCCGGACGACCACTTCGACGTTATCTACACCGTCGAGACCCTCCAACACGTCCATCCCGACGACGAGTGGGTCTTCGAGGAACTGACGCGAATCACGTCTGACTTACTCATCACCGCAGAGAACGAAGGGAACGGCCCCAAGCGTGGTCGCGAAGGCGCGGAAGTGAGCTACGTCAACGACGACTTCCCGCTGTATCACCGAAACTGGAAGCAGGTCTTTTCGAACCTCGGCCTCGCACAACTCCTTGAGGAACGCGGAAAACGTGATACTGTGCGTGTGTTCCGAGTGGTGTGAGAGTCCCCTCCGGTCACAAACTGTAGGACAAATACGATTTTATCTCGTCGCACTCCAAGCCGTTGTATGCGATATCTCACAGCTCTCGTCGAACCAAACGGACGGAGTGCATTCCATCCGCTTGGTGCGCAACTGTCTGCTGACCCTTCTATCGAGCGGCGGGCCATCCACCACGTCGAGCTTCTTGCCGACGACACTGTGTTGCTGTTTGCCGAGGCGAGCGGGAGTCAAGAACGATATGCGGAAATCATGGAGGACTCCCCGCACGTTCGTGATTTCATCGTCTCCGGTGACGACCACTGGATGGCCGTGAGTCTGTTTGACCCGTCACCGATGACTCGACAGACGCTCGAACTCCAGCGAGAGTCACACCTGGTCATCGACACGCCGATTCACTTCACGTCCGATGGTGCGATTAAAATCACGTGTTTAGGCACCGACGAAATATTCAAACGGCTGTCTGAGCACATGGTCGCGTCCGAGTCAATCACCTTTGAACTGCTCGAAATGGGCGATTACGAGCCTGACGAATCGTCGTTCAGCAGAATGTTCACGTCTCGACAGGAGGAAGTGTTAGAGACTGCAGTCGAACTCGGGTATTATAGCGTCCCTCGGCAAGCGACGCTCGAAGACATCGGCGAGGTCTTCGGAATCGCTCCGACCACGGCGGGCGAGCACCTCCGAAAAATCGAAGCACGTGTGTTCAGCGAAATCGTTCGCTGAGCTCTCTTCGAGCACTTGTTCAACTCAACTCAATCCAATCCAACCCGACCCAACGTGGCCAGACCGAATTCCGGGCTTAAAAGTGACCGTCTGACTGCGGCAGTAGCCGTATCCTCCCGTGCCGGGAAGTCTCTTCCAACCAGCTTTCCACTCATGTGTGTGGCACACCGACTGACTCTAGGTGTCGTTTCGAGCGTCCACTGATGACAGAGACAACAGCGTATCCGGCTACTGATGCATCGTTGCTCGCCGATGACCGCGTCGAGTCGACCTATCGCACGGTAAACGGGGTCCGGTTACACGTCGTGACCGCCGGCGACCCCGATGCTCCGCTGGTCGTCCTCCTGCACGGCCATCCCGATTTCTGGTACGGCTGGCGCGACCAACTCATCTCGTTCGTCGAAGCCGGTTTCCGTGTTCTCGTCCCGGACCAGCGAGGGTGTAACCTCAGTGAAGCACCCGACGGCATCGACGCCTATCGACTCTCGGAGTTGTCTACTGACGTTTGCGAATTGATACACAGCGAGGGTCGCGAGTCCGCACACGTTGTCGGCCACGACTTCGGCGCGTTCGTCGCGTGGAACGTCGCCCTTCGCCAGCCGTCTATCGTCGACCGACTCGGAATCTTGAACGTCCCCCACCCGACCGTGTTCGCGGAGACTATCCGGTCCAGTCCGCGCCAGCTTGCTCGAAGCTGGTACGTCTGGTTCTACCAGCTCCCGAAGCTCCCCGAATGGATACTTAGCCGCAACGACGCGGCCAACATGGTGAGCGCGCTCGAAAAAACGTCAAACCCCGGGACGTTTGACGACGAAACGATTCGTCGCTACCGGGCAGCGTGGCAGCACACTGGCATCAAGCCACGAATAAATTGGTATCGAGGGTTTCGTCGCTCGGAGAGGCCATCGCGGGACACCGTCGTCCAGCCAACACTGATTTGCTGGGGAGAAGATGATATCGCGCTCCGTCCGTCGATGGCCAAAGAGAGCCTCGACTACTGCGAAGACGGCACGCTTCGCCTGTTCCCTGATGCGTCACACTGGGTGCATCTCGAACGGGAGGCCGTAACTGAGGCGCTGCTCTCGCATCTCTCGTAGTACAGACTTGCCACATCGTCGAGTACTGATTTCGTTTTAGGCTGACAGTGGTCTCCGCTATCCTCGCCAGACGAGCGACGAAACGCGTCTATCACTGTTTCCCCACCGAGTGCTACCCTCGGTACCCTCTAACATTTGTATCGCCACATGAGGTTCATCGACTCTCGCATCCGAGTTCGTCCGCTACACCCGCCGAGTCAGGTGGTCGCGGACGGCACGCTGCCGCTCGGCGTACTGCTGGTCCAGTCGTGCTATCGTCGAGAGCACCGGGTAGTTTGCCGCACCGTCGCTATACAGATACTCCACGAGGTTGCTGTACGACACTCGAGCGTTCGAACAGCAAGCCGCAGTTCCGTGGATAGTTCGCTGGCGGTTGCGGCTCACTCGCTCACATCGCTCTCGCGCCACAGTCAAGCGGTCGTGAGCGGACTGTAACTCCTCGAAAGACCAGTAGAGAAGAGGCGGGTCTCGGGTTGGGTCCTCGAATTCGACGACCGCTTCGATATCGTCGAGTGCCGTCCGCAGTGACTCACGCTCGGCACGAAGCGCCTTCTCCATCGTCTGCAATTCGTCTAACCGGGTCGTCGCCGCCGTGAGAACGGCCGCCTGCAACGCGGGAGAATCGGTCGTCCCACTCGACGGCGAGAGCGCGACGGCAATCTCCTCACCAAGTTCCGCTTGGATGGTGGTGAGAAGTGATTCCTCCGAGTCGACGTCGGCGACGCTGTGCGGTCGAATCGTCTCCGCGAAGGTACGACAGACTTGCTGACACAGGTCTGGCCCCGTCCCCGACTGGGCCACTCGATGAACCATCGTGCCCGTCGCGGCCGTCGTGGCGTGTTCGGAACCACCTGCTTCGGAGGCGTGTGCGGCACCGACTGTCTGGCCGGACTGCGGTGAGAGCGCGCGGACACGCACGCAGAACTCGTCGACTGCCGCGGACTTGTTCGTCACGTGCGTCTCTTCGTCCGCAACGCGGTCGAGTGCCTCGTAGATAGTCTGTGAACAGTTCATCTGCGTCTCCTTGGGAGGCATCTCGCTACGAGCGGTCGAGATAGTCGGCGAGCCACTCGCTCGTCGCGTCTGTGGGGTCTCGCTGACCCACGGCTAGAGGCTCCGTCGTCGAATCAGTCTGGTTGCGATTCCGATGGGTACGACGACCCACGCCAGCGCGCCCGCGAGGAGCACCGGTGTCGAGAGGTTCGTCTCGGTGACGACAGCCGCCAGGCCGCTGCCGACCGAGTCGATGCCGGAGAGCACGAACACGCGGAAGATGTCCAGCGGGTTCGCGAGGACGAGTCCCGACAGGGCCACGTTGGGGAGGTCGAACGCGGCGACCATCCCGAGCGCGGCGAGGTCGTAGCCGAAGACCAGCCAGACCCACACGAGGAGCGCGATGCCGAGCGCGTGGGTCTTCTCCGCGGCGACTGTCGACACGAGGACGCCGAGTGCGAGGAACGCGAGTCCGAGACAGACCGCGCCGACGAGCACTGTCGCGTACAACTGCCACGGAACGGCATCGGTCCGGAAGAACAACGCGACGCCCCCGAATCCGAATCCGACGCTCGTCGCGGCCGCGAGCGTGGCTGCGCGCCCTGCGAACGTCCCGAGGACGACGCGGGACCGCGAGACGGGAAGCGCGAACACCATGTCCAGCCAGCCGCGGTCTTCCGCACCGACGATTGCGTCGTAGCCGTAGACTAGGGCCGCGAGCGGCACCAGATACGTCGACAGCGACGCGAGGCTGACGACGACTGCCTCGACGCGGACTGGTCCCGGGCCCGCCCCGCCGAACACGACGACGAGGAGCGAGAGCAGGCCGAACAGCGCGGTCAGTGCGACCGTCCAGCGATTCCGCAGCGAGAGTCGATACTCTAACTGGGCGAGTGCGAGCACCTGTCCACTGGGTGTGCTCGGAGTTTGCCGAGATTCCGACGTGGTTGCGTTCGACGTCGCTGTCGTCGCTTCCGACGCTGTCGTTGCCTGCGACGCGTTTGCCGACGCCTCGCGGCCTGTGACGACACCGCCGTCGGCTTCAGCCTCGTCGGGTGGGGTTGTCGTGGACTCAGTTTCTTCAGTCATGCACTCTCACCGGCCGTGAGCGACCCTGGTTGCTCGGCACCGACACGCCGCTCGCTTGGCTGTGTGTCGTCCTCGGACTCCGGCAGCGTCTCCTCGAATATTCGTTCGAGACCGGGTTCGCGGACGTCGTAGCCGTCGATTTGAACGGCCTCGGTGAGTTCAGTCAAGAGCTGTGGCACGTCGTCCGGGTGGCAATCGAAGACGACGCTGTGCCCGTCGGTCGAATTCTCTGACTGTGCCGAACCGGCAGCCGAGACGACCGAATTGACGTCATCTACCGAGGCATCCTCGCCCAGTCGGACACGAACGCGAACGTCGTCTGTCACCCGCCGCCGCAACTCGTCGATAGCGCCACTCGCGCGGAGTTGTCCCTCGTGAAGGATAGCAACCTTCTCGCAGAGTGTCTCTATCTCCGAGAGAACGTGCGAGGTGATGACGACCGTGAGGTCGGATTTGGCGTCGAGGCGCTCGACGACGCGATGGAACGCGGCGACCCCCCGCGGGTCGAGACCGGCGGTTGGCTCGTCGAGCAGGAGAATCCGCGGCCGCGAGAGGAGCGCAGCAGCTAACGCGAGGCGTCTGGTCATCCCGTTCGAGTAGCCACCGACGCGGCGGTCGGCGGCGTCCGAGAGGCCGACGACACCGAGGACGGCGTCGATTCGGGTCTCGGCGTTTGAGAGGTCGTGCATCCGCGCGTGGAACGACAGGACCTCTCTCCCGGTCAGTGCTGGCGGGAAGCCAGCGTGCTCGGGGAGGTAGCCGACGATACTGCGCAGTTCTGGCCCCGACGACGACACGTCGGTTCCGGCGACGGACACAGTCCCGCCGTCCGGCCGAATGTGGCCGACGAGAAGCTTGAACAGCGTCGACTTCCCGGCACCGTTCGTCCCGAGGAGACCGAACGTCGCCCCCGACTCGATTGCGAGCGAGAGGCCGTCCAGTGCTGTCACGTCTCCATACTCCTTCGTCACGCCGCTGACCTCAATCGCGTTCATAATATCGTCTCCAGCGTTCGTGTGGTGGCTCTGTGAGCGGATGGTGGTCGACGATGCCGGGCACGTCGATAACCGGGAACGAACTCTCGGCGAGTCTGAGCGCGTCGAACGCCGGGCTCGACGCGAAGACGGCCGCTTGCGGATGGTCGTAGACCAGTCTTTCCACGAGTCCCGCAGGCCGGTGTCTGATGTCGTTGACGCCGTCGGAGTCAACGTCGGACTCGCGTGCGTCGGACCAGTAGTTCCCGAGTTCGCTCCCGTTCCACGCCATGCGCTCGCCGACGAGGGCACGAACTGGCTCGTCGTTGTTGATGAAGCTGTTCTCCGAGACGTTCGGGCTCGTACTCCCGGCGGTGAAGTAGGCCCCGACCCGGTTTTCGAGGACGAGGTTCCCGGTCAGCGTGTTGTTGACCGAGTTGAAGACGTACAGGCCGTTTCCGTTGGCGACGACTTCGTTGCCCTCGACCACCGAGTGGTCGATTCGCTTCAAGAGGATGCCGTGCCCGCTCGTACCGCTGTTGTTGACCGCGGTGTTGTCCACCACTCGAATCCGTTCTGAGAGCATCACGGCGTAACCGGCGTCGTTGTCGAACGCGACGTTGTCGACCAGCGTGCAGTCGTCGGAGTACATGTAGTGGACGCCGTAGCGAAGGTCCCACATCGTGTTGTTGCGGGCGGTGACGCCTGACGCCCACGAGTAGTAAATACCGTCGCGCGCGTCCGTAATGCGGTTGTCGACGAGCGTTACGTCGTCGGCTTTCCAGACCTGAATCCCGTTGCCACGGTACGACCGCGGTTCGACGGACTCGCGGCCGACGATGGTCGTGTTCTCGATAGTCGCGCCCGCGACGCCGTTGAGCCAGATGCCGAACGTCGACGCGGTCACGCGACTGTCGATAATCGTCGTATTCGTTCCGTTGACCCAGATTCCGGCGTCGTTCTCGGACGTGTCGAAGCCGGAGTTGTGAACCCACACGCGCCGGAGCGTGATGTCCGCCGCGTCGAGCGTGAGTACGTCCCCGCTGCCGTTCCCGTCGATTCGAGCGACTGCTCCGGGTTCGCTGGCGAGCGTGACGTTCGGTGTGTCCACGACGACGTGTTCGTCGAATTCCCCGCGGAGTCGAATTCGGTCTCCTGGTGCTGCCGCATCGACGGCGGCCTGAAGCGACGGGTACGTGTCGCCGCCGACCGTGGCACGACCCGACTGGGTCGGCGCGTCGAACGCGTACTCGTTCGGGACCGGGGCGTCGAAGGCGATGTCTCGCTGCTGTTGTGCGCCCGGTGCGGCGGTGCCGACAGCGACACCGACGACCGAGGCGACGAGCACGACGCTCGCGACGGCCGCGAACAATCGACTCACGGTTGGGTTCATAGCCTTGCGTCCTCTATTTCGATGTCGCGTGTTGGTCGCTGTCCGGTACTGTGCTGTCGTCCTGTGACGGTCCGCGAGACGTCCCGAAGCGCTCTCGAAGCCCGGACACGAGCGTCGCGGGCGTGGCGGCGGTGTCGCGGTAGTAGTACGCGACGACGAGGAGGCCGATGGCGACCATCGCGAGATACGCCCCGGCTCCGAATCGGGAGTAGCTGGTGATATTTGCGACCTCGTATTTTCCCCACAGCGGCGGCGTGAAGGGGTCGACGCCGATGACTGGCGCGTCCGGGTCGAGACTGTGACCGGTCTGGTAGAGCCGGTACTGGATGTCGGCTACCATCACAGTGAACACCGCAATCGACCCGACGAGTTGGTACGTCAGTCCTCGCTTGAGTTTCTCGACGGTCGGCGCGATTGCGACGAATGCCCCCGAACCGGCCACCGCGATGAACGCGAGCGGTCCGAGAGACCACTCGGGGACGTCGACTGCGGCCGCCTTCGGTTCGTAATTCGGCTGCCAGTACACGGGGTCCGGGTAGTAGAACCCGATGTACTTGTTGAGACGGGCCATCTCGACGTAGTCGCCGCTGATGTGCGGGTACGCATAGAGGTCGAGGTGGAGTATCTCGTTGGGGTACTGTGCGGCGTGGACCTCGATAGACCACATCGGCAGCAGCAGGGCACCGACCAATAAGAGCGCCGCTAGCGCCGGTAACCCCCGGCGCAGTTGGGTGAACTCGTCGAGACTCGGTGGGCGGTTGGTCATTGGCTACTCTCTGGGTTCGACAATCATCCGCGAGCGCATTTCGAGGTGCAGTGCGCTGCAGAAGTACGTACAGTAGACCCAGTACACACCCGGTTTGTCGGCCGTGAACGTGGCCTGCCGGGTGTCCTGCGGCGCGAGCGCGAGGTGGACGTTGTGCTCGGGGATGGCGATACCGTGGACGATGTCCTGACTGCCTTCGACGTTCGTGGCAGTGAGCGTGACCTCGTCGCCCTGTTTGACCGTGAAGTCGCGGAGGCCGTACTCGCTGCGCTTGACCGAGGTGTACACCTCGACGGTCTCGTCGTCGATGCGCTCGACGCGTGAATTGCTTTCTTTGACGTACTCTTTTTCACCTTCGTAGTCCGCGGCGTCCCACGTCTTCGCCGGACTAATCTTGTCCTTCGAGGCGAAGATGGCGTCGTGCGGTTCGGGGTACACCGGGTGGTCGGAGACGAGTTCCATCCCGCCCGTCTCGTTGTCTTTGTCGTTGCCGATGTAGAGGAGTTGGTCGTTGTCCGGGTAGATTGGACCGACCGGCAGGAACCGGTCTTTCGAGAGTTTGTTGAGGACGACCAGCCAGTCGCCGGTCGGTTCGGTCGACATCGCCTGTATGGCCTGAATGTGACCGGGGTTGTAGTGGACGTCTATCTTGCCGAGGATGGCGTCTTCGGACTTCTTCGGCGAGTTGACGGCCGTCTCGATGTCCCACTTGACGACCTGCGAGTCGATGAAAAGCGAGGTGTACGCGTGACCCCGCCCGTCGTAGGTCGTGTGGAGCGGTCCGAGACCCAGCTTCGGCTGGCCGACGATGGTGTCTTTGGGGTCCGAAGCCGAGCCGAGCTTTTCGATGTCGATGATGGACACCGTCGGCGAGAGCTTTCCGGCGACCATCGCGTACTTCCCGTTCGGTTCGACCTCGACACAGTGCGGTGACTTGGGCGTCGGGATGTAGCGGACGATGGGGTTGTCGCCCTTGTTGAGCGAACTCGACTTCGTCCCGTCGACGACGGGAACTCCGTTTACTTCCTTGTAGTTGCCCGCGTCGACCGCCTTCTGAATCGCCGGCACGTCGAACGCCTTGACGAAGTCGCGGTCGTTCTTCGTCATCTCCTCGATTTCGACGCCCTCTTCGTCGTTGTAGGCGCTGGCGATGGCCCACCGACCGTCTTTGTCGGTGTCGAGAATGTCGAGGTTACCGTCGACTTCGACCTGCCAGAGCACCTCCATCGACTCGGGGTCGAGCGCGGTGAACAGCGAGACGTACTTGTCCGGGTTGTTGATGTCGCGTCCGTCGTTCGGCAGCGGCGTCCGGAACTCGCTGTTGGCGAAGACGTACTCGGTGTCGGGACTCTGGATACAGCACCCGTGGACGGACTGGACGTTCGGGACGTTGGTGATGGCGTCCGTCTCGAAGTACGTCAGATTGACGCGGGCGACGCGGCCGTGGGCCTTGTCGTTGACGTACAGGTACTCGCCGTCGTACTTTCCGTCGGTCTCGGAGAGGCTCGGGTGGTGGGAGTCGCCCCACGTGTAGTCGCCCGCCTCTTCGAGCATGTCGCTCGTCTTCTTGTCGAACCCGTAGCCTTTCGCCTGCTCGGGATTGAAGACCGGAATCCGGGTAAGTTCGCGCATCGACGGGAGGCCGTAGATGCGGATGTCGCCGGAGTGACCGCCGGACCAGAACCCGTAGTATTCGTCGTGTTCTCCCGGCGGGACGATGTGACTCGGCACGTCGCCGGAACTGGAGTGCGGCGTGTTCTCGCTGCCGCTGTTGGTACTTCCTGCCAGGCTGGTACACCCGGCGAGCGAACCCATCACCCCGGCTGCTGCGCCCGCTTTCATGAAGTCACGTCGGTTGAGTCCCAGCGTCGGGAGTTCGAGCGACACGTCGGATTCGTCGGCCGGCGTCTCGTCGATATCTTCGAGGACCGCGTTCAGTTGCGCCTCGTACTCCGAAATCGTGTCAGTGTGCGTCTCGTCGGTTGCGCCGTCCGTGTCTGCAGAATCGTGTGTCATTTAGACCACCTTGACCGTCCCGACCATCCCGTTCATCTCGTGGGGGATGCAGTAGTACTCGTAGGTGCCCTTCGTCTCGAAGGTGTGTTCGTAGGTCTCTCCGGCTTCGAGGTTGCCCTCCTCGGGATAGGCGTCTATCGCGGCCTGTTCGGAGTCGAACCCGCCGGTCGCGAAGTACGTCGCCCCGTCCGGTATCTTGTCCTCGTAGGCTGTCACCGAGTGCCCGATAGAACTCGTGTTGTCGAAGGTGACCGTCGTGCCGACGGGGACTTCGATGACCTTGGGGTCGAATCCGAGGTTCTCGGTCATGCCGACGGTGTCGGTCTGGGCAGCACCACTGCTTTCGCCGCCGCCACCGCTCGATTCTTCTGTCGTTTCAGTTCCGCCTGAGCCGCTTTCTGTGCTGGACTCTCCATCACTCGATGCCTGCGACGAGCAGCCTGCAAGCGCGAGTGTGGTCGCTGCGAAACCTGTCGCCCCGATACGCTGCAACACGGTCCGCCGAGTATGCTTTTGAGCCATCGTACAGATGGGCCTTTGCCGATGTGAGGTATGTATTAGAAACCCGCTTCCTAACCCTCTGGAGCGGCTTGAACATGTTCGGATTGCACGGCCGTGTCTGTATTTTGAGTGATGTATCGGTGGGTGTACTTTGGTAACTCCAGACTACTGTGGTCGTGACTTGGTCGCTACTCCACCAAGCTGGACTACAAATAAATGATAGAGAAAACAGGCCTTAGCGTCCTTTTCCTGGGACTGTCGGTATCGAACTTTTCAGCCCGCCACTGAATCAGAGATTACCATTGATTATCTCCACGACCCGCTGTCGGTCGAATAGCTGCTCCTCCTCAGGAACGTCGTAGATCGAACCCGGCCACTCACCGTACTCCTCGGGATACAGTTGCTTTGCGAGTGCCTCCGTCGAGAACAGGTCGATAATCGGCCCCATGTACTGTCCACCAGTTCTGACGAAGTTTCCGTTCTGTACGGCACTCAGTTTACTCAGCGTCTCGTGGTTCTGGGCTGCCTTGATTGTCTTCTGGAACTGCGCGTCGTCGATGTACGAGAGGTACCCAATCGTCCCAATGTAGTCGGGGTCGACTTCGAGGAGCTTCTCGTAGCCGATTGGCTTGAACGGGACGTACTCTTCGCCCTCGAAGGCGTTACCGACGCCGAGCATTCGGAAACTCCGCGTGTCGTTCCGGGCCGCATCGATGTTCGCAGCGAAGAACTTCCCGGACTCTGGCTTGAAGCCGAAGTTGAACGCGGCGACGGTCGGCGCGTCGTCCCCCGAGACGGGAACGCGAGATTTGATATCGGCGTAGAACGACTCCTTGAGGTCGACCCATGCCTCGTACTGGGCTTGGCGCTGGAAGATTTGTGCAGTTTTTTCGAATGCTTCGTAGAGTGTGTAGTGGGGTTCGCGTCCGCCGAACGGGAACCGGATTAGCGACCCGAGGATTGGACCGATTCTCGATTCGATTTCTTCGAGGTCCTTGTCTTCCCATCCCGAGTACTTCTTCAACATACGCGGGTCCATGAGGTGCACGTCGGCATCCACGTCGTAGAACACCTCCTTGTCGTACTTTGATTCGGCTGATTCACCGAGTGATCGGACGGCGTCGGCGTCGAACTCGACACCTGGGAGCGCATCGTAGTATTTCAGCGGAAGGCGGTCGAAGGCGGCAACGGCTGTCGGCTGGATGCCGAACCCCATTGCGATGTCCATCCACGCTCCGGGGATGCTCGCGTACGTTTCGGGAACGTCCTCGAATGTGTGGTTTCCAGCAGGTTTGACCGTCACATCGTACGGCGTCTGTTCGTCGGTCGTCTGTGGAGTCGTCGTGTCGTTCGCCTCTGTTGAAGCCGCATCGGGACTCTCACTGATACACCCGGCGAGTAGACCTCCCCCGAGGATAGCACTGCCGCCCTTGAGTGTCTCTCTCCGGGTCGGAATTTCGTGAACGTTGGTCTTGGCATCCATATTTTTAGGCCAGCCTAAAACAGTATAAATGTTTCCCTCTCACCGTAGAATGGTCATGAGACGACCACCGAGAGGCTAATCCACTCGGGATATCTGCGTATTACTGGCGACTACTCCGAGACACTATCTCAGGTGCTGCCTCGGCGTTTGCCGCGGACGCTACTCACTGTCTTTCCTCCTTTGCTCTACGTGTTCGTCCACGTACTCTAGCAATCGGTTGTCGTCGATGACTTCGAGGAGGAACTTCTCATCGAGCTGGGCCGCGAGCCGTCGGTGAGCACGTTCTCGTCTGCGCTCGATTTCCGATGCTTCGAGGTGAGCGGACTTCACGAACTCGATTTCCTGCTCCCGGACGTGTTCGAGCCGCTCCTGTTTGATATCGTGGTCGTTAGGGAGTCTGTGGTCGGCGAATCGCTGTTGCCAAACCTCCTCGTCGTCCCAGTCGTAGTTGAGACTTGCGCGACGCCGCATCCAGTCGTAGTGAGGTGCGGCCTCCTCCCAGTAGCCTTCGTCACGGCGGATGTTCGCGACCAGCTCACGTCCGACGGCCATTCCATGTCCTGCAGCGATGAGTACCTGCTCACCGTACCCAGCCAGCGCACCAGCAACGTACAGCCCCTCGATAGGTGTCCGGCCATCGGCGTCAGCGTATTCGCGGTCGAACTCTTCGTGTACTTCGCCGTGGTGCTCGTGGGTGTCGAACATCTTCTCGTCACTGTCGAGTCCGCGGAGGTACTCACCATCGTAGGTTGTCGCCGCCACAACTCGCGGAGCCTGCACGGACTGTCCATCTTGGGTTCGGACGCGGAAGCTACCGTCATCCGTTCGGGTAACGGACTCGACCATATCAGAAACCATCTCACACCCCACGTCGGCGACGTGGGCATGCATGAGTTCGTAGAACGTCTGGATGTCGATACCCGCAGGGAACCCTAAGTAATTCTCCAAGAAAGCACACCTGCGCAGCGACGAGTTACCCCGGTCGAAGATTACGACGTTGAGCCCGTACCGTGCTGTACATATCCCCACAGCACAGCCAGCAGGGCCACCACCAACGACGACGACGTCATAGTTGGATTTCGACATTTAGATACTGCCGTTTGACCGGGAAAATACACTGTCTCTCGCAAACGCTGTGCACGCAGTGTCGTGGTTGGACATTGCCTTTAGGCTAGCCTAAAACAGCATTAATGATTCGGTTCATGCCAACTCGACGCTAGTCTAGTGGGAGAGGCGTGAAAAAATAGGATTCACCGGAGTCAATGACGAAGAGTGAGAGAGACAGTCGAGAACCTAGCAGTTCGATACTGGCTTCGCAAAGACCCCGATTGACTCGTCTGTTCGGATTGCGAATGTGAGTAGCATACAACTGAGGTCCGTTTTGTCTTGATACGATTCCAACTCGCCTACTGAGGTTTCCACAGTTTCAATCTGGCTTACTGCAAGCTTGATTTCGTAGTCTCTCGGCTCGTTCATCCACGGTGCTTCGATAGTCGTGATTCCACCATTGCTCCCGTCCGACTGTGGGACTGTCCCTTCGTCTTCGAACACTTGCTCCCCAGCAGCGACAACCGAAATTTCGTACTCGTATGCTTCCGCTTTGAAATTCACAATGTCTATCGACTGTAGCGTTGGAACGCCCGGGGATAACAGATTTCTATCGGTGGTACAGCCACAAACCGGTGCAAGTGCGGAGACTGAAAACCACCGTAAGAGTTCTCGTCGGTTGACCATCACTATTGTGTTGGTGATATTACAGTATGTTTGGCTCTGTTGAAAATCTCTGGGTTGACTGGATTGGCGTGACACAGACAGAGGGTGAGTTCAGCAGGAACTCATTCGGGATTGCCCCAAAGAATTTACACATTCACGATTGGTGGATATTATGGCTCGCCGCTTCAGTAGCGCCCTCTTATTGACCGTATTCGGAGCTGCAGGTGGACTCATTTCAGTGGTTGCCGCGACTCAAATTGGGGACAGCCCACCTGAACGACTCGCAATCGGTCTTGCACTTATCCTCAGCGGTGTGTTACTACTGCTGGGTCTCGTGCGGGTGTACGGACACGAGATGGGTGCCAAACGGACGGCGACTTTACCTGCAAAAATCCTTCTCGTCATTGGTCTCTGTACTGCCATCGGTGGCATCGTTGTGTTCGAGCCATGGCGCGCTGACGTTTCTCAGGGGTTTCGAATGATTATCACTGTCATGTGGGTTTCCGTCGGAAGTGGCCTCGCTGTCGCCGGAAGACGCTGGGAACACCGACGAGAATCGCGATATCCACTTGCTGTTCTACTGACCGGCCAACTACTGAGTCTGTTCTACGTGGGGTTTGAATCGGTAGATAGTGTCCTCCCACCAATTCCCACCCCTGCCTTGCTTCTGCTCGGAGCGATTGCTGGCATCCCGGTTATCTGGGTGCTGTACCACCAACGAGCAACTGACACCTGGTGAATGGGTCTCAGTAATAGACGGCCACACTGTCTCGAAGGAATTGGGCCAACTGACTTTGGACGACGATTCCAATCGACTTGCACCCTCTGTTCAGTCCGTTCGCGATAAGCTATCTAATATCGGTCAGAGAGGCTCAATTCCCCTCTCGTTGCTGTTGCAGTGTTGCTTTTGCGCGTGCGACGTAGGAATTTGCAGACCAACTCCGGGCATCGCTCATCTCCCCGAGTAACTTCTCCGCAGAATCGGGAGAGAGCACGCCGTTCCGCACGAGGGCAGTGAGTAGGATCGGCGTCGTGACGAGGCGAGTGTCAACGAGTGATGCATGGATCACTGCGAGCCGGTTGAACTCGTCGCAGAGGAGTTGAACCGCGTTTACTTCGTTCGCCAACGTGACTGCTGCATTCTCGCCATCGTCCAGTGGAAATGTTTCGTCCAATTCGACAGGACGGACATCGAACGCGTTCTTACGGTCAAGCACAACTTGTGCTGCCTCTCCAGAAGCATCGTCGTAAGATGCTATTTCAGCCAATTCTTCGAGAACTTGCTTGGGGAGCAGGAGTTTGTGTGACTCAAGAAGTATGTCGAGTGGGTTTGTCGTGGCGTCCGCAGCGGTTCCCAAACTAACGAGAGCGGACGTATCAGCGACGATGCGCACCATCTATGTATCGGTCAACTCTTCCGCCACGTCGTCAACGAATGCCTCGTTCAACTGCTGTTTCAGGAGCCGGAAATTTGCGGCCTCCTCGTGACCGACGAGAGACTTTAATTCTTCAAAGGTAATGGCGTCGTCGTAGTACGCTTCTGCGACCTCCTGCTTCACTTCGTCGGAGTGTGCTGCGTCCCGAAGATACTCGCGGAGGGCTGAGATGAGAATGTCCGTCCGGTCTGTCTCGAACACCGCTGCGAGGGTGTCAGCCCGATCCACCAGCCCCCTCGGTGCTCGGAACTGCACTCGCTTCTTCTCCGATTCGGAACTCATGTGTGTACATTGTGAGTGCGGTGGTAAAATACTTGTCTCGCACAGTCGTCTGACCGTGTTTAATTCACCAAACCGCTTTGACCGACTTGCGCCCTCTATGCAGCACGGCCACAGAAACCTCACCAAATGCTGTCAGAACCGGCGTGACACAGACAGAGGGTGAGTCTGTCAAAAAAGAATATGAACTGACGATTTCAATTGAAGGACATGAGTGACAGTTCTCAATTGAACAACATGAGTGATAGTGTGTTTGACTTCGGTCTTCTCCTCGTTGTATTCGGGGGGTTTCTAATGCTTGGTCGAGACCTATTCGCGGCGGATTCAAACGCATTTGGTCAAATTGGGCTCCTTATTATGATTCTCGGAGTAATCGTCGGTTTACTTGGGCTCGCTGGTGATCTGCCTTCATAAACGAGGAGGTGTGAAGTATAGAGAACTCTGCAAGATACGCGCCCTCTATTCAGCACGGCCTCAACAACCTATCAGCGATTGGAATTTTCAACAGAGCCGAATACCTCTATTCACCTCATAGTTTCTCTTCGGGGGCTTGCAACACCTCACCCGTCGCTCACCGGCTGTTTTCCCGCCGAGAGAACTGTTCCGAACATCTTCGGGAGAGTGCATAGTGCTTCGTCGGAACTCAACGAAGACGAGAGACGTGACGCCCGCAACCGCCGGTGGAACGTCGGGAAAGCGGACCAGAACCATGACACCAGCTCTACAACCGAAACAGGGCGGTACAGGTGAACAGCAACCGAGAATCAGCGTCGGCGTGGCGGTTCCCGGCCCGGACCCCAACCTCGACCCGGCCCCCGTCCTCGCCCCCGCCCCCGACACCGCGAGACCGAGACAGACACGCGACCGCCGCATGACCTCGAACGGACGATGAACGGACTCACCGCTCTCGTCGTCGGGATGAAGACGGCGACGCTCCTGTTCGGTGGTCTCGTGACGCTCGTGACCTTCCGTGCTTACAGACACCGACAGACGCACGCGCTTCGGTCGTTGTGTGTCGGCTTCGCGCTCATCACCCTCGGTTCGTTGGTCGCGGGCATCGTCCACCAACTCACGCCGCTTTCGTACGACTATGCCCTCGTCGCCGAGAGTTCGCTCACCGTCGGCGGATTCGCGGTCATCGCGCACTCGTTGTACACCGACAACACCTGACCCCGCGAAAACCACTCCGAACATCATCGGGACAACGGACAGTTATCTTGCTTGCGATGTGTGTACTATGAGTAAGATGGACCCGGACCACACCGGAGAAACCCTCGACGCCCGAGAAATCGACGGGGAGCCGTTCAGCGACATCATGAGTGCACTCGACGGGTTGGGAGGTGAGGAGTCTGTCCTGCTCGTCAATAGTTTCGAACCCGTGCCGCTCTACGACGTGCTCGACGCCCGCGGGTTCGACTACGAGACGTTGCAGGTCGCCGCCGACGAGTGGCACGTCACAATCACGCCGCAGTGACTCGCACGCGAATCACCGCTTTCTGAACATATTCGGGGCAATACCCTCACGGTCTGGGCCGAAACGAACGAGCGCATGACAGAGACGAAACTCGACGTTCGCGAGATTCCGCCCGCGAAACGACACCCGAAGATTCACGAGGCGTTCGACGACCTCGAAAGCGGGGACATGCTCGTCATCGTCAACGACCACGAGCCGAAACCGCTGTTCTACGAGATGCAAGCCGAAGTACCGGCGTTCGACGCCGACAACTACGCGACCGAGCGGCGCGGCCCGACCGAGTTCGTCGCGAAGTTCCCGAAGAAGTAGTCGTCGGCAGCGGGTCGTCTGTCCAGTAGCAGTCAGGCAGTAGCAGCCACTCCCTGTCGTCTCCATTCGACACCTCCCTTCCTTCGGGTCACGTTGCGCCGCGTCTCACCCGGCACGGCGCGACCCGATTTCCACTAACAGACGCGAGAGCACGTAGCCGTAGCCGCCCGCACCGACGAGTGTGAAGACGTTTCCGAGCGTCACGATAGTCTGTTCGTTCAGCACCTGTCCGACCACGGCGACCCCGACGCCGACCGCAAGTGCTCCGATTACGGCACGAGTTGCTCGTTCGCTCGCACCGCGAAACCGCCCCGCAGACGGCGGAAAGAACTGCACGGCGAACCCGACGATGACGAGTCCGAGGAAGCCGAGCAGATTGAGGTCCCGGTGCGTCTGAATCGACCCGAGCGGGAACAGCGCGACGTCGAACAGCGACCCGACTGCCATCGTGAGTCCGATGGTGACGCCCGCGACGCCGCACATCGACCCGACGAGAATCGCTTCGGACCCAACCCGTCGTTTGTCTGCACGGAGATAGATACTGAGGTAGACCGCGGCAAATCCGACGAATGCGACCGACTCGGCGACCGCTCCGGCGACGAATGCCGGGCCACCGCCCAATCCGAACGCGACGAGGCCGGGGCCGACCGCACCGGCGACCAGCACGACGACGGTCGGGACTCTGGGTGCAGGCACACCCAGAAACCGCGGTGCGAGTCGGACACCGAGCGAGAAGACGAGGAGGACGACGAACCCCGCCGCGAGCAGGTGCGTGATTCGCGGGAGATACCCGTCGGTGAGTCCCGGAAGCGCCGACACTCGGGCGAGGAGTTCGTACGACCCGACTGCGAGGTACGCGAACGAAATCGGAATGAAGCGGTTGGCACGGCGGTCGACCCACTTGTGTGTTTTCCTGTGCGAACTCGTCCCCGTCTCGTCTCCGAACAGTGGCTCTCGAATCGACCACAGCAGCGCGGCGAGAAATGCGACGACGCCCGCAACCCAGAAGACTGCGCCAGCGACGCCGACAAACCGGGGCAGGTCGAAGAGCGTCCGTCCTGCGAGCAGTACCGTCCCGCCGAACGAGAACGCGAGGTGGACTGCCGGGACGCGGTCAGTCGCGAGGACGGTCCCGAAGTACGACGGCACGAGTAGGTAGGCCATCCCGAAGACGACGTGGAAGACGAAGCCGAACAGGGCCAATGTGACTTCGGCGCGGCGGGGTATGCCGACCACTGCGCCGAGTCGCCAGGCGACGAGAAACGCGGCGCTGAGGACGATAAATCGGCGTGACCAGCGACTTCGGCCTGCTCCCGTCATAGATATGTCTCGGCCGTGTTGGTCTCGTGAAAAGAGACGGCGGGCGTCGGTGTCGCGAGATTGGACATCGATGGCCGTCGATTGTGACCGACCCCAGCCGATTGGTCATCTGGAAGACGGATATCTTCACCGCCGAACATATTCACCGGTTGCGAGTCGCTGGCGGGCCGCTGCGAGTTCAGCACGCGTGTTTACGTTTACAGCCGACCGCAACACTCCGACGCCGTCAGGTGTTGATTCGGGGGGGACTGTTTCGACCGACAGCTCGGCGACGAGCGACCGCAGGCTGTGGCTGTCGGGGCGGCGCTCACAGTACGCTTCGAGCGCTGCCGTCTCGTAGACTGCGTGTAGCAACTGCGGGTGGCCGTCTTCGTCGAGCGGAACTGTCACGTCGGCGTCTGTGTCGGCGTGGCGGTCGCACAGCCACGAGACGGCGCGTGCAGACAGAAGCGGCATGTCGCACCCGCAGAGGAAGAGTGTGGGTGTCGTAACCGCTGGAACTGCTCCGCAGACGCCAGCCAGCGGTCCAGCACACCACTCGGCGTCCTCGACGTACCGGACTGAGTCTGAGAGCACGCCTTCGACGACCGGCCGCTTTTGGTCTCCTCCGGCAGCGACAACCGGCTTGCGTCCGGTGGCGTCTCGAACCGCCTCAGCGACGCGCTCGACGAGTGCTGACTCGCCGAGTGTCGCCGTCGCCTTCAGGCCGTCGCCGAATCGACTGCTCTGTCCGCCAGCGAGGACGACAGCCGTCGTCTCTCTACGCTGGGTCATCCGTACGATGCGTCGTCGAGCGACATGGATTCGAGGTCGCTCGGGTCCGCGTTCGGTTCCAGCGCGAGCGGTTCGATTTCGGCCACTCCCTTGACCGTCCGTGCCCCGTCGATTTTGCCACCGAGGAACCGCGTCGCGTAGGGTTTGTGCTCCGCGAGTGGCTCACCGTTCCGGGCGACTGCGACGATAGCATCGAGCGCGGCGACGATATCGACGCACACGGCGTACCCGTCGGTGCTCGTCACTCGCACGTGGGTCGTCTCGGGCGGCGTCTCGACGCGGTCGAGGAGGTCGGCGAGCAGGACGCCGGTCCACGTTCCCGTCGTGCGCGTCCCGGACGCACACTCGATGGTGCACTCGCGGTCGGTCGTCGGAAACGTCTCGAAGTCTTGGGGGCCGAGTGTGACCTGGTCGTCGTAGCCGACGATTTCGATGGCGAGTGCGTCTGCGTCCGCAGCGTCGGCCGAGGTCGAATCCGCGTCGGATGTCGTGTTGTGGGTCATTGCTCCTCTTACGGCCTCGTTGCTGTTAACACCCAGTCGTTCGGCGTCTGGCGCTCGACTTCGAATCCGGCTATCTCCTCGGGTCGACGGTCGGTGAGGCCGCCGAGGAAATCCCTGACTGGCGTCGGGTCGCGGTCGCTGACGAGGGTGAACGTCTCGCCGCTCTCCAGCGAGGTGAACCGCTCGGCGACGCGCTCGCGGCGCTTCTCCGGGGCTTCACCTCGAATATCGAGTGCGTCGTTCGGCACGTCGAGGTCCCACGCGGTGGCTGCGGCGTCGGCGACAGCGTCGGCGAGGTCCTCCATCTCGGGTGCGACGTCGCCGGGTGCTGGTGTCGCCTGGAACCGCGGCGAAAACGGTAGTTCGGCGAGGACGGGTGCGTCGAGGTGTTCTTCGTGCGAACTCCCCGGGAACATGTCGTGCGTGTCGCCACAGGAGGGGCAGGCGAACTGACCCATGTTGACGACCGCGCCGAGGACCGGAACGCCGTTGTCTCGGAACAGTTCGATGCTCCGAGCGGTGTCGTCGAGACTCGACTCGAAGGGCGTCGTCACGACTACGACACCGTCCACAGACACCTCTTGGAGCGTGGTCAAGACCACGTCCCCGGTCCCCGGTGGCAAGTCGACGACGAGCGTGTCGTCGGCCCGCCACGCGGTGGTTGTAAACAGCTCTGTCAGGGCGTCGTGCGCCATCGCACCGCGCCACGCGAGCGGTGCGCCGTCTTCCATCAGGCCGACGCTCATCACGTCGAGTGACGTCCCCGACTCGGTCGTCTTGACGGGAAGCGGGCTTCCCTCGTCGTCTGAGTGGATGGGTCCCGAAACGTCCAAGAGCGACGGAACATTTGGCCCGTGGATGTCGGCGTCGAACAGACCAGTCGGCCGGTCGGCCGCCAGCGCGCAGGCGAGCGCGGTCGAGACGGTCGATTTCCCGACGCCACCCTTCGCGCTGGCGACGGCGATGATGGTGTCGAACTCTGCGACCCCTTCGACTGCTCCGTCTGTGGAGGGTGAGACGGGTTCGACGTGGGCGCTCTCGACGGCCGGAACGTCCCGAACCGCCTGCACCATCGCGCGCATGATTCCGGTCGCGTTCTTGTGGTCGAACTCGGAGACCGCGGCTTCGACGGTGACGCTCGCGTCGTCTACGTCTATGGACTCGACTAATCCCGCCTCGAAGACGTTGACGCCGGCGTCCGGGTCGCGGACGGTTCTCAGTGCGGACTCGACGCGGTCTTCGAGTGGCGGGTCGTCAGAATCTGGGTTCGGGTGTCGATTGTTGGTCATGGGATGGTTGCTGTGGATTTGGTGTGGCTAGTATCGCGTGTCTGTCGTCACAGGTCCGGCGTCCGGTTGAGGTCGTCTTCGCCGGGGAGCGTCCGGTCGGATTCGTCAAGCACGCCGGCAAACTGCCGCCGGAAGCTTCCGGAATCGACCTCGCGGGCGCGAACGGCAGTCTCCCTGACGATGCTTTGCTCGTCGTCGGCTAACTCCGCCAGCGCCTCGTCTGCTCTCTCGTCTTCGATGCCGCCGAGGAGGTGGGCCGCCCACTCTCGAACGCGCTCGCTCGGGTCGTCTGCCGCATCGACGAGCACGGACAGCGCACCCTCGCCGCGACATTTGAACAGCGAGACGAGGGCGTTTCGGCGGGCGGCGTGGTGGTCGTCGTCGAGCGCGCGCTCGATTTCGTCTTCGTGTGCCTCTCTATCGAGTCGGTCGAGCGCGACGACGGCCTCCGCTCGGACCCACGGGTCGGGGTCGTCGGTCAATGCGCGTGCTGTCTCTGCCGCCAGTGAACCGCCGTGTTTGGCCAGCGCCTCGACGGCGAACTGCCGAACGTCGGCGTCTTCGTCGGTCGTCGCCGCGGCACTCAGGGCGCGCACGATTGTCTCGTCGCTGTCGCGCTCCGCGAGGGCCAGTGCCGCTCTGCGGCGCTCGACGACGTCGTCGCCGGCGAGCGTCTCGATGAGGTCTGCCACCTCGTCGTCTTCGACCGGCTCGGTGTCGCTGGCGCCGAGTTCGGCCAGCGACGCCTCGCCGATGGTTATGTCGCGGTCGACCTCGATGTCTTCGAGGCCGGCGGGATTCTCTCCGAATCCCGGACTGTGTTCTGGGTGCAGTTGCGGGTCTGGCGGTCCGTCTGTCGCTTCTTCTTCGTCTCTCATGCAATCTCACCTCGTGATTCGGTTGCGAGCAGTGCGACGGCGACGAGGACGCCCGCCGCGCTGAGGAGTGTTGCAGGGACACCCGCCACGAGGAGCAGCGCCGCGCCGAGAGCGCGGTCCACTCGTTCATCTCGGAGGCTGAACACGACGCCCGTGACGCCGCCACCGACTGCGAAGGCGACGAGTCCGAGCGGCGCGCCGACGACACCGCCGCCGACGAGCAGCACCGCGCCCGCAACGTACGGGAGACTCGTCGCCAACGCGAGCGTGACGAGTCCTGCCCCAACGCCAGCGCCGAGACTCGTCAGGTCCCAACCGGTCACGACGGGCGCGAGGCCGAGCGCGAGCAGCGTGAGGATGGTCCCCAGCGGGCGGAGCGTCGTGGGTGCAACGCCAACAGTCGCCGCCAGCGAGACGCCCACGCCGACAATCAGCAGGACCGTCGGTGTGACTCGTCTGATTTCGTCCCAGTCTTCTTCGGTCTTCAGTCGGGCCAGCCGACTCCAGACGACGACGCCCCCGCCGACAGCGATTCCGACGGCCGCCGGAATCCACGCGGTCGCAGACGCGAGCGAAATCAGGCCGAACCCACCGAGGAACGTCAGCCCGACTCGCTCACTGGCCGTCTCGGCGGTCGTCGCGAGCAGGAACCCCGCAAGTGCTGGGCCGAGGATGGCAAACGGGTACCAGAGCGCGACGAACTCGGGGACTCCTGCGGGAAGCCCTGCAGGCGTGTTGTGCGCGACTCGATACAGCGTCGTCGCGGCCACTGGGAGGAGTCCGAGCACGCCAGCGACCGCCCGCGTCGATTTTGGCGTGGCTCGTTCGACACGGTTCGCTGTCGCCGCGACGAGACCCGTCGGCTTCGCGGCGTCTTCGACTCGGCTGCCGCTCACGGGTCGCCACCTCCTTCGAATCGGTCGGCGAGGTCCTGTTGGTCGGCGGTGACGAACCGGTCGAGGAACGCGGCCAGTTCGCTGTAGAGACCGTCGACCGACAGTTCGGCCATCCGGTCTGCGAGACCCCCAGCGACGACGTGGAGATGTCGGTCGTGGAGGTCGAGTCGCGCGCGAGCGACATCCTCGGAACCCGAGGATTCGAGCCGCGCGAGGTAGCCCGCGAACTCCAGTTGATACGGGAGGTAGTCGTGGTTATCCCGCGCCGACTGGTCGATTTCGAGCCCGAAGTACTCGTACGCCCGGGCCAAATCGAGGTTTACGTCGTTCCACGCCGCCTCGGGTCGGTAAGACGTCTCGTACAGCGAGATTTGCGGGCCTTCGCTATTCAGCGAGCCGTCGGTTCGGTCGGTGTACTCCGCGTAGCCGACGGTGAACAGGTCGTTGAACCGCGCACAGAGTGTGTCGTGGTCCGCTTCGACCGTCAGGTCCGGCGGTGCGATGTCTAGGCCGGTCGCATCCAGCAGGTCGCGAACGGTCGCATCTACGTCGCCGGATTCGAGCTGAGCGTAGACCGACTCGTCGGGTTCGTCGAGGAGCGTCGCCAAGACTGTGTACACCCCGGCCCGCGCGACGGTCTGCTGGTCGATTCCTTGGGGGTCGAACTGCTCGTTAGCCACGGGCTGTGCGTCGGTTCCGGCCGCGTCGTCGTGTGAATCTGGTGTTGTCGTCATCGGTCTCTCCTCAGTTTTTCTGGACCGCTTTGACCGTCACCAGCGCGACGCCGACGATGGCGAGTCCGGCGATAGTCCACAGAATCGACTCGTACGGCGGTCCCTGCGGTCCGGGGCCGAACGGGAAGTGATACCACTCGCTGACGGACTTCCGCCCCGACCGCTCCATCTCCGAGCCGTTCCACACCGCGAACGCGACGTCCACGTTGTTTTCGACGGCGAACGGGGTTCGGTTCTCGGCGCTCGATTCGAGTTCGCGCGACATGACGACCGTCCAGCGGCCGTCGTCGTAGGTCGTCTCCGTCTCGACGGCCGACTCTTCGAACTTGGTCGTCGTTCCGGGGCCGCCAGCGAGGAGTTCCTCGGTCTTGCCGTCGGCGCTCCAGTACCAGACGTTCACGAGGTTGCGGTCGCTCCCCATCGAAATCGGGGGGCGCGCGCTGGTGTTGACCGGAACTTGCACGGCGAGCGCGTCGGCGAATCGCCGCGGTCCAGAGACGTTGCGGTCGGCGGTTCCGTCAGCCCACGAGAGCCGGAGGTACAGTCGCTTCTCGGTCCGGGCGGACTGGACGCGAATCGATTCGACGGAGGTCTCGCTGGCGTTCGGGACGCTACTGGGTGCACTGGCCATCGGGACGCCGACTGCCGGGACTGTGTCCCACGCCTCGCTGGTCGGGTCCTGTGGCTGTGCGTCGGCCGAAACCGACTCGACCGGAATCTGGTTGGCTGGCCGGGCCGACACCATCGCCGGACCGACCGATGCCGCGAGCAGCACGAAGCAGACGATGATAGTGGCTGCGGTCGCGGCTGTCCGCGTTCCACCTCGCTTACTCATCGTCAAACACCTCCAGAGCAAGCTCTGGCGAGCTTGACGATGCTTCGCTTTGCTCGCGGGCACAGCCCGCTCGCATTTTTGAGCCGCGAAGCGGCTCACCTTGCTCAGGCATCGTCAAACACCGCTGAGACAGGAGTCTCAGCGAGCTCGATGATTCGACGCTCCACTTACTCATCGTCAAACACCTCCAAACGGTACTTCCGGGCCGGATTCGTGTCGGTCAGCATATCGAGCAGTTCGCTTTCCCCACCGCGGTTGACTTTGTCGCGTTCCTTCTCGATGGTGTCGAGCGCGTCGTGAACTCGCTCGCCGAACAGCTCTTCGAGGTAGTTTCGCGGGATGCGCTCGACGTCTACCGACTCGCCGTCTTCAGAGTGCTGCGGCGGCGCGAACGGCGGGATGTAGTAGACGTTCGGCTGCGTCTGGTACTCCGGGTGCAGCGGCAGCGCAACCTCGTACTCGTTTACGAGCTTGTGAATCGGGCCTTCCTCGTCGTCGAGGAACCCGACGAGACGGAGTTGGGGCGGGCAGTCCTCCGCACAGGCCGGGGCGAACGTCTCGCCGTCCGGACCTTCTCCCTCGATGCGGGGGTAACAGAAGATGCACTTCTCGGAGGTCTTCTGCGTCGCGTTGTAGTACACCTTCTTGTAGGGACAGCCCTCGACGCAGTAGCGGTAGCCGCGGCAACGCTCCTGGTCGATGAGGACGATGCCGTCCTCTTCGCGCTTGTACATCGCCTTTCGCGGGCAGGCCTCCACACACGAGGGGTGCGTGCAGTGGTTGCAGATGCGCGGGAGGTAGAAGTAATACGAGTTGGGGTACTCGCCAGCGCCGCGGTCTTCGTCCCAGTTCGGCCCCCATTCGGGGTCGCTGTCGGGACGGAGCGGTTCGTCGCTGCCGTTGTACAGTATCTCCTCGTGGTTGAACTCCCACGCGTCGCCGTAGTCCTCTTGACTGGGTATCTCGCCGGGCTTGCGCTCGTTGTGCTCGCTGGACTTCCAGCCACCGCCCGAGTCTTCCCAATCGCGAGGGTAGCCCTTTCCGGGCTTGGTCTCGACGTTGTTCCAGTACATGTAGTCGCGACCGCCGCCTTCGGTCCACAGCGACTTGCACGCGACCGTACACGTCTGACAGCCGATACACTTGTTCAGGTCCATCACCATGGCGACCTGATGGTCGATTCCCTCCGCGAGGTCGACCTGTTCGGTCGTGGCGTCGTTGTCGGTGCTCATTAGTCGTCACCTCCGGCTTTCCGCACGTCGACTCGGACGTCGCTGTTGACGCCCGTCGGTCCCCAGTAGTTGGGGAAGAAGTGCAGGTGCTCGCCCGAATCTTCGGGGTACTGCACCAACTGCGTCGGTTTCATGTACATCGGCACGAGCGAGTTGAAGTTCGTGTCGTCCTCGAACTGGAACCGCTCCCACGCGAAGTACATTCGAGCCGTGCCGCGCTGGCTGCTCGGGTAGATTTTCGCCTGTAGCGTGACTTCCGCGAGGTCGTTGAACACCTCGACGGTGTCGCCGTCTTCGATACCGCGTTCTGCTGCGTCCTCGGGGTGGAGATACAACACTGGCTCACCGCGCTGGAGGCGGAGCAGTTTCTCGTTGTCCCGCCACGTGGAGTGAATCGACCACCGGCCGTGAGGCGTGTTGTACTCCATGGGGTAGTCGCCACCCGTGTTCTCCGGCCCCTCCTTGTGAGTCGGCAACTGCTCGCCGAGTTCGAGGAACCAGTCGTGGTCGATGTAGTACTGCTGTCTGCCCGTCGCGGTCGGCCACGGGTTCTTGTCTTGGACGAAGTCCTTCCACGGCGCGTAGGCCTCGCCGTCTTCGATATCTGAGGTCCAGTGGTCGCCCGCTTCGAGGAGTCGCTGGGGCTGTTCGACGGTGTCTGCGAACGTAATCTGGTCGTCGCTGTCGGCCGGGTTCGTCTCCTCGGAGTGTTCGAGGATGTACTCGCAGGCGGCGCGGTCCTCGGCGAGTGCGCCTTCCTCGTCGGTTTCCCAGTCGCGGACGAAGTCGTCGTAGATGGATTGCAGGTCGATTTCGCGGTCGAACTTCCTGTCCTGGATGGGTTCGACGCCGCGGTCGGTGGCGACTTCCTGAATCTTCGCGGCGAGTTCGCGGAAGATTTGCCAGTCGGTCTTCGACTCGCCCAGCGGTTCGACCGCGGGCGTGAAGGGATGCACGTAGGTGTGCATGTCCGTCATCGACAGGTCGTGTTTCTCGTAGTGGCTCGCCGTCGGCAACACGATGTCCGAGTACAGCGCCGTCGAGTCCATCCGGAAGTTGATGTCGACGACGAGGTCGAGTTTCGGCCAGAGTTGCTCTTCGACGGCGACGTTGCCCTTGGCCTGATTGAAGTAGTTGCCACGCCAGACGAACATCGTCGTCGGGTCGGGGCGAGAACCGTCGTCTCGCTCTTCTGGGTAGACAGGCATCCAGCCCTTGTCGATGGATTCCCGAATCTTGGCGGCGGTGTCGGGGTCGGTGTTGTCGAGGATGCCTGCGTGGTAGTAGGTCCACAGCGTCGTCGGCACGCCCCGGACCTTACCGGTCGGGAACGAGAGCGTCTTCCAGCCGTGGAACGTCCAAATCTTCTCTTGGCCGACGTAGTGGTCGAGGCCGGTTCCCTGCTCGCCGAGGTTGCCGGTGAGGGTGACGAGCAACTGGAGCGCGCGGTTCCCGAGGTCGTTGTGGTACCAGTCGTTGACGCCCTTCCCGTGGATAATCTTCGCCTTGTCTGCCTCGGCGAACTCGCGGGCGATTCGTTGGTAGGTCTCTTTGCCGACTTCGGTCACGTCGTGGACCGTCTCGGGGTCCCACGTCGCCAGTTCGTCTTTCAGTTCGGCCCAGACGGTCCGTACTTCGACGTTCCCGTCTTCGGTTCGAACCGTCGTCTCGGCGTCGAGTTGCGGGTCGAAGTCGAGTTCGATACTCTTCGAGTAGTCTTTCTGCCCGTCGCGCTCGCCGAGTGACCCCGGCGCTTCCCGCAGGCGTCCGTCCGAATCGAGCATGAGCATCATCCACTCGGGACGGTCCGCGCTGGAGTTGACGGACGGAACCTCGCTGGCCCGGAGGAACTTTCCGGTGTCCTGCCGGACTAAGAGGGGCATGTCGGTCTGCTCTTTGAGGTGTGCCTCGTCGTACAATTCCTCGTCGACGATGGTCTGTGCCATCCCGAGCGCGAGCGCCGTGTCGCTCCCGGAGTCGGGACTGAGCCACTCGTCTGTGTGGATGGCCGTCTGGGAGTAGTCGGTGAAGATGCCGACGCGCTTGGTCCCGTTGTACCCCGATTCGAGGAAGTACTTCGCGTCCGGGATGCGCGTGACGTTGATGTTCGACCCCCACGCGATAATGTAATCCGAGTTGTACCAGTCGGCGCTCTCGGCGTTGTCGGTCTGGGTGCCCCACGTGATTGGCTGTCCCGGCGGCAGGTCGGAGTACCAGTCGTAGAACGAGTGGCTGACGCCGCCGAGCAGGTTGACGAGACGAGAGCCGCTGGCGAACGACACCGGACTCATCGCCGGAATCGGCGTGAAGCCGCTGATGGCGTCGTATCGACCGGCCTGCACCTCGTCGACCACGTGTTCGGCAATCTCGGTGAGGGCTTCGTCCCACGAGATGCGCTTCCACTTGCCTTCGCCGCGCTCGCCGACGCGCTTGAGCGGGTGTTTGATGCGCTCGTCGGCGTTGACGTAGTCGGTGTAACACGCGCCTTTCTGACAGCCGCGGGGGTTCGGGTCCGGGAGGCTCTCGTCGAAGCGCGGGTAGTCGCCGGACTGCTCTTCGCGCCAGACTTGGCCGTTTTTGACGTAGACGTTCCACGAGCAACTGCCGGTGCAGTTGACGCTGTGGGTCGACCGAGAGACCGAGTCCCAGTCCCACTCGTCGCGGTAGAGGTCTTCCCACTCGCGGTACGGGTAGTTACCGATGGTGTCGTCGACCGGTTTCAGCCCGCCCATTTGGAACAGGCTGTCGTCGGACGCGGCCGAACTCCCGATACCGAGCAGCGACGCGATGCCGATGCCTTCGAGGAAGTTCCGCCGGGAGACGAGCCCATCGCTGGACGCCGGGTCGCCGGGTGGGTCGCCGACCTCGGGAGCGTCGTTCGCCTCTCTGTCTGCTGTCGATTCGCCTGCCGTCTCGCCGTCGTGGGATGCGTCGTTTCGACTCATTTCTCTATCTGAAGGAAGACTGTCGTCAGTGCCAGTGCCGCGCCGAGGAGCCCAACGGCTACTCCGAGGAGCGTGTCGCCGCCCATGTCGAGTCCGAGGGCGACGAGTCCCACGCCGAGGAGCTTGCTCACACGGTCGAGGTGTCGGTACGTCCGCGCCGAGAGCTCGATGCTGCGCGTCGCGGTCACGCCTGTCTCGGCGTCAGTCATCGTCGACCTCCTCGGGGTGTGGCTTCGCGTGCGTCTGTTCGTCGCGCTCGCCCAGCACTCGGTACACCACCAGCCCGGAGACGATGGGAACGAGGAACAACGCGACCGTCAGAATCGGGTTGATGACGCCCGTTCCGACGCCGAGGGCGCGTCCGAGCAGGTTGTTCATCCCCGCGATGGAGGCAATCATGATGAACTGGACGGCCGCGACGCCGACTGCCGTCTGCCACGGTCTGTCCAGTGGGTCTGCCGTGAAGTGGACCGACTCGTCGTGGTAGTCGACGAAGGGCCACACCGCGATGGCTCCGAACACCAGCGTCGGCAGCAGCACGCCGCCGACGAACTCGGTGGAGATGTGGATGTGAACGAACGGAATCGTGAAGCTCATCCACGATGGCAGGAGCTTCAGGAGACCGTAGACCCACATCAGGAACCAGTCCGGCATGATGAGTTCCGGCGTCCCTGCGGGGTTGTTCGGGCCGTACTCAGCGATGTTGTGAACCGGGAGGAACCCGGCCAGCGCCGAGAGCGTCGCCAGTGTCAGGAAGAAGACGACCGCGCTCACGGCCGTCTGGTTGGGGAACGCCGGAAGACCGACGACGACGCTGTCGTCGTCTTTCGGGAGGACGGATTCAGTACCACCGTCGGTCGTCGAGACGGCGGATTCGGTACCGCCGTCGCTCGCGGTGGCTCCCGCTTGCTGCCCTTCGGGGCTCGGTGTGAGGCCTCGAACGTCTTCGTCACGGGGTGCTTCGGTGTGCTTCTGGCGGATGAGTATCGCCATGTGTATCGCTAGCAACACCCCGATTGCGATGGGGATGACGAGGACGTGGATGAAGTACAACCTCGGAATGGTCGCACTCGACGGGAACTCCCCGCCGAAGAACGCCTTCCCGACGAGTCCACCGACGAGTGGTATCGAGGTTGCGAGGTTGTACCCGATTCCCGTCGCTGTCGCGGCGAACTCGTCGAACGGGAGGGCGTAGCCAGTGTAGGCTGCGCCCATCGAGAGTCCGGCGAGCGCGGTTCCGACGACCCAGTTCGGCTCGCGTGGGTTGCGATACGCCCCGGTGAAGAACACCCTGAGCATGTGCAACCCGATAGAGGCGACGAACAGGTGTGCCGCCCAGTGGTGCATCCGCCGGATGAACATCCCGAACGGGATGTCGTAGGTGATGTGCAGGACGCTGGCGAAGGCTTCCGGCACTTCTTCGCCCTGGAACTTCTCGACGCTTCCTTCGTACTTCACGTCGCTCGTGGATGGTTCGAAGAACATCCCGAGGAACATCCCCGTGAGAACGAGCAGTAGGAAGCAAAACAGCGCAACCTCGCCGAGGAGGAACGAGTCCTCCGCCGGGAACGCTTTGCCGAGGAACTGGCGGCCGGTGTCGAGGTCGAACCGGGTGTCCATCCAGTCGTAGGCGCGGCTCCCGGCGTCGGCGGTCTGGTCGGCGAGGCGGTCGATTCGGGACATCACTCACCCCCCGGGCCGACAGGCCCGTTGAAGTCACCGGTTGCGATGAGATACCCCTCGCTGGAGACGGTAATCGGGAGTTGCGGAAGCGCCCGCGACGGCGGCCCGCCGACGACCGCTGCACCGTCTGTCGAGTCGAACTTCCCGAAGTGACACGGACAGACGAGCGTCCCGTCTTCTTCGTCCGAAACCATGCACCCTGCGTGCGTACAGACCTTCGAGTAGGCCGTGTAGCCCGCGACCATGAACTCCTTTTTCACGGCGTCGCTGTAGGACCCCTCGGAGTGTCGTACGAGGAGCGTCGGCGCTTTCTCGATTCCCGGCCGTGGCTCGGGAAACACCGTCATCTTCTCGCCTTCCGCGAGGGCCGTCTCTTTGATTCGCTCCCCCTCGCCGTCGACGAGGTAGATGCCGTCTGAGTACACCGGCCCGGTGTACTCGCGTTCGAACACGCGCGTCAGCCCGGCTAACGGTGCTGTGAGGCTTGCGACCGCAGTCAGGCCGCCGACGCTGGCGAGAATTTTCGCGTAGTCGCGCCGAGCCAGCGACGCGCGGGTGTCGGTGAAGATACTCGGTCGATACTCGTCGTGCCCGTCGTCCGTACAGTCGGTACAACAGCTGTCACAGTCGCCGGATTCGGCTTCCAAATCTGTCGATTTCATCAGTGTCCCCTCCGTTCTGCGACTTCGACGTGGGGGAGGAACCACGCGTAGTACGAGACGGTAAGCAACGCCAGCGAGACGAACATCCCCATCGCGTAGACGCCGAAGTACTGCGTCCGCGCGAGGGTGAGATACTCGCCGGTGAACAACGCGGCGAAGACGATAGCGAGAATCGTCAGCCCGCCCATCGCTAGAATCCCCTCCATCGCGTCGGTGGCGTCGCGGTACTCGACGACCCAGCGGTCGTCGGTCCAGAACCACGGCAGGCCGACCTGTCCGCCGTCGGCGACTGCCGCGTCGTCGCGGTGGGTACGTCTCACTGCGGAGTCCATGAACCGATGGACCGCAGTCAGGACGGCGACGAGGCCGAACAGCGCGACCCAGACGATGACGCCGACCTGACTCGGTGCGAGTTTCTCCGGCGTATCGACGATTTCCTGGAGCGGCCGCATCTCGGTGACGCTCTGGTCGATTTCGATTTGCTCACTCGGCGGTTCGCCGTGCAACGCGACGTACCACATCGGCAGGAGCACGGCGACGACGAGGAGCAACACGACGATGGTCTCTCGTCTCACGGGTACTCACCCCGTCTCCTCCGCCGTCGGAAGTCGCTCCCGTCGGGTGTTTCCCCTCGGACACCACGTTCGATTGTCACCGGGCTGGAGTATGACATACTTCGACTCGTTCGAAGGTGACACGCGAGTCCGGTAACACCTCGACCATAAGGTGCGGGGTCTTTATATGGCTGATAGGTTCTTGCGACCCACCCGTTTCGGAGTGGGTGATCGACAGACAGCGGACTCGAATTCTCACCCGGAAAGAATGGGCAAAGCACTTTTTCGAACTGACAGCGAATCGCTCGGACATGGACGCTGGGGTACACGGCGAGGTCGAAATCACCGACTCGTCGGCTTGCCACGTTACCGAGGCGTCGGGGGAGACCGACATCGAGTCTGTCTCGCGCTCTGGGGTGACCAGCGGTGACACCGTCGCGGTCGATTTCACCGCGGACGCGGGGGCAGACATTACCGACGTGAACGAGGTGTTTCACCACGAGGACCAGACGGTGTACCGACTCATCTACGAGACCGAGGATTCTCCGGGGTGCGCATGCGAATGCATCGAGACGTCCGGGTGTCCTGTCCGCCACATCGAGGCTGAAAACGGTGCTATTATCCTCTCCTTTGTCGCGTCCGACCTTCAGCAACTGCGCGAAATCATCGTCGACCTCAAGTCGGCGTTCGACGGCGTCTCACTGCGACGACTCACTCAGTCGGAGTGCCCCGATTCGGGGGGGTCACTCGTGTTTATCGACCGCGATGCGCTCACCGCTCGCCAGCAGGAAGTGTTAGAGACTGCGCATCAGATGGGCTACTTCGAACACCCACGAGAATCGAACGCGACCGAGGTGGCCGAGGCACTCGGTATCAACCGTTCGACGTTCGCCGAGCATCTCTCGGCGGCCCAATCGAAGCTTCTCGGGACCATTCTCGACTGCTAAGTACATAATCATCTCTGCCGCGTCTTCGGCGAACCATTTTATTCCCCACCCTATGATGGGGTGGACTAGTTGTACGAAGTCGTCAGTTCTGATGATGGGGCAATCGTGTCAGACGAATATGTATTCGACTGCCCGGAGTGCAGCGTCGAGGTGGGTGTCGACGCCGGCATCAAGTCGAGAATCCTCGATGGGGGGTGTGTGCTGTGCCAAGCGGTAGTCGGACCCGGCGCGTTCAGCCGTCCGTCCAGTGGTGACGCGTGATTTGCAACACCGATTCACGGCACCCGCCTCCAAATGAGGCCTCAGGCTATATCCTTCCGACTGTCTAAGTAGCGGTCGTGAGCGCGCATGTCTAACGAGCAAGACGGTGTCGCGGGGGGGTTGACCGAGTCGGACACGTCGACGAAACCTTCGCTCGACCCCGAAGTCGACGTTGGCGAGGCAGGGGACGAGGCCACCGTTCTAGAGAGTGGGACGGAACTCGAACGAACAATCGACTTGCGCGGCGGGCTTGCCATCGGCGTCGGGACGATGGTCGGTGCGGGTATCTTTGTCTTTCCGGGGCTCGCAGCGGGGAACGCAGGCCCCGCAGCCTCGGTCTCGTTTGCTATCGGCGCGGTTATCGCGCTGTTGGTCGCCCTCCCGACATCGGAGTTGGCGACGGCGATGCCGAAAAGCGGTGGCGGCTACTACTTCATCTCCCGTGGGATGGGTGCGTCGTTCGGGGCCGTCGTCGGAATCGGACTTTGGCTCGGACTCGTCTTCGCGTCGGCGTTCTACCTCGTCGGCTTCGCACAGTACGCGATGGCTGTTTTCGCCGAAGTCGGTATTCCGGTGGCGTCGCTCGGGTCAGTCCCGCTTATCCCGATTTTGGGCGTCGGATTCGGTATCCTTCTGACTGGATTGAGCGTCTTCGGGACAGAGAACACGACGAAACTCCAAAACGGTATCGTCAGTCTGTTGCTCGGTATTTTGGTCGTGTTCCTTCTCTACGGCAGCCTCGACACGCTCGGACTGTTCGGCCGCGAGACGGTTCCAGAGCAGTTCATGCCGTACGGCACGCTCAACATCTTCACCACGGCCGCACTGGTGTTCACGTCGTATCTCGGGTTCGCGCAAGTCGCGACCGTCGCGGGCGAGATACAGAAACCCAGTCGCAACCTCCCGCTCGCCATGGTCGGGTCGGTACTGGTCGTCGGCGTTCTGTACGTGATTACCATCGTCGTCTCGACCGGCGCGTTCGGAAGCGCGCGACTCGCCACGTTCGGTGAGACGGCAATCGTCGAAGTCGCACGGTCGTACCTCGGCTTCCCGGGGGCTGTCGCGATTCTCATCGCAGGACTCCTCGCGACGGTATCCAGCGCCAACGCGTCGATTCTCAGTTCGTCGCGGGCGCTGTACGCACTCAGCCGGGACGCAATCGTCCCACCGCGTCTCGGGCGAGTCAACCTCAAATACGGAACGCCCCACATCGCGCTCGGCCTCGTCGGTGGGCCGACGGTCGTGTTGGTCGCGGTGGGCCGAACCGAAGTCTTGGCCGAGGTCGCGTCGTTCCTTCACCTCGTGACGTACGGGCTCATGTGCGTTGCGCTCATCGTCCTTCGCCGCTCGAACCCGGCGTGGTACAACCCGACGTTCACGGTTCCCGGATACCCCATCGTCCCGATTCTCGGCGCACTGGCGAGTTTCGGACTCGTCGTCTTCATGCAGCCCTTATCGCAGGCAATCGGCGTTGCCGTCGCGGTGGCCGCCATCGTGTGGTATCTCGGCTATGCACGCGACGTGCGCCTCAAGGGGGTGAAGACAGATGCCTGAGGACGTTCGCGTGTTGGTTCCAGTCGCGATTCTCTCGGGACAGGTGATTCCCGAGCCACTGATTCGGTTCCTCTCTCGGGGAACTATCGTTGTCCTCGCGTACCACGAGATTCCAGAACAGACCGCACCGGAGCAGGCTCGTGAACAGTTCGAACCGAAAGCTCGCGAGGAGCTTACAGACCTGGTCGAAACGATTGAGTCACTCGGTGGCACAGCCGAGACGCGATTGGTGTTTACCCACGAGTCCGAACAGACGATAGAGCGCGTCGCTACCGAGGCAGACTGCGACGTGGTGCTGCTCTCGAACCCCGCCCAGTCCGTCGAGCGTCTCATCGTCCCGGTCAAAGAACACATCTCTGTCGACCGTATCGCGACAGTCGTCTCGGGGTTGAGTCAGGACCCATCAATCGACATCACGCTGTTTCACGTCGCCACAGACGAGTCGGGTGTGGCAGACGGTGAGGACCTTCTCGGCGACGTCTCCGACGAACTCGTGGTCAGGGGCGTCCAGCGAGACAACCTCTCTCGAATGGTCACGGTGTCTTCGACTCCACTCCAGGCCATCGTCGACGCTGCAGACGACCACGACGTCATCGTCATGGGCGAAGAAGAACCAACGATTCGGGGGCGACTCTTCGGTGAGACGTCCGAACGAGTCGCTGAGCGTACCATCAGTCCGGTGTTAGTTGTCCGGAACCCGACAGAACCGGACGAAGGGCAGTAGGCTCTCTCGCCACCCCTCGGGTGGCTCTCATCGTCGACGACAGCTCACGTGAGGAACCATCACAATTCTACAGGAAGTGGTGAGTTATCGAAGCAAATTGAGATGTGTGAAAATTTTAAAATTTGTGAAATTTTTACTGTTACTATCTGATATATTCTATGCTACCTGACAAAATTAGGTCGGAATTCGGTAACTAGAACTAGTGTCGTCGTCGTGTGCACACTGCTATAACTCGAACCGTTTCTCATATTGTGGTATCTTGACAATCACAACCGGGGAGTGTGGAATTCCGTTCACCCCAAGACCGACGTTACTCGTCGGTCGAGCAGTCGCACCCACCGCGCTCGACGAGGTCGTCGAAACCGTACTGTCTCCCACAGTCGGTACAGAGCACCTGCACGTCGACGAGGACGTCCGGTGAGCCGACTTCGAGGTCGCCGTTGTTCCCGGCGGATTCGATGGCACTCTCAGAGACCGCAGCCAATCGGCCACGGAGACGCTGAACGCGTTCTGTCGGGTCGCTTCTGCGTCGTT
This sequence comes from Haloferax larsenii, assembly GCF_024730625.1. Classification (NCBI taxonomy): domain Archaea; kingdom Methanobacteriati; phylum Methanobacteriota; class Halobacteria; order Halobacteriales; family Haloferacaceae; genus Haloferax; species Haloferax larsenii. Next base: position 248,698 of record NZ_CP078065.1, read on the forward strand.
CTTTCGAGGCACCGCGGAAGGTTGTCAGATACGTGTGAACCGCTTGGTGAGAGACGAAGTCCGAGAGTAACTGGTCGACGTCGACGCCAGCGCGTTCGAGTCGCCCGCGTGCCCTCGTTCGCTCACCGCCCGTCACGTCGTCGTCCGTCAGTGCGTCGTACAGCGACTCGACTTCACCGCTCAGGAGGTCGAGACCGGCGTCCATCGCCGCCGCCTGAAGGAGTTCGTGGTTGAACGATTCTGCGAGCGCTCGGAGACTTTCGGCTTCTTCGTCGTCAGTCCAGCGTTGTTCTAACTCCGCGCCCAACCCGTCCAAATCGTACGATTGGATGAGGCGACCGACCTTCGAATTGGTTGGGTCTGGCCGTTTGTCTGTCATACATTAGGTTGTGGGTGACGAGCCAAATAAGTGTGGCCATTACACTTGTACCGATGTAATCTTTTACAAACATTTATCTGTCGTGAGTTGATGGATAAACGCATGACTGTTACGAACCGTGTCGCCGACATCACGGTCACTGCACGGAATATCGGCGGCATCGAGGAAACTCAGGTGTCGTTCGAACCCGGTATCACGATACTCGTGGGTCGAAACGCGACGAACCGAACGTCGTTCCTTCAGGCGGTCATGGCCGCGCTCGGAAGCGACAGAGCCTCGTTGAAAGCCGACGCAGACGAAGGTGACGTGTCGCTGACCATCGGCGACGAGACGTACACGCGATATCTCAAGCGGGAAGGGTCGAGTGTCGTCACACGCGGCGACCCGTACCTCTCTGACCCGGAACTTGCGGACCTCTTTGCGTTCCTCTTGGAGTCTAACGAGGCACGTCAGGCCGTCGAACGCGGCGACGACCTTCGGGAACTCATCATGCGGCCCGTCGATACGACCGCCATCGAAGCGCAGATTACGCAGTTGGAAGCCGAGCGACGCCAAGTCGACGAGCAACTCGGCGAGAAGGACGCGGTAGAGCGGACTATCGGCGAGTTGGAGCAGCGTGAGGCGGAACTTGAGACGAAAATCGACGACAGCCAGGAACGACTCGAAGCGCTGGAAGACGAAATCGAGTCGACAGAGCGTACCACCGAGTCCGAAGACGACGAACTACTCGACGAACTCAACGAACTGCGGTCGACGCTCGAAAACGTTCGGTTCCGACTCGAAACCGAACGCCAGAGTCTCGAAGCCCTACGAGACGACGAAGAAGACATTCGCGAGGCGCTCGACGAACTGCCCGAAGAGACCGCAGACTCACCGGAGCAACTCGAATCGAAACTCGCAGACAAGCGCGAACGAGTCCGGAACCTCGAATCGAAGATGAACGAGATTCAGAACATCGTTCGCGTGAACGAGTCGATGCTCGCGGAGACGGACGACGATATCGGCGATGCACTCCGCGGCGACGACGATGGAGGGGCAGTGACAGATAAGCTCCTCGCCGACGACCAGGTCGTCTGTTGGACCTGCGGGTCCGAGGTCTCTCCTGACACCATCGAATCGACTATCGAGCACTTGCAGTCGTACCGGGCGAGTTTGGCTTCCGACCGCCGAGACGCGCGCGATGCGATAGACGAACTCTCGTCGCGCCTCGACACGATAGAAGAGCGGCGAGAACGCCGGCGTGAACTCGACGCGCGACTCGAACAGACGCTCGCCGAACGAGACGAAACCGAGGCACGCATCGAAGAACTCGAAGCCCGGCAGTCGACGCTTCGCGACGAAATCGAGGACATCGAATCCGACGTCGAAGAGACCGACGACGAGGGCGACGAGTTAGTCGAGCTTCACTCGCAGGCAAACCGCGTCGAACTCGAACTCGAACGTCTCGAAGACGAGCGCGAGCGGGTCCGCGAACGTCTCGACGAGGCCAGAGCCCGGCACGAAGAACTCGAATCCCTCACGGGACGGCGCGAGGAAATCGACGAAGAGATTCGCGAACTCCGTGGCCGCATCGACCGAATCGAAGAGGAGGCAGTCGAGGCGTTCAACGACCACATGGAGCGCGTCCTCGACACGCTCCAGTACGAGAACATCGAACGCATCTGGATCGAACGCATCCATCAGGAGACGAGCGGGCGTGGGAAATCGGGCGAAAAACGGGCGTTCAAGCTCCACATCGTCAGACAGACCGAAACGGGGTCGGTCTACGAAGACACTGTCCAGCACCTCAGCGAGAGCGAACGCGAAGTTATCGGCCTCGTCTTCGGACTCGCGGGGTATCTCGTCCACGACGTCGCCGAGCAACTCCCCTTTATCCTCCTCGACTCGCTAGAGGCTATCGACTCCGAACGTATCGCAGCACTGGTCGAGTACATCCACGAACACGCCGAATACGTCGTCGTCGCCCTCCTCCCCGAGGACGCGTCGGCACTCGACGACGACCACGAGCGGGTCCTCGAAATCTAACGGGCATCCCGTTCGCATCTGATTCGCTTCAACTGATTCGGTTCACCCGGTGATTCACCCGGTTCGACTTACCCGGCGGTTCACCCGGCGATTCACCGACTCGAAGCCGGCATCTCACTCGTCTCGTTTTCTCGGAGGTCAGTTGGCTACCGAGTGTCTCCCAGTCGAGGTGCTGTCACCAGATTCCGATAGAATTGCTGTGACACTCGCCCCGGTTCGGCTGGCCCGTCGGGAATCGTCTCGGCGATGGCGTCTCCTGACGGTGTTGACGCGTCGGCCTGGGCAGCGAGTTCACGGGCTAATCGCGGTGTGACCTCGGGATGGAACTGAATCCCGACGACGGGCGCATCTTGGAGCGCGAAGGATTGAACCGTCTCTCCTCTCCGTGCCAACACGGTTGCGCCGTCTGGAACGTTGGTGACGTGGTCGAGGTGCCAGAGGAACGTCTCGAATTGGTCTGGGACATCGTCGAAGAGCGGGTGTTCGCGTCCGTCTTCCGTGAGTTCGACTTGTCTGTACCCTGCCGCACCGTCGGGAAGGCTATCGACGCTCCCGCCGAGTGCGCTGGCGACGAGTTGGTGTCCGAAGCACACTCCGACTGTCGGCCGGCGTGCCGCGACTCGCTTCCGGATGTAACGCTGGAGTGTCTCGATCCAGTCGCTGTCGTCACCGATGCGCGCGTACGACCCGGTCACGATGACGACGTCGAATCGGTCTGGGTCTGGAAGCTGATTACAAGGGTCGAATCGCCCCGTTTCGACGGCGTCTTCCGGACTATCCGCCACTACAGCCTCGATACCACCGGCATAGTCAACACGGCTTGGAGGCGTAACCAGCGCGACGCTGCGTTCATCTGGTGGCTGAGTGATGGACATATGTCCAATACTAAGCGCAATATTTGGTAAATAACTTTGGATTATAAAACTACATTCATTGACAGCTGCTCAACCCTGTTAGAAATGTCAGATAGATGGCTATCGAGCGGATATCGTTTGCAGAGCCACGAGTAGCAGGGCAGGGTCACTTCACTCTCGTCTCCGTGCTTTCGAGATGGACGGTGACTGTTCGCAGAGAAATCTTTAGATTTCTACAAAATTTAAAATTTCTACAAATTTTGAAATTTGCGTAGAGGAGGGACAACACGGATTTGTCCTCCCCAACCCTCGCTGATTCAACTGTCTACAGAAGCGAATTTATTGCAGGTGAGTGGAGACTTACAGCAAGACGACCGATACGAGTCTGCCTGCCGAACGAGTTTACAGTCGCGGTATCGGTGCGCGACCGTTTCGCCGCAGCCGTCACACGAGAGGACGTATTTCGGCGTACTGAACCGTCGGACCCGTACCGGTGCGTCTACCGCTTCGGCCCGGCGTTTGAACGCTGGTCCATGGTCGGTCGTTCCGTACGCCTGGAATTGCTCGACGTGAACGAGTTCGTGCCGGAGCGTGGCGGTCCACTCGCTTCTGTCGAACGATTCGAACGCCCGCCACGAAAGTGAAACCGTACAACTCGGTGGGTCTCCCGAAGACAGAGCGGTTTGCGAGTGGGACGCCCAGTCTATCGGCTCGCCAACGGTGGCGTCGTCGATTTGTGGTGTCTTGACCGCCGCCGCCCGCCGCTTCGCCCGAGTCGAAACTTCCCAGTCCAGAGAACCGAGAGAGACGTCGAACTCGTACGTCTCGATAGCGCGCGAACAGTACTCCTGTGACCACTGAGTCAGGGATTCGTGTGTCTCTATCGCGCCGTAGGCGTCAACGAGTTCGTAGCCGTCGCGACTCACGATATGCACCGCTGTTTTGCGTCAGGGGCTATGGGTGTTTGGGTGAGGCGAATGAAAGTATGCCGAGAGTTCTGCGAGCGACTTCTCTCGTCTCACCTTCAATTCGGTGTTTATCGACGGATTACTGCGGACATGGTGGTGTCGGTCTGTGGAACTGCACCGGCGAACATCGCCCACGCCAGAATGGTTGATTGACTATTACAACAGAAGTCTACGACATATGCGAACTGCAGACACTACGTTTATGTGTTCTACTCAATTCTACGTGGATGTTCAGATTCTGATGACTGCGGTTCTCAAAGGCACGATATGATATAACATGACTTGGCAACAGACGATATTCGCGTACCCGACCCTCCTTGCGACGCTGATTTCGGTCATCCTCGGTGTCTACGGTCTTCGGTACATCCTTCAGCACGGGCGAACCCCGGTGCTGTCCGCGTTCTTTGCGGTGAACGTCGGTCTCGCGCTGTGGGCAGGATTCGCCGCACTCAAACTGTTGAGTACAGTGCCGAGTGTGAAGCTATTGGCGTACAAGCTTCTCTATATCGGGGTCGCACCACTCGGCGTCTTCGCGCTGCTGTTTGCACTCGCGTACACCGGCCGTGAACAGTGGTTCCGACCTCGCGTAATCGCTGGACTCCTCGCTGTTCCAGCTCTTTATCTCGGGCTTCTGTTTACGAACCCGTCGGGCGTCGCGTTCGAGTCGACGAGGCTCTTCCAGACCGCCGGTGTCGTCGTGATGCGTGTCGACGTCGGGATTGGGCACCTCGTACTGCACACGTTCTACAACGCGCTCTTGTCGATGCTCGCGATTGCAATCGTCGTGTACGAGGCGGTACGCCTCGGGCGGTCGTACATGCCACAGGCGGTTCTGATTAGCGCGGGCATCGCCGCTCCGTTCGTCTTCGTCATGTTCTCTTCGCTCGGCGTGCCGCCGTTCGGCAGCGACGGGGTGAACCTCATCCCCACCTCTGCGGCAGTCACCTCGACGCTCCTCGGGTTTGCCATCTTCAGATACCGGTTTTTGGACCTGCCACCGATTGCCTACACGACTGCGATGGAGGAGTCGCCCGACGGGGTGCTCGTTCTCGACTCCAACGAGCGAATCGTCCACGCGAACGACCGCGGGATGGAGTTGCTCACGGACTTCGGTGCGGAAGTCGGCGATTCGGTCGACGAGATATCTTCCGGAATCGACCTGACGTCCTCCAGAAACGATAGCGTTCAGGTCGACTCGAAGGACGACGAGTCGGTATTCCTCAGCGTGCGCGCACAGGAACTCGTCAGTCAAACCCGTGCCATCGGATGGGTAATCGTTCTCAGAGACGTCACCCAACTCCACCGACAAAAGCAGATTATCGAGGCGAAAAACGAGAAACTCGCCTTACTCAATCAAATCGTCAGCCACGACATCCACAACGACATGGGAATCGTCATGGGGAACGCTCGGCTCGTCGAAGAGATGGTCGACGACACGGCCGTCGAAACGCGTCTACGGACGATAATCCGGAACAGCGAGCACGCTTCCGAACTCACCGACACGGTCAGGAGTCTGATGAAGACGATGCTCGATGGCGACGACGAGCCAGCGAAACGCGTCTCTGTCGGGAGTGTTCTCTGGAGTGAAATCGAATCAGTCCGAGTTGGCAACGAATCCGCCGAGGTTACTCTCTCGAACGACGTCCACGGTGTTCGAGTCCTAGCCGACGATATGCTCGGTACTGTCTTCCGCAACCTCCTGACGAATGCAGTCCGTCACAACGATACGGACGCTCCCGAGATATCTGTCACTGTCGACGAGGAGCCCGACCACGTTCTCGTTCGAATCGCCGATAACGGCCCTGGAATCTCCGACGAGAAGAAAGACGCAGTATTCGGTCGCGGAAACAAGGGGCTCGAAAGCCCGGGTACCGGCATCGGTCTCTATCTCGTCGATACGATTGTTTCGGGATACGGCGGTGAGGTCTGGGTCGAAGACAACGGCGAGTGTGGTGCTGTCTTCGTCGTCAAACTTCGGAAGGCCTGAATCGACGGTTCGACGACCTACTGGTGTGTTGGTTGATTCTCTCTTGTGGTCTTGTTGAGTAACTGGAGGCGGTGCGGTGTGTGGTGTCTTCGTGGAGTAGTTGTCTGTGGTCGCTTTGGGAGTGAATCAGCCGGTCTCTTGCACCAGACAACACGCTCGCTCTGTGCTGGTTCGTTGCTGTGAGTTGGATATTCCGCTTGTTGAGATATTGTGTTGGTTCGTTGTCTGGTTTTATGATTCGGTTGTCTCCACCAGACAACTGAATTTAGCATGTTGACGCGTCTCTTCGTTTTGAGATGGATAAATTGTATAGTGCTATACCAAATTTGAGCGCTGATTCCAACGAAGTAGCTGATTATCGCTATGGTTGTCGAGCGCCGTAAGGACATCACTCGTCTCTACGACCTCCCGCTCGGATTTCTCCGCGCTCTTGATGGCTGATATTATTGGGTTGACGAATACGGAGTGTCGGCCTTGTTTAGATACCGAACGATAACATCCATATCGGCTCTGTTGAAATCCTCAGTCACTGATAGTTTGTTGAGGCCGTGCTGAATACAGCGCGCAAGTCGGTGTGAGTTACTTCGACCGTAGTTGGTAGAATATGGTGACGAGTAGGACCACACCAGATAAGAAGAAAACCGCTGTAGACAGACCATTCGTTAATTGAATGAGACCCTGCTCTTCTGAGTAGTAGAGAAACAACAGCCCTGACGCGAGCGCGACTCCAACGAGACTCTTTCGTGACCGATTAGTCGAACTCTCGTTATTCATTTCAGGTTAGCGTACTCTAGTTAGGGATAATTCACTTTCGTTATCACGCACTATCAGAAATTATTGGGGGCGGTTTGCTGCATACGCCCCCTGTCTGTGTCACGCGAATTCTGTCAAAATCTGAGGATTTCAATAGAGCCTCTATCTCTTAACCAAAAATACGACCTGTCACGTTCTCAGTTGGTGTGCGGTATGGCAACCGAGAAAATTATTAACTATTTGTGCTGTTTACGATCATCTATGATTGCCCTCCCCTCAATCCGTCTCACCGTCACGGCTTTTGTGTACTCTACGGCGATCTCTCTCGGTGCTGGTATCTTAGTGGTGAACCCTGCTCGGTACCTCCTTATCGTACCACTTCTCACCAGCATAGTTCTTCTCGGTCACGCTATAAAAACTGCCAACCTCGACGAACTTGGATACGCAACTATGTGGTTATGGGCTGGTGTACTCGCCCTCGTCATCGTTGGAGCGGTAACTGAGACCGTTCTTCAAGCAGATGTTTCTCCATTGGCCGAAATCCCAGTTGCTCGTGTTCTTGGTACGTTTAGCCTCATCACTATTCTCATCGCAGCATACATACGTGGCATACAGAGAGCACCAACAGAAGGGCGTCAAAATTCAACTATAACCTGAATACGGACAGCTGCACTGAACCATTAAATAGCGACTTCAACATTTCTGACAGCCGTTTTCAAAACGAGTTCTCGGAACTGCCCGAACCACGTACGAGCCCGAAGTGTTTCGCTGTACCGCTGCTTAAGTGCGAAAAAGACAGACTCACCCACTGATCGCTGGTGATCGGTGTCTGCGTCGTGACGAGCGTTGTGCGCTACATCTAACGAAGAAAACCAGAAATAGCTTGACGAAACCGTTCAACGCCGAGATAACGAAGAATTTCTTTTGTCTCTGAGTGGGGACGGGCTCCCGTGAGCGTACCCACACGCGACTTCGGTTTTCCTGCCTTATTTGTCCTCCTGATGAGACTGATTTCTTGGTTTAAACGTGGTGAAGTGCTCTTAATTGACAGTTTTAGGCATACCTAAAGTCCGGAATGCTTTTAACTGTTTAGGCGGGCCTAAATCGTATGGCAGACGATTCCAGCGGACACGAGGCACCGACACGGCGTGATTACATGAAGTACGGCGGGGCAGTCATCGGTGGTGGATTGCTCGCGGGTTGTGCCGGGCAGTCTGAGTCCAGTGCGACGCCGAATCAGACGAGCACTGAGACTGCAACGGCGACGGCAACGGACACCGAAACGGAGACCTCGCCTGAGGAGGGGCCGTACACGGTCGAGATGTTCCCCGTCGGCGAAGTCGAGTTCGAGTCCGTCCCGGAGTCGGTCACGACTTACTCCATGGCGTGGGCAGACATGGTAATCTCGCTCGGGCAGGCAGACAAACTTCAGACAGACAGGCTGAGCGGCCCTACGCTGTTCTATGACCGGTTCGATATTGACTACGACAGAAACTGGCCGCCGCTGTGGCAGGACGGTGGGATGCCGAAGGAGGTCTTCTACGAACACGACCCTGACGCGTTCCTCATCGACCCGAACCTGATTCAGGCGTGGGACAACAACTGGGACGACTCGGATATCGAGGAAATCGAGTCGAACGTCGCGCCCTTCTTTGGGTGTATGAACCGTCGCTTCCGTAACGGGTGGCAAAAGGAGATGGGTTACTCCGAGAAGGCCCCGTCGATGCTGGAGGCGTTCGACAAGGTCGGGACGGTGCTCGACGAACGAGACAGGGTCGATGCGTGGTTCGACCTGCACGAGAGCCTCCAGACCGAAGTGCAGTCCCGGCTCCCTGACGACGGCGATACGCCATCGATTGGGCTAATAAACAGCGGCTCCTCACCGGAGAAAGGCGAGTTCTACGTCCTCTATCTTGAGGACGACGGCTACGAGATGAAGCCCTACCGCGACCTCGGACTCGTAGACGACGACGCCTTCGCTGGTTTCGAAACCGGGCAGTACGGGAAGACCGACTACGAGACGCTGCTGGAGGCCGACCCTGACGTCATTGTCGTCCACTGGGGTATCACCACGGGCACTGTGACTTGGGGTGGCGACGGCGCGTTCGACGCCCAGAAGTTCCGTGAGAAATTCGTCACGCCGATGGAGGAGCATGAGGTCGGTAGTCAACTCACCGCCGTCCAGAACGGACGCGTGATTCCTGGCCCGACCGCGGAACAGGGGCCGCTCATCAACGCGTTCCAGACAGAACTGACTGCCCGCCTGTTTTACCCCGAGGAGTTCGGTGAAATCGACTTCGAGTCACCGCTCGATGTTCCTGAGGAAGACCAGTTGTTCGACCGCCAGCGCGTCCGCGATATCATCAACGGCAACATCTGAAGAGCACATCACCAAAACCGAATCGACACACAGCTCCCCGACGTGGTCGTCGTCGGCGGTGAACCGGCAGGCTACCTGACGGGATGACGCCCATCGACTCAGAACCCGGCTGATTCTGGTGGGTTCGGGAGACGGATGATGGTGGCTCACTCTCGTGTACGTCCTCCTGAAGAGATTGACGAGCGTGCTGCTGAAAGCCAAGACCCGCCCACATGTTTATTCTGTACGCCTCGTATTCTCCTTTGTGAAAAGAACAGCCCTCCGACAGTGGCCTTTCAACAGTACAGCGTGGGCAGGACAGCGAACACAGCCAATTCGCTCCAGTTCTGACGAAAAAGCAACACACAGTTAATCTAGCGTGGCAATGCTAGCTCAACTGTGACCGACTACGACTATCATACCCACTCCATCTACTCTGACGGCCGGTTTCTCCGTCAGATGCTGAAGGCGGCCAGCGAGGCCGGACTCTCGGGAATCGGTATCTCGGACCACTGCAACGTCTCCGAGCGCGACGCGATGGTCGAGACCCGCAGCAATCTCGGATTCAATCTCGACATAACCTACGACCGACGCCGGTCGGCAATCGAACGATTCCGCGAGCAGTTCGATATCGAAATCTACGACGCCGTCGAGATGGATTACGACCCCCGAGACGAGGACGCAATCGGCGAGTTTCTCGACGAGGCGGGCTTCCAGTACGCCATCGGGAGCGTCCACCACCTCGAAGATGTCCACGTCCACTACGAACCGTACTTCGCCGACAAATCCGAACCCGAGCGAGCCGCGTTGGTCGATACGTACTTCGAGAAACTCGTCGCACTAATCGACTCCGAACTGTTCGACATCGTGGCTCACATCGACTTGTTCGAACGTAACTCCGCCCTTCGAGGATTCGCAACAGAGACTCACTACCGACAGGTCGCCGAGGCGCTCGAACGCTCGAAGACGAGTGCCGAACTGAATGCTGGCCGCGTCTTCGACGACTTTGGGCACTACCACCCGACGCCACCGTTCTTGCAGGTGCTCCGTGAGTACAACGTCTCGTTCACCGTCGGGACTGACTCGCACGCGCCCGGTGAACTGACCAAGCGCGTTCCCCACGTCGCTGATTTCTTCGGCGAACTCGGGATTGAACCCGCCAGACTCTCGGTATGACGATTCCTCTCTGAGTGGCCGGGAAAGCGTCTATAACTACGAGATGGTTGTTCCCCGGCCGCCGAACCGGTATCACTGCTCGAATCCGAACCTTTAGGCGTGCCTAAATTTCGACGGGCTTTTATATGTTTAGGCAGGCCAAAAACATATGGACCTGAACCGAAGGCACTTCCTTGGTATCGGCGCGAGCGCACTGACAGCCGGACTCGCTGGCTGCAGTGCCTCCTCGTCGGAGGAGACGGCGACGACGACCAGTTCGACCACGGAGTCGTCCCAGACGGAGACGGCGACGAGCACGCCCGAAGACACAAGTTACTCGGTGTCGATGGAGCCGGTCGGCGAAGTGACGCTCGACGAGCCGCCGGAGACGGTCGCGCACTACTTCCCCGACTACGGTGACATGGCAGTCGCGCTCGGCCACGGCGACACCGTAACCAGTATGGGGCTTCCCTCGCGCTTCCACGTGAACCACTACGACGAACTCGACGGTGTCAGCTTCGACACGGACTCGCTGACCAAGCTCGTCGGCGACTCGGGCATCTCGAAGGAGGTCTTCTACAATCTGGATAGCGACCTCCACATGATCGACCCGCAGTGGCTCATCAACAACAAGGGCTTCAAGCTCGAACCTGCCGACATCGAAGAGATTACGAACAACGTCGGCCCGTTCTTCGGCAACACCATCTTCCGGCGCACGGACACGTGGCACAATTATCGCTACTACTCGCTGTACGAGGCGTTCCGGAAGGTTGCAGAAGTCCACCAAGAGGTGGAGAAGTACGAACAGATCAAGGCCTTCCACGAGGAGTACATCACGGACATCCAGACGAAGCTCCCCGGCCCGGACAGTCGTCCGAATGCGCTCCTCTGTTGGCAAGGCAGTAACGAGCCAGAGTCGTTCTACCCGGCCCGACTGAGTGGGAAGGGGGCGAACAAGAAGGCGACTGACGACATCGGTCTCACCGACGCACTCTCCGACACGGGTATTCAGGGACTCTCCGAGAGTAACCGTGGTACCATCGACTACGAGACGCTCCTGCAAGTCGACCCGGACTCGATTCTCCTGCGCGGACACGAAGACAAGACGCGCGAAGAGTTCAGAAACACGGTCCTCGAGTTCATGAAGAACCACGAGGTTGCGTCCGAGCTGAGCGCCGTCAAGAACGAGAAGGTGTTCCGCGGCGGCCCCATCTACGCTGGCCCGCTGCACCACTTCTTCCTCGTCGAGCGGTACGCCACCGGCTACTTCCCCGACACGTTCTCGGGCGAACTGTTCGACCGCGACGAACTCGCGTCCATCATCACGGCGTAAGCCGACAGCGGAGTCACTTCCGCTCGCTTCGTTTCAGTTGTGGCGGACAGCCCCCGCCAGTGTGAGTCGCTACGCTCTGTTGCTCATCTCGACACCCAGCCCGACCGTTCGGTGACGGCGTCCGCGACGAACTCGAACTCGTCGCCGAGGTGCAGGAGTCGGTATCCTCGCTCGGCCGCATTGCGGGCACCGTCCGGTCCGACGAAGTTGCTGTTGTGGAAACCCAGCAGGGGGACGCCGTGTTCGACACATGTCTCGCGGACGCGCTCGATGAGTGCTTGCACCTCCGAATCGTCGTATTCGAGGGTGCGTCCCATCGAGACACCGAGGTCGCCGGGTCCGGGGAAGACGAACCCGAGTTCGGGCACGGTCACGATTTCGTCGATGTTCTCGACGGCAGTCCGGTTTTCGACGAGGACACCCACCTGTACGTTTTCGTCTTCGACCTCGTGATACGGACGCTCGCCGCCGAACGTCGTTCCGTATCCACTCACTCGACCCTGTGCGAGACCGCGGTCTCCCGGTTCGCCGTCGAACTCGAAGCGACCGGCTCGCACGGCGCGTTCGACGTCGCTGGCAGTCTCGACTCGCGGGACGACGACGTTGCGGACGCCCGTATCGAGGGCTTTTCTGACTGTCGATGGGTCGCCGTTCGGAAGTCTGACGACGAGTTCGGTCCCCCCGCACTGTGCGGCGCGAACCAGCCGTTCCAGTCGTGGTCCGTCGAGTGGCGTGCCGTTTTTGTGTTCGAGGTCAAGCCAGACCCAGTCGAGTCCGAGCGTTCCGTACAACTCCACGAGCTGCTCCGAGGCGGTTTCGACTCCCGCCCCGAGGTACACGTCGTCAGTGTCTCTGATATTTGCGAGGCGGTTCTGCTGCTGTGGTCCGCTCATGCTCGAACCACCCCGACTGTTCGCCCTTGTCCTGCGCTTCGAGGTAGTTGGTTGAATTGACTCATATTTTTAGGCTAGCTAACTATGCGAAGGAGTTTCGGCCCCCTCGCTGCTATCGATTCTGCTTCTGCTTCTGCTTCTCTTTCCCTTCTCCTTCGGGCAGGGAAGTCACTCTTCTCTCAGTGTGACCGAGTCTCCGACTCGAATCGTTCCGTCCGTCGTCGACTCTTCGAGACGCGTAATGGTCGTCAGCGCGAACCAGTGGTCGAAGGCGTCCTCGTTTACCCACTCGGGGACTGTCTCCCGGCGCTTCTCGATGAACCGCTTTCGGAACTTCGGTAGCGGTTCTCCGGTGTCTGGGTCTCGCCCGGGGACGACGCACCGGCCGCAGGGGATCGCCCCTTCGAACCGGAGCCCACCGACCTCGAACGCAGGCGCGTCGTCGCCGACGAATTGGTCTTCCCAGAACGCTGGCACGCCTGAGACCTCCACGTTCGTTCGAAGCCGTCGGCGCGTCCCTTCGACGGTCAGTTCGTCGAACCACGAGGCCACCGTTCGAATCGTCGCGGTACTCACGACCGACAGGCCGAGTTTCGGGCGGTCTGGCATCCCTCGGTCGGTGTCTCTCCGTATCGTCACCGGCTCGTCGAAAACGTCCATGAACCACGTTTCCGCCGCCTCGGTGTCGTGTACGAGGTCGAACTGTGCGGGCGTCGCCGACGGTGTATCGACGGTGAGCACACCTGCGTCCGGGTCGTAGTCGGCCGTAATCGCGTGCAACCGCTCGTCACGCTTCGCATTGAGGACGTTTCCGTTGGCGTCGAACAGTGCGAATTCCCTGTCGTGTGCGAGTGTTCCGTTCGCCCGGACGTCGGCGACGTCCACCTCGACGCCGTCGAGCGACTTGACCGGATACACTCGCAACTTCTCGATTTGTGGCTCGGTCGGCATAGGTTGATGTCGTGCGGCAGTGGCTTTTCTCTTTTGCAATTGACAAATCGAACTCCTCAGAAGCGCTCGCGGTACGTCCCACGCATCCACGTATCGGCGTGCGCGGTGAACGCCTCCCACTGGCTTCGTTTAATCTCGACGTAGGATTCGGTGAGCGTGTCACCGAGTGCGGCGGTGAGTACCTCGTCGTTTCCGAGTTCGCGAACCGCTTCCCCGAGCGACCGCGGCAGTCGCTCGATGCCACGCTTTCGGCGGGTGTCGTCGCTGAGGTTCTCCGGGTCTTGGTCGACCGACGGACCGGGGTCGAGTTCGCGGTCGATTCCGTCTCGACCGGCCGCCAGCAAGCCGACGACCGCAAGGTACGGATTCGACGTGTTGTCTGCGGGTCTGAACTCGATTCTGGTGCCGCTGGTCCGGTTCGACGGTCGTACCTCTGGAACTCGAACTGCTGCTTCGCGATTCCCGATACCCCAGCAGTTGTACGCACAGACGCTCTTGGCTGGTTGGAGTCGCGCATAGGAGTTCACCGTCGGCGACGTCAACGCGAGGAGACCGGGCATGTGTTCGAGGATGCCACCGACGAAGTACCGACCGCGTTGGCTCAGGGCTGCGTCGTCGTCTGCCGGTGCGAAGACGTTCTCCTCACCATCCCACAGCGAGAGGTGGAGATGACACCCGTTCGTGGCCCCGTCGAACGGATAGGGTGAAAACGTCGCGCTAGCACCCGCTCGTTCAGCAACGCCTGACACCGTCTCGCGGCAGAACACGGCGTTGTCGAGCGGTTCGAGACCCGTTCCGTGCCCGACGACAATCTCGTTTTTGCCGGCGGTGTACTCCGGGTGGTGCTTTCGGACGTCGATGCCTTGGGCCTTCAGCGCGTCGACGATATCGAGTATCACCGACCGACTCGCGCGCATACTCGCCGACGAGTACTCTCCTCGCGGGTCGAGAGGTTCGATTTCACCATCTGACTGCTCCGAATAGAGGTGAAACTCCTGTTCGACGGCGATGGTCGGCGCGAGACCCTCCTCTTCACACGCTGTGAGCATGCGCTTCGCAGCGGCCCGCGGGTCGGCATCCCACGCAACGTCCCTGTCGTGTTCGACTAAGTCGCACAACACTGCGGCAGTTCGGTCTTCGTAGGGGAGCACGCGGAACGTCGAGGGGTCGGGCAGCAGTCGGACTTCACCGACTGCGTCGAACCGCCCGTCTTTCACCCGGTAGCCGATTGCGTTGAACGACTGGGTCATCTTCGGGAGCGGGATGCCCGACGAGAGCGCCGATTCGAGGTGGTCGACGTTCACCGCTTGTCCACGTATCATCCCGTCGTTCGTCACACAGAGGAGTCGGACGAACTCGACGTTCGCTTCGCTGCATCGCTCACGGATAGACGCGGCCATCACCCGAACCCATACTCGGGGGGAAGAAATATCCATGGGTCGCGTCAGACGATTGAACGCAGGCAGCCGACGAGAACCCTCTCATGCGTCTGCCGAACCTCACGCAAGCAGTGCTGGCGAGTCGTCGAGCAGCGCCGCTTCGAAATCGTCGTACTCGCACATCAGCAACAGCGCGTCTTTGTCGGCTTCTTCGAAGTAGAACTCCTTGTGTGGCTCGAAGCCGCATTGTTTCAGGATGTTGATGACGACGTCGTTCTCGACGTCGGGTTCGCCGACGACCCGGTCCGTCTCGGGGTGCGAAAATAGCATGAGACCCATGGCCCGGAAGAGTGCTTTCGCGTAGCCGTTACCCACGTACTCCGGCGGACCGACAAGCAGGTGTGCCGCGCGGTCGCCGGGGTCTGCGTCGTAGTAGTCGTCGAGTTCGTACTCGCTGGGCCAGTAGACTTCCCAGTAGCTCACCGGTACGTGGTCGATATAGCCGATAAACGGCGTCAGGTGGTCTTCCGCGAGCTTTTCGGCGAAGTGGTCGCGGAACGCTGGCAACGGGAGGTCGAGTTCCCAGAACTCAGTCACGTGGTCGTATCCGAGCCACTTGTGGAGTCGGCCCAGGTCGCGTTCCATCGTCGCCGGCCGAAACGAGATAGTTCGGTCTATCGTCTGGTCGTACCGCTGGAACACGTAGTTCGACCTGATGGTTGCATCTGGCCCAAGCGTGGGCGTCACGTCGTCGCTATCGGCTGTTCGGTCGGAGCTACCGTTTGTCTGGTCGTGGTTATCGGTCGTCTGTCCGTCGTCGTCACCTGTCGGTGCCATCACCGTTTAGGCCTGCCTAAAAAGTGATAAGCCCGTCGATATTTAGGCACTATACGGCTAGATTTGTTGATTTATTATCGTGTTTTGGCCGCCTCAGACAATGACACTCGTCATCGTCTCCCGTGAACGATAAACCTACAACAGCGGGACATCGACGCAGTGACGATGAACGTAGCGTCAGCGTCTGCGACAGAAATCGCAGCGAAGGTTCGACGAGGAGCGCTTTCGCCTTGTACGGTCGTCGAGAGGGTGCTCGAACGAATCGACCGCCGAAACGACGAGTTGAACGCGTATATCGAAGTCGCAGACGACTACGCTCGAACGCGGGCAGTCGAAATCGAACGGGCGATAGAACGCGGGGAATCGGTTGGTCCACTCGCCGGTGTCCCCGTGGCGTTGAAAGAGTCTGCCGCCTCGAAGGAGGGTCTCCGCCGAACGATGGGCTCGGTCGCCTTCCGCGAGTCCGTTTCCGAATCGGACTCGACGCTCGTCACGCGGTTAGAGGACGCGGGTGCAATCGTCGTCGGGACGACGAACACTCCCGAGCTAGACCACAAGGGGACGACTGACAACCCACTCCGCGGACCGACTCGGAATCCGTTCGACCCATCGCGAAACGCCGGTGGCTCGTCCGGCGGCAGTGCTGCTGCTGTCGCCGCCGGGCTCACGCCTGTCGCACACGGGAAAGACGCAGGCGGGTCGCTTCGCATCCCCGCAGCGTGGTCTGGCGTCTACGCGTTCAAGCCGACGTTCCGACGGGTACCAGACCTCACTCGTCCGGACGGGTTTGCCGACGACCTCGGTATTCGGTCGAGCCACGGGCCGATAACGCGTACCGTCCGTGACGCGGCGCTCGTCTTGGACATCATGGAGGGACACCACCCCCGAGACCCGTCGAGTCTCCCGGACCACGGCGGACGATTCCGTGATGCAATCGGGCGTTCTCTCGACGGCATCGATATCGCATACACGCCGGATTTCGGGACGTTCCCGGTCGAGCACACAGTGCGAACGACAGTCGGCGAAGCGGTCGAGACCTTCAGCAACGCGGGGGCGACAGTCGAGCACGTGGACGTCGAACTCGGCTATTCGCACACGGAGTTGACGGATGCGTGGTTGGACCTCGTGGGTGCCAATCTGGCGGCGATGAACGACTGGCTCGCCGAACACGAGGGGGTCGATCTGCTTCGAGACCATCGCGAGGAGCTGACAGACAGCCTCGCCGACTTGCTCGAATCCGGAGCTGGAACGTCCGCGACGGAGTACCTCCACCAGCACGTCATTCGAACGTCGGTCCACGACGCGCTCGAAGACGTGTTCGAGGACTACGACCTGCTGGTCTCGCCGACTGTCACTCATCCACCCGTGAAGAACGCCACAGAAGGGTCGACACTCGGACCTGACGAAGTCGACGGCGAACCGGTCGACCCGCGAATCGGCTGGTGTCCGACGTTCCTCCTCAACTTCACGGGGCACCCTGCCGCGTCTGTTCCGGCGGGGACCGTCGCCGACGGGCTTCCGGTCGGAATGCAGATTGCCGCCCCGCGCTTCGAAGACGAGTTGGTTATCACGTCGAGCGACACGTTCGAACGGCTTCAGCCGTGGAATGAGTGGTACTCTCGGACGTAGTAGATAGGATTGGTACCTCCGGTCGTAGCTGGTGGGTAGCGTGGGGGTGGCAAGCCCCGCCACTCGGCTCCCCATACATCGAGTCAACCACCAAATATATACTTTTAGGCCAACCTAAATCCCCTGGGTTTTATTGCGCTTTAGGCTAGCCTAAAAAGCTGTATGCAAACGCAGAGTACACGAGTGCACTCCGCAGCGACGTGGTGTCAGTGCGCCACGTCTACTGAGCGGGTGAGACAGCCGTGTCGGTCGAATCGGGGGTGGCCGCATGAGCGCTGACGCCGAACTTCGTGACGGAGACCACGACAGTCACGAGGTTGACCCCGCCACCCGGGCTGACGATGCGACTATCCACGCGTTCTTCAACTGTTATCTCCGCGACGCGGCGGACTACGAGGTCACGACGGACGCAGTCGCTGGCGTCGACCCCGGGAGCGACGGGCTCCTTCGAACGACGCTCCCCGCACAGGGTATCGATATTTTGGCACCACTGGTCCACCGCTCGCCGACAGAGGGCCATCGATTCGAGACGCCTCTCAGCTATCGGCTACCGGATGGGACAGTCTATCCAGCGGACGCGGCCACGCTCTCGTCGCTTATCGTGAAGGACCTCACACTTTCGCGGGGCGGGAGCGCGGTACCGGACGCGCTTCTCGAACGCGTCCTGCGAAGCAAGGCGAACATCGAGCAGTTCGTCGATGCGCGGATGGGTGACACGGAGACGCTCTACACCGACCGTCTCTCGTTCCGCGACGCAGAACAGGCGCTCGTCTTCGGTCACCAGCGTCACCCGACGCCGAAGAGTCGGCAGGGAATCGCGGCCCACAACCGGTCGACATACGCTCCCGAACTCCGGGGGTCGTTCCCGCTGCACTACTTCCGTGCAACTCCCGAACTGGTGTCTCAGGAGTCGGCGCTGGAGCATTCCGCGGGCGAGTGGGTCAAAGACGAGTTGCGGGACGACCCGACCGTCGGCGAGTCGTTCGTCGCCGACCACGTCGAAAGCGACGACGTGCTCCTGCCCGTCCACCCGTGGCAGGCCGACTACCTGCTCGCACAGGACCACGTGCAGTCACATCTCGGCGATGGACTCGACTATCTCGGGGCAGCCGGTCGAGAGTATTTCCCGACGACGTCCGTTCGGACGCTCTACAGCCCCGACTCGCCGTTCATGGTCAAGTCGTCGCTGAACGTCACCATCACGAACTCCGTCCGGACGAACAAGCGCCCGGAACTCGAACGCGGCGTCGCTGTCGCGGAATTACTCGACACCGAATTCGGCGACGAACTCGCGGCGGAGTTCCCGTCGTTCGACATCGTCCGCGACCCGGCGTATCTCGCACTCGACGTTGGAGACAAGCCAGAGTCCGGCTTAGAGACCGTTCTTCGAGCTAACCCCTTCCGTGGCGAGGACGCGGTCGGTGCCACGCCATTGGTTTCGCTCTGTCAGGACGCCATCGACGGCCAGTCGCGCCTCGGTCGCATCGTCTCGTCTATCGCCGAGCGCGAGGGCCGGGAGACGGCCGCGGTCAGCGAGGACTGGTTCCGCCAGTATCTCGCACTCAGCATCCGGCCGGTACTGTGGCTCTACCTCGTCGGTGGCGTCGGCGTCGAGGCTCACCAACAGAACTCGGTCCTCACGCTCGACGACGAGGGCTACCCGAGTGCGTTCGCCTACCGAGACAATCAGGGGTTCTACTTCCCCGAGTCGCAGTACGACCGCGTTGACGACTACCTTCCGGGCGTGGGAGAACGAGCCGGGACCGTCTGTGCGGACGAAATCGCCGACGAACGGCTCCGGTACTACGTCGTGCTCAACAACGCGCTTGACGTCATCAACGCCTTCGGATGCGCCGACCTCGTCGATGAGCGCAGACTGCTTTCCATCCTCCGCGACGAGTTGACTCACATCCACGAGCAGTACGACCGTCCGTCGTCGACGCTGCTGGAGACGCTTCTGACCGAAGAGACCGTGCCGTGCAAGAGTAATCTGCTCACGCGCTTCCGCGGGCTGGACGAGCTCGAAAACGACCTCGAAAACCAGTCTGTCTACACGGAGATTGCGAACCCAATCGTCACCGAGGTGGAACGATGACGGGACCGGACGCGACCATCGCACGCGACTACGAGTACCAGACGTACGCCCGTGATATCGACAGAACGATTTCGCTCCGACAGGCGTCGGTCGAACGCGACCTCGGGCGACTCCACCAGTGGCTCGGTAGCGACCACGTCAAGCCCTACTGGCAACTCGACGAGCCACTGCCGACGTTCTCCGAGACGCTCCGCGAGAAACTCGCCGACGACCACTTGACGCCCTACGTCGGGTGTCTCGACCACGTGCCGATGAGCTACTGGGAGTGTTACTGGGCGGCAGACGACGCTGTTTCGAACTACTACGACGCCGACCCGGCCGACCAGGGCGTCCATCTGCTCATCGGCCCCGAAGAGTACCTCGGCCACGGCTATGCACTCCCGTTGATGCGGGCGGTCGTCGCGATGCAGTTCCGCCATCCCGAGACCGACCGGGTGATTGCGGAACCGGACGCTCGGAACGAGCGCGTCATCCACGTCTTCGAACAGTGTGGCTTCGAACCCAGAGAGACGTTCTACTTCGACGAAGAGGACAAAGAGGCGCTGTTGATGGTCTGCGACCGCGACCGATTCGAATCTGACGTCCTCGCGGACACCTCCGCAGCGCCAGCACAGGAGGTGCGCGCAGATGACTGACGACCACGTCTACGACGTCGTCGGTATCGGTCTCGGCCCGTTCAATCTCGGTCTCGCGGCCATGCTCGACAGCGTCGACGAGGACGTCGATGCCGCGTTCCTCGAACGCGACGCCGAGTTCCAGTGGCACGAGGGGATGCTCCTCGACGGCACGACGCTCGAAGTCCCGTTCCTCGCGGACCTCGTGACACTCGCCGACCCGACCAGCGAGTATAGCTACCTCAACTACGTGCGGGAGACCGGCCGAATCTACGAGTTCTACTTCTACGAGACCTTCCAGGTTCCCCGTCGGGAGTACAACGACTATCTCCGGTGGGTCGTCGACCGACTCGACACGTGTCGGTTCAATCGCGACGTGACCGAGGTGCGCTGGGACAGCGAAGCGTCGTGTTACGTGATTACCGCACATCATCCCGAAGCCGACGAGCGCTTCGAGTACCGCGCGGAGAACATCGCTTTCGGAATCGGCTCCCAACCGTCTATTCCCGAAAATCTCCGCGGACACCCGGAAGACGACGTGTTCCACACGGCACGGTATCGACACAACCGCGAGCGTGTTCTCGATGCGGACTCGGTCACCGTCGTCGGGTCCGGACAGAGCGCTGCCGAGGTGTTCCAAGACCTGCTCCAGCGCCAACCCGGTCACGGCTACCGACTCGACTGGCTGACGCGCTCGGACGGCTTCTTCCCGATGGAGTACTCGAAGCTCGGTCTCCAGCACTTCACACCCGAGTACGAGCAGTACGTCTACGACCTTCCGCAGGAAGTCAAAGACGACCTCGTTCCGAACCAAGACCTGCTCTACAAGGGCATCGACCCAGAGACGAGCGGTGAGATTTACGACCTGCTCTATCGCCGCTCCATCGGCGACCGCGACCCCGATGTCGGCCTGTTCGCGATGACCGAGGTCGAACATCTTGCAGACGTCGGTGGGGCCTACGCCCTCGACTGTCACCAGTGGCAGACCGAGGAGTCGTTCGTCCACGAGAGCGAGGTCGTGATTCTCGGAACCGGCTACGAGCGCCCGATTCCGGACTTCCTCGACCCGCTTGAAGCGGCGATTAGTTGGGACGAACGGGGCCGATTCGAGGTGACTGCCGACCATCGTCTGGAAATCGACGTCGCTGGCGACGTCTTCCTCCAGAACGCCGAAGTCCACACCCACGGCGTCGGCGTTCCCGACCTCGGACTCGGGTGCTATCGGAACACGAAGTTCGTCAACCGCTTGGTCGGTCGCGAGGCCTATCCCGAAGACGTCGATACGGTCTTTCAGGACTTCTCGGTCGAGCAGTTCGCCGAGCATGCACCGAACACCTCTCGCAAGAGCGAGCGTGAACTGACCCAGACACCCACGCAGGACGACTAACGATGAATCCGAACGACACGACACTACAGGACGCACTGGACGACGAGATTTGGGAGACGGTCGAACGCCGCCTCCTGACGAAGATGCTCGAAGAGTTCACTTACGAGGACATCATCTCGCCGCGGAAAGTCGACGCCGGCGACGACCGCAGCGTCTTCCGGTTCGACCTCGGTGAGACGAGCTATCGGTTCGAAGCGACCGAACGGCTGATGGACAGCATCCACGTCTACAGCGACACCATCGAGCGACAGGCGGGCGACACGTGGGAACAGCATCACGACCCGCTTCGGCTGCTGCGCGATTTGGGTGACGCGACTTCGCTGAACGGACTCACAGAGGGGAACCTCGTACGCGAGTACAAGCGAACGTTGCTCGCGGACGCCCACATCGAGGCGCGAAAGCGGGGCCGTGAGGACTTCGACCCCACGAACCTCGATTACGCCCTCCTCGAAGGCGAGATGGAGGGTCACCCGTGGATTACCTACAACAAGGGCCGGCTCGGATGGGGATACGACGATTACAAGCAGTACGCACCCGAGCGCAAACAGCCCGTAACGCTCTCGTGGGCGGCCGTGAGCAAGGAGCAGGCAACGTTCGTCGGAACCGAAACTGTCGACCACGATTCGCTCGTCCGGCGCGAACTCGGCGACTACTACGACCAGTTCAGAGACCGACTCGTCTCCAAAGGTCTCGACCCGGACGACTACTACTTCATGCCCGTCCACGACTGGCAGTGGGAGAACAGTGTCGTCCCGCTGTTCCCCGACCACATCGCGGCCGACGACATCGTCCCGCTGGGTGAGGGCCCGGACGAATACCTCCCGCAGCAGTCGGTTCGAACGTTCGTCAACGTCGACGACGAGGAGAAACACCACGTGAAGGTCCCGATGCGAATCCTCAACACGCTCGTCTGGCGTGGTCTGCCCGGTGAGCGCACTGAACTCGCTCCGACAGTCACGGAGTACATCAAAGGAATCTACGAGGGCGACGACTTCCTGCAAGACCAAGACCTGATTCTCCCCGGCGAGATTGCGGGCATCAACTACGACCACGGTGACTTCACCGACATCGACGACTCGCCCTACCAGTACCACGAGCTACTCGGCGTCGTCTGGCGGGAGTCCATCTACACCTACCTCGAAGACGACGAGCGGGCGATTACGCTCTCGTCGTTGATGCACGTCGATGGCGACGGCGAACCGTTCATCTCACGGCTGGTCGACCGCTCTGGACTGACGCTCGACGAGTGGCTTTCGGAGTTCTTCGATACCGTCCTTCCGCCACTGCTTCACTTCCTGTATCGCTACGGTACCGTCTTCTCCCCGCACGGCCAGAATACGATTCTCGTCGTCGAAGACGGTGTTCCGACGCGACTCGCCGTCAAGGACTTCGTGGACGACGTGAACGTCAGCGACCAGCCACTCCCCGAACTGGAGGCGCTGCCGGACGAGATGCACGAGGTACTCCGAAAAGAGCCACCCGAGGGACTCTGTCAGTTCATCTTCTGTGGCCTGTTCGTGTGCGTCCTGCGGTACGTCGCAGACATCCTCGAAGAGCACCACGACTACGCCGAAGAGCAGTTCTGGACGCACGCCCGGGAGGCAATCCTCGACTATCAGGCGCAGTTCCCGGAACTCGAAGACCGGTTCGAGCTGTTCGACATGTTCCAACCCGAGTTCACGAGGCTCAGTCTCAACCGGAATCGAATCTTCGACTACGGCTACGACGACGCTCCTGGCCGACCGCACGCCTCGGAGCACGGAACCGTCACGAACGCCCTCTACGAAGTCGCCGACGAGCAGGTAGGCGACCTGACACAACCGAGTCCGGCTGACGACTAGTCACGCCGACGTGGCGGCGACTTCGCGTGACTGACTCGCCATTACACTCGTACCGGTGTGATGGCACGGAGTGGAATCACTGACTGGCATGCGTTTATTCTATTTTTGTAGGTATCGAAGGGGTAGTTTCTCCCGACGAAGTTGGTGTCGACAGCACAAATGGAATTTTGAGATATATACAATACTATCTGGTGGAGAATGAATACTGCCATGATGGAGGAGACTACAAAATCCATTCTGTGCTGGCTTCAAACTCAATTTATTACTGTTCTCGCCGCGAATAACAAAGTAGAAATTTTTACAATTTGTGGAATTTCTACCGCCTTGTCCCTGTATTATTGTGTGGTAAATAAACAATTCTATTTCTCGAACAACCAACTCCAATATTCAGAAGACACTCAGAACACCAATAGATATCATATTTTGAATCAAAATCACTCCCCTCGACAACCCGCGTCGGCTCCCACGACTCCCGAACCAGTTCGGGACAACGCTGAATCGTGTCTCCCGAGTTGCATCGAAGAGATGCACACAGTCGCAACTGCGTTCTCAGCCGACCGACCGAATCGTACGTACCGAGGTCACTATCGCCGGTTCACACAGAGACACGGAGGCGAATGCTGATGCCACGCATCGACTTCGATGCGGAACGTGTGTACGACGACGACCGATTTTCCGCACAAGCAGGGTTTCGAAGTGAGCGTGTGAAAGTCATCTGTGGCTTCTTCGAACCCGGTCAGTTCATCCCGGTTCACGCGCCGTCGAGCGACCTCGTGGTCGACGTTCGCTCGGGGACTGGTATCGTTCGAGAGGGTGAGACCGACCATCGTGTCGAATCGGGTGACGTCATCACCGTGCCGGCAGACACGAAACGCGGCATCAAAGCGGACGACGACTCCCGACTGGAAGCCCTGTTGGTGACTGCGCCGCCGCCGACAGACGAGGAACACGACCCGGTTCGGCGTGGGCTCGCTACCGGCGAGTTCGAACCCATGGCGGTCGACGACTAGTTCGAACCCACCGCAGCCGACGACTAACTGCTGCTGTGGCGTCCGCTGTTCGTCGTTTTCACCACGTCTAAGCAGTCGCCGGGGCCGAACGTGTTCGGCCAAATTGCTACGTCCGCGTCGAAACGAGTCTTTCGTACGTTCGACACATCATGATGACAGATACAATCGACCCAAGCCGGCAGGTGAGTTCGTTCGTGGAAGAGTCACTGGCGTTCGCCCCCGTCTTCGAGGAGTTCGGCATCGACTACTGCTGCGGCGGCGACGTGTCGCTCGCGGCGGCCTGCGACGCTGCTGACGCCGATATCGACGACGTTCGGTCAGAGCTTCGAACCGTACAAGAGACTGAGACCGACGAGTCGTTCGACTGGGAGTCGCTGTCCGAACTCACGGACCACATCGTTTCGACACACCACGACCGACTGCGTGAGGAACTTCCCGCGCTGGAGGCGCTCGTTCACAAGGTCGCGAACGTCCACGGTGAGGACCACCCCGAACTCGAAGCTGTCGAACGGGAGTTCGTCGCCCTCGCCGAAGAGATGCAGACCCACATCCAAGAGGAGGAAGACGACCTCTTTCCGATTGCTCGAAAAATCGACGCCGGTGAATCGCTGACCGGCGACGAGATTCGTACAATCGAACGCGAAGTCGAAGGCTTCGAAGACGACCACGAAGCGACCGCCGAGCGTCTCGAACGACTTTCCGAGTTGACCGACGACTATGCAGTTCCTGAGAGTGCGTGTGCGAGCTACCGGAGCATGCTCGACCGGCTCGCGGAGCTAGAGCGGGACACGCACCTGCACGTGCACAAAGAGAACAACGTGTTGTTCCCCGCCGTCGCGTCCACTTTCGGTGCCGACACGTGAGTTGTCAGCGACCAGTTTCCCACAACACAGTGGTGTGACGCAAGTCGCAGGAGAACCCCTAATATTTGACAATGAAACTGTAATTAATTTTGGGATATTCTCCAAAAGACAACTTTTTGCCACGTGGTTCTCAACCTCCAAACAGGTTCCCGAGTAAACATGAGTCAGGAAGACCAATCCGTCGACGAGGAAATCCGAACTGACGGGACGGGGGTGGTCGCGCCGGACAACGAAACACCGGCGTGGCACGAGCGAAAAGAGCGCTCGACCGGCCTCTCACGGCTGACCTACGAGTACTTCGAACGGTCCCGAAGAGAAGACCAGGACCTCCGCATGGAATCCGATTACGTCGAGCGCGACGTCCTCGGATTCCCGACGTGGCCACACGAACTCGTCCGCAACTTGTCGATTGCATCGTTCTTCGTTGGCATGGTGCTGTTTCTCGCGGCGACGATGCCGCCGCACATCGGCGCACCGGCAAATCCGAGTCAGACGCCGTCGATTATCCTGCCCGACTGGTACCTCTACTGGTCGTTCGGGCTGTTGAAACTCGGTCCGCTGAACCCCGAGATTGCCGTGCTCGGCGGCCAAAAGCTGCTAGGTGACCGAGCGTACGGCGTCCTCGCGAACGGTGTCGTCGTCGGTGCAATCGCCATCGTCCCCTTCCTCAACAAAGGAAGCGCGCGCCGACCGGTCGAAGAACCGTTCTGGGCGTCTATCGGCGTCGGCGGTGTCATCTTCGCTCTCACCATCAGTATCTACTCCGCGAAGAACCTCATCCCGATGAACGTCGACTTGCTTTTCGACCTGACGTTCCTCCTCCCGCTCGTGGCCGGCGTCGTCACGTATGCGGTGCTGAAGACGATGCAGGAGGGGTACATGTACGACCTCAACCGCCGGTACTACCGGCTTCGACCACCGAAGTAGGTCGATACCGAGGCGCAACTCAGCTTTTCTATCGCCGATACTCACGAGGACGTTATCGCTCGGAGTGCCCCAATTACCATCCGGTCGAGGACGTGAGTCACCACCCCGAACGAGACGAAAAAGACAATCATAACGGCGAAGTCGACGACCGGAACCGCTGCGATATCGAGGGTGGCGACGACCCGAATCATCGAGATTCCGGCGTCGATAGCGCTGTCGAACGTCCACATCGAAACGAGGCCACCGACGAGGAGTGCGACGAGATACAGCACCACTCGTTCTGTGGACGGAACCCCCCGACTTCGCCTGCTTTCTCGGATGTCCGCTTTCGACCCCACGCCGAGCGCTGCAAGTTGACGCCGAACTTGGTCGAACGTCGTCATCAAGAAGACGAACCAGAGAAACGCTGCGAGCCCGAACTGAACCACTGACGCAGACACGTCCGGCAGCACCGTCGTCAGCACGTCCACAATCGTCGGCGTTGCCCGCGTGAGAAAGATGTAAAAGACGACGAAGCCCAAAATAGCGTCGATAGGTCCGTACGCTGGAAAGGTGCGCTCCGCCCGAGCGTTCGCGGAAATCACGGACGACCTCATGTGTACTGAGACGAATCGCAGGCGTATCAAGAGGAGACGTGATTGTCACCGATTGGGAGTGGCGCGTGGGAGCGGACACCGCTTCGAATTCGTCGAGAACGTGATATTGGGATAACACTCTCCGTACGGGTAGTATTTTATATATCAATAACCGACTGTGAGTATGTACCAAGCCACGCTCAGAATCGACAGCGATACGCCGTACGAGCGGGCGACGGCAGGGTCTGACGCTCGCATCGAACTCTGGTGTAACAGCCACTGTGACTTGCTTTCTATCGACGGCGACGTCGACGACGACGTCTTCGACTACATCGAACGAACCGTCGGTGTGTACAACGAGTTACGGGGCGAACACGGTCGCGTCATCATCACCGGCGCGTGTTTGAAGGCGCACAGTGACCACAACGTCGAACCGTATCTGGAGGCTAACAACTGCCTGCTCGTCCCGCCGATTCGGTACGAAGGCGGGACCAAACGCGTCCGCGTCCTCGCATCGCGGTCGGAAGACCTGACGAGCTTTTACACCGACATCACCGAGTCGTACGACGTCCACGTCGACTCGAAGCGGGCGATAACTGAGGTGTTCGCGGACCAACCGCTCTTGTCGCTCGAATCGCTCCTCCCGTCGCTCTCGCCGCGGCAACGAGAGACGTTCACCCTCGCGTACGAGGAGGGGTACTACGAGATTCCGCGCCAGACAACGACGACTGAACTTGCCGAGGTCGTCGGCATCGAGCGCCGAACGCTCGAACACCACCTCCGTCGGGCGGAACAGAAACTGGCCGAGGCGTTCGTCGGGCTACTCTGACAGCGACTCGGTGAAAACCGGTGGGAGTGTGGCGTCAGCCGAGAAGGCCGAGTGCGGGGTCTGCTGAGTCGGTATCAGCCGAGAAGGCCGAGTGCGGCCGCGGCGTGTGTCATGCCGGCGATGAGCGGAATCAGGATAATCGTCCGCATGACGAACATCGCGACGAGGTCGCGGAAGCGGATGGGGACGTCGCTGAACATGTCCATCGTCATCGGGCCGACGCTGGAGAAGAAGATGAGTTGCGAGACGGCCAAGACGGCGATGAAGAACTTGGCCTTCAGCGCGGTCTCGGTGACGAGGAGGACCGGGACGTACATCTCGGTGATGCCGACGATGGTCGCGGGCGCGACGGTCTCGGCGTTCGGAATCCCGAGTGCGGCGATGACGGGCGTCAGCGGCTTTCCGAGGATGTCGAATATGGGCGTGTTCGCCGACAGCAGCGTCGCCGCGAGACCGACAGTCAGAATCGTCCCGAGGATGAGCATCGTGAGCTTCAGTCCATCGACGAACCCGCGCTTCGCGGCTTCGAGGAACGACTCGCCTTCGTCTGCTTTCTGAACGGCTTCAGAGAGAGCCAGGCGGATGTATTCGCTCAGCGACCCCGAAAATGCCGTCTCCGGGTCTGGCTCGGTGATGTACTCTTGCGGCGTCGTCGAGATGGGAGGGACTCGAACCAGAATCGCGGCGGTGATGATAACACAGAGGAAGTACGCACCGAAGACGACCGGGAACAACTGCAAGATGTCGAGCGTCGCGGCGACGACGCCGACGAACCCGATGCTCACCGTCGAGAAACAGGTCGCGATGGTGAACACGTCGCGTTTGTTGTAGCCGCCTTGCTCGAACACGTTGCGGGTGACGTACAGGCCGACGCTGTACGACCCGACCCACGAGGCGAGGCTGTCGAGGGCGGCCCGGCCGGGGATTTTGAAAAGCGGGCGCATTATCGGGCGAGCGAGCGTCCCGACGAATTCGAGGCCGCCCAACTCGACGAAGATGGTGATGAACACCGCGCCGATGGGGATGATAACGCCCACGCTGTACACGAGCGTTCCCCACATCAACCCACCAGTTCCGGGAGTGTGGAGCCACCCCGGGCCGAGTTTGAAGAACATGAGTGGTGCGACGACGATACCGGCCACTCTGAGGAGCCAGAACGCGGTCGACGTTTCGAAGTACGAGAGGTCGTACCCTGCGAACTCCCCGTCACCGAGTGTTGCCAACGTGGTCAACACGCCCCCGGCGACGATGATGCCAAGCGCGTAGACGCCGACGGCGTTGGGAAACGTCCCCGTAATCGTACTGACCACGATGTCGAACGGAACGGTGAGTTCCCCGTTGTACGGGACTGGAACGAGGAAGAACACGGCCCCGATGAGGAACGCGGTGACGAACTTCACCACGGGTTGCCCACGAATCTCGTGGAGGTCGATGTCGTCGATGCTCTTGTCGCGTGGTTCGGTGTCTACGGTCCACGTCCGGTCTTGTTCTGTTGCCATCGACTCTGTGTTTGTGAATATATTGCATAGGCGTGGAGTCTCCCCGTGGACAGTCCTTTATCTATCCTCCATAGCTATTGGTGATGATTATGCTGTCCCGGTGGTCCCTCTTCGAGGAGCTAAAAGACTGGTCTCGCCCCGTTAGCGTCGGATTTTCTGAAGCGTCCTCCTGAGTGACCAACTCAGTTTGAACCTCGACGTGGAAGAAACTGTGTCGTTTACGAATCGTCTCTAGGGTCCGACCTCGGACGGCGTCCCCGGCTTTTCACAGACTCGCGTACGGGCCGCCCTTCGCCTCGGTCAGCCGTGCGACCTGTTCGGTAGAGAGGTCGATAGACGCAGCAGCCAGGTTCTCAGAGAGTTGCTTCGTCGTTCTCGCGCCTACGATTGGCGCAGTCACGCCGTCGCGGTGCATGAGCCACGCGAGCGCGGTCTGGGCGGGCGTCGCCCCGACTTCTTCGGCGACCGCGTCGAGTTCGTCGTGGACGTCGAAGTTCTCCTCGGTCAGGTAGGTGCTCTCGAAGTGGCTCGATTCGACGGCGCGTGACTCCCCCGTGAGCCCTTCGTCGCGCGTGTACTTCCCGGTAAGAAAGCCCTGCCCCAGCGGGCTCCATGGGCAGACTGCCATCCCGTAGGAGCGAGTCATCTCAAGATAGTCGCCTTCGACTTCGCGGTCGACGAGGTTGTAGCGCGGTTGCGTGACGGTAAACGGTTCCCAGCCCATCGCGTGAGCGATTTCGTTCGCCTTCGCGACCTTCCACGCGTTCGGTCGAAGCGTCGACGCGCCGAGGTAGTGGGCCTTCCCGTCTTCGACGAGGCCGTTGAGCGTCTTCATCATCTCGCGTGTCGGCGTGTCGTCGTCCCACCGGTGGATGTACAGGACGTCCACGTAGTCGGTGCCGAGTCGGTCGAGCAGGGCGTCGATGCGGTCGCGGACGTTCTTGCGGTTCGTCCCGCGACTGTTCGGGTCGCCGGTGCGAATCTGCCAGTAAATCTTCGACGCGATGGTGTAGCGTTCTCGGTCGCGCTCGGAGAGCCAATCGCCAATCCAGCGCTCGCTTTCGCCGCCGCCGTACACGTCCGCGGTGTCGATGAAGCGTCCTCCGGCTTTCTCGTACGTGTCGAGAAGTTCGTGAGCGCGCTTCTGGTCGATTTCGACGTTTCCTTCCTCGGTCTCTTTGCCGAATCGCCACGTGCCGAACTGGAGTTCGCTCGTCTGCAACCCGGTCTCTCCAAGTGGGACGAAGTCGAGTTCGACGTCTTCGGGAACGCTCATTGTCGTCTTCTCGTACGGCGAATCAGACGAAAAGCCTTGGGTGGAGTTGGTCTCGTGTTCTCGGTCGAAATACCGGGGTCGATTCCGAAATTCTAATTATCAAAATTAATATTTAATAACACAACCTAAGAGTGGCTTAGAGGGCCTATACTAATCAGAAGTGGTGCTTTTGGGTCCAAATGTCGGGATTTGAATCATCGAAGCCTAGGACTCATTTTGTATAATTAGGGTGTCCACCCTTCCGCGAACACACCTTGCGTCTAATCGATGAGTCGAAAGATATTGTGCGTCGACACCGACGACCGGGTCGGCGCAGTTGCGGACGCGCTCGATTCCGAGGAGACGATGACCACGGTTCAAGCGACGACCGTGGAGGAGGCGCGGACCGCCCTCGACGAGCAGGCAATCGTCTGTGTCGTCACCGAATACGAACTTGCTGACGGGAGTGGCCTCGACGTCGTGCGAGCGATTCGAGAGACCGCCCCGCAAACCCCCTGTATTCTCTTTACCGACGTTCCCCCGAACGAAGTCGAGACCGACTCGTTCGAGGAGGTAATCATCGAGTACGTCAACCGAGACCTGCCGGATGCGCACGACCGGCTTGCCTTCATCGCCGACGACGTCATCAACCACAGCGCGCAAGTCGGGTTCCTGAAACCGGACGACGAGCAGGAACGTCTCGACGCGCTTTCGCGGTACGACGTGGACGAACTCCCGGTTCAGGAGAGTTTCGAGCGACTGACGGACCTCATCGCCAGCCACTTCGACGCCGCAATCTCGTTTATCGGACTGCTCGAAGAAGACGAAGAGAACTTCCTCGCGTGCCACGGCGGCGACTGGGATAGTCTCACCCGCGAAAACACGATTTGCACCCACAGTATGCTCCAAGAAGACGTGATGGTCGTCGAAGATATCCGTGAAGACAAGCGCTTTAGCCAGAACCAGCAACTGGAGAACCTCGGTATCGTCTCCTACGCGGGTGCGAACATGACCACGCCGGACGGTCACGTCATCGGACAGGTGTGTCTAATCGACCACGAGGTTCGGTCCTACTCGGACGCGCAACGACACGAACTCGAACAGTTCGCCGAGACGGCGATGGAGATTCTTCAACTCCGGCAGTCACTACTTGAGTCGCGTTCCCTGGAGGTGGCACAATGAGCATCTCGTCCGAGGAAACGTTCGCCACCGGGTCACTGCCACTCGACCCGATACAAAAGGGGACGAGCATTCTGCTCACGGGTGAGGATGCCGACGCCCTCGAATCGGTCTTCTACAAACTCTCTGCACCGCAAGCGGACGAGCGGGGTGTCATCGTCTCGACCGACGAAAGCGGCCGCTCGACCTTGCGGTCGCTCGACCGGGTGTCCCGCGGTTCGAAGTCTCGGTCGTCCGTACTGGCCGCCGCGGGGTCCGGCCGAGACGACAGCGTCGAAACCATCTCTGACCTGAGCGACCTGACCATGCTCGGGATGACGCTCTCGTCGGTGCTGGCCGAGTCCCAACAACTGGAACCGCGGTTCCGGTGTGGTATCTACCTCTGTTCGACTATCTGTAGCGAAGTCGAGGACGTTCGGTCGGTCTACCGTCTCTTGAACTCGAATTTCCTGTCCGAACTCCGTCGCGGTGACGGACTCGGTGTCTGCGCAATCGACACGAGTGCAGACATCGGCGCGAATATGCAGAGTATCGTCGCCGGGATGAAGACCTCGTTCAAAGTCCACATCGACGTCGAAAAGACGGGAAGTCGCGAAGCGACGCTGTCGATTTCGGGGTTGGCTGACTCCGACGACTCCGTGACTGTCGCGCTCTAACTCGACTGGTGTCGTTCCGTCACGTGGACGCTCCGTCCCAGTAGCATTTTTTCCTCCCCCGGGGTTACGTTTCACACGATGGTGCCCGCTAACCGACACCGAAACGCTCGCTTCTGGACGGTGTCGCCGTGAGCGACCCCGACGACCCAATCGAGTCACTTCGACGCGCTGCGGAGCGCCGCCGCGAGAAACGCGAACAGGTCGCGGATATCGGCCTCGAAACGCTTCGAACGGTCGCCGACGCCTACCGCGACGTCGAATCACTCCTCGACCGGTACGAAGAGCGAATCACGGACCGAGACGACCTGCAAGGGTACATCGAGTTCCGGGAGCAACTCACCGAGGTCCTCGAAGCACTCGACGCCGACATTCGTCACAGCGAGGCCTTCGTGGACGCCAACGACGCACTGACGACCGGCGTCACCTCGACGCTCTCGACGTCCGACGTCGACCGTGCGCGTGCGGCACTCGAACCAGTCCGAAACGACGCGGCGTTACTGGACGCGTGGCAGTCCGCGCGCGACGACTACCGGTCTGCGCGCCACGAGGCAAAGCGCCACGAGGCGGAGCTACGAGACCGAGTCGAAGCACTCGAACGCGTGCGAGAACTCGGTGCGGCAGACCTCGACGCACCGACGCAGGACATCCGCGAGCCTATCGAGTCGTACAACGACGCCGTCACCGACGCGTTCAGCCAGTTTCTCAGCGACGCGTCGGCGCGTGAGGTTCTCGAATTTCTGGAGACGGCGACGGCGTATCCCCTCGTCGAGTTGCCTGCCCCACCGACGCCGCTCCGAGACTATCTGCACGCGGCGAGCGTCGGGACGGAACCGCTCTCGGTTCTCGTCGAGTACGCCGAATACTCGCGGTCGAAACTCGACCACTACGTGGCCGACCCGCAGTCGTTCCAGTCGGCGGTCGGCCCCAACACTCGGCTCTTAGCGACTCTCTCTGCCGACCCGCTTACTGTCGAGTGGCCGCCGAAACCGGCGTCGGAACTCCGCTGGCGGATGCGCGAACTCGTCGCCGTCGTCGGTCGATTCGCGGACGAGGAGACAGTCGCACGAGCGCGGACCGTTCGCGACCTCACCGAACGAGACGACTACGACCGTCTTCGCGACGCGGCGGTCGCCAAAGAGGCGCTCACCGACGAGCAGCGAGCGCGACTCCAACGCGGCGCTGTGGAAGAAGAACTCGAAACGAAGCGCGCAGCGGCCGAAGACGTTGCGGCGTGTCTGGACGAACACCCGCCGCTGGACGAGTGAGTCTGTTCACGCAGAAAGTGATGCGGGCGTGTCGTCACCGAGTATGACGCAACCGGGTGACGTAATCGAACGTGGCACAGTCGGACGTGACACAGCCGAGTGACGCAACCGAACGTGACGACAGCCGTCTCTGTCAGCGGTGACGGCGTTAGTTGACGTCGATAATCTCGACTTCGAATTCGAGCGTCTTGCCTGCGAGCTCGTGGTTGAAGTCGATGCGGACGACGTCGTCGTCGGCGTGGACGATTTCGCCAAGTCCGCCCTGCTGGGTCTGGACGTACATGCCGGCTTCGGGGTCGTCGCCGAGGACCTGACGCAGTTCTTCGGTGTCGTGTTCCTGAATCATGTCCTCGGACGGCTGTCCGTAGGCCTTCTCCGGCGGAATCTCGATGGTCTCCTCGTCGCCGACTTCCATGCCGACGAGCGCCTCGTCGAGACCCTCGATGACCGCTCCAGAGCCGACTTCGACTGTCAGCGGTTCGTACTCTCGGTCGGGCTGTTGTTCCGCGAGACCGGACTCTTCGGCAACGTCTGGGCGAGAAGTGTCGAACAGCGTTCCGTCAGTCAGTCGGCCAACGTATTCGAGCGAAACTGAGTCGCCAGTAGCAATCGTCATACTGCCATTCGTTTCTGGGGACGGATAAACGGTGGCATCGAAAGACAGGGTACCGTCGCGTATTCGTCACCGGTTTGTCGCGTGCTCGCCACTGCTCTGTCGCGCCTCTCTCACGCGGATCATTCGGCTGCGGACGCGAGGTTGTCGAGGAAGCGGTCACCGAACACGAGGACCAAAAGCGCACCCACGAGGTTGAACACGAGGTCCCACGCGGTGTCTTCGTGACCGTACGAGACGAGTACCGGGTCGATATCGAGCCGTTCCGCCCCGGTGTGGATGGCGAGTTCGACGAGTTCCCACAGGAGTCCCAGACAGACGACGACCGCGAGCACCCGCGTGTTGGGGTCGCGTCCGCGACGACGCGCGACGACGTGGACGAATCCGGCGAGAATCGACGCCGAATGCGTGTGCGTCAGGTGGTCCCACCACCAGACGTCGTCGTACGGGCCGAGCATCCCCACCGAGTGGGTGAACATCGCCGACTCGATGTACACGCGTTGCCACGGGCGGAACTCGACGCCGCACAGGCGCTCGACCACTGATGGGACGTACGTCCCAAGGAGCGAGATGACGGCGTTGACGACTGCGGCTAACTTACGCCGCCGGAGTCCGACGAGGAAGACCGCGACGATAGCGTATCTGATACCGCGTTCGACCTTTTCGACGCCCGTTTGGTGAGTGGGTTTTGTCACGGCTATCGTTCGTGAGAAGAAACGAATCCGACCGAGAAATAGTTTCACACTCGCCGGACGCCCACCCCTCGATGTCCAATAGAAATTTACCTACTGAAAATGGATTTGCTCTTTACGGTGGCGGTCGGTTTGCACCCCCGCGACCGCAATACGCATGACCAACATCGACGACACAGACACCGAGTCGACGAGAGCGAACACGCCCGGCAGAGGGGTTCGCCCCGAGGCCGAAGCAATCGACCCCGCAGCACCGGACGAGTTCGGACTCGTTCAGGTCTGGTGGGGCGACGGGAAGGGGAAGACGACCGCCGCGATGGGGATGGGATTCCGCGCCGCCGGACACGGCTACCGCGTCCACATGCTCCAGTTCATGAAGGGCGGTGCGGACTCGGTTGAGGCGGTGCGCGGCGAGTACAACGCCATCGCGGCGATGCCGGGGTTTTCGTACGAGAACCTCGGCCACTACGGCTGGGCGGGAATGCGCGACGGGAGCGACGACGCCGACCATCAAAAGCAGGCTGACGCGGGACTCGACAGGGCACGCGAACTGCTCGACGGGGCCGATGCCGCCGACCTCGAATCACCACTGCCGCTGGATGGGCCGCCCGAAGACGGTGTCCACTTGCTTATCATCGACGAGGTTCTGTACGCCGTCGCCATGGGGCTACTCTCGGAGTCGGACGTCTTGGACCTCGTCGAGCGCAAACCAGACGGCCTCGAACTCGTGTTGACGGGGAGTCACGACGAACCTGACTACATTCTCGACGCGGCCGACCTCGTGACGAACGTCCGCAAGATGAAACACCCAATCGACGACGGACAGCGGGCGCGTAAGGGAACTGAATACTGAAATTCGGTCGTTCCAGCTTCTGTGCTACTCGTTCGCTGTGTGGCACTCCAGTACCGAACTGACTATCAGCGGCGATACCATCAGGGTAACTGATTTGTTCGTTCCCGAGTTACGATGAGTAATTGAAATCGAATCGATGACACTGGACGCCTTCTTACACGAAATCGACGCGCCGCCACGGTCGCTGACCGTCGTCAATCGCTCGGCACCGAAACCGATACAGCGGATGCTCGAAACGACGTTCGACGGTCAACCGGTCTCTATCGACGAGGAGGACGCTCCGCAGAGTGACACCGACATGCTCGTCCTCAGCGAAGAGACCGAAGACGGCGTCGAGGTCATCGCGACGTCCCCGCTCGAAGAGTTCATGAACTCGATTCTGATGGTCAACTCCGACCTCTACATCACGGGCCAGACAGACCTCGAAAACTTCGAGCTACCGTCGGTGTTGACGCAACTGGACGACGTCCCGTTCTCGCTTCGGGGCTACCCGGAGTCGGACAAGGAGAAACTCCTCTTGATAGCTATCTCACGCTATATCGAGCGCCACGCGTGGCGTTCGGGTGCAGGCCGTCTGCGGTCGTCGTTCCAGCGACTCTCTCGAATCAACGACGAGCGCGGAACACGGACAGTGTACGAGAGCATCGCCGAGGCTGGCGTGCAGACGCACGTCTATGGGATTCCAGATTGGCAACCGCCGCTCGAATTCGGACTCGTGAGCCACGGTGGGTACACCGAAGACTTCCGCGATTCGTGGTTCGTCGTCTACACGCCGCCCGACGGTGACAGTGACGGTAACGCTGACAACGTCAGTTCGACACCCGACGACGAACCTGCGCCTACTGATGCTGCTCGCTCCGACGACCACGAGGTTGGCGCACCTGTCGCGCTACTCGCGTTGGAGACCGAGCCGAGGCGGTGGGAGGGATACTGGACCTTCAGGCCTGACCTCGTCGAAAAAATCGACGGGTACATCACGCGAAATATGTGAGCGCCCGGCTACGGTTGCGGGAGAGAGCCCGGCTACGGTTGCCGGTTGGAGACGGTGATGACCGGCACTGGCGCGGTTCTGACGGTTTCTTCGGCAACGCTTCCCAGCAGAATGCGGTCGACACCGCTCTTCCCGGTCGTCCCGAGGACCACCGCGTGGACGTCGTTCTCTTCGACGAACTCCTGAATCGCGGCGGACGGTTTTCCGTGTACGACGTGTGTTCCGACGTCTGTCACCCCTCGCTCGTCCGCTTCTGAGACGACTGCTTCGATTGCTTCGTTCGCGCCGCGTTCGGCCTCGCTGCTCGTCACCATCGACCGAATATCGGGGCCGAGCGACGAGTCGTCGACGACCGAGAGGATGTCGGCTTTCGCATCCAGCGCCGCCGCGAGGTCGAGTCCGTACGCGGCCGCCTGCTTCGACGCCTCACTCCCGTCGGTCGGGAGAAGGATGCGCTCGTACGGGAATTTCAGCGTCTCGTCCGGGTTCATCCGAGCGGCCAAAACGGGACGGTCGGACAGCCGAACCACCTTCTCGGTGACGCTCCCGTAGACGCTTCGAGCCAGTCCTTGTCGGCCGTGTGTCGGCATCACGATGAGGTCGAAGTCGTACTCGTCTGCGTACTCGACGATTGTGGGTGCTGGGTTCCCCTGGACGACGTCCGTCTCGCACTCGACACCGAGTGTGTCGAACGTTTTCGTCGCCTCCTCGACGATGTCTGCGCCTTTCTCTTCGAGGGCGTCGACGACACCGCGATTGACGACAGTGACGCTATCGCGGGTCGTGTCCGCGACGTACAGCAGTCGGACGGTTGCGTCAGCCCAGTGGGAGATTTCACTCACGTGGTGGAGGACGTGACTCTTCTCCGTGCTGTCGTCGATTGGGAGGAGGATTTTGTCGAACATAGATAGCTGTTGTACCGGTGGCACGTAAGGACTTTCGTCGGACGGGTGTCGGGTTCCGCCGCTCGACCAGACCGTATTTCAGGATGGAGTGTTATCTGTTTGATATATGTTCGGTTGGATGAGTTCGTCAGTGATGAACACGATTCAGGCAGTTGATTCCGGGACCGCGTTGTTCGGCGCGGGATTCCTCGTCGTGGGTGGATTCGTCGTGCTCGTCAGTGGCCGGTACGTCTGGAGAACGCTCTCTGTCGCTCGGGCCGACGAAGTGTCGGCGGTTGGAACACAACACGCCGGCGACGTGGTCAAAGTGACTGGCACTGCGTCCCGTGCCGAAGACGGAGCCCTCGTCTCGCCGTTTAGTGAGCGGCCGTCGCTTGCGGTCCGATACGAGATTGCAGAACGGCGCATCTCTCCGATAGTGGTCCCGTGGTTCGTGACCATCTTCACCAATTCGGCGTCTGTCCCGTTTACCCTGGACACGGGGTCACAGCGCGTTACGGTCGAGTCCCCTCCACGGACCGTAACCACTTCCACGGACGTGGTCGCGACAGTCGGGCCGGACGAGGCCCTCCCAGACCATATCGCGTCGTTCGAACGTGAGACGGACGCTGTGGCCGCTTCGACGTGGTGGCGGACTCCACCTCGTGTCGTTCGCCGTCTGTGGTCGGTCATCGGGCTTGGTGCACGCAGGTACACCGAAGAACGCGTCGTGCCAGGGGACAGCGTAACCGTGGTCGGCCGTGTTTCCGGCGACTCTGCGACTCTCTCTCCGGTCGTCGTGTCGTCCTTCTCGCCGATGCGAAGTGTCTACCGGATGGCGTCGACATCTGTCGTGGGGCTTTCTATCGGCCTCGTCTGTCTCGTCCTCGGAACTGTGCTCGTCACGCTGTCGTAGTCGGGTCTCTCACCGCGCGAAGTCTTTTGGTACGTTGTCACGAACTTCGAGTGATGGAGCACTCGAACACCGACGGCCCCGTCCTCGTCGCAGTCGAAGACCCGGCCCACGTCCAGCAACTGGTTCGGACGGCGGGCGACCTCGCGCGGGCGCGGTCGGGAGCCGTACGACTCGTCACGGTTCTCGTCAAGCCGTACGACTCTCCGTTCGGCGTGTTCGACGACGAGACCATTCTCCGTAATTTCTCAGGTGACTCGCGGGAACTCCTCGCGAAGGCGAAACCGCCTGAGGGGGTCGTCGTCGAACGCGACGTCGTCGTCGCTCGGTCGGTCGCGGGTGGAGTGTTGAAGGCCGTCGGAGAGACAGCGCCGTCGGCCCTCGTGGTCGGATGGCTTGGCCTCTCGCGGCGGTCGGACGCCGTCTTCGGGACGACCGTGGACAAACTCATCGAGAAAGCTCCCTGTGACGTCTACGTCGAACGAATCGGACAGGAAGCAAACGGCGTCGATTCGATACTCGTGCCAGTCGCTGGCGGCCCGCACGTGGAGGCCGCAGCGGCAGTCGCCAGCGCCATCGCCGACCGCAACGACGCCCGAATTCTCGTCTACTCGGTCGCGACACCGTCGTTCGGCACGGAAGGTGCCAGAGAATTCGTCGAGGCGGGGAGCGATACGGTGAAGATGACACCGCCCTTCGGCGGTCCTATCGAGACGAAAATCGAGACGGCAGACGATGCGACGACGGCTATCATCGAGGAGTCGGCCGCCCACGACATCGTCGTCTTGGGGGCGACTCGAAAGGGGCCACTCCGGCGGCGACTCGTCGGGTCGGTCGCCAAGCAGGTCGTCGCACGAACCGACACGACGGTCATTCTCGCACGAGATGCCGACGTCGTCAGAACGCCGCTCCAACGACTTGGTGAGTTGCTCCGACGGTGATGGACGCTGGCTTCTGGATTCTGGTTGCGATGGCGACTGCGACAGGCGTCGCTACCGCGTGGACGCTCGGGGCAAACAGCAACTCACCCCCGTTCGCCCCGGCTATCGGTGCCAACGCGATTTCGACGATGCGCGCCGCGTTCATGATTGGCATCCTCGCCATGCTGGGCGCGCTCACGCAGGGTGGGAGTATCTCTGAGACGGTCGGTGTCGGCCTGATAGACGGCGTCGCTATCACGTCGCTCGCGGCGACAGCGGGCTTGCTGACCGCTGCGACGTTCATGGCGTTCGGCATCTACTCCGGGTACCCGGTTCCGGCGGCGTTCGCGACGACGGGTGCGATGATTGGTGTTGGCCTCTCTCTGGGTGGCGACCCCGTCTTCGACACCTACAGACGAATCGGGACGTTCTGGGTGTTGGTGCCGCCGGTCTCCGGGACATTGGCGTACGTAACCGCGACGCTCCTCCGCCGGGACGACATCCCAGAGACGGTGAGTGTGCCGATTCTTGCGGCCGTCGTCGGTGGTATCCTCGCAAACGTCAGGCTCGGTGTTATCCCGTCGGCCCCCGGTTCCGAACAGGGGTCGCTGTCGGGCTTCATTGCTCGGACGGTGACAGACGTACAGATTCTCTCTGGGCTCGTCCCCTCCGACGCCGTCGCTGCCGCGGTGACGCTCGGACTGGCAGCAGTGAGTTTCCAGTTCATCCGCCGTCGCACCCAGCAGTCTGTCGAGGGCGGCGTTCGAACGTTCCTCATCGGTCTCGGGAGCGTGGTCGCGTTCTCAAGTGGCGGCAGTCAGGTCGGACTGGCGACGGGACCGCTCGAAACGCTCTACGGAACCGAACTCGGATTACCGTCCTTCGTCCTGCTCGGCGTCGGCGCTATCGGGATTCTCGCCGGGGCGTGGATGGGTTCGACCAGGCTCCTGCAGGCGACCGCACGGGAGTACGCCCAACTCGGTGCCCGACGCTCGATTGCGGCACTCGTTCCCGGATTCATCATCGCGCAGGTCGCCATTGGACTGGGAATCCCGATTTCGTTCAACAACATCATCATCTCCGGCGTCATCGGCGGTGGTCTCGCCGGTGGTTCGGCCGGTGTCTCACGCCGAAAGATTGGCGTCACGCTCGCCTTTTGGCTTCTCACGCTCGGCTCGTCAGTGATCATCGGGTACGGCGTCTATTGGGCGTTTGCCGCCGCGATAGGCGGGTAGGTATCTGACACCTGTATTTCCGGACGTTGCGGTGTCGGCACACCTGACTTCCCGGACGTTGAACACAGTCGGCTCCGAAGACCCACTATGGAGTGGGACGAGCGGTTCCGCGACGGAACGTACCCGACCGACCCCGACCCGTCGCCCGTGTTGCGGGCGCACGTCGAGACGTTCCCGGAAGGGCGGGCACTGGACGTTGCGACCGGAACTGGCCGCAATTCGCTGTTTCTCGCCGAGCGAGGATACGACGTGGACGCGCTCGACTTCTCCGAAGAGGGGCTTCGAATCGTCCGCGAGCGTGCCCGCGAGACCGGCGTCGAGGACCGAATCGAGACGATTCAGGCGGACGCCAAAACCTACGATTTCCCCGAGCACACCTACGACGTTATCACCATCAGCTACTACAAGACGCTCGACAGACTGAGCGATATCAAAGCGGCTCTGAACCCCGGCGGCGTGCTGTTTTACCAGCATCACCTTCGGTCTGACCCGCCTGCGACGGTCGGCCCGCGGACGGACCGGTATCGACTGCAGTCGAACGAACTCCTTCGCGCCTGTCTGGACCTGACTGTGCTGTACTACGAGGAGTCCACAGAGCAGGTCGACGACCGGACGTCGGCGACGGCGACGGTGATTGCGCGGAACACGCAGGGCGGGGTACAATCGTATCCCGTTCGACACTGGGACCGCTGAGGCTCGACGCGGAGATTGATTCGGGGCTCGCAACGAGGCTCACCACGATTCGACACGTGGGCCCTGTTACGCACCCCCGCTCGGCTGTCCGAACGAAGAGACTACTACCCTCCCTCCCTCAGGCGAGCGTACCCAATGACACTGGAAGACGACGCACGGGAGTACCATCGGGAGTCTCCACCGGGCAAGCTAGAGATTTCGACGACGAAACCGACGAACACGCAACGAGACCTCTCGCTCGCATACTCGCCGGGCGTCGCAGCCCCGTGTCGGGATATCGCAGACGACGAAACGCTCGCCTACGAGTACACCGCGAAAGAAAACCTCGTGGGCGTCGTCTCCAACGGGTCGGCCGTGCTCGGTCTCGGTGATATCGGTGCGCAGGCGTCGAAACCGGTCATGGAGGGGAAGGGCGTCCTGTTCAAGCGCTTCGCCGATATCGACGTGTTCGACGTCGAACTCGACCTCGAAGAGACCGAGGCGTTCGTGCAGGCGGTCGCGGCGATGGAACCGACGTTCGGCGGCATCAACCTCGAAGACATCAAAGCACCGCAGTGCTTCCAAATCGAAGAGCGCCTCCGTGAGGAGATGTCGATTCCTGTCTTCCACGACGACCAGCACGGGACGGCAATCATCTCCGGGGCAGCCCTCCTCAACGCGGTCGATATCGTCGGCAAGGACCTCTCTGAGTTGGAAGTCACGTTCGCCGGGGCGGGCGCGGCGGCAACCGCCACTGCTCGATTCTACGTCTCGCTCGGCATCCCACACGAAAACATCACCATGTGCGATATCGACGGGATTCTCTCGGAGTCCCGTGCCGAGGCCGGCGACCTCGACGAGTACACCGAACCGTTCGCCCGTGGCGTTTCGGACGGCACCCTCGAAGACGCGATGGCGGGTGCAGACGTGTTCGTCGGCCTCTCTGTCGGCGGCATCGTCTCACAGGAGATGGTTCGGTCGATGGCGAACGACCCAATCATCTTCGCGATGGCGAATCCGGACCCCGAAATT
Source organism: Haloferax larsenii (assembly GCF_024730625.1). NCBI lineage: Archaea > Methanobacteriati > Methanobacteriota > Halobacteria > Halobacteriales > Haloferacaceae > Haloferax > Haloferax larsenii. The sequence continues at coordinate 291,000 of NZ_CP078065.1, forward strand.
TCCTACGAGGAGGCCAAGAACGCCCGCGACGACATGGTTATCATGGCGACTGGGCGGTCGGATTACCCGAACCAGGTGAACAACGTCCTCGGATTCCCCTTCATCTTCCGCGGCGCACTCGACGTTCGGGCGACAGAAATCAACGAGGAGATGAAACGCGCGGCCGCCGAGGCACTCGCCAACCTCGCCAGAGAGGACGTTCCCGACGCGGTCGTCAAAGCGTACGGCGACGAACCGTTGCAGTTCGGCCCTAACTATCTCATCCCGAAACCGCTCGACCAGCGTGTTCTCTACGAGGTGACGCCAGCGGTGGCGAAAGCGGCGATGGAGAGCGGTGCTGCACGCCGCGAGCGCGACCTCGACGTGTACCGCGAAGAGTTAGAAGCGCGTCTCGGGAAGTCCCGCGAGATGATGCGCGTCGTCCTCAACAAGGCGATGTCGAACCCCAAGCGCGTCGTGCTCGCCGAGGGCGAAGACGAGAAGACGATTCGCGCGGCCAGTCAACTGCTCGAAGAGGGCATCGCCGAACCGATTCTCGTCGGCCGGACGACCCGAATCCTCCGGAAGGCCGAAGAACTCGGCCTCGACTTCGACCCTATCATCGCCAACCCCCACGACGGCGAGTGGAACCACTACGCCGACTACCTGTACGAACAGCGCCAGCGCAAGGGGCTCACTCGGACCGAGGCGAGCGAACTCATCCGGCAGGACCCGAACTACTTCGCCAGCGTGATGGTCGAGATGGACGACGCCGACGCGATGCTGACGGGGCTTACCCACCACTACCCGTCTGCGCTCCGCCCACCGCTGCAAATCATCGGGACCGCAGACGACGCCGACTACGCGGCCGGCGTCTACATGCTGACGTTCAAGAACCGCGTCGTCTTCTGCGCCGACGCGACGGTCAACCTCGACCCCGACGAGAACGTCCTTGCGGAAGTGACGAAGCATACGGCAGAACTCGCTCGTCGGTTCAACGTCGAACCTCGCGCCGCACTGCTGTCGTACTCCGACTTCGGCAGCGTCGAAAACGAGGGCACCCGCAAACCGAGGGAGGCCGTGAAACTCCTGCACGACGACCCGGCCGTGGACTTCCCGGTCGACGGTGAGATGCAAGCCGACACGGCGCTCGTCGAGGAGATGCTGACCGACACCTACGACTTCGCCGACCTCGACGGTCCGGCGAACGTGCTGGTCTTCCCGAACCTCGAAGCAGGGAATATCGGCTACAAACTCCTCCAGCGTCTCGGCGGTGCGGAGGCCATCGGCCCGATGCTCGTCGGCATGGACAAACCCGTGCACGTCCTCCAGCGCGGCGACGAAGTGAAGGACATCGTCAACATGGCTGGCGTCGCGGTCGTCGACGCACAGGAGTAAGCGCGGGGAGAATCGCGGTCGAAGCCTGGACGCGTACTTCCGCTTCCAAATCACGTCAAAACGATGAAAGATATATGGTGTACTGTCGTGTTACCGTCACATATGGGTGAACCAACGGAAGGCGGCGACGACGGGCCACCTGCGACAAACCGGGATGGACAGCGAGGAGTATCCGGCAGTCGCACCGAAGAATTTGTCACGCGCACACTCCAATACGAATGGGCAGACACTATCGTCGCCAACCCACCCGAGACCGAGGGAGTCTCGTGGGTTCCCGGTAACATCGGCGATTCGTGGGGCCGTGTCGCTCCTGACGCGTGGAGCATCGGGCGAGAATTCGGAGTCGACCTGTATTTCAGACACCATCCCACCCTAGAGTTGTTCGGTCGCGGGACGTTCCATCTCGAACTCACAGCCGACCTCGTCGAGGGTGAGGACCAGGCGTCACCGGCCGATGAGAACCTCGGGGCGCTCCGACAGGTTCTCGCCGACGCCGTCACCCACGACGACCCTGACGAACTCGTCGACGGGTCGTGGGTGGAGTCGACGTTGGTCGAAGACGACGAACACGTTCTCTGGCGGGCGACCTACAATTTCTCCGCTGGCGACGACGTCGCCTATTACGAGACGTTGCAGACGGCTCTCGAAGACCACGCGTGGATTGTCCCACTCGTCACCGACGCGTTCCAGTCGATGGCAGACGATTTCTCGGACTGAATTGCCCGACTCCGTTCGATTTTTACCGTCACGGCGTAGTTGTACACTGATGACCGTGAGGGATACACTCGACGAGCCGCGCATCATCGACACCCACGCACACCAGCCGACGGCGGAGTTCCTGCGGGACGCTGGCGGCGAGATGATGCAGGACGCGGCGAACAAGTTCGGCACGGAGATGGAGACGTGGGACTATGAGGCGATGATAGAGGAGTACCACGAACAGGGCATCGGAAAGGCCATCATGCTCGGGTGGGACGCCGAGACGAACACGGGCAACCCGCCGGTTCCGAACGACTACGTCGCCGAAATCCGCGACGAGTACCCGGACTTCTTCATCGGATTCGGGAGCGTCGACCCGCTGAAAGACGACTGCGTCGAGGAGGCGATTCGGTGCGTCGAAGACCTCGACCTCTCCGGGTTCAAGTTCCAGCAAATCGCACAGGGCTTCGACCCGAGTGACGAGGAACATACCGAACTCTTCGACACCATCGAGGACCTCGGCGTGCCAGTCGTCTTCCACGGCGGGAACTCCACGCTCGGTGCTGGTTCGCCCGGCGGACGCGGCCTCAAAATCAAGTACGGAAATCCGATGCTCATCGACGACGTGGCGGCGGAACACCCGGACCTCCAGATTCTCATCGCTCACCCGGCGTTCCCGTGGGAGAAAGAGCAACTGGCCATCTGCCAGCAGAAGGGGAACGTCTACATGGACTTCTCGGGGTGGCTGCCGAAGTACATCGACGACCAGGTGCTTCACTACGCGAAGACGGTCCTGCAGGACAAGGTGATGTTCGGCACCGACTACCCGATGATTCGCCCCGAGCGCTGGTTCGAATCGTTCGACGAGTACTTCGACGCGCCCGACGAGGTCAAGCGAAAGCTTCTCTGGGAGAACGCCGAGGAGTTCCTCGGGCTGTAACCCGGCTCACGCCTGTTTTTCGGACGAGTCGTGGTTTTCCCGGCGGTTCAGCGTGTGCCACCGAACGAACCGTTATCCTGTGGGAGGAAGTATCTAGATGCACGATGATTCTCGAAGAGACCACCAGCGTGAACGCGTCCGCCGAAAGCATCTACCACTTCTTCGAGACGATGGACGAGAATTACGAGCGCTGGCACCCCGACCACATCGAATTTCGGTGGGTGAGTGGTGATGGGTTAGAGACCGGTGCGGAGGCGTATTTCGAAGAGCGCATCGCGGGCAAGCTACAGCAGAAGACGGTCCGATTCACGGAGGTCGTTCCCGACCGGTACATCGAGTTCAAACCCACGTCGTGGCTGGTGGGACTGCTCATGCCGTCTCTCAGTTTCACCATCGACCCGACCACCGACGGCTGCGACTTTACCCAACGAATCAAGGTACGGACCGGCCCAATCGGTGCCCGGTTGAATCGGCGGGAGTTCGACGCTGTTCGGGAGCACATGAGAGAGGAAGGCGAGAATCTAAACCGCATCCTCGAATCAGAAGCCACCAGTACTGTCTGAGTGGGAGCTGATTCAGTCGAACTCCGGTCGCCGCTTTTCGAGAAACGCCGAGACGCCTTCCTCGTGGGAGTCGGTATCGTAGGCGAGCGTCTGAGCGTGCGCTTCGTGTTCGAGGCCGTCGCGCCACGACCGGCCGAGATTCGCGTGAATCGCCTCTTTTGCGAGTGCGAGCGTCTCCGTCGGGCGCGAGGCGAGCGTTTCGACCATCTCGTCGACGACCGAATCGAGTTCGGCGGCGGCGACTACCTCGTTCACCAAGTCGAGTTCGGCCGCTCGCTCGGCCGAGATGAGTTTTCCCGTGAACGCCAGCTCTTTCGCCGCTCGGAGGCCGATAAGTCGGGGAAGGGTCACAGTCGCACCCGCATCAGGGACGAGACCGACGTTGACGAACGAGGCACCGAATCGAGCATCCTGGGCGGCGTAGGCGAAGTCGCAGGCGGCGACGACCGAAGTCCCAGCACCGACGGCGTCGCCGTTGACCTTGGCGACGACCGGAACCGGGGCAGTGAGAATCGCCTCGGCAACCCGTCCGAGTGTTCCCCGGACGCGTTCGTACGCTTCGCGGGCGGTTTCGTCTCGCTTGGCCATCGCCTCGATGTCGCCGCCTGCGCTGAAGGCGTCGCCGTCGCCGGTGAGAACGACGGCATCGAACTCTTCGGGAGTCACCTCTTCGAGCGCTTCCGAGAGTTCGCGTGCCACGTCGCCGGTGAAGGCGTTCTTTACCTCGGGGCGGTCGAACGCTACAACTCGGACGCCGTCGGCGTCTTCGACTCGCATACGCCGGTGTACACGGACAGCACTTATATAGTCTCGCCGAAAATTGTCCGAAAGAGCGACTGCTGTGCTCGGCGTAAGCGTTCGAGGAACGCGGACTTGCTGATGCCGAGTTCCGTTGCAACCTCGTCTGCAGTGTGTTGCCTCGGGATGGCGAAGTAGCCCAACTCCAACGCGACGCGAAGGCTCTCTTCTTGCGCCGGAGTCAGGTCCCACGCACGGCCGATTGGTTCGTCTTCGTCGGCACGGAGCGGATAGACACGCTGGAGTGTGATTCCGACTGTCTGGCCCGCTTTCTCCATCACACCCCGAAGCACGTCGTAGCCGACGACGGCACCGCGCATCGTCGCCCCGCCCCCGCTGTACTGCATCGACTCGACGAGGAAGCCCTCGTCGACGAGTTCGTGGACGACACACGGGTGTTTCGAGAGACACCGATACGTACAGGCGTCGTCACCCCCCGTGACGTGGAGATACCGGATTCGCTCGTCGCGGTCCAGCGTCGTCGCCAGTCGGTCATCGAGCGGCGCTGAAAAGCGGAGCAGCACGTTTCCATCTGTCCGAAGTTGTGGGGCCGCCGCATCGACCGTTACTGCTGCGTCGGCGGTTGCACGCGCGAGGGGACAGTCGTCTCCCTCGATGCGGAACTCCGCGACGAGGCACTCGTCTATCATGACACGTGTACACACGCACGACCGGTATAAAAATGCAGTCTATAGGCGGGCCAATCGGTAAGTGGTTGCTCACGATAGTTTATGGCAGAGAGATGGACATCGAAACCGTCAAAGAACGGGCAGGGCCGCGAGAGTTCTCCGCCAAAGACGACATGCCGGAGGAGTATCGTAAGGCTGCGACCCGGATGATTCAGTTCCACGCGAACAGCGAGATTATGGGGGCGTATCTGGAGCGACCCTTCATCCGTCAGGCACCGAGCTTAGAGCGCAAACTCGCGTTTTCGGCGAAGACGCAGGACGAACTCGGCCACGGGCAACTCCTGTACCGCGCCGCCGAGAGTCTGGGCATCAAGACTCGCGACGAGATGCTCGACGAACTCGCCAACGGCGAAGGGAAGTTCCTGAACTGCTTCCACTACCCGATGGAGTCGTGGGTGGAGACCCCGATGATTGCGTTCTTCGTCGACGGCGCGGCGATGCGTCGGCAGGCGACGCTGAAGAACACCTCGTGGGAGCCGTACGCCCACGCGATGGACAAGGTCTGTTTCGAGGAGGGATTCCACGTCAAACACGGCGAGGCAATCCTCCACGAACTGATGACCGGCTCCAAGAAGGAACAGGAGATGACCCAAGAGGCCTTCGAGAAGTGGTGGCCTCGTATCATCCAGTTCTTCGGTCCCACCGACAAGCAGTCGACCCATCACGGCTTCGCCAGTGAGGTTGGCCTCAAGCAGATGTCGAACGACGAACTCCGGCGGGCGTTCCTCAACAGCTACGTCCCGAAGGCCGAGAAGTACGGCCTCGAAATCCCGGACACCCCGCGCATCACGAAGAACGACGACGGAACCTACGAGGTCAACGAAGATGACCTCGACTGGGACGAGTTCTTCCAGATTGCGAAAAACGAGTACGAACCCGGTGTCGGCCAAATCGACGGCCGCAAGAAGGCCCAAGAGGCGGTCGCGTGGGTTCGCGAATCGATGGACAAGCACGAACAGGGCATCTACGGCGGCGGCGAGAGCCCGCAGGCGGCGGACTAACGGAGTGATTCGATGATTTGGGAAGTCTTCCGACAAAAGAAAGCTGGCGACTATCACACGCACTGCGGCAACGTCCACGCACCCGACCGCGACATGGCGTTGCTGTTCGCAGAAGTACAGCACGGGCGGCGGATGCCCACCAACAGCCTGTGGGTCGTTCCGAAGGACGAAATCGGCGAAGTCGACACCGAAGACGTCGCCTTCGGCGGCACGACCGACAAGTCCTACCGCTGGGCGATGACCTACAACTTCGAGGCCGCCGCCGAAGAGGTCGCCGCCTCCGAGAGCGAACAGTCCGAAGCCGAACAACAGCGGCGCTCCGTCGTGGAGGGTGACGACTGATGGCGGCAGCGAAACAACTCCCCGGACCGCAGGACCTCTCCGACGACGAGCGGGAGGCCCTCGAGGCGCTCCTGTTCAGTCTGGCGGACGACGAGTTCGTCATCGCCGAGCGCTACACCGAGTGGCAGGTTCGCGCGCCGACTATCGAGTCGGACATCTCGGTCGCCAACATCGCGCAGGACGAACTGGGGCACGCCCGCCTCTATTACGACCTGCTCGAAGACTTCGGCTACGAGGAACCCGACCTCATCTGGGAGCGCGACGCGAGCGAATGGCGACACAGCACCCTCTGTGAACTCCCGTTCGACGAGGGTGACTGGGCCGACTACGTCGTCCGGTCGTTCCTCTTCGACGAAGCCGAGTACATTCGCCTGCAGGCGCTCGAAGGCTCGTCGTATCCGCGTCTGGCCGACCGCATCGAGAAGATTCTCGCCGAGGAGACGTACCACCGCGAACACGCCCGTAGTTGGCTCGAACGCCTCTGTGAGGACGACGAGTCGCGCGCTCGGATGCAGGACGCCGTGGACAGGCTCATGCCCCACGCGCTGACGCTGTTCGCGCCGACCGACGAGGACATCGAGGCACGAATCGACGACCTCGGCATCCGCACGGAGAACCTCCTCACCATGCGTGAGGAGTGGCTCGACGAGGTCGTCCCGAGACTCGAATCGGTCGGCCTGCACGTCGAGGAAGCACAGTTACCCGAACAGTACGACGTCCACCACGCCGACTTCGACCTCCCGGACGAACTCGGGCGTGACCAGTCCCACACCGACGCGTGGTTCGACCTCTACGACGAGTTCACGAAGAGTTACCGTGAACTCGGCCGCCACGAGGCGGCGAAGATTATGAAGGACCCAGACGATGAGTAGTGAATTCGACCCCGACCCGACCGAGGCGCAGTACTGCGCACACACAGACTACAGCGAGGGCACCGCCCACGAAGAACTCCCCGCGACTGGCGAGGGTGCCGTCGGCATCGAGCGCGACGTGTGGGACGCTCTCTACACGGTCGAGGACCCGGAGATGCCTATCAGCATCGTCGACTTGGGTCTCATCTACGCCGTCGGGGTCGAATCGGAGACCGGCGAAGCGCGAATCGACATGACCCTCACCTACACCGGCTGTCCGGCTCGCAACATGCTGCGAGACGACATCCGGTCGGCAGTCGAGGCGGTCGAGGGCGTCGAAGACGTGCTCATCAACCTCGTGTGGAGTCCCGCGTGGTCCACCGCGATGGTGACCGAACAGGGGCGCGACGACCTCCGCGATTTCGGCCTGAGCGTGTAACCATGAGACGACTTTCAGACCCGAGCGTCACGACGACCGGAGAGACGGCAGGTGCGCAGTGTCCCTACTGCGACGGGACGAACACCGACCGCGAGCACCCGAAGGGTCCCTCGCTCTGTCGGTCGATGCACTACTGCCACGACTGCGAAGAACCATTCGAGAAGTTCGGCTGAGCGGCCCGACTCTCGGTTGTGCCCGTCTGTGCCTGATTGCATCCATTCCTCGATTTCTCCATCTCTCTTCGAAACGCTGAGTCGTAACTGACTGAGCCAGTCACCTCGCTGAGCGGGACGCTCGCGGGGTTCGAATCGCCCCCTTCTAAGCCGAAATTGGGATTGTGAAAAACGGGGGCACAGGGCAGTCGCCGCTTTTCCAACTGGCACCGAATTGGCGCTCGAAGACGCCGACCGTCGTCCTCAGATGTTGATGTTGACGTTCTTTGCCTGCGTGAACTCGCGGACTGCTTCTTCGCCCTGCTCGCGGCCGTGGCCGCTCTGCTTCGTGCCGCCGAAGGGCGTCTGCGGGAACGTCACCGGGTACTCGTTGACGCTGACCATGCCGTAGTCGAGGCGGTCGGCGACGCGGTGGGCCTTCGAAAGCCCTTGCGTCCAGATACCGGCGAGGAGGCCGTACGGCGAGTCGTTGGCGAGTTCCACTGCTTCCTCCCAGTCCGAGAACTCGATGACCGAGAGAACCGGCCCGAAGATTTCCTCGCGGGCGACCGTCATGTCGTTGCTCACGTCGGTCAGGACGGTCGGTCTGACGAAGTAGCCCGAGTCTTTGTCCTCGTCGACACCGCCGCCACAGGCGACGGTCGCGCCTTCTTTCTCACCGATGGAGATGTACTCCAGTACGTCCTCCATGTGGCTCTCGCTGACGACGGGACCCATGCGGGCGTCGTCGTCGATGCCGGAGCCGAGCGTGGTGGACTCGGCGCGCTGGACGATTTTCTCGACCAGTTCGTCCGCGACGTCCTCGTGGACGAGGAGGCGCGACCCGGCCCAGCACATCTGACCGGCGTTCATGAAGATACCGTAGTGGACGCCCTTCGCGGCGGCGTCGAGGTCGGCGTCCGGGAGGACGATGTTCGGCCCCTTCCCGCCGAGTTCGAGCGTCACGCCGGTGACGTTCTCGGCGGCGTCGGCCATGACCTGCTTGCCGATTTCGGTGCTGCCGGTGAAGGTGACGTGTTCGACGTCCGGGTGCGACGCGAGTGCGGACCCCGCGCCGGACCCAGAGCCGGGCACGACGTTGACGACACCGTCGGGGATGCCAGCCTCGTCCGCGGCGAGGCCGTAGTAGAGCGCCGACAGCGGCGTCTGGCTCGATGGCTTCAGGACGGTTGTGTTGCCGCAGGCCAGCGCGGGGGCGAGGCTCCGGCCCGCGAGTTGGAACGGGTAGTTCCACGGGGCGATGTGCGCGGTGACGCCGAGCGGTTCGCGCGTCGTGAAGTTTACGCGCTCGCCCGGCACCGGGTTGTACTGGCCGGTCACTTTGTCAGCCCACCCGGCGTAGTACCGGAAGGTGTCGATGACCATCTGGACTTCCATCCCGGCTTCGAACGGCGTCTTGCCGTTGTCGTGGGACTCGACCAGCGTAATCTCGTCTTTCATCTCCTCGATGGCGTCGGCCATCGCGTGGAGTTTCTGACCGCGCTCGGATGGCCCCATCGAGCGCCACTCGCTTCCGTACTCGGCTGCCGCGTCCGCCGCTTGGACTGCCGCATCGACGTCTTCCTCGTCGGCGCGTGCTACTGTTGCGTACAGTTCCTCGGTCGCGGGGTCCACGGTCTCGATGGTCTCGCCAGCGGCGGCGTCTACCCACTCGCCGTCGATGTAGAGACTCGTCGGTCCACTGTATTCCATTACGGATTCGTGTTCGGAGCGCAATTATTAATTGTTACCGATTACGCCAACCGTGGCGGGGTTGGGTGCGTCGGGAAAGAGGGTCGCAAGAGTACCTCGCCCGACGTAGAAGCAGGTTATGAATTTTCAAGGCTAAAACCTCGCCCTTTAGGGCGGGGAGAATGTCAACCAGTTTTGTAGACGCCGCGTGCGCTGGCGATGTGTGCCCCGTCCTCTGCGTACACATCCACGTCCACGGTGCCCACGTCGCCGCCGAGACGAACCACGTCCGCTTCAGCGCGAAGGTCGCCAGTTCCGGCGTTCAGGTAGTCGATACGCATGTCGATAGTCGGGACGGGCTGGTCGACGAGACTCACGAGAGCCGCGCCGCCGACCGTGTCCGCGAGCGTGAAGGTGACGCCGCCGTGGGCCATGACCTGGTCGGCGTTCCACGAGAGGTCTTCTCGCATCTCGATGTAGCCCTCTGCGTAGCCGTCTTCGACTTCTGTGACCTCGACGCCCAGGAGTTGGGCGAATGGCATGCTCTCGAAGAACTCCTCGATGTCCATACGGCTATATCTCAGGTGGGCGTTAAGTTGGTTTCGCCCGTCGAAGCTCTCGGACGGAAAAAGCGACTGGAACCCAGTTACCGATGGTCGTAGACGCGTTGTACTTTCCCGACTTTCGTGCGCTCAATGTCGCCGGGTTCGACGAGCGTCACGTCGTCGGGGTTAAACGACAGCACACTGGAGAGTCGTTTGTGGATACGGGCTTTGAGGTCGCTTCGGGAGCCGTCGAAGTCCTCTGCGAGTTCGACCGTCAAGTCGAGTCTGTCGAGCGACTCTTCTCGCCTGAGGTCGATGCGGTAGTGGGGCGCGACTTCGTCGAATTCGAGGACGACCGACTCGACTTCGCTGGGATAGAAGTTGACCCCGCGGACGATGATGAGGTCGTCTGCGCGGCCGGTCACGGAGTTCATCCGCACGCTTGTTCGCCCGCACCCACAGGTGTCGTAGTCGAGGGTGGTCAAGTCGCCAGTTCGGTACCGGAGGACGGGCAACGCGGTCTTCGTGAGCGACGTCAACACGAGCTCACCCTCCTCGCCTTCTTCGACCGGGTCGCCGGTATCCGGGTCGATGAGTTCGGGGTAGAAGTGGTCTTCCCAGATGTGCATGCCATCCTGTTCGAGACATTCGACGGCGACGCCCGGACCGATAATCTCCGAGAGCCCGTAGTTCTCGACGGCGGTCGCGTCGAAGCGCGTCTCTATCTCGTTGCGCATCGGTTCCGTGCAGGGTTCCGCGCCGAAGAGAATCGTCGACAGTGCGAGGTCGGTCGGGTCGTAGCCCATGTCGTCTGCGACTTCCGCGAGGTACAGTGCGTACGACGGGGTGAGACAGATGGCGTCGACGTCGAGGTCGGCGAGCATCTCCACCTGTCGTTGGGTGTTGCCGCCGCCGGTCGGGACGACCGCCATTCCCATCGCAGTCGCCCCATCGTGGAAGCCGAACCCCCCTGTGAACAGCCCGTAGCTGTAGGCGTTCTGGAGGCTGTCGTCACTCGTCAACCCAGCCCCTCGAAAGCCCCGAGCCATTACTTCGCGCCACACGTCGAGGTCACCTTGGGTGTAGCCGACGATTTTCGGTTTCCCGGTGGTTCCAGACGAGGCGTGGATGCGAACCACATCGTCCATATCGACGGCGAACAGGCCAGTCGGATACTCGTCTCTGAAGTCTTCTTTCGTCGTGAACGGCAGTTTCGAGATGTCGTCGACGCCCTCGATGTCGTCCGGTGTGAGCCCCATTTCGTCGAACGCCTCGCGGTAGAACTCGACGTTCTCGTAGGCGTGTCGAACCGTCTCCACCAGACGCTCGTCCTGCACGTCCCGTAACTCGTCTCTGGGGAGTCGTGTCGCGTCCGCGTCGCTGTCCCTCATTACGCTACAGTCCTCCGTACTATCATAAAAAATTGTCCACGATTCGGTTACTCGGCGAGCGAGACGCCGAGGTACCGGTCGAGAACTTCTTCGGACGCGGCAACTTCGTCTGCGGGCCCCTCGTGGACGACTTGTCCTTTGTCGAGGATGTAGACGTAGTCCGCCGCGTCGAGCGCCACCTGCACGTTCTGTTCGACGAGCAGGATGGTGACGCCCTCGTCGTTTAGCTCGGTTATCTTCCGCTGGACTTGCTTGACGATGGACGGGGCGAGGCCCTCGGTCGGCTCGTCGAGCATCAGGAGGTCCGGCGCGGAGACGAGTGCGCGGGCGATGGCGAGCATCTGCTGTTCGCCACCCGAGAGGTTCGCACCCCTGCTCTCGTGGTGGCGCGCGAGGTTTTCGAACTCGTCGATTATCTCGTCGACGCTCGGTTTCTCGATGTCACGTCGGCCGCCGATACGACCGATTTCGACGTTCTCGCGGACAGTCAGTCCGGGGAACACGCGGCGCTCTTCTGGAACGAGCGCGATACCTTCCTGTGCCGTCTTTTCGGGCGAGAGTCCGGTGATGTCGGTGCCGTCGAAGGTGACGGTCCCACTCGTCGGCGACACACTCCCGAGGATGCTGCGGAGCGTCGTCGTCTTCCCGACGCCGTTGCGGCCGATGAGCGTGACGACAGAGCCCTTGTCGACGTCGAGGTTGACGCCCTGGAGGACTCGCGTCGACCCGTATCCGGAGACGAGGTCTCTGACCGAAAGCAGTGGGTCGGTCACGCTTCGACACCTCCGAAGTACGCTCTGCGGACTTCGGGGTCTTCCGAAACCTCATCGGGCGTCCCCTCGGCGAGTATCGCGCCCCGGTGGAGCACCGTGATGCGGTCGGAGACGCGCATCACGAGGTCGATGTCGTGTTCGATGAGGAGCAGCGTCCGGTCCGACAGCACCTCGTCGATGAGGTCCATCGTCGCACGCGTCTCCTCGGCGCTCATCCCCGCCGTCGGCTCGTCGAGGAGGACCATGTCGGGGTCCGTGGCGAGCACGATGGCGATTTCGAGTCGCCGCTTGTCACCGTAGGCGAGGTTGTCGGCGACTTCCTCACCGCGACCCGACAGGCCGGAGCGGTCGAGGACGCGCTGGGTGTGCGCGTTTACTTCCTCGAAGGTGTTCGCACGCTTGAGGAACTCCTCGGTCGGGCGGAAGCCTTCGTGCTGTGCGGCCTGCGCCGAGAGTCTGACGTTCTCGCGGACCGTGAGCCCGGAGAAGATGTTCGTAATCTGGAACGACCGACCGAGGCCTTTGCGGACGCGCTCGTGCGGCGGCAGCCCGGTCACGTCCTCGCCGTTGAACGTGACTGTCCCGTTCGTCGGGCGAAGCGCCCCCGTCAGCAGGTTGAACGTCGTCGTCTTTCCGGCCCCGTTGGGACCGATGAGACTCCGGAACTCGCCGCGTTCGACTTCGAGGTTCACGTCGTCGACGGCGACGAGTTTGCCGAACTCCTTCGTCAGATTCGTCGTCTGGAGGATGGGCTCAGTCATGCTGTTCCACCTCCGTCTCCGTCACTTTCGTCTGGTCGCGGACCACCGACCCGAACGTGGGGTGGTCGGCGACCGTCTGCGGGAGCGACACGAGCCCCCGCGGGACGAAGATGACGAACAGGACGAACAGCACGCCGATGACGAGCTGCCACTGATCGATGTACGACGAGAGGATGTCTTCTGCGGCGACGAAGACACCTGCGCCAATCATCGGGCCGTAGAGCGTCCCCATGCCGCCGAGGACGGTCATCACGATGACCTCACCGGAGTTAATCCAGTGGAGGAACGACGGGGCGACGTAGCCGTTGTTCGCGGCGAAGAGTCCGCCAGCGAGGCCGGCGAGTCCGCCGGAGACGACGAACGCGCGGCGCTTGTAGGCCGTCACGTCGTAGCCGATGAACGAGGCCCGGTCTTCACTCTCGCGGATGGCCTGTAGGACCGACCCGAAGGGCGCGCGGATGAGCCGACGCGCCAGCAAGTACGACCCCACGACCACGGCGAGGAGGAAGTAGTACTGGACGATGCCGCCGTCGAAGACGAACAGGCCCAGCGGAATCTCGAACTCACTGGGGTCGATGCCGAGTCCGGCGAGACCGTAGAACACGTCCACGCCGAAGAGACCGTCAGAGCCGCCGGTGAAGTCGAACTTGAACACGGCGTTGTAGAACAACTCCGCGAACCCGAGGGTAATCATGGCGAAGAATACCCCGGAGACCCGTATCGATAGGTAGCCCACGAACCACGCGATGGCTGCGCAGACTATCACGGCCACGACGAGTGCGACGAACACCGACGGCGAGATGTGAATCAGCGTGAGAACTGATGCGTACGCGCCAACGCCGTAAAACAGCGTGTGTCCCAGTGAGACCAGTCCCGCGTAGCCGAGGACTAAGTCGAGGCTGAGCGCGAACAGCGCCCAGATGAGGATGTCTTCGAGGAGCGTCACGGAGTACGTGACCCCAGTCAACTCCGCGAGGAACGGCACGAGCACGAGGACGCCCACGGCGGCGTAACCGAGTTTCGCCCGTGTCTCAGACGAGAGCACGCCGCCGCCTGCCCCGTGCAGCAGTGCGCCGTCGTGGTGCTCACCGGCACCGATAGAGGTCCCGAAGAGACCCGTCGGCTTGACGACCAACACGACAATCATGAGGAGGAACACGATGAGGCCCTCCAGGAACGGCGTGTAGGTCCGCGCCAGCGTCTGGACAAGACCGACGAACAGGCCGCCAGCGACTGCGCCTCGGAACGACCCGAGACCGCCGAGGACGACGATGACGAAGGCGGGGATGATGACGGCGTTGCCCATCGTGGGACTGACGTTCTGGAACGCACCGAGGACGATGCCGGCGACGCCCGCGAGCGCCGCGCCGAATCCGAACGTCAGCGTGTAGTAGCGGTCGATGTTGATGCCGAGGTTCCGGACCATCTCGCGGTCCTCGGACCCGGCGCGGATTATCATCCCGAACTGGGTACGGCTCAGAAGCAACCACGTCCCGAGCGCGAGCACCGACCCGATGACGATGATGGCGTAGTTGTACATCGAGTACGTGAACCCGAACAGCGCAATCGGCTGGTCGAGCGCGGCCGGGATTGGGAACGGCTGGGCCGACTTGCCCCACACCGAGGTGATGAGGTCATTGATGATGAGCACTAAGCCGAACGTGAGGAGAATATGGTACAGCGGGTCGCGGCCGTAGAGTCGCTTCACGGTGAGCCGTTCGATAGCCATGCCGATGACGCCGACAAGTAGCGGGGCCACGACGAGCGCGACCCAGAAGCCTGCGCCTCCCAGCGGGCCCGCGATGGCGAACGCGAAGTACGCCCCGAGGGCGAACAGTTCGCCGTGGGCGAAGTTGATGACGTCCATCACGCCGAAGATGATGGAGAGGCCGGCCGCGAGGAGGACGTACACCATCCCCACGACGAGTCCGTTGAGGACCTGCTCCGCGACTGCGGTGGCGACAGACATGTCAGAGGGTGCAGCCCAGTTCGCCGCAGTCGGGAAGCGCGTCGGAACCGTCTATCATCTCGCCGAGTTCGACGGCCGCGGGACCGCTGCCGCCCTCCGGTGCCACCAGTTCACCCGGCCAGACGGGGTTCATCGCCTGGTGGTCGCAGTCGCGGAACTGGTTCGGACCGAGGATGGTGTCCATCTCCAGTCCCGGGAGCACGTCCTTGACTTCGGCGGGGTCAGTGGAGTCAGCTTCCGCGATACCCTGCGCAGTCATCCGAATGGACATGTAGGCCGCGCGGGCGAAGTTGTCGGGAGCGGAGTTGTATTCGCTCTGGTAGGCTTCGACGAAGGACTGGTTGTCGCCCGTCTCAAGCGATGGGAGGTACCGGACACCGCCGTAGGTCCCGTAGGCCGCCTCGCCGAGCGCGCCGCGGACGACGGCGAACGTCATCGTCGGCGACATGAGGTTCACGTTCTCCTTGAGACCTTGCCCCGCCGCTTGCTTGACGAAGTTGATGAGGTCGCCGCCGGTCATCCCGAGGACCGCCACGTCGGCGTCGGAGTTGGCGATTTGGCTGACGTACGAGTTGTAGTTGGTCGAGCCGAGTTGCGAGCGACTACGGCCGACGACGTTGATGTCGTGGCCGTCTTTCATCCGCTTTTCGACGCGTTGCATCACTGACTCACCGTAGGCGTAGTCGGCGATGTGGAACCAGACGTTCGTCCCGAGGTTCTCCGCGGTGAAGTCGGAGACTGCTTCGGCCATCTGTGCTGTGTTGGTCTCCGCGCGGAACACCCACTCGTTACAGTTCGACCCGGTAATGGGGACGGCCGCACCGCCGGGGTTGTAGATGACTTCCTCTTCCTCCGCGAACTCGTTGAGTGCGAGCGCGACGCTGGACGAAATCGCACCCATGAGATATGATGCACCGTCCTGCTCGACGACCGATTGCGCCTTTCGTCGTCCTGTCGATGGGTCTGCTTCGGTGTCCTCGTAGACGCCGGTAATCTCGACGTCGATGTCGTCGTTCTCGTTGACGTGTGCGATGGCGAGTTCCGCGCCGTTGCGTTGCCCTTCTGCGAGACCACCGTAGGGCCCGGTCATCGGGCTGATTATCCCGTAGGTAATCTCGTTCGCCCCGCCGCCACCGCCACCGAGACACCCCGAGAGGCCTGTGAGACCGGTTACTCCAGCGAGCCCTGCTGCCTGTACGAATCTCCGCCGTGACGGACGCAGCCCACTACCGCTGTCCGCGGAATTCTCGTCTCTCATCATGGTGAGTATGTATGTTCACAAGTAACATGAAAATCTTCACGTTTAAATGTTTGCGTTTTCGGGTGCCTGAGAAGGCCGCGGTACCTGAAATCGAGCTTACGAGAAGTGTGGAACGACTTCTTCGCCGAGTCGGTCGATACACTCGACCATGCGTTCGGTTCCGATGCCGGGGTGGTACGTCCGGAAGATGAAGTGAATGTCGTCGCCGAGGGCGTCCCGATAGCGTTCGAGGTCCTCGACGACGTCTTCCGGTGTCCCGTAAATCGCCTGCTCTTTGAGTTCCTGCCGACGCTCTTCGGACAGTTCCGGCACCGATTCGCCGGAGAAAATTTCGGCGTACCGTCGCTGAATGTACAGATAGCCGTCTTTCATCGCGTCCCACGCTTCTTCTTTCGAGTCGCCGACGAACCCGTGTTGGAGGACGTAGATGGTGAAGTCTCCGTCGAGTCCTTCCTCCTCGCGGACGTTTCTGATGTCGTCAACGCGTTTTTTGACACCACCAATCGACAGCGACGAGGGCGCACACCAGGCGTCGGCGGTTCGCGCTGCGCGACGGACTGCGGGCTTCGCAGCACCGCCGAGCATCAGTGGAACGTCGTGTGCGGGCTTGGGTGTCACGTCTGCACCCGTCGCCCCGGCGTGGAACGCCGACTCGTGTTCGATTGGGCCGGCTGACCACGCATCCCGCAGGAGCGACACCGTATCAGAGAGCCGTTCCACGCGCTCGTCCCGGGGGACGTCGAACGCATCGAACTCTCGCGGATTCGACCCGATAGAGAGACCGAGCGTCGTTCGCCCGCCGGAAAGTAGGTCGACTGTCGCCGTGTCCTCGGCGAGACGAATCGGGTCGTACAGGGGCGCTAGCGCTATGCAGGTTCCGATTTCGATGTCGTCGGTGACTGCCGCGAGTGCGCCGAGTGCCGGCATCGTCCCGGAGAGATAGCCGTCGTCGAGGAAGTGATGCTCCGAGACCCACGCGCTCGCCAGTCCCGCGTCGTCTATCGCTCGCCCGAGCGTCAGCATCTCGTCGTACAGTTCCGACATCGGTCGGTCGTCGTCCGGCCGCTTCTGACAGGTGAACAAGCCAGTCCCGATTTCCATGACTGTGAGTATCTACCTCGTCTATTAATAGTTAGGAACAGCGAAGGTGTGGTATGTCGGTTTCAGACGACTCCCGTATGCCACCGACCCGCGTCGACCACGTCGGAATCGCCGTCGAGGACGTCGATACGGCGGAACAGACGCTCTTCGCATTGGGGTGTGAGCGTGTGCATCGGGAGACAGTCGCCGATGGCTCGTTCGAGTGGGCGACCTACGTCCTCGGCGACGCGTCACGTCTCGAACTCATCGCCCCCGTCGAGGGAGAATCGTTCCTCACCGACTACCTCGACGCCAACGGGCCGGGCCTCCACCACGTCACGCTGGAAGTCGCCGATATCGACGCCGCAATCGAGGCGTTGGAAGAGGCGGGCGAGCGCGTCGTCGGGTACTCCGTCGAAGACGGCTGGACCGAGGCGTTCGTGTCGCCGCAGAACCCGACCGGCGCACTGTTTCAGCTGATGGAGTACCACGACGACTACGCGGACAAGGGACCGGACGAGGCACTGTTCGTCCACGGAGAGCGACTGCAAAACGAGTGAGTCGTCTGTTCGGACGGTCGCCGATTACTCGGCGTCCTTCCGCTTGATGAGGAACTTCATGTCGCCTTCGAGGACGACGGTGCCGTCCTGCTTTGTCATCTCGACGTCGAGAGTAACGAGCCCGGCGTCCTCGCGGCTGAGTTCCTTCTGCCCGGTGACGACCATCGTCTGCGAGAGTGTGTCGCCGATGAAGACGGGGTTCGGAAGGTCCATGTAGTTCATGCCGAGGAAGGCGATGGCGGTGCGCTCGACGATACCGGAGCGGTAGACGAACCCGGTCGACTGGACGAACGTCATCGGCCCGTGGGCGATGCGCTGGCCGAACTGGGTGTCCTCTGCGTACTCTTTGTTGGTGTGGAGTTCGGTCCAGTCGCCCGAGAGCGCGGAGTGCATCATGAAGTCCGCCTCAGTCACGGTGCGACCGACGCTCTCGAACTCTTTGCCTTCCTCGAAGTCCTCGAAGTAGTGCGGCTCGTAGCTGTATGCCATATCTCTCCGTCACCCTCACTGAATAAAGAATTTTACATACTTATCATTCCTGACAGTCGGTGCCTACTTGACCGATGGCGATGTGTGTGCGTGTATGCCAAACTCCGACGAGCAGGCAGCGATACGCGAGCGTGCAGCCAACGACCCGTTCTGTGCTCGCGTCGGCATCGACCTCGCCGATTTCGGCGAGGGATACGCGGAGACGACACTCACACTCGACGAGGACCACTTGAACTTCCACGGGACGCCACACGGCGGCGTCGTCTACACCCTCGCAGATGCGGCGTTCGCCGCCGCGTCGAACAGCCACGGCGACGCGGCGTTCGCTTTGGAGACTAACATCTCCTATCTCGCCGCCGCAGACGTCGGCGACACGATTCGCGCAGTCGCCGAGGAGACGCACCTCGGCGGCCGAACCGCAGAGTACGAAGTCGTCGTCTCCGACGAGTCGGGAGACAGAATCGCCACCTTCCGCGGGCGCGTCTACAAGCCCAGTCGCTGACGGGCCGAGTGACGCAGAAAGGAGACACGGAGAACGTTCGCGCCGTTACTGACCGCGGTGGTCGTAGACGCGCTGGACCTTTCCAACCTCCGTGCGGGCGATGTTCCCGTACTCGACGAGGTCGAGTTTGTCGGGTGTGAACGATAGCACGTTCGAGAGGCGCTTCTGGATGCGCGACGTGAGGTCGCTTCGGGAGCCGTCGAAGTCCTCGGCGAGTTCGACAGTTATCTCCAACTTGTCGAGGTTGTCCTCGCGTCGGATGTCGATGCGGTAGTGTGGTGCGACTTCGTCGAATTCGAGGACGACCGACTCGACTTCGCTGGGATAGAAGTTGACCCCGCGGACGATGATGAGGTCGTCTGCGCGGCCGGTGATGTTGTCCATGCGGACGCACGTTCGGCCGCACTCGCAGGTGTCGTAATTGAGCGTCGTCAGGTCGCCGGTGCGGTAGCGCAGCACCGGAAGGGCGTCCTTGGCGAGCGTCGTCAACACGAGTTCGCCCTCCTCACCTTCTTCGACCGGCTCGCCGGTGTTCGGGTCGACCACTTCGGGGTAGAAGTAGTCCTCCCAGATGTGGAGGCCGTTCTGTTCTTCGCACTCGATGGAGACGCCGGGACCCACGATTTCGGAGAGGCCGTAGATGTCGATTCCCTTCACACCGAGGCGTTCCTCGATTTCCTCGCGCATCGGCTCGGTACAGGGCTCTGCACCGAAGATGACGACGCGGAGCGGGAGGTCCTTGATGTCGTAGCCCATGTCGTCTGCGACTTCCGCGAGGTACAGCGCGTACGACGGGGTACACGAGATAGCGTCGCTTCCGAGGTCGGCGAGCATCTCGACTTGTCGTTGAGTGTTGCCACCGCCGATGGGGATGACTGTCGCGCCGAGTTCCTCGATACCTTGGTGGAGACCGAGACCTCCCGTGAAGAGTCCGTATCCGTAGGCGTTCTGCACTACGTCGTCCGACCCGAGTCCCGAGGCGACGAGACAGCGCGCGACGGCTTTACTCCACACGTCGAGGTCGTCTTGGGTGTAGCCGACGATTTTCGGTTTTCCAGTGGTTCCCGACGAGGCGTGGATACGGACCACGTCGTCCATCTCTCGGGCGAACATCCCCGTGGGGTAGTGGTCGCGGAAGTCCTCTTTCGTCGTGAACGGGAGCTTCGAGAGGTCTTCGACGCTCTGGATGTCGTCCGGTGTGAGTCCGTGCTCGTCGAACACCTCACGATAGAACTCGACGTTCTCGTAGGCGTTCTGCACTGTCTTTTGGAGCCGCTCGTCTTGCACCTCGCGGAGTTCGCTCCGCGGAGCGGTCTCCATGCTATCGAATACCATGTACAGTTGAAGTCGATGATTGAAAGTGATAAAAATGATGCGGTCGTTTCCTCCCGTTTCCGGGCGAACCTATATCGCGGGGGACACGCAAGCCACTATCATGCGAGATGCGTACATCGTCGGAGCGGGCCAGTCGAGCTACGGCGCGTTCCCGGACGAGAGTTATCGGTCGCTGTTCGCGACCGCGTTCGAAGAAGCACTCGACAGCACTGGTGGCATCGCTCCCGGCGACGTCGACGAAGCAGTCATCGGGTCGCTCGGTGTCGGCGGGCGGCAACTCGGGCTGTCCGGCCCGGCAGTCACGGAACACGTCGGACTTCACGGCGTTCCGAGTTCCCGCATCGAAAACGCCTGTGCGGCGAGCGGGTATGCCGTGAGACAAGCCGTACAGGCTGTCAAAAGCGGTATGACCGACGTTGCACTCGCGGGCGGGTACGAAGTCATGACCGACATGAGCGGCGACGTGGCGAAGTACTGGCTCGGTGTCAGCGGCGAGACGGAGTGGGAGCGACTGACCGGGACGACGTTCTCGGGCGTGTACGCGCAGATGGCCTCGGCGTACATCGACGAGTACGACGCCTCTCCCGACCACTTCTCGAAGGTCGCGGTCAAGAACCACGCTAACGGCGCGAAGAATCCGAAGGCGCACCTCGGATTCGAGTGCTCGCTGGAAGACGCTCAGAACGCGCCCGTCGTCGCCGACCCGCTCAATCTCTATCACTGCTGTCCGACCTCAGACGGGGCCGCAACCGTCATCGTCGCCAGCGAAGACGTGGCCAGCACGTGTGACGAGGCAGTTCGCGTCGCGGGTGTCGGCGCGGCCTCCGAGCGCGTCGGGCTCTTCCAGCGCGACAGCTACACGTCGATTCGGTCGTCCGAGCAGGCTGCCTCACAGGCCTACGAGATGGCGGGTCTCGGTCCCGACGACATCGACTTCGCCGAGGTCCACGACTGCTTCGCCATCGCCGAACTCCTCGCGTACGAAGACCTCGGCTTCTGTGAACGCGGCGAGGCACCCCGTCTCCTCGACGAGGGTATCACCGACCTCGACGGCGACCTCCCAGTCAACCCCTCGGGCGGTCTGAAGTCGAAGGGCCACCCAATCGGCGCGACCGGGGCTGGACAGGTCGTCGAGGCGTACAAACAGCTCACGGCCCACGCCGACGACCGCCAAGTCTCCGACGCGAACGTCGGACTTACCCACAACGTGGGTGGTTCGGGCGGCGCTGCCGTCGTTCACGTCCTCGAAGGCGGTGTGCTATGACTGGTATCGGCGGTGTCGGCGCGTACGTCCCCCGACTCTTCCTCCCCGCCGAAGCGTACCGCGAGGCGTGGGACAAAGGCGGTGCTGCGGGCGTCGAACGAGTGGCTGTCGCCGACGCGGACGAAGATACGCTGACGATGGGGACCGAAGCCGGGCGACGGGCGCTCTCAGCAGCCGATATCGACGCCGACGCGGTTTCCCACCTCGCGTTTGCGACGACAACGCCCCCAGCCGACGAAGAAGAAGCAGTGGTGCGCCTCGCATCGCTACTCGGTGTTCCAGCGAACGCGACGATGCAGCAGTACGGCGGCGGAACCCGAGCCGGGGCTGTCGCACTCGCGGCAGCGCGCGATGTGGAGGGACCAGCTGTGGTCATCGTCGCCGACAACCCGGCGGGCGCACCCGAGAGTGACGAAGCGGCTGGTTCGGGCGCAGGTGCCGCAGCCCTCGTCCTGACCGACGACGGACCACTCACGGTCGATGCGGTCGGCGAGTACAGCGACCCGTCGCCGGGCACCCGGTTCCGTCGTCGCGGCAGCACGGAGACAGAGTCAATCGGTATCACGCAGTACGAACGCGACGCCTACACCTCGACAGTCGGCGGCGCGGTCGATGCGCTCGACGCGGATATTTCGGATGTCGATGCCGCGGCACTCACAGCCCCCGACGGGAAACTCCCCTATCGAGCCGCCCGGACGCTCGGCGTCTCGACCGCGACGATTGCTTCGGGGACGGTCGTCTCGAAGACTGGCGACACCGGCGCGGCAGGTCCGTTCCTCGGCCTCGCGTCGGCTCTCGACGACGGAGCCGAGTCGGTCCTGCTCGTCGGCTACGGCGGCGGTGCTGGTGCAACGGCACTCAGCCTCTCGGCCGCCAGCGACGTTCCGGTGGATGCAGTCTTCGACGGCGACGTGGAACTCTCCTATGCCGAAGCACTCCGGCGACGCGGCACTATCACCGGCGAGGAGCCGGAAGGTGGCGGCGCGTACGTCAGCGTCCCGACGTGGGCGCAGACGATTCCGCAGCGTCACCGACTCGTCGCTGGTCGGTGCTGCGACTGCGGCGCGCTCTCGTTCCCGCCCGAAGGCGCGTGTTTCGAGTGTGGCTTCCTCGATGGATACGACGAGACGCGGCTTCCGGGAACCGGGACAGTCGAGGCTGCGACGGTCATCGGACAGGGTGGCGCACCACCCGAGTTCGTCGAACAACAGCAGCGCTCCGGGGCGTTCCCTGTCGCGGTCGTCGCGCTCGATGGCCCTGACGGAGACGCCAGTGACGACTCGGTGAGTATCCCGGCACAGGTCGCGCACACGCCGGCAGAGACGCCCGATATCGGAGACCGCGTCGAGGCAGTCCCCCGGCGTATCTACGAACAGGAAGGCGTCGTCCGATACGGGTTCAAGGTCGTTCCGACCGAGGCGCGACGGTAATCGACCGGACCCTTTCGTCGTCGTTTAGCGCTCAGGTCGCTCGAACACGGTCGCGACGCCCTGCCCGAACCCGACGCACATCGTGGCGAGTCCGTACCGCCCACCGCGGCGGTCGAGTTCGTGGAGGAGCGTGGTGGCGATACGCGCGCCGGAGCACCCGAGCGGGTGGCCCAGGGCGATTGCACCGCCGTTGACGTTCAGAATCTCGTCGTCGATGCCGAGTTCGCGCTTGCAGTGGAGGCTCTGCGAGGCGAACGCCTCGTTGAGTTCCACGAGGTCGATGTCGTCGATAGTCAGTCCAGCCGTGTCGAGTGCGGCGCGCGTTGCTGGGATGGGTGCAACACCCATCTCCTCGGGGTCGACACCGACGACGGCGCGGGAGACGACCCGACCGAGAACTGGCAGGTCGTTCGCATCGGCGTAGGATTCTGCCGTGACGAGTGCACCTGCCGCCCCGTCGGTCAATGGTGAGGCGTTGCCCGGCGTGACTGAGGCTGCGTCGTCGTCTGCGAAGACGGTGGGGAGGTCCGAAAGCACCTCCATCGACGTGTTCGCCCGCGGGCCCTCGTCGTGCTCGACGACGCCGTCTGGCGTCTCGACGGGGACAATTTCGTCGTCGAACCGCCCGCTTTCGCGCGCGTCGATAGCTCGCTCGTGCGACCGTAGGGCGAACTCGTCTTGGTCCTCACGGGAGATGTCGTATCGCCGGGCGACGGTTTCGGCAGTCTTCCCCATCGAGAGCGTGTCGCCGCCGTCGTAGCGCTCTTCGAGGGCCGGATGCAACCAATCGGAGAACGGGATTCGAGTCATGTGCTCGACGCCCGCGATTGGGTAGACTGCCCCGTCGCCCGATTCGACGGCACGCGCGGCGTCGTTCAGTGTCGTCAGCGACGACCCGCACAGCCGCGAGAGAGTCGCTCCCGGTATCGACTCGGGAAAGCCGCCGGCCAACAGCGACTGTCTGGCGAGGTTCCGTCCCTGTTCTGCTTCCTGATTCGCACAGCCGAGACGGAAGTCGGCCCACTCCTCGGGGTCGACGCCGGTTCTGCCGACGAGCGCGTCCAGAACCGTGTTGACGAGGTCCTCTGGATAGAGGTCGGCGAATCCGCCTTCCTTCTTCGCCTGTGGCGTTCGAACCGCATCGACGACTACCGCGTGCTCACGCTCACTGCTCATGTCTGTTGTGTCTACGGGCATTCGCCTTGAAGCTTCGTCAGAAGAAGGCAAACGATTATGATGGTTCCCGAACCCCTTTTCGATGATGAAGGTTTGCGTACTCGGAGCCGGCACGATGGGACACGGCATCGCCCAAGTGTCCGCGATGGCCGGCCACGACGTGACGATGCGCGATATCGAGGACGAATACGTCCAGAACGGATTGGACGCCATCGAATCGAACCTCCAAGGCGGCGTCGACAGGGACAAGGTGACGCCCGAAGAGAAGTCGGCGACGCTCGACCGACTCTCGGGGACGACATCGCTCGAAGACGCCGTTTCGGGGTCTGACCTCGTCGTCGAGGCAGTTCCGGAAGACATGGAACTCAAACAGCAGACGGTCCGGGACGTGGAGGCACTCGCCGACGCGGACACCATCATCGCGTCGAACACCTCGTCGCTCTCTGTGACCGAAATCATGAGCGCGCTCGACGACCCGAGCCGAGGTATCGGACTGCACTTCTTCAACCCGGTCCACATCATGGCGCTGGTCGAAGTCGTCGTCGCCGAGCAGACCGCCACGGAGACGCTCGAATTCGCTCGCGACTACGTCGAAGGCATCGACAAGACGGTCGTCGAAGTCGGTGACGCGCCCGGGTTCGCTTCCTCCCGTCTCGGCGTCGCACTGGGCGTCGAAGCGATGCGCATGGTTCAGGAGGGCGTCGCGTCGCCCCGTGACATCGACACGTCGATGGAACTCGGGTACAACCACCCGATGGGACCAATCGAACTCGGCGACGTCGTCGGTCTCGATGTGCGACTCGGCATCCTCGAATACCTGCGCGAAGAACTCGGCGAGCGCTTCCGCCCGCCGCAGATTCTCAAGCGGAAGGTCCGCGCCGGAAAGCTCGGCAAGAAGACCGGTGAAGGGTTCTACGTCTGGGAAGACGGCGAAATCGTCGGCGTCAGCGAGGACGTGATGGACCGATGAGTGAGGTCGAATCTGTCGCCGCGGAGTGCGAGACGGTGAACGTCGCCGTCGACGACAGAGTCGAGGGCGTCACGACTGTCACGCTCTCGCGCCCCGACGCCCGAAACGCGTTGAACGCGACGCTGCGCGCGGAACTCAAGCGCGTCCTCGACGCTATCGAGGAGAGCGACACCCGGGTGGTCGTCCTGACCGGGTCCGACGAAGCAAAGGCGTTCGTCGCCGGCGCGGACGTGAAAGAACTCCGCGAGCGGGACATGCTCGAACAGCGCGAAGCGAGTAAGCGGCCTCGGGTATACGAGTACGTGGACGACCTTCGACAACCGGTTATCGCGCGCATCAACGGTCACGCGCTCGGCGGTGGGTGCGAACTCATTCAGGGCTGCGACGTGCGCATCGCCCACGAGCGAGCGAAAATCGGACAGCCGGAAATCAACCTCGGCATCATGCCCGGCGGTGGTGGAACCCAACGACTCCCGCGGTTAGTCGGCGAGGGGCACGCAATGCGCCTCATCCTAACCGGCGAACTCATCTCTGCGGACGAAGCCGCGGATATCGGTCTCGTCGACGAAGTTCACGGTGAGGATACCTTCGACGACAGAGTGTACGAACTCGCCGGGATGATGGCGGAAAAGAGTCCCGTCGCACTCGAATACGCCAAGAAGGCAATCAAGGCCGCCTCGCGGATGGACCTCGAACAGGGAATCGAGTACGAGGCGGAACTGTTCGCACAACTGTTTGCGTGGCCCGACAAGGACGAGGGTATCGACGCGTTCTTCGAAGACAGAGACCCCCAATGGGAAGACAGATAGCGTTCGAGTAGTTCGAACACCCTCTCTATTACCGCGTATCGAACGTTCGTTGCTCTCAGCACCGTTGTACGGCAGGCTGCGTCGATGGAATCGTGGAGTCGGTCGAAATGGTACTCGTTCCACCACTTGTGATTAGCTAACAAGGATGTATCTGCAGAAGCCGACTGTTCCGTATGTTCGAACAGGCGTCCGTGTTGGTAGAACGGCCGTACGAGCGAGAGGAACGTCCGTTCGATGAGGTGAGAACAGCCGCGAATCGGGCTCTACGCTCTCAACTCAAATGGCCATGCTGAGCTTACAGCCATCAGAGGTGTGGTCTATTACACCCATACAGTCGTAAATGACATCTTAAAATTACGACTGGCAATCGAGCCATATCATTACAAACGTACGTCTGTAATGTTTATCCAGCACCCAAGCCATTTCCCCACAATGTTCATTATCGTACCTCATGGTTATGTTCGAATTATTCGAACGAGCTTCTCACCAACGTATTTGGGGTAGTTATGCATCTGGAGCCTGGAGAACGACTAAATTGGCTGACATGAGTGCCAGATACGGCGACAAGCGTTCCGAACCTATGTTCGAACAGTTCGAACAGCTGTTCAAGCTATTCGCTCGAATCAGGAGAAACTGAGATTGATTTCGACCTCGTTGGCCGCCCCGAGGAGAAGGTTCGCGAGTTCGTCTTCCAACCGGTCGTCTGTGAGTCGATTCGACGGCCCCGAGAGGCTAATCGCACCGACGGGGTTGCCGGCCTGGTCGGTGATAGGGACGCCGACTGCGTGGAGTTTCGGAACGATTTCTTCGCGATTGAGGGCGAATCCACGGTCTCTGATGGTCGCCAACTGCTCGAAGAGTTCGTCTCGGTCGGTGATGGTCGCGTTCGTCTTCGCCGGGAGGCCGTGTTGGTCGATTATCTCGTCGACGCGGTCGTCGGGGAACGCAGAGAGAATCGCTTTCCCGGCGGCGAGTTGGTGGAGGTACGACCGCGTTCCCTCGCGAGCGGGCGTCCGAACCGAGTGCTTGCCGCCAGCACCGTAGAGGTGGTAGCCTCGACCCTGCTCTTCAGTCACGCACCACACCTTCTCGCCGGTCTGTTCGGCGAGTTCGTCGACTTTCGGCTTCGCTACCTCGTAGAGGTTGTGTTGGTTGCGCGCGTGGATGCCGAAGTCGAGGAGACGGAGCCCGACCCGGTAGCCGTCCTCGTCGAGAACGACGTATCCCTCCTGTTCGAGCGTCTTCAGGTGTCTGTGGACGGTGCTCTTCGCGAGGTCCAACTCCGATGCGAGGGCCGTCGGCCCGAGCGTGCCCTGCTCTTTGAGCCGTTCGAGAATAGCGAAGGACGTTGCTGCCGTCTTCACTGGACGGCGTTGTTGGTCAACTGTCATCGTTTGTCATCTGTAGTCGACCGTAATAAGTGTTGTTCGCACTATTCGAACGCTTGTTCGATTGGTTCGAATAGCCCGAACCGGCGATAGAGCAAAGTACCACCCAGTATGATACCTGAGGTGCATGATTAAATTGGTAAATTTGGTCGTCCGCAAGGACGAGTACACACACGAGGAGTTCGTCGAGCGATGGACTGGAGAGCACGCGGACCTCGCAAAGGACCTGCCAGGCCTCAAAAAGTACGTGACGAGTCTGCCCGCGTCGCCCGAGCGTTCAGAGTACGACGGCATCGTCGAACTCTACTTCGAAGACATGGAGGCACTGAAGGCGGCTTTCTCCTCCGAAATCGGTGAGGCAGTCAACGCCGACGCAGCCGAGTTTATCGACATGGAACAGGGTCCGACGGAGTACGTCGAAGAGACCGTGCAACTCGACAGGTCGTGAAGCTCTCATGGACACGAGCGAACGACTCGTCGAGAGTCTCGAGCGACTCGGCGTAACGCGCATCTTCGGCTACCCCGGCGGCCGAGTCATCGAACTGTTCGACGATTTGCCGGAATCGAGTATCGACCTCGTCCGACCGCGTGACGAGCGCGAGGCGAGCGTCATGGCCGAGATGCACGGCCGACTTACGGGAGAGCCCGGAGTCCTCGCCGGACAGGGACCGTGGATTGGCAGTCTGGGGCTCATCGGACAGATGGAAGCCCGCCTCGCTTCGTCGCCGATGGTCGCCATCACCGAGGCCTCCGAGCGCGGTGACTACTCGACCATCGCGCCCTACCAGCAGTCACGCGGTGACTACGGCGGTCTCGACCTGCCGAACATCCTCGATTCGGTGACCAAGGAACACTGGTTCCCGCGGACGCCCAACGAGACGATTCGGAGCCTCCAACTCGCGTTCAAACACGCCGTTGCAGGTCGACCCGGCCCGACTGCGATTATCCTCGACGGCGACGCGATTACAGAGGAGTTCCCCGAGGACTCGATTCCGCCGGTGTGGGACGAAGAGACCCAAACGCGGATGTGGAACGCCGCGCCGACACCCCACGACGTGGCGGCGGCGACAGAGGCGCTCGAATCGGCCGAGCGGCCGGTCATCGTCGCTGGGAACGGTGTCCACGCCGCGAACGCCTACGAGGAACTGCAAGACGCTGCTGAAGCGTACGAGGCGGCGGTTGTCACCTCGTATCTCGGTAAGTCCACGTTCCCCGAGACGCACCGACTCGCAGGTGGCGTCATCGGGTCGTTCGGCCACGAAGGGGCGAACCAAATCGTAAGCGAGGCGGACGTGCTCCTCGTCGTCGGGTGTCGGATGAACCCGATGGACACCAACTGGCAGGCACCCGACTTCATCCGCCCCGACGAACAGACGATTATCCACGCCGACATCGACCCCCGCAACGCCGGGTGGGTCTATCCAGCCGACGTGGGTCTCATCGGCGACGCCGCAGAATCACTCCGCGAACTCGCCGCCAGCGGTGGCAACGACAACGAGTGGGCCGAAGACCGCGCCAGCGACGCCCGCGAGTCGTTCCACGCGCCCGAGTGTGAGTCCGACGCGACGCCGATTCTCCCGCAACGCGCCGTCAAAGAAATCGAGCGCGTCGTCGACGAAGACACCATCGTCACCGCCGACTCGGGGAACAACCGCTTCTGGTTGCTCAATTACCTGCAGACACCGGCAGTCGGGACGTACTACGGCTCTGGCGGCGTCGGTGGCATGGGCTGGGCAACGCCCGCGGCAGTGTCCGCGGCGCTCGAAACCGACAAGCACGTCATCGGCGTCGCGGGTGACGGCGGCTTCTCGATGACGATGAACAGCGTCGAGACGGCGGTCGAGTACGGTGTCGCGCCGACGTTCGTCGTCCTCAACGACACCAGTCTCGGGATGGTCCGACAGATGCAGCACGGCCCGGACGATATCTCAGGGGTCGAGTTCCACGACACCGACTTCGTCCGCGTCGCAGAAGCGTTCGGCGCAATCGGCGTCCGTGTCGAGACGCCCGACGAACTCGGTGATGCGCTCACGGACGCGGCGTCGAACGACCGTCCGACCGTCGTCGACGTTCGTATCGACCGCGAGCAGGACATGGCTGAGACGCTCCAGTCGTCGTTCTACGCCTCGGTGGGCGGACTACACGAGTAGTTCACCTCGGGCACCCACCTACCAACCCACCACCTGTTCACCTACCCACCACCTGTTCACCTACCCACTACCAACCCACCTACCCACTACCAACCCACCCACCTACTACCAACCCACCTGCTCACTCGACAGTCCACTCCGATTTCCCGTGTCAGTCCGGGAAACACTTTTCTCGCATGCAGGTAGACCTATGATAGCATGTCATTATCGACCGTGTTGGTCACCGGTGGAACCGGGTTCATCGGTTCCTACGTCGCACAGGACCTCCTCGAAGCGGGACACGACGTCGTCGCGTACGACCTCTCGACGGACCCGCGAATTCTCGAAAAGCTCGGCATCGCCGACGACGTAACCATCCGACGGGGCGACGTGAGCGACCCGACAGACGTCTTCCGGGCGGTCCGTGAGACGGGAACGACACATATCGTCCACCTCGCTGCGCTGTTGACGACGACGGCGCGGGAGAACCCCCGCGCCGCGATGGACGTGAACATCGCGGGGACGAACAACGTCTTCGAGGCGGCCCGAGCGCTCCCCGACCAAGTCGAGCGCGTCGCGTGGGCGTCCTCCGCCGCGGTCTACGCGCCGCCAGCGAACTACGGCAACGACTTCGTCACCGAATCCGACCTCGTCTACCCCGACACACTCTACGGCGCGACAAAGGAGTACAACGAGCATCAAGCACGCGTCTACTACGAGGACTTCGACGTCTCGCACGTCGCCATCCGGCCGACTGTCGCGTATGGACCATACCGCGAAACCGGTGGCTCTGCGTTCCTCGCAAACATCGTCGAAAAGCCCGCTCTCGGCGAGTCGTTCAGCGTCGAGTACGGCGACCAAGTCATCGACTGGCAGCACGTCCGCGACATTGCACAGGGCTTCAGACTGGCGGCGTTCACCCCGGAGGAAGACCTCTCTCAGCGCGTCTACAACGTCCGCGGCGAACTCGCGACGATTCGCGAGGCCGCAGAGGCAGTCGAACGAATCATCCCGGACGCCGACCTGACGGTCTCGGACGAAGGCGAGTTGCCGTGGACGCAGAAACTCGACATGACGAAGGCGAAAGAAGACCTCGGGTACGAACCCGAGTACGACCTCGAATCGGGCTTCCGCGACTACATCAGCGTCTTGCGAGAAGAAAACGGACTGGACCCAGTCTGAGGCGTGTAGTCGGGGAGTCCGCCAGTTCGCCGACTGCGAGTTGACTGTGCGCCGACCGTTCACCGACTGTTAGTCGGTCTTGGGTTCGAGACCCAGCAGGTCGCGGATGTCGTCGGCCGACAGCAGGTCGACGAGACTCGCGCCGTCCTCGTACTGCGTCCGCTCTTCGTCGGTCAGATACTCGTCTAGCTCGTGCTCCGAGAGCAGTTCCTCCAGTCGGTCGTCGATGTCGTCGGGGTCGTAGCCGGGAATGACCATACTACAACACATGTCGTTTGGAAACAAATAACATAGTGGTCGGTCCCAGTGTCTGGACACTCGTTCAGTCCACGACGACACCGTCGTCTTTCGCGTTCGGTGCACCGACGACGAACACCTCGCCGTCTTCGAGACAGCGAAGTTGTCGCAGTTGGTCGGGCGAAACCACGACCACGTCGCCGGCTTCGAGTTCTAGCGACTCCTCCTTCATCTCCTCGTCGTCGAAGAAGTCCATCTCGAACTGGCCCGAGAGAACGTGGTACAGTTCTTCTTGTTCTTGATGACGGTGCTTGGTGCTGGTCTCGCCCGCCTCGTACACCCACACGTTCGGCCGCATCTGCTTCGGTCGCAGTTCGTACCCGACGGCGCGGAGGTGAACCCCGTTCATTCCTTCGTGCAGTTCGAGGTCGTCGATAGTGACGCTGTCGTACATCCACCACGAGTACGGCCGGAGAGCGTAAAGGACTACGTGCTACTTCTGGGTCTGTGAGTACTGTTCGACCCACTCCTGGAGACTGATACCCATCGCGGCCTGCGTGATGGCGTTCGACGACGCCGAGTTCGCGCTCTTGACGAGTTCGGCTTCGAGCGTCCGCGTCGGTACCTCGCCGATGAAGTGCGGAATCGCCCGCTGGACCGCGAGCGGGCAGCCGACTTCGTGAGCGAGCGCGTACCCCGACAGCGAGTGCGGAATCTCCTCGGTGGCGTACTCTGGGTCCGGGTCGTCGAGGGCGTCGTCGTCGACGAAATCAACGTACTCGTAGCACTTTCCCACGTCGTGCAACAGGCAGGCTGCGCGGACCACGTCGAAGTCGGGGGCAGCGCCGTGGAAGTCGCGCTGTTCTTCGGCAGACTGAACGGCGATTCGAGTCACCCCGCGGACGTGCTCGACGTTGGTCACCTCGTGGATATTCCAGGCGTACGGGATGTCTTCGATATCTCTCCAACCGCCGCGTTCGAGCCCCAAACACCACGCATCTATGACCTGTTCTCTGAGACTGTCGTCTTCGATGCCGGCGAGTTCGGGGAACGCGGCTTCGACCTGTTCGCGATAGTCGATATCGCTCATCGCGTGTTCACCGACTCCTCCACGCCAGTCGTCTCCCGCGTGCTCACGCGCTCCGGCATTCTCCCACGCTCGTCTATGCTGACACGCAAGGCTCTGTGCTCGTACATGCGTACACTGTGCCGTCTACGCAATGGGCAATAAATCATGAGGTGTGTTTTCACTGCTCACAATATCTCACTCGGCCGCGACCACCGATGTATGCGAACCCCCTGCCGTCTACAACAATTTAATATGACGTTCGCGTGAGGTACACACCATGCCTTTCCACGAACGGGAATTCATGAGTGGAACCCGCGGGACGATGGCCGTCGATTGGGAGCAACGAATCGACGTGAAACGGATGCGCGAGGAGCGAAAAGAGCGCGCGTTAGAGCGGATGCGCGACGCCGGCCTCGGAAGCATGCTCCTCATCGACGACCCCAACATTCGGTACGTGACTGGTCTCGCGATGACGGGTGGGTCGGGCGCGGACCACTACTCGCTACTGATGGAAGATGGCAACGTCGTCCACTGGGACACTGCCGACCACGCGAGCAATCAGAAGTACAACTGTCCGTGGCTGAACGACATCCGGTATGCGTGCCCCGGACTGGGGAACGTTCCCCGGGCGTCCGGCCGCGACTCGGCACGGTCGTTCCTCATCGACAAGATGGCACAGACCGTCGTCGACGCGCTCGAAGAGTACGACCTCACGAACGAGCCGATGGGCATCGACACCGGTCACACGGGGCTTCTCAACGCCTTCGAGTCCAAGGGCGTCGACGTCCGCCCCGCCGAGACTGCCCGTGTGATGGAAGACGCGCGAAAGACGAAGACCGAAGACGAAATCGAGTGTCTTCGGCAGGTCGCCGCTATCTGCGAGGCCGGCTTCCAAGCTATCGTCGACAACGCGAAGCCGGGCAAGCGCGAGTCCGAAGTCTGGGGTGACGCAGTCCGCGAACTCTGGCGACACGGCGCGATGGCACAGGGCGGGTATATCACCTCCGGCCCCAACACGTGGCCGAAGCACCAGGCCAACACCACAGACCGGATGATTCGCCCCGGCGACCTCGTCTACGCCGACTTCTACAACATCGGCTACCTCGGCTACCGGTCGTGTTACTACCGGACGTTCTCGATGGGCGAACCCACCCGAGAGCAGAAAGACGCCTACGAGACGGCCCGCGACAACCTCTACGACGTCCTCGAAGAAATCGAACCGGGGAAGACGACCGACGAAATCGCGATGGCGTTCCCCGACATGGAGGGCGAACACGCCGACTGGTACGGTGCGGACGAACACTGGCAGATGACGACCAACCACTGGGCACACGGGCTTGGCCTCCAACTGTACGAAGTCCCACTCATCTGGCGTGGTCTGTCGCCCGACCATCCCATCGAAATCGAGGAGGGCATGACGATGGCCGTCGAGACACAGGAACCCGCAGGGCGACAGGGCGTCCGCGTCGAGGAGATGGTCGTCGTCCGCGACGACGGTGTCGAACTCCTCAGTCAGTGGCCCGTCGAAGAGATTACTGTCGTCGACCACTGACCGCGTCGCTCGCGTCGGTGACGACCGCTGTCGAGGGCCTGTATCCTATGACAATCTGATTATTGTTCTTCGCTCCAGAGATGAACTGTTTTCTCTGCACATTTTACAAATTGTAGAATTCGCGTGTATAGAGGCACAAAACGGATATTTTTGCATCCACATCGACGGTCCGAATTCAGGAGGACCGAACAGTGTTTAGTAATACGTTTGTTAGTTTCGCAGTTAGAGATTACTTGAGTGCCGTGATTGAGACACGTTGCTGCCGACAGTTCGAGATATCGGACAGTACCAAAGCACACAAATACTCGTAAGGGGTCACGTAAGCCAGAAACGCAGCCACGTACGTCGTGGAGGAACAATCTATGAACGTCTCACAGCTTTTCACAGACGACGACGCCGTCTCGTCGGTGTTGGGAGTCCTCATCCTCGTCGTAATCTCCCTGACGCTCGCGTTGACCATCGGCATCTTCGTCTTCAACAGCAGCGAGGAGATTTCCGACGAGACGCCCGAAGCGTCGTTCGAGTTCGAATTCGAGAGCGACGCATCGACACCGATGCTGACCATTCGACACGAGTCCGGGGAGCCCGTCCCCGCAGACCAGTTGACAGTCACCGTCGACCAGACGAACGTGTCGCTGTCGCCCGCCTACGAGTTCGACCAATCGTTCTCGGGAACAGTAGAGACGGGAGCGACCGCTGTCGTTACCAAAGGGTCTGCCGGTTCGACGTGGGAAGGCGAGACTGTCCAAGTCGTCTGGACAGCAGAGTCTGGCACAGAAACGGCTGTGCTCGGGGAGATAACCGCGCCGAAGGCTGCCGGAGAGTCGGCGGCGTAATCAGCGATAGAGCGGTCGACACGATGCGGCGCTCGGTCCGTTCTATTCGGGCGCTGGAGCAAAAATACTGCTGGAACTCCGCCCGGTCACGAAGCTTATACTGGTGAATTCCTTACAGCGCCTCTGTGGACACCCCGTTCGAAATCCTCGGTCTCGACCCCGATGCCGACGAGGACGACCTCGTCGATGCCTACCGAGAGCGTATCAAAGCGGCACACCCGGACCACGGTGGCTCAGCCGAAGAGTTCCGGCGCGTTCGAACGGCCTACGAAGCCATCAAAGAAGGGTACACGGCCGAAGACCACGCTGCAGACCTTCAACGGGCCGCAGAGGAGACGGAGGCTGGTGAGGAACGTGAGGGTGAAACAGATACCGAACGCACGGATTCCGCGGCGGCCGCAGCGGGCCGGCCAGACGGTGTGCGCGTCGAATACCTGAGCTACGCCGCTCTCGACGACTTCGGCTGGACGATTCACGACGACGACCTGTTCGAGAAAGCCGCCGAGGAAGACCTCCGAGCCGAGGATTACGGTGAGATATTCGTCTCACCGCGCGACACGCTTCTCGAAGCAGCCCAAGAGCACGGACTCGGCTGGCCGTACGCCTGCCGTGGTGGGGCCTGCGCAAACTGCGCCGTCGCCGTGGTCGATGGAGACCTCGAAATGCCAGCAAATCACGTCCTCTCGTCGGAGATGATGGACAACGGGATTCGCCTGTCGTGTATCGGAACACCCGTCACAGACGACATGAAAGTCGTCTTCGACATCAAGCACCTACCCGGTCTCGAAGAACTCCGCCTGCCGCCGCAACAGGCGAGGCGGATGTCGAGCGACTGACCCCCTCCGCGTCTCTCTCTCTTCGCCACCGTTTCTCAGCAACTCGCGTCTCTCCCTCATCTCTTCTCTCACCTGTCTCTACACACCTCACTCCTCTCACTCACCCCGACTTGGTCTCCGCTTCGGTGAGTTCCTCGGGGGTGAGTGGTGCATGCCGAACGACCGCGTCGAAGTACGCTAACGGGAGAGCGTCGCCGTCGGCGATACCTCGACCAGGGGCGTCGAGCAGCGTTTGTTCGACGAACCATTCCGCGACGACCGCCTTTCGGGCATCGTTCGACGCATCGAGTTCTCGCTGGGCGTTCGCAACGAGGAGGCTCGCGGTCACGACATCGAAGACGTAGTTCGCGAGCGTCTTCGCTTCGTGTTGGGCGTATTCGTCGTCCGCGTTTGCGAGTGAGACGAGTGCGTGCTGCAACGACTCGAACTCCTCCGAGACAGACGCGACGAGAGGGTCGAGAACGGGATGGTCGGCCGACAAGAGAAGCGACTCGACGTACGGAAGCAGTGCCTCGTGGGTCGCTTCTCGCCCGAGCGTTCGAAGCAAGTCGAGCGAGAGGATGTTAGACGTCCCTTCCCAGATTGGAAGCACTTGCGCGTCGCGGAAGAGACGGTGCGTCACGAAGTCCGAGACGTAGCCGTTTCCGCCTTGGATTTCCATCGCGTACGAGGCGGTGTCGACCGACATGCGAGCAGTTCGAAGCTTCGCAATCGGCGTGAGCGTACGCATCAACTGATACGCCTTTTCGTCGTCGTGGTCGCGCTCGTATCGGTCGAGCCACTTTCCGGCCTCCATCGCAAACGCGAGCGCCGCCTCGTAGTCCACCGCCATGTCGAAGAGGTCGCGTTTCATCAGCGGATACTCCTGGACAGGGTTGCCGAACGCCTCGCGGTTCGCGGCCTTGATTTTACTCTCCAAGAGCGCCCGCCCCATGATGCCGACAGCCCCGACTGCGTTGGTCACGCGCTCCCAGTTGAGCATCGTCGTCATGTACCTGAACCCCTGTTCTGGCTCGCCGACGAGGTAGGCTTCCGCACCGCGGAATTCGACTTCGCCC
This sequence comes from Haloferax larsenii, assembly GCF_024730625.1. Lineage (NCBI taxonomy): Archaea > Methanobacteriati > Methanobacteriota > Halobacteria > Halobacteriales > Haloferacaceae > Haloferax > Haloferax larsenii. The sequence goes on from NZ_CP078065.1 coordinate 327,145, forward strand.
GTCGGCACGCTGATGGTCCCGAGTTTGTCTTTGAGTCGCCGGTAGAGTTGGTCGTTCAACGCCCCGTCTCGCGTTCGATGCGGGACGAGAAAGAGTGAGAGCCCGGCAGTTCCCTCGGGAGCGTCGGCGCGGCGTGCAAGCGTGAGTGTCCCCTCCGCATCGATGTTGCTGCAGAACCACTTTTCCCCGGTCAGTTCGTACGTCCGTCCCGCGACCTGCTCGGCGGTAGTCTCGATAGCCCCGACGTCGCTCCCCCCTTGCTCCTCGGTGAGGAACATCGCACCTTCGATGACCGACTCGGAGGAGCGACTGGTGAGGCCCTCGAAGTAATCGTCGAGGAAGCCATCGTCGTGGTTTCGGAGGACCAGCGCGGCCCCAGCCGTCATCGAGACCGGACAGACGAATCCGGCGTCGGCGTACGAGAGCAGCAACTGCATCGTGAGCGTGTGGGCGAGCCCAAGCGGCTCTTTTCGCTCCGACGGTGGGTCGAACGCGTCGGCGACGATGCCCGACTCGTACGTGAGTCGTTCGTTTTCGTGCTGGGCTGGATGGTACTCCACGTCGTTCGAGACCGCCCCGTACTCGTCGTACGGGTGGAGTTCGGGGCCGTTGTCGTCGATTACGTCGGCGTTGTCCGCGATGGTTCCGCCGACG